>JAEYYB010000059.1 GCA_023430975.1 Bacillota bacterium | reverse complement strand
AAAACCTAATCGGTAATGCGTGGTTACAGCTTAGTCCAACGAAAGCCATTACGACATTGGGCAATTTGAATGGAGAGCATGTTTTGGGGTTCAGCATTGCCCAATATCGCAATGGCTCCAAGGCATTCTCTGAAATGGGGGGCATCGCTCTTAGGGCTTTCATTACGGGAAATCCAAAAGTGCAAATAGCCAGTTTGCATAGGCTTGTAAGACCAACTACAGCTATATATTAAAGTTAATTGGATGAGGGAGGGCGCACGATGTCGCTATTTACTAAAGTAAAAGATTTCCTTTGTAAGGATTTTGCTGGTCAATGTAACGGGTGTGTACATACTAGCACGTGTCTTTGTTTTAAGTGTGAGAACGAAGATTGCAGGGACGGTGGTGAATGTACTAAAATGAAGCCAATTACTTACTGTGAGTGTAAAATATGCGATAAATATTCATGCAGATACTGCAAGCCAGATGTGTACTAATGGCTTGGTTGAGATACAATGAATATGTCTTTTCGGGGAAGCGGAAATCATTATAACAAAATAGTATTCAGGATACTGCCTCATGCTCAGGTTGCAGCAGATGAGTAAGGGATGACATGAAAGAAGTGTTTCTCTGCACGAACGAAAAACAAAAAAAGAGAAAGTAGAAATCGAGCCGTTACTTGCTTTTTATATTGTGCTATGTATAAGGTCATGCACCCATTGCTATCCAGATATCAACAGATAATTTGGTCAAAAAATCTATTTCGATACACAATTCTTAGGATGTTTTTGAAGTGTATGTTTAAGTCCTTCATAGAAGCTTCAAAATATAAAGAAGCAATAGTGTCAATGAATACTTGTTATATATCTTTTATGGTAAAGCTACGCGGGGCCCCCACATCAGAGAACAACGATCACTGACAAAATAATTCAGGAGTGTATAAGAATAATAATAGAACCAATATGCGAAGCAAAGTTTTATCCACAAAATTTTGGATTCAGACCATACAGAGCAACAAATCATGCTATGAAGATTGCAATAACACTCATAGGACTGAACACTCCACAAAAACCTACTATAGGGGGTATGAGTAGTAATGGAACAGAATATCGTAACTTATTGCCATAAATTCTGCCTGTGAAAATTTTTCTGTAAATAGGGAATTCTATGATAATTTTTAGAGCGGATGAAGACTTATTTGAGTGCCATCTGCTCTTTGACTATATATTCAAGTGCATTTTTTGTCAATATTTGATTGCACTTTTTTTTCTATTGGGATAAAGTATAGATAAAGACAAATCTGAATCTGGCGGGGGTGGTCTGATGCAAAGCAAGATTGGCAGCCGGACGTTGCTGATGTCTGTGATTATGAGTGCACCAGGGCCTCTTGTTGTAGGGCTGGGACTTATCGCCGGAAGAAGCTCCACGCAGATCGCGGACTTTTTCCGCAGGAGTGCGGAGTTGTTGGCTATCATAGTGGCCTTTGTCGTGTATCGCAGAACGAATCGCGATGGTGGGATGGATGCAGCTTTGAAAGTGCACATGGAACTGTGCTCAAACCTGTTTGTCGGCGGGATGATGTGCGTCAGCGGCATATTCATGGTCATATTCGCAGTTTTCGGCGGAAACGCAGATAAAGGCAACGTCATCGCCGGACTTGCTATCGCCGCGATGGGTGCTGTTGCCAACACGATTTTCTGGGTACGCTATACGGTTCTCAGCAGAAACGGCGATAGTGCGATACTGAAAGTGCAGAGCAGGCTGTACCGTGCCAAATCACTGGTGGATATCTGTGTGACCGGCGTGCTCATTGTAGTAATGCTAATGCCGGGAACAGAGGTTGCACGGCGACTTGATTTGGCAGGCTCGATTGTCGTGGCACTGTATCTCGTATGGTGCGGAGCCAAAACCGTATATGAAAACGCACGTCAAAAACCCTTAACCCGGTAGCAGATTCTTCTATGCTGCCGTTATGAACTGGTACGGAGAAAAGAATTTCGGAATTTGTAGGAAAGTACGGTCGCATTTCGGAAAAGAACGTACCACCGTTCTCCGACAACTTCCAGTTTGCACGAATGACAAATATGCAAAAGCAGGAGCTAAGAATTAATTGTTCTTAGCTCCTTAAAATTTATCCTAAACGCCCTTGAAACATGATTGACAATTCACCATACACCTTACCCCAATTTCGTAAAGGCATAGTCCATTTTTTTGTTGCTTCAAAAGTAGCCAAATACAATGCCTTTAAAAGTGCCTGAGAGCTTGGAAATACACTGCTCTGTCGATTTAATCTTCGGTAAGATGAATTCAAAGATTCGATAGAATTCGTCGTGTAAAAGGCTACCCTTACATCAGAAGAGAACTTAAAAATAGGGCTGATGGCATCCCAATTGTCCTTCCAGCGGTTCATTGCAGTCGGGTATTTTTCATCCCACTTATGAGTGACTGCCTCTAGCTGTTTTAAAGCTGCTTTTTCGTCTGGGGCAGTATATATGGTCTTTAGATCCTTAGCAAAGGCTTTCATGTCTTTATTAGCAACATACTTTAAAGTATTTCCACCAAGCAAATCTTTTAAATATCCATTTAAACCAGTGTTTTTTGACAAAAATTTGTCATAAAAATACCCGAAAATATCAGTGTTAATAATACATTCGGGTTATACTATTTTAAAACTCTCTGCAAAACTGGGGAAAACAAAAGGCTGAAGTCTGAACTTGCTAATCTTAGAGGTAAGCTGTATGATAAAGCATGAAATTTGTATATTGACTGATAAAGTTATCAATACTAAAATATAATAAAGGATTAATAATGATGCAATGAAAAGAAGAGTAAGTCATTAATGTCTTTTACAGAGAACTCCTATATGCTGAGAAGGAGTAAGGAATAGATGGCTGAACATGGTCTTGGAGCATTCGCACCGAATATCTTATTGATTTAGGCTGCGACGGGTGCACCCGTTACAGTGCCGGGGTATAATCAGGATTCATTTATTCTGACGTACTTATTGAGGCTGATGTTCGTAAGTCATCAGTGAACCGGGGTGGTAACACGAAGTTTAATGCTCTCGTCCCCAGGATAATACCTGGAGGTGAGGGCTTTTTTATTTGTGTTTTAGAAATTAACATTTAAACATATAAATTTTGAGGAGGTGCAAACAATGAGCGTGTTTATCGGAGGAGCGTGGCCTTATGCAAATGGGTCGCTCCATATTGGACATATTGCTGCTTTGTTGCCAGGTGATGTTCTGGCAAGGTATTTCAGGCTAAAAGGGTATAATGTATGTTATGTATCAGGAAGTGATTGCCATGGTACTCCTATTCAAATCAGGGCTAACAAGGAAGGCATTTCTCCCGAAAACATTGCGAACTATTACCACAATGAGTTCAAAGAATGTTTTGAGAAGCTTGGGTTTTCTTATGACTTGTATAGTAAAACTAATGATTCCTATCATATTAGTTTTGTTCAGAATTTTTTCACTAATATTTTGAATAGCGGATACATTTACAAGAAAACTATAGAACAAGCATTTTGCAACTCTTGCAATCAGTTTTTACCTGACAGGTTCGTTATAGGTAAATGTCCAAAGTGCGGAAGTAATGCAAAGGGTGACCAGTGTGACGTATGTGGTTCTCTTTTGGAACCCTCCAGCCTGGAAGACAAAAAATGCGGTATTTGTGGTGGTTCGCCTATATTTAGGCCTTCAGAGCATTTGTTTTTGGCACTGTCGAGAATAGAAGAATTTATTAAGGAATATATCAGCAATTCAAGTGGATGGAGATCTAATGCTGTAAGTCTTTCAAAAAGATATGCTGATGAAGGGCTTCGGGACAGAGCTGTTACTAGAGATTTGGAATGGGGTATACCAGTCCCTTTGGATGGGTTTGAGAATAAGAAGATATATGTTTGGGTAGAAGCAGTTTTGGGATATCTATCTGTAAGTAGAAAATGTTTGCAAGAAAGAATTTCTGATTGGCAGAAAATTTGGACAGATGTTAAATCCCTGCATTATTATGTACATGGTAAGGACAATATTCCGTTTCATACAATCATACTGCCAGCATTGCTCACTGTGCATGGTAACTTTCACTTGCCTGATAAGGTTATTTCAAGTGAGTATATGACACTTGAAGGTAGAAAGGTTTCCACCAGCCAGAACTGGGCAGTTTGGATAAAGGATATTCTTGAACGATATAACCCGGATACTATTCGTTACTTTTTCATAGCTAACGGGCCTGAAAAGAGAGATACTGATTTCTCATGGAGAGAATTCATAAATAGCCACAATGGCGAATTGCTTGGGGCATATGGAAATTTTGTTAACAGGACTCTGGTGTTTATCCAAAAGTCATTTGAAAGTAAAGTACCGGAAGGTCAGTGTCATCCTGATATAAAAAAATCACTTATTGAACTCTATGGTAAAGTTGGAGACTTAATTGAGCGGGGGAATTTTAAGGATGCCATTGAGACTGTATTTTTATTTATACGTTCTGCAAACAAATATTTTGATGATGAACGGCCATGGATTTCGGTAAAAGAAGATATTGATAAATGTGGAGAGGCACTCCATACATGTGTTCAAATAATTACCAACTTATCAATATTATTGAGTCCCTTTTTGCCATTTTCATCAGCAAAGATTCAGAATATTCTTAAGATAAAAACTGAAGGGTGGAGATATATAGAGGTAACATCGGGTTTAATAATAGATAATGTAAGCATTCTATTTGAGCGTATTGACAAAAAGTCAATACTAGAGGAAACGGAAAAACTCAAAAATTTCTAAAGTTAAAAAATGCTCTCATTATATTTCATATAGTGAGGGCATTTTAAATCTTTAGTTTTATTGGATAACGTTGTTTACATGTAAACAACGTGGAAAGCTTTAATTATCATGGACTTATCATAATAAGTTAAGATAACTGTCATGTACTGCAAGGTAAATCCCGTAAATTAACATAACAGCTACCCTTATCCCTGTATTGAAACCAACGAAATGTAAGTTTCGTGTAATTTTAAATTTAATAGGGAAGTTTTTCTAATGAACTATAGTACTGAATTAAATGTATTTCAAGATACGCTCAATAAGTTTGAATCTTTAAGATATTTTATTTCAAAAGAAAGAGATATAAATGGTAAAACTCATGTAAGTTTAAACATATTTCTTTTGATTATTGATAGACAAGCGTGTAATGCTTTTAATCTTATTAGTAATTATCAGCTATATGATGCTTGGGTTGTTTTTAGACCAGCATTAGAAAGCCTTTTGTTAATTGGTAAATTTCTTGATAACCCTTCTTTAGTTGATATCTGGAAAAATAGAAAAGAATTAATAAAAAGACGGAATGATGATAAGGAAAGAAAAATTTATTTTAAAGAACTCGAAAAAAAGGTTTAATATCTAGCATTACTTATAGCAAAGAGTTTCGAAATACTTTAACAAATATTAATGATTTATTTATGCATATGAATTATGAATACTTCCATATAAATCATGATGTAACTTTTATTGATGAAAAAAAACTATATTTTTCTGTTCCATATTGTGATGATTTTGAAACACATAAAGCTCATTTATTTTCATTTTTACACTTATTTAGAACTATGATTGTATCACTTGATAAAGCTTTTTCCTTAAAATATGGAAAAAATACAATTACTGATATAGAAATTGAAAGTGTAGAAAATCTTTTTATTCCTAAAATCAAAGAGTTAATGAAAGAAAAAAATGACATATTTAAAACATTTGGATTGTTTTGAAGATAGCTGCGTATTCCGAAGAAAAGGGCCAAAAGTATATGCTTCAAAGCATTGATATGTACGATAAAGAAGTATAAAAGTCAAGAAATATAGAAGTTAAAAAATTATTTAAACCCTATACCTATAAAATGTATGATAAAAGAGCCTCTAATCATCAATAATAGTGCTGCGTTTTCCCGATTTCGCTATGAACCTTCCAAAAAAGAAAATCACTTTTTTGTCAGAACCATAGCGGCTATAACATTGAAAGGTAACTCTCAATAATCGAATTCCTTTTTGCTATCCTGTTTTCTTTATAAATTTTTAATAGGAACAGTAAGCGGCTTACACCCATTTAAAATTTAAAACATTAATTGAGGGAGGAAAGAAGTGAATAAAGAAATTATACAATACTGGACACCTGATTTTGATGAAGGTCTATGTGAGTGGCATATCGAAACAATAATGAATACTCTTGATTCATTATTGATGGAATATCCAAATGTGGAGCTTAAGGTAATTGGAGATTTTTATACTTTTGATAAAAAGAAGCAAGATATGCGTTTAAATGATCTTAAACTTCTTGAGAAAAGTATGAATAATGAATTATTTAATGATTTACAATATAATGATTGTGATTTAAGAAAAAAACAAATCACATATGAATCAAATAATGGAGAGTCCTACAAAGACTACGGATTTGCAGCGATATATAATAATTCTGGAAATAAATTCCTCTTCATTGCTTTTTATAATCATTTGCCACATGCTATTTAAATATTTCATTTTTCCTCCAAAACATAAGTATTTAATGTGCACGCTACAAGGCATTTTCATGGTCTTGCTTTTTATAGGGTGTTCCATTCTTCACATGATAAGTATATTTAATATAACGTGATATTACAGACAAAAAGTTTGCAACTTTTGGAACTGATACTTACTGGGTCCTCTGATATCTGAACTTTGACAAATTCTTTAACTTGATTTATTCTCACGCTATATCCTGTTTTTTTATATAAGGAATCTTCAATAATCACAAATGGAGACAAGTTTTCCCTGTCTCCATTTGTATAATTAAAACAACTTCCATATGAATATGTCAGTTTAAATCATTCTTTATTGCATTATACCAAACATCAGCCATTTTATTATATCCTGTGGCATTTGGATGAATACCATCTGCAAGGTCAGAGTCTGATATTGCACTAAACATATCAACAAAGTATACAGGTTTACCGGCACTTGCTTTTTGTTGAACGATTCCAGGTATTTTTGAATTATACGCAGATACAAATGATGACTGTCTAGGGAATGGGATAATGTTTGAAACATAAAGTTTACCGCCAGTCGGTAATTTAGCACATATTTTGTCAATTAAAGTGCTTAGCCTTTCTGGAGGACCCGATGTAGTATTATACATATCATTTGTACCAATATGAAGAAGTACTATCTGGGGTTTGTATGAATCCATCCAAGTATTTATATTTGTATCAATCTGGCTGATTGTCCAACCTGAATGCCCTTCATGATTCTTGTCTCCCAGATCTGAAGGACCATTGTTCATTGATCCTACAAAATCAACTAACTGACCATTACTTGTTATATTCTTCCAGAGTTTAATCCTGTATCCGCCTGGTACATTAAATCCATCAGTTATTGAATCACCTAAAGGCATAATCTTAATGGTTACTTTTGGACTTGGAACAGGTGTTGGGGTATTAGTTGGTGTAGTTGTCGGCGTGTTTGTTGGCGTGTTTGTTGAAGTATTAATAACAACAGGTGCTGTTTTACCAAAGTTTGTTGCTATGATTATAACATCTGCCATATTTATAACACCGTCATTGTTTATGTCATACGCTGCTACATATTTTCCGTCTCCTATAACTGAGTTGAATTTGGTTGCTAACAGTATAACATCCGCCATATTAACAACTTCATCATTATTGAGATCACCTTGTACTAAAGGAACTTTAGTAGTTGTAGGACTATTTGTTGATGTTGGACTCTGAGTCGGCGTTGGATCAACAACATTTGGAGCACCCCAAATCTTGAAATTACCGCTACAGTGAAGTAAAGCAAAGAACAATAGACAGCCGTCATAATATCTGTATTTTCCTGTTGGAGGATTTAACTTCCATAGTTCATTAACAAAGTCATATGCCTGGTCTTTTGTAGCTGCAAGGCTTGCAACAGCATTCATTGCTACAAGAGCCATTTGATGCTCGTTACCAGTTGGTGATCCACTTAGTGTATAAGTATTTGTATATGTAGTTAAACCCTGTTTTACAAAGAAATCCTGTATTCTATCAGCATGGGTTTTTGCCCATGAATCTTTAGCCCACCAAGCATAGTCAAATGCAATATTATTTGCTATACGCTGAGCATCGTACATAAAGTCTTGATGATTACCGCCCCATGAAACACTTTTGGGAGAACCGTCAAAATTCGCATAATCAGGTCCTAATCCTGTTGAAGGGTGGGTTGTTTTTTGAAAAAAGCTCCTGCTGGTTGCTGCTATTGTCTGCCATTTTGCCCTATCTCTTGTAGGTCCCCACAATGCCCATAATTCATAAAAACCTGGAAGATGGTATGAAGGATCTGTAAAATCATAATTACCAGCACTTGGGCAAAAAACTACCTGATTTGAGTTATTGTTAAACATGTTGTATCCCTGTCCATCGTCTGCCTGATGAAGCATTGCATCCAATAAAGCCTGTGCTTCGGCTTCATAATTGTAAATTCCAGTACCGTTGCCCCAACGTCTTGCAGCAAATAATAGTGATGTTGCAAAATACTCTTCACCATCAGATGCAGGAGTAGTATCTTTAAGTGAATATGGTGGGGTTACGTTACATTGCCATCCAAAAAATCCTTTAAATTGTCCGCTTGACTGGTACATATGGTTTCTTGCAAACTTCCAAAGCTTATTAAACTCTGTCTGCTTATCCATCTGAACACAGATCATCATTCCATATGATTGACCTTCGCTTCGGCAATCACCATTATTGATATCTTCAATAAAAGCTTCGTCTGATCCAACTTCAAAGTAGATAGTTGAATTATTGTCTCCCTTAAAAAGTGAATTCCATGCAGTGTCCAACTTTGTCTTAATTTCAGCATCAGTTTTACCCAGTTCTTTAAACAGGTTCCTGTAAACCCCTGTTTCGTAAGCTCCTTTAGTTGGTACAACAGGAGTTAACGCATTAACAGTTAAAGCTGCTTGTACAAAATATGTAGCCATAATGCTACATATAAGTACCCAAATTAATGATTTTTTGATTCTCATTTTTCTCTCTTCCTCCTTAGAATAAATAATCTTTATTAAACATATACTTGGTATAATAAAGACTTCGTAATAAAATAAATTTTTGATACATTTTATAGAAAATATAGAAATTTATTTTTACTTATCATGAATATTATATCATCGAATTTGACGATTTGCTTTATTCCAAATTCTAATGATAAAATATTAATATAAATAGCAATATAATTCGTTATATTTTTGATTCTTAAAAAGCGTTTATTAATGAACACATAAAGACTTATTATTAAAATATGTTCCAAAATAAAACTTTTGGCATCCTTATGTACCGAGCTTCAATCGTTTCTCCTTTTCATAATCCCTGGTTTTAGTCTTGAAAGTAAAACTTTAGATCATTGTACTTATTTTCTACCAGTGATAAAATTTGTATATATTTAATTTGCTTTTCTGGGAGGTGAAGTATCTTGATAAGACTAAAAAAACAGTTCATATATTGCTTATCATAAGTTTTTTACTTCAAATTATTCTACTGGATTCCTGTGATGCCCCAAAGGAAAAAGTTGAGACACCAGGTGTTACACCCTATAAAATAATATGGTATCACATAAACGCTCCCCAGAAGGATACGGAAATTGTTCTTAATGAGGTAAACAAATATCTTAGAAATAAGATTAATGCAACTTTAGATCTGCGACTTATAGATTGGCAGAATTATGACAAAAAAATGAATGCTGTTATATCCGCAGGAGAACCTTTTGATATTTGCTTCACATCTGCATACATCAATAATTATATCCAAAACTCAGTTAATGGCAATTTTTTGGAGTTGGATTCCCTGTTAAATAAGTATGGACAGGGAATTATAAAAAATCTAAACCCTCTTTTTTTCAAAGGAACACGCATCGACGGAAAGATATATGCTGTTCCCGCAAATAAAGAACTCGCCCATCAAAATGCTTTGGTATTTAACAAAAAATATGTAGACAAGTATGGGTTTGACGTTTCAGAGATTAAAAGTTTTTATGATATAGAGCCCATGCTTAAAGTCATAAAAGAAAAAGAACCTGATATAATGCCCTATGCAATTCACAATGCTTATAACAACTCTTATTCACTTCCTTTTGACAAGATTATTTAAACATTCCCGGTTGTACTGCAAATGTTTTGTCTTTTCTTTTTTCATGCCTATGTGGTCTGTTATTAAATTGTGATAGTTGTACCAAGTGTTGTCTGTATTTCTTGCCGTATATTTTTCTGAAGGTTCGATATGCTGTTTGCATAATTCTATGATACATAAATTTATATGTGCTACTGTATATCGCAACTTTATAGTATTCCGCTGCTCCTGTAATAATTGAGTTTATTCTCTCGATTTGTGCTGCCATTGTCTTCTTATCCTTCATTGATTTCAATTTCAGGATTTCTTTGCAGATGTTATCAACCTTTGCTATAACCTTCTCTTTGTTGGGATAAAATTTTCCAACCAGTCCCTTATAGCCTTTATTGTCAGGTCGTGCCCTTGGAGGGACTGCCAGCAGTTCATATCCGAGAAATTTTACTCTGTTTTCTTCAAGGTTTGTTATTAATGTCTTTTCTTTGGAAAGGTTTAGTTTTAATCTATGCTTGTAATATTTTTGTAAAAATGATAAAATTCTTTTGGCTTCACTCAACATTGTTGTCATTATTAGCCAGTCATCACAATAACGTATTAAATATTTTGGAATGATGCCATTTCTTTTCAGACTTGTTCTGGCATTACACTCATTTTTGTATTTGGATTTTGGGTGATGATACATTCTTCCAATCATCCAATCAAAATCATTCAAATACACATTTGCAAGCAACGGAGATATGCAGCCGCCCTGAACTGTTCCTTTATCTGTTTGGAATTTTTCATTGTCATACACATATCCGGCAACAAGCATTTTCTTTATAATTTCAAGGATTCTTTTATCCTGAACGCCAATCCTGTATAGCTTTCTTAGAAGTATCCTGTGATTTATGTTGTCAAAGTATCCTTCAATGTCACCTTCTATAGCTATTGTAGGCTTTTGTGGTGTGTTCAGTCCTATGAGTGTTATTGCAAACTTCTTAGCATGATTTGTTGCTCTGTATGGTCTGAATCCAAAAATTTGTGGATAGAACTTTGCTTCGCATATTGGTTCGATTATTATTCTTATACACTCCTGAATTATTTTGTCAATGACCGTTGCTATTCCTAAAGGTCTTAACTTGCCATTTGCCTTCTTTATGTATGTTAGTCTGACAGGTTTCGGTTTGTAGTACTTTATTGATTTCTGTATCAATCCTATTAGCTTGTTTTTGTCCATTTGCAGGTATTTGTCCATCCTGCTGCCATCTATACCTGGAGTGTTTGCTCCTTTGTTGCTTTTTATATTGTGTATTGCCGTGACTATTGTGACTTCGTTAAATGCAGCTTCAAGTATTCCATTAAAACCTTTTCCAGCTTTACTCTTTTCATAAATCAAGTGTTTCTTTTAGTTCCTGTTCGCTTGTGAAGTTGTGCTTAATGTTCATAGTCTTTGATATGGCTCACAACCCATATTTCAGGGAGTTAGACTTCACTTCGTTTTAAATCTGTAATCAGCTTGTCTGGTACCCTTCGCCATGTGAACGGCTTTCCCGTTCTCGGACTACTATGATACCTCTGTACAACAATTACCTTCTTTGCAACTGCCATGCTCCAGTTATTGTTGCATCCCTTGTTCCGTTTCATCTATCCTTAACAATTGAGAGGTTTAGGTCCTGCTGTGCTCCGGAAGGTGCTTTATATTGTTTGAGTTACAGTTTAGCAATTAAGTTTGCAGTCATTTCAGGTTGCAACGAGCAATGCTACCGTGGCATGAGAATTGCTCGACCTTCAAACTTCCGACTTTCACCGGCCGCCGCCTGACGAAGCTTTACGACACATGTTCAGTTTTAATTAACCATGCCTCTCGGATACTCGCACAATTGTTATGCCATGCCTTGCGGTTTAGGCTTTTCAGGTTACGACTTCACTACACTTTATACATCTTCAGCTGGCGGGCTCAAGACGCATAGTAGAGGATTAGTACTTGCCTCATCTCCCACTTAACAGGTGGTATTATCGATGTTAACTCCAGGCAGCAAAGGGAATTTCACCCTCGAATTCGACGAAACAGTTTGGTGCAATTTCTATATTAGATTGCCCGAAGGCTTTATTCCTGTTTGTTACACAGGGGTTATAGCCCAACAAGGCGTACCCATGGATGGCGGCGCCTTTCGTCTACTTTCTAAGTAGCACAATAAATCTATGGTTGATACTATCTTTCACATATTCATTCAATTCAAAATCCCCATAAACATCACCATTTCTGAATCCTGCTTTTGAAGAACACTTTTCAAACCGCTCTCTACTTATCAAACTTAAAGTCATTGTATTTAAAGAATGCTCAAATGAATCCTGGGTCTTTCTTATGTTAAAAATATTGAAAGTTACTTTATCGTCAAAATACTCTAAGAAAAAATAGACTGCTTTGTCTGAATATAGTTTGGCAGGTATCAACTTAGGCTTATTAATAATGAGAGCATCGGAGACTCCTGACGCTATAATAAGAACACCATTATCCGATAATCTTTCACGCATTGACTTCAACGCCTTGATAATTTCTTCATCATCCTGCATATGATTTAAAGCACTAGTAACACAAATAATTATATCAAACTTGCGTTCCCAACACGAATCTAGGTCTCTAAAGTCACCAACTTTTAAAACAATATCTTCACCTTTCAAATTTTCCTCACATATATTTATCATTTCTTCTGAAATATCTGAACCATAGCATTTTACTCCAAGTTCATTAATCATCTCTAAATGCCACCCTAGTCCACAAGCACAGTCCAAACAGCTTTTTATATGATACTTCTCTATTATTTCCTTGAAAAAATTCTTCTGTTTGTATATATCTTCTCTTGGATTAAGGATTTCATATTCATCTGCAAGTTCCTTGTAATCGTTCATAAATATACCTCCTCTTAACCATATTAATAAAAACTTTAATCGTAGTTATCCGACCCACGGAGCCCTTCCTAGCGACGGGATGTCGCGGGTATAATAAAATACACAGGGTTTCATATAATGCCTTGGAGCCATTGCGATATTGGGCAATGCTGAACCCCAAAACATGCTCTATAATTCAATTGCCCAATGTCGTAATGGCTTTCGTTGGACTAAGCTGCAACCACTCATTACGGATTAGGTTTTTGACTTTTTCCTGTATTCTGTATTAATTAAAGATGTATTTTCATTTATCTGATCATTTTCCACTTACAACTACAATTGTATCATTTTATCAACAATTTTCAATATTACACCAATTAATCACACTTGATATATCTTCCATTTATATTGTTTTTCAAAGGATTTTGGATAATTTATAATCATAAAATATTTTATTGCATGACAAAATAGAGGTATTGAGATCAT
>JAEYYB010000160.1 GCA_023430975.1 Bacillota bacterium | reverse complement strand
AGGATTTAAGGTGTCTCTGGAGCCCAAAGCATCTTAAGTCGGAATTAAAAACAAAAGACTAAAAGGCGTAAAGACATACGCTTTGGTTACTTGTGTGCCAAATTGGCCGTATGTTTCAGAATAGTAGATATCGAGAATAATAAAACCTTAATTACTTATGACTATCCGTCTGATACCAGATTTACCGCCGTATGGAGCGAAGATAGCTATTATTGTGCCATTGGTTATAATAACAAAGAGGAAAGCAGAACAGTAGTTTTTATCACAAGGATAGGTACTCCGACAACTGGAAAGGCAATAATCTCCAGTGAGGTATCATCCTTTACGAATTCGATTCATCCTAAAATTGTTGACGCACACATTGTCCCTACAGAATTTATGGACAAATCTACATTATTACTTTCAGTAGATTGGATCGATGCCGATGGCAATAGAAATGTCGGTACAGCTACATGGGATTTTATACATGGCACATATACAGAGATAACGAAATAAGACAGCAAATAATCAGAATGTGAACATTATGCCAAGACGCTTTATCGTAATAATAAGCAAGTCGCTTTATCCTGTCATCATTACCGTTTGTGAGGTGTTTTCTTTGTCAGGGGAAGGGTGGAGATTTTTTGAATATATGGCTTCATAAAATACCCGGCCTTGACAACGAGACAAAAGCAGAATAGATTTCCCTCCGAAGACAGACTAAAGGGTCTTTTAAAGACGTAATTGGAATAGTTTGTCCTGTATCCGTCCCACTAACCACTTTGAGATAAGGGTGTACGTTACTACTAAGACAAAGTGGTAATTTTAAGCAGCAAAAAGCCAAGGATTCCCAGCTTTTAATATATTTATCGGTGAATTTTAAGGAGTAAAGTGTGGCAATGGTGTGGCAAAAAATAAACCCATGCTTTTTATTTACATGAGTTTGATAATCAGTATCACTCTTTTGTGGATTTGCTCAATAACTAGGAAAAAGGGTATGTAAAATTTAGTATATGAGTTTGCCTATACCTATAACCAAAGGGACTGTATTTCCTATATTTTGTTGGAATTATTATCTGAATATTTTGTACCATATCCTGAGGTTGATTAATTTGATGAATTGAACCTATATCTATTTGTCAAAGGCGTTAATTTAATTTTGATTGTCCAACTCCTTCTCAAGAGTATATAGTTGCTGCTTTAGAGTTAGAATTTGCTGGCGAATATGATCGTTTTGAGAACTGTTACTTTGCAGGGACTGACCTTGAGCAGCCGCTGTTAGAATTGCCTGCCCAATATTAACTATAAAATTGCCTAGCGAATTCTGCTGATCTAAATCAAGATTATCTACCAAAAGAATACCTAGCAATGAAGACAGTAATGAGAACTGCTTTGGTGGTAATGAAAAAAAGCATGCTGCTAATGGATTGGTGCAGTTACTGTCACTACACGAATTATTACATGGGTCTCCACAGCTATTTCCACTATTACTCATAATAATTTTCCTTTCTCAATTATAAAATTAAGCTTTTTTCCTTCTCCGATTTTATATATACTAATATATGCCCTAAGCTGATATTGTGTTATGTTTCGATATGCTACCCTTAATATTCCTTAATGGCTTTCCATAGGAGTGTATTTTTTGGATGCTACTATTCGTTGGCATGACTGGTTCTCTGTACATTTGATATTTTTGCTTTGAAGTTTTGCCCTCAGAAAGCTTTTTCTTGTAATATTCATCTTTGTTACAAGCTCATTTAAAGGGTTTACATATTTAACAATTATTGTTTCTTTCCAATAGAAATATTGCCAGTTCCATTCCATTAACCAGCACATCCTCCAAGCCCAAAACAGGTGTAATTTCTTGTGGTGTGTGTCTTTAAACAAAACTTATCAACTTTGAAAAATCCTGCTTTCTATTTTGGTATGGCAGTTTTTTGCGGAAGTTGTACGCTAAGCAGGAAAGCTAGTTTTTTGAATACGTTCAATTGTGAAAATATTAGGTATAAATATGTTTTTTAACACTCAAAGTTGTTAATTAATAGCATTTTCAAGGCATTTTAGCCCTTAGCGTGCAAAATTAGCGAAAAACTGCTGATACCCCTATTTGAGCGTATTGATAAAAAGTTAATATTTGAGGAAACAGAAAGACTTAAAAATTTATAAAATTGGAAAATATTTGTAGGTGTACAGGGGAATTCATATTTCTCCTGTAAGTTTATGGCACAGCCTCATTTAATTGCTTTTACATTTTTAATCCATTCTAAATTATAAATTACATCTCTAACTTTAAGTTGCTGTGAGTATCCATAATAGCTATTAGTTATATCTGTTTGTAGGACTAAAGGACTATATGAAATACAACCATGGTCGGTTGACATAACGCATAATTATTGTTAACATAATAAGTAAGCTAGGGTTTGAGATCTATCAATCCTGCAAAGGAGTAATCCCTTTTCATCTGTCCGGACAAAGCGAGCCATCCTTCCGGATATTTCCTTGTAATATTGTTGATGTTTGCAAAAAAGCCTATATTTATTCTGGAATTATAGCTCAGTTATCTAGATTAATCGAGTTTTTCATTTTTATTATCAAAAGGAGTTGGTTTAATATGTTGAAAAGATTCATTGAGAAAAAGAATCTATTTGCAGGAACAATTGCTTTATTGGTACTTATATCCAGTTTGTCAGGTTCTACAGCTTTTGCAGCTACGCAGGATAAAAAAGCACCTTCAGTACCGGCAAATTTGAGATCTACATTGGTTACAGATACTTCAGTGTCTCTTGAATGGAGTGCTTCCACAGACGATACAGGTGTAAAATCATATGATATTTATAGGGATAGTGTAGTAATCGGAAATACCTCTACAAATATATATAATGTGAGTGGATTAACACCTGCAAAAACCTATAAGTTTTATGTGAGGGCAAAAGACGCAGCCGGAAATATTTCAGGCCCTAGCAATACTTTGAAAGTTACGACATACAAATCAGAGCCAATACCTTCACCATCTCCAACATCAACCTCCACAAATACACCTACATATACACCAACACACACACCAACATATACACCAACATATACACCTACAAATACACCTACGTATACACCTGAACCAACACAAACTCCAACGTCTACACCTACACCAACCCCAACTCCAACTCCAGCATCCACCCCTATGCCTAGTCCTGAAGTCAAAACAAATAAAGTAGTTGGTTATTATGCTGCCTGGGCTGCATACTCAGGCTTTACCCCTGACAAAATTGATGCAAGCAAGCTCACACACATTAACTATGCTTTTGCGAATATTGGAAGTGATCTTAAAATTGCTTTGGGGTATCCCGATGTAGATCCTTCCAACTTTACTAAACTAAATGCACTCAAGCAGACCTATCCTAACCTCAAAACGTTGATTGCCGTGGGAGGATGGTCATGGTCAGGGAAGTTTTCCGATGTTGCTCTTACGGATAGTTCCAGAACAGCTTTCGCCGATAGTTGTGTAGAATTTATAGTAAAGTATGGTTTTGACGGTGTTGATATCGATTGGGAATATCCTGTAAGTGGAGGATTGGCGTCTAACGTGAATAGACCTGAAGATAAGCATAACTTTACTCTCCTTATGCAGAAATTACGTGAAAAGCTTGATGCCAGAGGGTTAATTAATGGAAAAAAATATCTGCTCTCTTTTGCAGGAGCTACTGGAAGCTGGTATGTTAATAACACAGAATTGGGAATTCTTCATCAGTATATAGATTATGGAAACATAATGACCTACGATATTCACGGGACATGGGACAAGTATACTGACTTTAATGCACCGCTCTATAATAACAGCGATACTTCTCCACAATACAAATGGAGTGTAGACGCAAGCATCAATGCATGGTTAAAAGCCGGTTTTCCAAAAGAAAAGCTCATTATGGGAGTTCCTTTCTATGGATATAAGTACAATGCGGTTGTCAATGGGAATAACGGCTTATACCAGACATTCTCTGGAGGCTCATCCCTAAGCTATGGGAATATAGAAGCAAATTACCTTAACACATCGGGATATTTGCACTATTTCCACTCAGAGTCAATGGTGCCATGGTTGTTTAACGGTTCAACTTTCATAAGCTATGAGAATGAACAATCAATGGGATTGAAAGCCCAATATGTTAAGAATAGAGGATTAGGCGGTGCAATGATTTGGGAGCTAAGTCAGGATCCTAACAGAGTTCTTCTAAACGCATTGTATAATGGGTTGAAGTAGAAAACAGCTGATAATAAAGAGGCGGCCAATGCATAATAATTGCAGGCTGCCTTTTATTTTTTGATATTCATATTAAGAATATGACAATTATTTCTACAATATCAAGCAAAATATGACAATAAAATATACTCTTTACTTATTACATTTTTAGAATATATTTTATATAATTATAATATATATAATATATAAAAATTAATAGCATTTTTTTGTAGGATAAGCAGTTATACATGTTATAATATTAAATCATAGGGGAGGCGGTTTAATATTAATAAATATTTTAGGTGTGGATTTTTCTGCATTTTAATTTTATCATTTGTGTTACTTTCTACTTCATGTGATCTTTATTCAAGGCCCGCCGATTATATTGAAACAAGCTCTGAAAAGGAGAAGACAACATTAAAGTTTATCAGCAGTTGGGGAGGCCTTGATCCACAGGCAGAGCCTTTAAATGAAATTTTTACTGAATTTATGGAAAGTAATAAAGATATTGAAATAATAAACGATTCTGTATCGGGTGATGATTTCCTGCCAAAAATCAAAGTTGATTTTGCATCGGGTTATGACCCTGATGTTTTTGGATTATGGCCGGGTTCAGATATTAAGGCATTGATAAAGGCAGGTAAGGTAGCAGACTTAACTGAGCTTTTAAATAACGATCCCGAGTGGAAAAAAACTTTTAAAGATAGTGGATGGGATTATACCACAGAATTAGGCTCGATATACGGATTACCTTTTGAAAGGATATTTGAAGGTCTTTTCATTAATAAGGATTTGTTTGAAAAATTCAATGTTAAAATCCCGGAAAATTATGAAGAGTTAAAAGAGGCAGTGATTAAATTCAGGGCTAATGGCATAACACCAATAGCACTTAATTACAGCTCAGAAGGTACATATTTATACCAGAACATACTTGCCGCATTAGGTGGAAGATATGTTCTTGAATATCCTGTTTTTGGAGGGACAATCAAAGACTGCTATATTGAGGCAATGAAATATATGAAAGAGCTTCATGACTTAAATGCTTTTCCGCCGTATGATGAAGCCAGTGTTATGGATAACAAGGCAAGAGATGATATGTTCCTTAAGAAGAATGCTGCAATGATTGCACAAGGTTCTTGGTTTATAGGAAAGATAAAGGAAAATCAGAAGACATATGATATCATACCATTTCCCAAAATAAAAGATGGCGTACCTAAAAGTCCTACAATGATAAATGGGCTCGGATGTGGTACATTCTATATAAGTCGGAATGCATGGGAAAACAAGGAAAAAAGAGCGGCAGCAATCAAACTTCTAAAAGTGTTGACATCAAAAAGATCTGCACAAATATTTTCATTCAAGACAGGGATGATAAGTAATATTGATATTGACATTAAAGGACTTAATTATAACTATTTGACATTAAGAGGCCTTGATCTTATTAATAGTGCCAATGAGTTGGTGGGTCCGCCTGACAGCTACGTTGACAGAACAGCTTGGGAACAAGTAATTGTAGCTAAGTTTCCATATATTCTTGAAGGTAAGGATAAAGCAGCTGATGTATGGATGGAATATATGAATAATTTGAAATTGCGGGATCTTATAAATTAAGCTAAGGCATTACTTGGTAATATTTTAGTCATTCTTATGATAGTTCAGCACGGGGGCAAATAAATGAAAAATCCTTTAACAAAACTTAGGCAAGTATACAAGGATCTTCCAATTAAGCATAAAATGCTTTTAATATCATATTTTCAAATTCTTATACCTGTAATTATTATTGGTCTTGCAAGCTGTATGATTTCTGAAAATATTATTCGGAGTAAATCCATAGATTACTCATTATATATAATGAGAACTATTGAGTTAAGGCTTTCTGACTGTATAAACAGTCTTACAAGCATGTCACAGGAACTACTCTATGACAACAATATTTATGAAAGAATAAAAGATAATGACAAGAACAGTGCTTCAAGCCTTGATAAGTATAAAAGAAACATCTCAGGAATGGACACATTGAAAAAATATACAAGTACAAGAAATGAGATACAAGGAATATACTTTGAGTCCTCAGACAGAAAAGTTAAATTTTTTAAAGATAGCAACAGTTCAAAAGAAAGTATAGAAAAACTTGTTAAGTTCGATGAAATGATTATAAAGGCCAGGCAAGGTCATGGTAGAGTAAGATGGTATTTTACCAGGAATGCAAGCAAGGCCGAACAGATTTTTCTGGTGAGAACTGTGTATGACAGAGATAACTTTAAAGAAATAGGTCTTATGGTTATTCGCATAAACCGGGCCTTTTTCGAATCAGTGTATAAAGGTCTTGCTAACAATGACATGAAGGATATAATTGTAGTTTCAGCGGAGAACGAGTTTATTGTAAGCAGGAATAATGATTTTCCTCAAGATTTTACTAAAAATATTTCAAAAGATATGAAACGCTGGGAAGGTTCCTTTATTGAAAATAAAGAGGAAGCACTGGTTACTTATGTTAAAATGAAAGATCCAGCCTGGAAAATCATTTCATATATACCGCTTGGTGTATTGTACAAGGAAATATACACCTTCAGGCTGATAATTATTTGCATATGCCTTGTTACAGCATTGATATTTACATTATTGAACAGAAAAGTATCAAATGATTTTATTATTCCAATAAAACGGCTTGTTACAGGTATGAAGGAAATTCAAAAAGGAACGCATGTTGATGTAGAGGTGGATAGAGATGATGAGCTCGGGTTTATTACCAAGACCTTTAATGAAATGTCCAAGGAAATTAATCATCTTATAACATGGATATACAGGGAGCAAATTACAAGAAAGGAAGCTCAGCTTAAGGCACTTCAGTCTCAGATAAACCCTCACTTTTTGTTTAATACACTAGAATCCATTAATTGGATGGCTATGCTAAAAAATGTCCCTGAAATAAGTGAGACTGTTACAGCCCTGTCCTCATTGATGGAGGCGAGTATCGGCAGAGATGATAAACTTATACCGTTAAGGGATGAATTTAAATATATTGACCATTATATCTCTATTCTGAAAAAACGCTTTGAAGACAGGATTGAGCTAAATGTATATGTTGAAAACAACGACATTCTTGAAATAAACATACCCAAGTTATTGATACAGCCAATCATTGAAAATGCTGTCTATCATGGAATTGGAAATATAAATGATGTGGGAGTCATAAGGCTAAATACTTTTATCAGCTATGGTATTCTTGTAATAGAGGTTATTGATAATGGAATAGGGATGGATAAGGAAAGCTTGAAAGCACTTAATGAAATCCTTGAACTTGATAACGATACATATTTTAGAGTGCGTGTAAATGAAGAGAGAAAAAGTATCGGACTAGAAAATGTCAACAGGCGAATAAAGCTATTTTATGGGGAAAAATACGGTCTTAGTATAACCAGCGAAAAAGACAAATTTACAAAGGTAACTGTTTCAATACCGGTTAATGGGCCTAAGAAAGATTAGGAATATCTAAATATGACAAAAAACTAAATATAACTAATTGTAGAAAAAGCAAAATAGATAAATTATTTTTATTGGGGTGGGGAATTATGTTCAAAGTAATAATAGTTGATGATGAACCGATAATCCGAAGGGGATTAAAAAATGTTATTGATTGGCATAAGTACGATTGTGAGGTGTGTGCTGAAGCAGGAGACGGCTTGACTGCTATAGATGTCATAAATGAAGTAAAGCCCGATATAATTTTTACCGATATTAAAATGCCTGGTATGGATGGAATTACCATGATAAGTGAGATAATTGATCTTGTGCCTGAAAGCAAAATAATAATTCTCACAGGCCACAGAGACTTTGAGTTTGCAAGGGATGCCATCAAATACGGGGTTTTTGAATTTTTACTAAAACCGTCAAAGATTGAGGTTTTAAATGAAGTAGTTGAAAAAGCTGTTTTGGAACTCAAAAGTGCCAGAGACAAAAATGAAGAAATAAATAAATTAAAGATTTTGTTCGAACAGAATATCCCCATTTTAAGGGAAAAGTTTTTATATGACATAATATATGCTATCAATAAGGATCCTAAAGATATCAAGGCAAAAATGGAACTTTTCAATCTTGAAATCAGCAATTTCTTTCTGATACTGGTTGAGAATGAAGTGAAAGAAGGTAATGAAAGCAGCTTTGACAGGTATAAACCTCTTCATCAGTTGGGGATAATTAATACCTTCAAGGATCTTTTTCAAGATACTTTTGATGTAATAAGCATTTCTCTTGAAAGCAAGTGGACTGCTTTTATACTGCATATGAGAGAATATAATGACGGTTATGTAGAATTGGTAGAAGAGAAGTGTCTGAGCCTTCAACAAATTATTCAGAACTATTACGACTTTAATATTTCAGTTTCTGTAAGCTCTGAGGGCGTGGGTGCACTGGAATTGCCGGCCAAATTAAGTGAATGCCATGAGGCACTCAGGTTTAAATATTATTTAGGTAATAATCTTGTGATTTTCTATAAAGACCTTAATTCTTTCTTCAAGTATGAGAACTACTCAATGCTTGAGATATACAGCAATGAGCTTTTAGCAGGCATTAAGTCCGGTGACTTAAATGAGGTCAGAACCAAACTACAGAGTATAAGAGAGTTCATATCTGCATTAGAAGAAAATGAAAGAAACATGGCATATTTAAAAATATATTTTGTTAATGTAACATCTTCCATCAACAACATAAGGCTGTCCATAAATGCAGCAGATGATGACAGAGGCCAATCAGGCTCTAGTAAGATTAGCAGCTTTTATATATATGCAGAAAACTGTGAAAACATAAAGGACCTTAACTCTTTATTGGAAGAGGTCGCAATCGATGTTGCCTCAAAAATCAATAACTTTAACAACAAGAGAATAAAATTGATGGTTCAGAAGGCAGTAGATTACCTGAATAACCACTATAATGAGCCCATAACCCTTGGAAGGGTAGCAGAAAACATATATGTAAGCTCATTTTATCTAAGCAGGATGTTTAAAAAGGAATTGGGAAAAAACTTTATAGATTTTCTAAACGAAATAAGGGTGGAAAAATCAAAGGAGCTATTGAAGGACGGAAAGTATAAAACCTATGAAATAGCACAATTGGTTGGTTTTTCAGACTCCCAGTATTTTTCAAAGACATTTAAAAAGTATTCAAACATGACGCCTACCGAATACAGAGAGTCAATTAATAAGAGCGAGAGACCATGAGGAATGGTACTCAAATATTACTTGTACTTTTAAAATGCAAATATGTTTATAATATGCCAAGCTGTGCAATTGAAGAAACAAAAAGCAAAATGTTATACTTATTGTGAATAAGTATGCAAAATTTTGCTTTTTGTATTATAAAGTGATGTTTTTTACATTTGACTAACGCAAATTTTGCTAAAACCCTTGGTTATTTGCTCTGCCAAATGTAAGATCATTAACACTTTTAATATATTGTGTATTCTAAAGACATATAAAAAATAGGAGGTATATGTGTACTATGAAAAGAAATTTCATTAAAAAAGTTGCTGTTATCTCAGCTGTGTTTCTGCTTTCAACGGTATTTACTGTTTCAGGACCAACACTAAATGCTGCTGATGCAAGTTACAATTATGGTGAAGCATTACAGAAAGCAATCATGTTTTATGAGTTCCAGCGGGCAGGAGATATTCCTGAAGACAGTCGTAACAACTGGCGAGGTGACTCTGGTATGACTGACGGGGCTGATCATAATATTGATCTTACAGGCGGCTGGTACGATGCAGGAGACCATGTGAAATTCAATTTACCTATGGCTTATACTTCAACTATGCTTGCATGGAGTGTTTACGAGAACAGGGATGCTTATGTAAAAAGCGGCCAGTTGGAGTACATTCTTGACAACATAAAGTGGGCAACAGACTACTTTATTAAGTGTCATCCTTCGCCAAATGTCTATTACTATCAGGTTGGCGACGGCCAGGCTGACCATTCATGGTGGGGACCTGCCGAAGTAGTGCTTGAGGTTATGGAGAGACCATCATATGTTTTAACAGAAGCTAAACCCGGCTCGGCTGTTGTAGCTGAGACTGCTGCTGCATTGGCTTCAGCTGCAGCCATCTTCAAGCCTACAGATCCTACATATGCTGCAGAGTGTTTGAAGCATGCCAAAGAGCTTTTTGAATTTGCGGATAAAACAAGAAGTGATAAAGGGTATACTGCTGCAGAAGGGTTCTATGCTTCATGGAGCGGTTTTTATGATGAGCTTACCTGGGCTGCTATGTGGCTTTACTATGCATCAGGTGATAAAGCATATCTAGAAAAAGCACAGTCCTTCGAATCCAATTGGGAAAAGGAAGGGATCACAACATTAATCAAGTATAAATGGGCACATTGCTGGGACCAGAAGCTATTTGGTGCTTTGCTGCTTCTTGCAAGAGAAACAGACAAGCCATTATACAAAGAAGCTATTGAAAGACATTTGGATTGGTGGGCAGGTAATGGATCAGAAAAGATAACATATACTCCAAAAGGCCTTGCCTGGCTCGATAGATGGGGATCATTAAGATATGCAACAACAGAAGCATTCCTTGCTGATGTTTATGCTGATTCCAAGGTATGTAGTTCAGATAAAGTAAATTCATACAAAGCCTTTGCAAAAAGCCAGATTGATTATGCATTAGGAAGTACCGGAAGAAGTTATGTTTGCGGATTTGGTGTAAATCCTCCCAAAAGGCCTCATCACAGAACTGCACATGGTTCCTGGATGGGTTACCTCGATTGTGACATACCCAATTACCACAGGCATGTACTATATGGTGCACTTGTAGGCGGACCTGGCAACACAGACGGTTATACAGATGATGTTAAGAACTATGAAAACAATGAAGTAGCCTGTGACTATAATGCAGGCTTTGTAGGAATATTGGCAAGAATGTACGGTAAGTACGGCGGAAACCCTATTCCTGATTTCAAAGCTATAGAAGAGCCTGTTGATGAATACCTGACAATGTCAGCCGTAGCTATCCAGGGTGATGCTGCAATGATAACAATTACACTTGGAAACCAGACCGGTTGGCCTGCAAGAGCCAGCGATAAGCTTTCGTGCAGATATTTCATAGATATTTCTGAAGGAATAAAAGCGGGACTTAAGCCTGAGGATTACAAGATTTCGTTAAGCGGAACCACTGTAGCAAAGGTAACAGGTCTAATTCCATGGGATGAATCAAAAAATATCTACTATATAAATATTGATTTTACAGGATTTACAATGTATCCAGGCGGAGTAAATAATTATAAAAAGACAGTTAGCTTTAATGTTAAATTCCCATATGGTTCTAATGCGTGGGACGCGAAAAATGATTTTTCTGCACAGGATCTTGAAACTTCATCAAGTTGGGAAGGTTCACTGACCAAATATATACCGGTTTATGATAATGGAGTATTGGTTTACGGCCCTGAACCAGGAGATAATCCAAAGCCCACGCCTACAAAGCCTTCAAGTACTCCAACAAAGCCATCCAACACACCTACAAGCCCGCAAACAGGAAAGACAATATCAGGATATATCAAACCTGATTTTACAGCAACATCTGCTGGGTTATTATCGGGCTTTACAGTAACATTAAGCGGTACATCAATTTCGGCAACAACAGATTCAAAGGGTTTCTTTGAGTTAAAAAATGTAGCACCTAATGCTTCCGGATACACCATTTCTATCAAAAAGGGCGGAATGCTTTCTAGAACAATAAGTAATATTACTGTAGCAAACAGCAATATAGAATTGTCAACTCAAGGGACACCAATCCTTATTTGGGGCGGAGACAGTAACCAGGACGGCACAATTAACATGTCGGATATTATAGTTGTTGCAAAAGCGTTCAACAGTACATCCGAATCAGAGAATTTTAACAAAGATGCAGATATTAACATGGACGGCACTGTTAATATGAGTGATGTTGTTATAGCTGCCATGCGTTTTAATAAGACTTCAGCAGATTATCCTGAAGTAGTATTTTAAAATATGAACCAAGGAAAATGTTTTTGCAATGATTAAAAAATAAAATGATTATTGCAAAGCATATTAATAAATATATAGAGAGAAATGGACCGATGCAAAATATTGTTTTGCATCGGTCTAAAAAATTGGAGGTATAAGTTTATGAAAAAAGTCTTGTGTACAAAAAAAATCATCACTTTCATCATGGTTGTCTCAATGTTGGTATCCTTGCTGCCAGTATCTTTTGTTGCAAGAGCTGCAGATGCAGCAGATCCTTTAAGTGCACCAGGTAATGATGACTGGCTTCATGTAGAAGGAAACAAAATCCTTGATAAGGATGGCAAAGAAGTTTGGCTGACAGGTACAAACTGGTTTGGTTTTAATACAGGATCAGGGGTTTTCGACGGAGTATGGAGTTGTAATATGAAGGCAGCTTTCAAAAACATGGCTGACAGGGGTATCAACTTTTTAAGAATACCGATGTCCGTTCAGATAATAAACGAGTGGGCTGCCGGAATCTATCCCAAGTCCCAGGTTAATGACTTTGTTAATCCTGAGCTAAAAGGAAAAAACAGCTTGGAGTTATTTGACATAGCCCTGTCAAATTGTAAGGAATTCGGTATAAAAGTAATGGTTGATATACACAGTGCTCCATCAGCAGCCATGGGCCATACAATACCTTTATGGTATGATGGATCATTCACAACCGCAGATTTTTACAAAGCATTGGAATGGATAGCAGAAAGATACAAGAATGATGATACAATTCTTGCTATTGATTTAAAAAACGAGCCTCATGGTAATCCTAACCAGTCGGCAGAATTTGCTAAATGGGATAACTCAAAGGACAAAACCAACTGGAAATATGTTGCCGAAGAAGCCGGCAAAAAAGTATTGGCCATAAATCCCAACCTTTTAATAATGGTAGAAGGTGTTGAGGCTTATCCAAAGCCCGGCTATGATTATACTGCAAAGGATGCTTGGGGTGAGGAAAGCAGCTACTACTTTACCTGGTGGGGCGGAAGTCTTAGAGGTGTAAAGGATTATCCGGTGGACTTAGGCAGCGGAAACAGCCAGTTGGTATACTCTCCTCATGACTATGGTCCATTGGTATATCAGCAAAAATGGTTCTATGAAGGTTTTACCAAGGAGACATTATATAATGACTGCTGGAAGGATAACTGGGCTTTTATAAATGAAGAGAATATTGCTCCATTACTTATGGGTGAATGGGGTGGTTTCATGGACGGCGGACCTAATGAAAAGTGGATGAAAGCTTTAAGAGACTACATGATTGAAAATAGAATACATCACACATTCTGGTGCTACAATGCTAACTCAGGAGATACAGGAGGACTTGTAACCCATGACTTTATAACATGGGACGAAGAAAAGTATGCATTGTTAAAGCCTGCATTATGGCAAAACAAAGCAGGTAAATTTGTAGGTCTGGACCATCAGGTTCCTCTTGGTGCTAACGGTATCAGCTTATCCCAGTATAATGACGGTCCTGTAGTTTCAACTTCACCATCAACTGTAAAGCCGACACCAACAAGTACAAAATCAAGCAATACCCCAACACCAACTTTACCTGCAAGTGGAACAGGTAATAAGGTATCAGGTTATGTTAAAGCGGACTTTACAGATATATCATTAAAAAATGGATTCAAGGTTGAAGTTATAGGTCAATCATTTAATAGTTCAACTGATTCAAAAGGATATTTTGAAATAGGCAATATTCCTGAAGCACTTGGTACATATAGTATAAAAATCAGCAAAGCAGGGTATGTTTCAAGAACTATAAGCGATATAAAAAATGCTGCCAATGCCAGCATAAGCTCACAGGCAGAGCCATTAGCACTTTTTGCAGGCGACTTGAATGCAGATAAAAGCATAAACATGTCGGACATTCTTTTGCTTGCAAAGTCATTCAATGCAACAAAAGATAGTTCTAATTACGATGATATAAATGACTTAAATGGTGATGGAAGTATTAATATGAATGATGTTATTATAGTAGCAAAAAACTTTAATAAAACATCAGCGGATTATAAATAAATTATTATAATTAAAGATAATAGAAATAAAGATAATAAAAATAAAGTAAATAAAAATAATAAAAAGATAAAATAAAAATTAACCGGACTATTATATCAATTATATTTGGCGAATATCTGTGTAGAGGATTCGCCATTTTTGTTCGTAATATTATGTATTTGTTCTTTGGAATTTTTGATTAATAGAATTTCAAATGTGGTAAATTATTTACTTGTTTTTTTAAAATAAGATATTCATTATTTGATTCCCTAAAATAAAGAATACTGCGTATTTTAGTGTTTTGTAATATTACAAAAATGAGTAAAAATAATTTTTTTTTAAAAATATTATTGGAATTCTATATAACCTATGCTATAATGCTATTAGAGAGATAGAAAAGAACATCGTTTGTAATATTACAAAAATAGTATTACAAATAAAGATGAGATAAAAGGTAAGTGTACAAGTTGACGAATACATAACATTCGCTCCTTAGAATAAATAATCTATTAAGCTTAAGGTATTTCATAATAACGAAATACCTGTTTTTTTTTGTTTTATATATTTATTACTTATATATTATATATTTATTATTTCTACATGTTAGAATATAATATGATCTTACTGCATAATTTTATTTTAACCACTGTATTTTTTTGAATTTTGAACATAATATGGTAATACGCAAATAAATTCACAAATTTTTAAAAGAAATTTAATATTTTTTTAGAAAATTATAAAAAATATATGGTTTTCTAAAAAATATTTTGTTATAATATAAAAGTGAGTAGAAGATAGGGTTCAGTTCAGTTTAGTTGATAAATATAGAAATTACATAATAATACCGATTTATTTGTTCTAAATTTCAAAACACTCTATATCCTTATTATTGTAGGTATTACTCCATATATTTATATGGACTGATATAAATATAATAAATACAAGGAGGAAAATTAATGAAAAGGTTCAAAAAACTATTGGCAGTGGTAGCATGTGTTTCCATGATGTCCACATTGTTTGCTTGTGGCGGTGAAACAGGTGGAACACCAGAAGAATCCCCAAGTCCTTCAACTGAGGTTTCAACAGCTCCTTCAGATGCTCCTTCAGCTGAACCTTCAGCTGTTAACAAGGCAGATGTTAAGGGTGAAGTTTCATTCTGGTACTTCAACAAAGATGAAGCTCCAAACATTCTTAAAGAATTCAATGAAGCTTTCCCAAATGTTAAAGTTAACTTATCAGTTATTCCTGATAAGGACCAACAGTATCAGAACAAACTTACATCAGCTATAAGAGCTGGTTCAGGTGCTCCAGACTTATTCGGAGTTGAATCTGCGTTTGTTAAGAGATTTGTTGATATGCCAGATGCATTTGCAGACATAACTGATAGAGCTAAAGATTATGTTAGCAACATGGTTCCATATACTGTTGAAGTAGGAACTGACAAGAGCGGCGTACTTAGAGCTGTAGCTCACCAGGCTGCAGCAGGTGCTTTGGCTTATAAAAAACCATTAGCTAAGAAATACCTCGGAACTGATGATGCTACTCAGATTGCTGATATGCTGTCTACACCTGAGAAAATGTTAGATACTGCAAAGACTTTGAAGGAAAAGAGCGGTGGAAAAGTTTCATTGTTCCCAACTTTCGAAGAACCACAGAAGTTATACCTCGGTGGACGTAGTGCAGGATGGGTTGTAGATGAAAAACTCAATATAGACCAGAAGATGATAGACTTCATCGACTTTGCTAAACAATTAAGAGATAACAAATATGAAGCATCCCTCGACCAGTGGTCACCAGGATGGTCAGCTGCTATTGCTGATGATGAAAAAGCTCTCGTATGGGCATGCCCAACATGGGGTATTCCATGGATAGTTGGTTCAAACGACAAAAAAGCTGCTGATGGCGGAAGATGGGGCTTAGCTCAACCACCATTCCCATTCTTCTGGGGTGGAACTTGGTTTGGTATGTACAGCAAGTCAGCAAATCAAGATGTTGCTTGGGAATTGGTTAAGTACTTCACAACTGATAAGGAATTCATGAAGAAATGGGCAGCTAACAACCAGGACTTCCCAAATAACTTACAGGCAATTGGTGAAGGTTCACCAGAAGACAGTAAGATCATGGGTACTAACGTATTCAAATTCTATGAGCCATTCGTATCAAAAATCAATGGTAAGATTCTTACCAAGTATGATGATACAATTGAAAATGCATTTATCGATGTTATGAGATCATACCTCGCTGGTAAGATTAAGACTAAAGATGATATGCTCAAGACATTCAAAGATAAAGTTAAGACTAACTTAAAGGATATTACTGTTGAGTAATATTTGAAAGGTAAGGGTGTTGTCATAAAGACAACACCCTTATTTTTTTATGTGAATAAATATCTAAATCTAATAAAACAAACCGTATCTATTAATTTAACCTCCTAAAAACATATCTGCGTTAATATTAGATTGACAAATAATTATGAAAACTTTTCTCTTGATCCCAAAGGAAAATATATTATAGATTGCTTAAAGATTGATCGAAAGATTGATAAAAAAATATCAATCTCTACATTGACAAAAATTTATCAATGTAGTATAATTAAATTGTTAAATAGTTAACAAACTATTTGATGCACTACAGTTTGGAGGGATTGCGAATAATTCAGGTAAGCGTATGTGTTGGCAGTTCCTGTCATTTAAAAGGATCGTACCAGATAATACAAATATTTCAGGATATTATTAAAAACAAGAAGCTTCAGGATAGGGTTGAACTAAAAGCATCCTTTTGCCTGGGATGGTGTACAAAAGGTGTTTTTATAAAAGTTGAAGATGAATTTATTGATGAACTTACGATAGGTAATGCGGCAGAAAAATTCCAAGAGTATATAGTAAGAAGGTTATGATATGAGCATTATTCAATTTAAAGAAGCAAACTGTAAAAACTGTTACAAGTGCATAAGAAGCTGCCCCGTGAAAGCCATAGCTTTTAAAAATGATCAGGCACGTATTGTGGAAGAGGACTGCATGCTTTGCGGAAATTGTCTTACGGTATGCCCACAAGTTACTCTGGAGTACCATTAACATAAAGGTCCAAAATCACTTGGTGTATACTAAGTAATGCCTTAGAATTTCTCATAATAATAATCAATGTTTTAAAACACCATGTGATTTTTTAAAATAGAGTGTTAAATAATTAACAAAGTAGTGAAAGGATAAAGAGATTAGAGGAGTGATCATTATGACAGAAAAAATTAAAAACAATCAAGTTAATGAGCAGGTTAATGTTAATCAGGAAATAGGTGAACTTGTATCAAGGGCACAGAAAGCATTGGAAAAATTCATGACATACGATCAGGAAAAGATCGATGCCATTGTTAAAGCTATGGCATTAAGCGGAATAGATGATCACATGCGACTTGCTAAAATGGCTGTTGATGAAACAGGCAGAGGTGTTTATGAAGACAAAATCACAAAGAATTTATTTTCTACCGAGTACATTTACCACAGCATCAAGTACGAGAAAACTGTTGGAATAATAAATGATAATGAAAATGAAGATTTCTTTGAAGTAGCGGAACCGGTAGGCGTAATAGCTGCTGTAACACCTGTTACAAACCCTACATCCACAACAATGTTTAAAGCAATAATAGCAATTAAGGCAAGGAACCCAATTATATTTGCATTCCATCCATCTGCACAAAAATGCAGTGCCGAAGCGGCAAGGGTATTGAGGGATGCGGCCATAGAAGCAGGTGCTCCTGAAGACTGCATACTTTGGGTAGAAAAACCGTCAATTGAAGCGACTCAGCTTCTGATGAACCACAGCGGAGTATCTCTTATACTTGCAACCGGCGGAGCAGGAATGGTTCAGGCAGCATACAGCACAGGAAAACCTGCCCTTGGCGTTGGACCGGGTAATGTACCATGTTATATTGAAAAAACTGCCAATATAAAGAGAGCAGCCACAGACCTTATATTGTCCAAGACATTCGACAACGGCATGATCTGTGCATCTGAACAGGCAGTTATAGTAGATCGTGAGGTTTCTGCGGAGTTTGAGGAATTTATGAAAGACAATTCATGCTATTTCTTAAATGAAGATGAAACTAAAAAATTGGCAAAGCTTGCCATAGATGAAGTCAAGTGTGCTATGAACCCCAATGTTGTAGGACAATCCGCATTTACCATAGCAAAGATGGCAGGTTTAAATGTGCCTGAAAATACTAAGATATTAATTGCAAAGCAGGAGGATGTAGGTCCGGAGTATCCGCTTTCAAGGGAAAAACTCAGCCCAATCCTTGCATTCTATATTGTTGATTCTTCTGAGGAAGGAATAAGAAAAGCTGAACAGATGGTTGAATTCGGAGGTTTGGGACACTCATCCGTAATACACTCCAATGACGAAAAAATAATCCAGGAGTTTTCGAAGAGACTGAAATCGGGAAGGTTAATAGTCAATTCGCCGTCAACTCATGGTGCTATAGGTGACATTTACAATACAAACACTCCATCTCTTACATTAGGATGCGGAACATACGGAAAGAATTCAACAACTCAGAATGTTTCTGCAGTAAATCTTATCAACAAAAAAAGAGTGTCAAGGAGAAGAGTGAATATGCAATGGTTTAAGATACCTGAAAAAATATACTTTGAATTTGGCTCAACCCAATACTTGGAGAAGATGCTCGATATATCAAAAGCATTTATAGTAACCGACCCATATATGGTTAAGCTTGGATATGTAGATAAAATTCTTTACTACCTTAGAAAAAGACAGCAGTATGTTCACTGTGAGATATTCTCAGATGTTGAACCGGACCCATCTGTTGAGACTGTTATGAAGGGCTGCGAGCTTATGAACAAGTTTCAACCTGATGTTATAATAGCTTTAGGCGGCGGATCGGCTATGGATGCTGCTAAAGGAATGTGGCTCTTCTATGAGAATCCAGAAGCAGACTTCAATTCATTAAGGCTTAAGTTTATGGACATCAGAAAGAGAGTTTATAAGTTCCCTAAACTGGGCAAAAAGGCAAAGATGGTAGCAATTCCTACCACATCAGGAACAGGTTCAGAGGTTACATCCTTTGCGGTTATTACAGATAAAGAAAGAAATGTGAAATATCCTCTGGCGGATTACGAATTGACTCCTGATGTTGCAATAATAGATGCAGACTACGTTATGTCAGTACCACCTTCAGTTACAGCTGACACAGGTATGGACGTTCTTACCCACGCTATTGAAGCCTATGTATCCATCCTGGCATCCGATTTTACTGACGGATTGGCAATAAAGGCTATTCAGTTGGTGTTTGAATACTTGCCAAGGGCTTACAAGAATGGCAATGATGCATTGGCAAGAGAAAAAATGCATAATGCATCATGTATAGCAGGTATGGCATTTACAAATGCATTTCTGGGAATAAATCACAGCCTTGCTCACAAACTTGGTGGAGAATTCCATATACCTCATGGAAGGGCAAATGCAGTACTTCTTCCTTATGTTATAGAGTACAATGCACAAAAGCCTACTAAATTTGTGTCCTTCCCTAAATATGAGACATTCATTGCGGACAAAAAATATGCTGAAATAGCAAAAGCACTGGGGCTTCCGGCATCAACCAATGAGGAAGGGGTAAAAAGCTTGATAAAAGCCATCAAGGATCTTATGAAAGAGCTTAATATGCCTTCCACAATAGCAGAGTGCAAGGTTGACAGCAAAAAGTTCAATGCCAAGGTTGCTGAGCTTGCAGATAAAGCATTTGAAGATCAGTGTACAACTGCTAATCCAAGACTCCCATTGGTGTCTGAATTGGAAAATATATACCTCACTGCTTATAACGGCGGAAAATAAGTAAAATATATACGTTACGAAAAGATTTAATTTAGAAAGTGCAGCTGAATCATGATTATTGCAAATCGTATAGTTAAGAAAAGAAGGTTTTAAACATAATATTCTATTATCCACTATAAAGCACTTAACCCAATGATCAGGGACGCAGAAACCTTTGTATCAGCTGCAATTGATGGTAATCTAGAATCAAGAGCAAATGCTTCGCAGCACAATGAGCAGACATCAGGTATTGCACAGGTTAATCAAGGTATAATGCAGGTATCACAAGTTACTCAAACAAACTCTGCTACGTCAGAAGAAAGTGCAGCTGCAAGCGAAGCGCTTTCCAGTCAGGCAGAAGTTCTCAAGGAAATGGTAAATAAATTTAATCTTAAGAAAACTGATAGCAGTAATGATCTTAATCCTGAAGTGTTGAAAATGATTGAGAATATGTCTATAAATAAAAAGCCATCTGCAATAGGTGGAACTGCAAGTACAAAAAAGATTTCTCTAAGTAATAATGAATTTGGGAAATATTAAAGGATAATACTCACGATAAGTGGGGAAGATGAAAATTCTCTCCACTTTTTTTTGTATAAAATTAGGGTGTTTTTAATTTTTTTATTGTCTATGATATGAAATTAACATATAATTTTATATATATAATTTAGAAGTAATAAATACAAATTTATTTTTTGTTTTTAATCATTTGGGGAGGTGCTAGGATGAAAAAAATACTTGGGATATCCGCATATTATCATGATAGTGCTGCTGCATTATTAGTTGATGGCGAAATAATAGCGGCAGCCCAGGAAGAAAGGTTTACAAGGAAAAAGCAAGATGAGAGGTTTCCGGTAAACGCTGTAAACTATTGTCTTAACGAAGCAAAAATAAGCATTCGCGATGTAGATAAGATAGTTTATTACGAAAAGCCTTTGTTAAAGTTTGAAAGATTACTTGAGACATATATATCATGCTCTCCAAAAGGATTTACTTCCTATATTAAATCAATGCCAATATGGCTTAAAGAAAAGTTGTTCCTAAAAAAACTTTTGAAAACAGAGCTGGCGTCATTAGGTAATTGCAAGGTTAATGAGCTCCCGCAGCTGCTTTTTACCGAACATCACATGTCACATGCAGCATCTGCATTTTATCCAAGCCCGTTTAAAAAAGCTGCTGTTTTATGTGTTGATGGTGTTGGGGAATGGGCTGCAACAACTGTATGGATGGGTGAAGATAATAATTTGACTCCTCTTTGGCAAATGGATTTCCCACATTCATTAGGTCTTTTATATTCTGCCTTTACATACTATACCGGCTTTAAAGTGAATTCCGGAGAATATAAATTAATGGGACTTGCTCCTTATGGCAATCCGACCTATGTTGATTTGATTTTTGATAATATAATTGATCTTAAAGACGATGGTACTTTTAGATTAAATATGAAGTACTTCAATTATACTACAGGGCTTACAATGACAAGCAGTGATTTCCACAAGCTTTTTGGTGGACCTCCAAGGAAGTCTGAATCAGTTATTACACAGCGTGAAATGGATATAGCACGCTCCATACAGCAAGTTACAGAAGAAATCATATTAAGGATTTCCCGAACAATAAAAAAAGAAACAGGAGCAGAGAACCTTTGTTTAGCAGGCGGAGTTGCACTTAACTGTGTTGCAAACGGACGAATATTAAGTGAAGGTACTTTCAAAGATATATGGATACAGCCTGCATCTGGAGACTCCGGCGGGGCACTGGGAGCAGCCCTTTCAGTATGGCATCAATATTTGAAACAGCCAAGAGTTCCAGTAAAAGGCGATAGCATGAAAGGTTCATATTTAGGCCCTTCGCAAAAACCAGAGAATATTAAAGAATACTTGGATTCTGTAAAAGCCAAATACAAAAGGCTCGATGATGATGAATTGTATGCAAATCTGGCAAAAATACTTGTAGAAGGCAAGGTCATAGGTTGGTTTCAAGGGCGTATGGAATTTGGTCCGAGGGCTCTTGGGGGCCGTTCTATTATTGGTGATCCGAGAAATTCAAAAATGCAATCTGTAATGAACCTTAAAATAAAGTACCGTGAATCTTTCAGACCATTTGCACCTTCTGTTCTTCATGAAAATGCAGGAGACTATTTTAAGTTAGGTCATGATAGCCCATACATGCTTTTGGTAGCTCCAGTTGTAGATGGATTAAGGGTTAATATGACTAAAGAGCAGGATGAGCTTTTTGGTATTGAAAAACTCAATGTTGTACGTTCTGCAATCCCCGCCGTTACACATGTTGATTATTCTGCCAGGGTGCAAACCGTTCATGAAGAAACAAATCCCAAATATTATCGACTTATTAAAGAGTTTGAGAAGTTGTCTGGTTGCAGCGTTATTGTGAACACTTCCTTCAATGTACGTGGAGAACCTATCGTTTGTACTGCAGAGGATGCATACCGCTGCTTTATGCGTACCGATATGGATTATCTTGTACTTGAAAATTTTATATTGGCCAAAAATGATCAGCCAAAGGTTCAAAAAGATGAATCCTGGAAAACTGAATTTGAGTTGGATTAGGGGGGATTTAAAATGCAATCTAATAAAGATATAGTTAATAAAGATATACATAATAAAGATATACATAATAAAGGTATGGATTTAAATGAATTAAGGCGGTTTGGTTTTACCTTAAGTATTGCAATAGGTTTACTATTTGGCTTACTAATTCCATTTTTCAGACATAAGCCTTATGGAATATGGCCTTGGATCGTAGCGGCAATTTTATTTCTGTGGGCATTAATTATACCATCCACCCTTAAAAATTTCTATAAAGTGTGGATGAAGATAGGTATGTTTTTAGGACGCATTAACACAACAATACTCCTTGTTTTAGTATTTTTTATAGTTATCACACCAATAGGATTTGTTATGAAACTATTTGGTTATAGACCTTTAAATGATAAATTTGATGCTAAGGCAAATACATACCGTAAGAAAAGCAACCAAATACCTGTTGAAAGAATGGAGGTGCCTTTTTAATGTTGGACTTGCTTAAAGATTTATGGGGTTTTATGAAAGTAAGAAAGAAATTCTGGCTAATGCCTATAATAATTGTACTTTTAGTCATAGGTGTACTTGTTGTTGTAGTTCCAGGTTCTGCTCTTGCACCATTTATATATTCACTGTTTTAAGGAGAATAAATAATGAAGAAACACATAAAGTTAGTAGGAATTATATTCCTGATTTCAGTACTGTTAGTAAACGAATATACAATTGCGAAGCTATTTACATCAGATGGTATAATAGGGGATTCTGTCGGAAGATATGCTATTTGGGGATTTGATTTATTCCTGTTATTTTTAGGATTATTGATGATTTCATTTAGTGGAAAAATAGATAAGCATTACAAAAAGATTATGAATTTTATAAAGACAACAGTAATTATCGTACTGGTGTCATATATACTTTTCTTTGTGGTAGATGCAATCTATGGGTACATAAATCCAATAAAACCTTGGGAGTCAGAGCTTGAGATAGCTGCAAAAGCAGCGTATGAAACAGAACCATTTTACTCTAATGAGTTTTTACTGGAAAAATATGCAGCAATGAAGCCCGGAGAATGGAAAACGCCTGAAGGAACAAGGCTTATATTTAAAAAGGAGTTTCACGGAAAGTACATAAATGCCGAACCGGCAGCTTTTGGATCCAAAAATGTTGTAAGACGAACCATCAACAAATACAACTATGATGACAAGGATGTTATAAAGGTGCTAATGTTGGGTGGATCTACAATGTATTGTAATGATGTCCCTGATGATCTTACCATAAGCAGCCAGCTTTCAGAGATTCTCAATTCTTCAGGAAAAAACAAGTATTTCATAATTAATGCAGGGGTAGATTCCGCTAATTCGAGCCAAGAGCTTGAAAGGCTTGAGTTTGAGCTAAAATCAGGGTTAAAGCCTGATATAGTAATTGGTTATCATGCTTATAACGATATTGTTAACGGAATTTACTTCGATGAGCCGGAAGGTGTAATGTTCGATTATGAAAGCCGTAACAAAATTAAAGAGTTTATATCAAAAGTAGTACCAAGCAACATATACAATCGCATAAGGCTTGAGTCTGATAAAAACAGTGATAATATAAGGTCTGTACCGGAGCACATGAACGACATTTCCAAGGTCAAAAATTTGGCTATAAAAACAGGTGAAGTATTTACCGATAATAATCTAAAAATGTACAATCTTTCTGTACAATACGGTTTTAAGTACTATTGTATTGTCCAACCGGTAGGAGTTTATGGGAATTATCCTGATAGTTATGAGGATGCAAAAAGAGTGAACAGCTGGGCAAAAAAGTACATGCCCAAATTCTTTTTAGCTTGTGATGAAGGCTATGCGGCATTTAGAAGCTCCATAGAAAGTTTAAAAAAGCAGAATGTTGCAGCTTTTGATTGGTCGAACCTATTTTTGAATAAAAAAGATAATATATTTATAGATGCATGTCATATAAACAGTAAAGGAAATAAGATAGTTGCCGATGAGATGGCAAAAATGATATTGAATTGATTAAATGATTGTTATAATAGTCCATAATGAAAAGAACGGATAAAAATTAATGGAAATACTTATATTTATATTAATTATAATATTTACTATAGCATTATTTGTTACGTTAATAACTCTATGCATTGCAAATAGTCTTTTTTTGAAAAGGATTAGAAGCAAAGTGTTGTGGATCATAATATCATGTTATTTGCCAGTCATTTCTTTAGGAGTGTATTATCGTTATCAAGGTAAAATAATAATTGAAAAAACTATTAAATTAGCAGATATGAGATTAGAAATGTTTAGATATTTTATTATATTTATATGTGTATGTTTAGTATTATTACTTCAATTAATTATGTTTATTAATTATTAACTTAAAGAATAAAAAAATAAGGCAAAATTATAAAAAGGCTACATTCTACAAATTAAAGGGTTGAATAATTTGAATAAGAGATTGAAAAGAGTTTTAACAATATCTATTGAAATTATATTAGGAATAATAATCTTTATAATTGTATTTGTTATATTAATAATTGTAGTTGTATTTAACATGAAATGGAATGGTCCAGGATAAATATATATAAATATTGGAGAGGGGTAAAAAGTATTACACTTGATTAAACGAAATAAAAATAATGTTTTTTGAAATGGAAAAAAGCCGGATTTCTCCGGCTTATGTTATTTTTTTATCTAATTTCTGTTTTAATGCTTCGTAATTTTCAATGTTTAATTTTACTATTTCTACTACAGTTTTGTTTGGTTGTCTTCCTTCTCTTGTAATTGTTTCTAAAAGTTCTTTTTCGTTTGTAATTTTGTCTTTTAATAAAGATGATATCCATGTTATTTCACTTGTTGTTAAAATAATTCTTTTTTCCATAATTCATCAACCTTTCATTTCTTATTTGCCGACCGCAGACCAAAGAAGGGAAAAAAAATCAATAAGGAAACGGAATAAGTTGAGCGACCTGATATAATTACTGCTTATGCCGTCCCTTATTGATTTTTTTGGAATGAATTTGGTAGAATTTAACGGCAAAGAATGAAAGGTAAACTTCCTCCCCTTCAAGGGGCGGGGGGTGAGTTCAAACAAATTAGCATTACTTCAACGAATTACTTAATGCACTTTTAAAGCTTGTTGAACCCCGACACTGCATTATAAAATTCTCTTTACTTTCTTGGGGTGAAATTTCGAACGCGGGCATGTATAGACAATTATTAACTAATTACTTCGGGGTTCCCAGAATACACTTTGATAGGCACGTAAAGGGCGGGAAGATATTACGATTTAAGCCTAATTTTTGCGGGGAAAACTACCCAAATTTCGATAATCCAGTGAACTCTTCTTCTTCACCCTTACTCATTTTCAATAAAAAATAAATCCCATTTTAGGGCATTAACTTTTATAATTGGATTTATATTTTCTTTTTCCAGTGAATGGAATTATTATACCAATAATTGTCTGTAATGCACCTAAACCAATTATTATATCTATGTATGGAATGTTTTTTTCGTTGTTACTAAAGAATGATTTTAATATATTTGTATCAATATATGAGCTTTTTATTGTATATCCTAAATATATATTTGCCAGTCCAAATAAAATAAATGTTATACAAATAATAAATTTTTTCATTATTCTTCACCTTCTTTTATTTCAACTTTTCCATGTAGTTTTTCGTAATCTTTTATATATATTTCTAATGCATACTCAATTTGTGTTGCTGTTGTCCTTTTTTCTATGTTTGCAATTGTTTTAATCTTATTTAAAACTGAAGGTGTTATTCTGAGTGTAAACGATTCTTTAGCCAAATTAATCCATCCTTTCCAAATAAATATTTATGTAATACAAAAGAATTATAACATATTACATTAGTGTTTAAAAGAACGCTATTGACATTAAATGTATTGCAGGAATATAATAGAAAGTGTAAGACAATTAAATTTAAATGTAATAAAAAATATTTAAATTTAAAATTTTTCGCAATTTAAATGTATTTCTAAAAGGTTACATAAGTAGTAATAACTGTTTTGCTAATAGGTTACACAAGTAGTACAATAATATTAGAACAATTGTTCGGTATGGAGGGGGTTGAAATGATTTGTCCTGACTGTGGGTCACAAATGATTGACATCGGATGTAACGCAATGGGAATTTACGAAGAGGCATTTTGGCATTGTACACAATGTAATTATAAAGATGATGAGGAGGAATGAGCATGGAAAATAAGGTAATCGGACTTGTAACGTTCGCCAATCCTAACAAGTGGAGCATGACAGATGAAAGAACAGGGGAAGTGAGGGAAGGTAATACAATTGAGTATATTCCAGTAGATACATTAAAACCCCTTTTAAACGAAGATGGCACTTTAGGAACTAAGGTTGTTAAAGAAAGTCTTCCAACTGAAAAAATCGGCTTAGTTACAGTTGTTCCAGCATTTTATTATATGACTTTTTCATTTAAGAATGTCAAAGGAAAACTTCAGGTCAAGTTGGATAAACTTGAATTACTATCTGAGGTATAGTCATGGATACCGTTACAGATTCAGTTTATGGTAGTTATAACCCTTTATATGGCAGTTATTACGATTATCAAACTAATCTTTATTTATCCGTAATATTATGGGTAATTGGTTTGGCTATTGCTGGGACTGCAGCTTGGTTAATAGTTAAACATTACATAATGTATCATTTAAAAAGTGCCATTAAAAATAGGTGGTAGAGGAGGAAATAATATGTTCAAAAAATTTAGCAAAAAGAAACTGTTTGGAATGTTGTTTGCTGTTATGTCGGTAGTTATGTGTTTAGGTGTTTTTGCTTTCGCTGAAGATGTTCCATATGTGGGAAAATCTTTGGTTGATAGTACTGCAATGAATATAGTCAGTCACTTTGGTGAAGACCTCAAAGTAACTATTCCGGTTATTCTTGGTATACTTATACCTATCAGGCTTGCGATTTGGATATTCCCGGCTACTGTTAATAAGGGACTTTCAATGTTTACTCGTGCATTTAGCAAAGGTATAAAAGGTTAATTCAAGAGGGGGTGGGGTTAAATCCCCACCTTTTTTTATTTCTGTGGAGGTGATTAATTTGAAAAGGATTATAAATTCTATAATTTTTTTTATAATTTTAATTTTTAATTTTATACCAATAAATTTATATGCTATTGGTAATATAAATGAACATCCTAGTACATTAATATATCCTTATTATGTTTATTTCACTGCTTATGAAAATGGTATTGAATTAAGGGATGTATACTATTTTAATAGTGATTTAAAAAAACCAAATATAACTAAACTTCAATATGGATATAAATTAGAATTTGATGGCGGTCTTTTTTGTGAGAAACAAATGAAGTGGAATGGACAGTGGAATGATTTGGGAAATAAAATTATTAGCAATTATACAATCTATAATGAATCTAGATATAGTAATGTATCTTATTATACCAATATGATTGGAGACGAAAATTATTATGTTAGAGACGAAATTGAATTATTAGATGATAATTTTACTGATTTATTATTATCAGAAGAGAAATATTGGGAAATGATTGGTTTGCAATATTTTGTCCTTGCATATAAAGATAATATGGATGGTCAAAAAAAAATTCTTGATTATGCTAAATCTAAGCAAGGTACTGGACATGGTTCATTTGTAATAGGTTTGGGTTTAAAGGATGATAACACATTAGATGTAAGTTTATCTTTATCTCGTTCTTTTTTAAGTCATGGTCCTTACAAAAATCCACATAAACGATATTTTGATGATTTTGTTTATCAATTTAATTTTCAATCTCCAATGGAATGTCTCCCTGAGCAAATACATTGGTTATATTATAATTTTGTAAATAAAGAAAAGGATTTTAAAACTACAAATGGTCAACATGCAGAGTTACCATTAAAGATAATAAGCACTTCTGGCTATACTTTAAAATATCAAAAATTATCTTATTGTGATAATATTTATACATCTGTTTTTCCTCATGGTTTACATGATATCGATTTATTACATGATATTTTTGGTTTTGTAGATGAAAAACCATATGAAATTTTTGATGGTTTATTTTATGAAGAACCAGAAATAAATTTAATTTATGAAGATAATCATGTATGGTTTTACAATGATGGAATTCCTATATTTATAACAAGTCCTACACCTACAAATAATTTTACACCTACACCAACAAAAACACCTATGCCTTATAAATCTCCTGCACCAACAAGTAATAATTATACTCCAATGCCAATAATTGAACCTCCAGGGGCAGGAATTAAATGGCCTAGTGTTACCGATGAAGTATACAAAAAAATGCCTGTTGGATTAATTGGTTCTTTGTATAGGTTGAAAGAATTAAAAACATCACCAGTTCCACCAGTTGTATCAGTAAATTTGTATAAACTTACAAAACCTATTTCAGACCGTTTTCATACTGGTAATAATTTTGAAGATAAAGAAACTAAGATATTAGATTTTGCACTTTTGAATGATGATATTAAATTTATTGGAATAGGTATAGTTACTTGGTTTCGTTCTGTTCTAGGTGCTTTGTTTATATGGTTTACTATAGGTTCATTTCGTGAGAGATTGACGCCTAAAGAACCTTTAGGGGGTTGATAAAATGGATTTTATAAGTGATTTCGTTTTAAGTAAACTTAAAGATATATTTATGTCTTTAATGAATACAATTTTAACTTTTGTAGTTGGGTTAATTTCTTCACTTTTGCCAGTAATTGGTGTATCACCAGAGTTTACTCAAAAAATTGATAATGCAATTACTATTATTATTAACCTTCTAAATAATGCAAATTATATTTTGCCTATTGATGTGATGGTGTTGTGTTGGACGGTTATGTTAAGTTTTGATATTAGTATGTTAATGTTTCGTATAGTTCAATGGATAATTAAACTTGTCAGAGGTTGAAATGTATCTCAAAATAAAAAGCCAGTGAACGTGATCACGTTTCTGTAGATAAATAATTGAGATACAAAGTTTAAAATGGAGGTATTTTATTATGTTTATTTTAGGTTTTATAATAGATATTTTATTAAATTTATTATATGTGCTGCTTATGTTACTATTGTTTTCAATTGTAATGTTTTATATTGAAACCATAAAGATATTACATAAAAAAAAGTTAAACTATAAAAACAAGTCTAAGTCATGGTCAAGAAAGCACAAATTTAAAGCTATAAGAGATAATACATATAGTAAACCATTTGAATTATTAAAATGGCTTATTATTGATGTTTTGAGGGGTAAAGACCGATTTAAATTGTTTGGTATATACTGCTTCACAGGTTATTTTGGGGAAGGTAAAACGTTAGGTGCTATAAAATTTGCACATAAATTAAAGCTTAAACATCCTGATTATCATATTTATACAAATTTTACATGTAAAATTGCAAATGGATATATATATAAGTGGCAGGACTTAATGAATTTGCCCTATAAAAGCATAGTAATTTTTGACGAATTACATAGTAGTTTTACCAGTACAAATTTCAAAGATTTCCCTTTAGATTTATTATGGCTTATAACTCAGTCCAGAAAACGTAAACTTGCTGTATTTGGAACAAGTCCAGTTTTTGCACGTATGTCAATACAGCTTAGAGAAAACTGCGATAAAATAGTAGTTTGTGAAAATGTTCTTGGTTTAGATAGATGGTTTAAATATCATTTTTATCATAAGGATGTTTATGAAAAGTATCAAGATAATAAGTTAAAGCTTAGATTAAATAGGTTATATACAATATCTATTGTTGCAAGCGACAAGGATTATAAATTGTATAATACAGACAAGATGGTAGAGAGGATGCAAATTGCAAAATAGGCGGGCTTTGCGAAGCTGCCCGCCTTTGCAATTTGTCACTTACAAAAATAGAATGATTTTTCCGTCGGGTCTATGTAACACCCGACGAGTGTGCACGTGGATGCACAAATTAAAATAATAATGGAGGTTTTTAAAATCTATGTATGACACAATTGTATTAAAATCTCCTGAGATAGATATTGAGACAAAAGATAGGATTATAACCTTTTGTAATGTATATGAAGGTATTAATTTTGAAACAGGAGAAATATTATATCAGTTTACATCAGGTGAATTAGAAGGTAGTTATGATTATAGAATAAGGATTACAGTAGATAATACAGAATGGGTAAATGAAAATGGAATTCCAGAAAAAATTTTGGTACCATGGTATGTTAAAGTAGAATGTTCTCTTCATAAGTTAATGATGAATCATAATGTTTATGGAGGCCCTACAGATATAAAAAAATCAGTTGCTTATTTGGTTGATTTTCTTGAAAAATCAATGTCTATATATTTGCCATATTATGATATTTGGCAAGTTGAAAAGATTGATGTATCAAAAATATTTAATTGTAAAGCTAAAGTAATATGTAAAAAGATAATGGAAAATTTAAGAAATTCTTATTATACTAGAAGAAAACCTATAATTTTTGATACTTCCTTGATGTTTGCTGGTTCTACTTGTACAAATAAATTTTACTGGAAGGGCCCTGAATTTAAAAAACATGATTTTAAAAGGGTTGAAAAATATATAAAGCGTGAAGTTGATAAAAGTTATAGTGTTGACAATGGAGATATAATAAGGCATAAATTAGCTTTACTTTATAAAAAGTACGAACTTCTTTTAGAAAAATCTATGAGAATAATCCGTTTTGAATGCTCAATAAAATTAAGAAAGCTCAAGGAATTATTTGGTTCAGACAAAGTATTTGTTTTTATGCTTGATGATAAGATACTTGAATCATTTAGGGATTCCGAGCTAAAAAAAATAATTAAGGAGGATGAAAACGAAATGGATATTGTTAGACGTAGTGATTTAGTTTTGGAAAGATTAAGTGATTTGTATAGTATGGAATTATCTAACAGTTTATATTCTACTTGGACTAAATTAGTTCAGTTCGGTGAAGAGAAAACAAAAGAAACTTTAGCTAGGAGAACTTATTATAAGTATAGGAAACTATTAATTGAATCAGGTATTTCATGGACTACTACTAATGTTAATTTGCAGCAGTTTTCTATAGTCCCTGAAGATTTTTCTTTTGTATCTGATAAATATGTTGATAATTCAGTTAGTGAAGAGGTTGATAAAATTTTGAGTCAAATTGAAGATGTAGCTTAGTGTGCAGGGGGTGTTATTATGAGAACTAAAGTACCTAAATGTAAGGAATGTTCATCTTATTATAAGGAAAAGTCATTTGGTGGTAAGAATTATTGGCATTGGTGCTATAATCACCAGGCAAGTCGGAATATTGATTCACAGGAAATCAAAACAAGTCCAAAATGGTGTCCGAATCGTCTGGGAAGTCAGGAAAATTCAAATGTCATATAAAATACCACTTTATAATTGTTATTGGTGCCGATGTGGATATTGCCTTAATCATACTGAATGTCTGGATCATTGCATCAAGTGTATTAATATAAGAAATAATTATAATCGTTATTACATACCGCAATACTGTGAAAACTTTATTGAGAATCATATCAGCAATCGACGTATTAAAGATAGACTTTTTGAATGTGAAACTTGCTATTATAAAAAGGAACTTGAAAAGATTAAAAAGAGTTTAGAAATTCTTATGAAGGGATGATATTAAATGAATATAATAAATTTGTTAATATCTATTTTATCAATTATAATGATTGTAGGATTAGTCTATGAATTACTAAAGGAATCAGAAAAATTGTTATAAAGGTAAGGGGTAAAAAGATTTACAGTAGATTAAACGAAATAAAAATTTCGTGTAATCAGATGGAGGGTTTTATGAAAAATACATTCATTATAAGAATAATACAAAAATTATTACTTTCTATAATCACAATAATAATATTATTATTTATACTCTATTTAATTTTATCTTTTTTTCCAATTCGTATAACTCATTTTAAAGATTGAATTTTCTTTTTAATTTTCTTATAGAATTTTTTATATTTACCTAAGTTTTGTACAATATAAGCTGTTTTCTTATGGATTGATACATGATATAGGAATATCGATTTTGGATGTTTGTCTATCTGAAATGATTGACGAAATTATTTCGAAATTGCTAAAAGGTATTCATCAGATAGTAGCGGAAAAAACGGTACTAGGAGGTCTGACTCATGCGGATATCGGAGATTGGCTGTGTAGAAAATGGAATATACGTGAAGATATAATAAATATAGTGGAATTTCACCATTCACCACTCTTATCAAGATTAAACACCTGCGAAGTGAAACTTTTACACCTTGCGGATATAATAAGTACTGAATACTATGAAAAACTACTCGGAATTTAGAGATAAAATAAAATGACTACATCATTGTTAATATTTTAACAAAACATATCAGTCTTTTATACTAGCATATATAAAATCAGAGTCTATGGCCATATCACTTTTTATTACATAGAGTTTTATTACGTTTATACTCATCCCTGTCAACTTCTGTCATTTCCTTCATTTTGTACATCAATACTGTTTTTTGCAAGAACTTTTTGTACATTATTGCAAAATATTTTTGTACATTATTGCAAGTACAAAATGTACATTATTGCAAATCACAATTTCAGGCTATAATTTTACATTTAAACATCACATGGAAT
>JAEYYB010000155.1 GCA_023430975.1 Bacillota bacterium | reverse complement strand
AGGATTTAAGGTGTCTCTGGAGCCCAAAGCATCTTAAGTCGGAATTAAAAACAAAAGACTAAAAGGCGTAAAGACATACGCTTTGGTTACTTGTGTGCCAAATTGGCCGTATGTTTCAGAATAGTAGTATATGGTTTATATTTGTTATAATATTGTCTATATAAAAAGATTAACCACTATTAATGCGATTAATATATAAAAATTAATTATTTGGGAGATTATAAATCATGAAAAAACCTACGATACTAAGAAAACGGTTTATACCATTTGAAACAGTCGATATTTCAGGAGATGAAATGCTCTATAGGGATGATGCACTAATTATTACCAGGTGGAAAGTAATAAGGCCAAGGAAAGATATCGATAGAGGTGTATCCTTTGCATTCTTGAAGGATGGCTATAAAATAAGCAGATTTTATGATCCGCAAGGAAACTTCGTATATTGGTATTGCGATATAATTGATGTGGAATATGACAGTGATAGGGATACATATACTCTCATAGATCTTCTTGTTGACGTGAAAATTTTGCCGGATGGGGAAATAAGAATATTGGATGTTGATGAAGTAGCTGATGCCCTTGACGAAAATATTATAACTAAAGAGCAGGCAAGTAATTCACTTCGAAAACTACATAAATTGTTGGATATAATTTATAAAGGAGAATTTCCGCCAAAGGAATGCAGGGATCAGGAATACTGGAAGGTGTAGTATCATAGTAATAAAAATTAAAGTAAATAATAATAAGTGTAAGTTGAAGAAAATATAAGTGTAGCTAAAGGAGAAAAGTAAATGGGAAAAACTATTGATTTGCATACCCATTCAACCGCCTCAGACGGTAGTCTAACACCGCGGGAACTTGTAAGGCATGCAAAAAATATGGGGCTATCGGCTATAGCACTTACTGACCATGATACAATAGATGGAATTGAAGAAGCCTTTGATGAAGGAAAAAAAGTTGGACTGGAAGTTATAGCAGGATTGGAAATAAGCGTTGAATATAATCCTGAAATGCATATTCTGGGGTATTTCTTCGATGATACATACAAGAACATAACCAAGGTCTTAGATGGTCTAATAAAGAAGAGAGATGAAAGAAATCCCAAAATTGTAAAAAAGCTCAATGAGCTTGGATTTGATATCACTATGGAGGAAGTTGCAGGTGAAGCCGGAGGTAAGGTTGTTGCAAGGCCTCATATAGCCAGGGTACTTATGAAAAAAGGTTATGTAAAAAGTATTCAGGACGCATTTGAGAGATTTCTGGGAGCTGATAAACCTGCATTTTTTCCAAAGTCAAAGTTCACTCCGGAGGAAGGAATCAAAGAGATACTTGGTGCAGGAGGAATACCTGTTCTTGCACACCCAATATTCCTGTACCTTAATCAGAAACGTCTGGATAAGCTGGTAAAAGAGCTTGTATCATATGGTTTAAAGGGAATTGAGGCTCATTATGTGGATAATACAAATGACGATACAGGAAACCTTTTAAGGCTTGCTATCAAATATGACATCCTTGCCACAGGCGGCAGCGATTATCATGGTAGCTTAAAGCCTGCAATTGAAATCGGTAAAGGAAGAGGTAATCTTAAGATTCCATATGAGATTCTGGAGAAGATGAAGGCTTTAAGCAATAATGATTAGGCATACATTAGATTAAAGTGTTGAAATATTTCCCTTATTGTTTTTGCAGCGTAGAATAAGCTTTTTTGAGCGTTTTCCAGTTTTCTTGAAGCACTTGACACGTTATTTTAACGTGGTATAATAATAAAGTAATTGATATCGGTTTTGTGTAAAAAATGCCCTTCACAAAGAAGGGTTATTTTTATCGTACTGGCAGGTGAATGGACAATGGATAAGGAATCAATAAAACCAATAACACAAAATAAAAAAGCAAGACATGACTATTTCATAGAGCAAACCATTGAAACAGGAATAGTTTTGTCAGGAACAGAGGTTAAGTCCATTCGTCAGGGAAAGGTAAACCTTAAGGATAGTTATGCCTCTATAAAAGATGAGGAAGTTATTTTAAGCGGCATGCATATAAGCCCTTATGAACAGGGAAACATATTTAACAAGGATCCAATAAGGGATAGAAAGCTTTTGCTCCACAAGTATGAGATAAGAAGACTTATAGGCTATGTTCAGCAAAAAGGGTTGACTTTGGTACCGGTTCAGTTATACTTTAAAGGCAGCAAGGTTAAGCTTGAGTTAGGGGTTGCCAAAGGTAAAAAGCTCCATGATAAGCGTGATGACATAGCAGAAAGAGACGCAAAAAGGGAAATTGACAGAAGGCTTAAGGAAAATAACAGGTAACATTTTTGGAATGTTCAAGAAGTAATTCTTAACGCATTCCGTAACATGGGGGCGTAATGGTTTCGACGGGATTGTTGAGACTTAAGTAGCGAGTAGAGGATTCTCGTAGGCCTCTTAAAAAACGAGAACTTAAAATTAAACGCTAAAAACGATAATTTAGCTTACGCGGCTTAATGCCGTGTGCGTCTAGCCCAGGTTCCTGCACCTGGGGGCCTAGGCGTCGATAAGTCAGGCCTTTTGCATAGGAAGGTTAAATGCTAGAACTGCTGTGGTAGTAGCCTTGAGCCGCAGCGGAACTTAAAGGCTACGGTAGAGTAGATCCTGCCCTTGGGAGATGCTCGTCAGGAATGCTAAATTGAGGGATACACTCGTAGAGGCTTTTGTGGATATGGTTTCGGACAGGGGTTCGACTCCCCTCGCCTCCACCAATGAAAGACGCTGAATAAGCGTCTTTTGTCATATTTAAGTGTGTTAGGTAGACTTGCAGGTAGACAAGGGCAATAATGAATGCTAAAATATCACTATAATTATTATTTGGGTAGACATTTTGGTAGACCAAAGAAAGTGGTGATATTATGGCGAGAATTACAGTTGAAAAGAATATTGCCTTTGATGATGAAAAGAGACTTTTTTATGTTACTATGGATTATGGAAAAGATAGTAATGGGAAAAGAGTAAAAACAACTAAAACTTTTGAGAAGAAGAAGGATGCACAAATAGCACTTAAAAATTTTGAAGCTGATAAAACTAAAGGAACACTGGTATTCCCTTCAACTTTGACACTTGAAAATTGGCTTTTATATTGGTTAAATGACATAAAATCAATTAAATGTGAAGAAACTACTCTTTATGGCTATCGTAATATAATTGATAATCATCTTATTCCTGGTTTAGGAAGCTATAAACTTCAAGAATTAAACCAAACAATAATAAATAAGTATTTTAAAAGTAAAAAGGATGCAGGATTAAGTAATAATACTATCAGAAAGCATTATGATTTATTGAAAGATGCATTAAAACATGCAGTAAATGAGGATAAAATATTAAGAAATCCATTAGACAGAATTGAAGCCATAAAAAAACAAAAGAATGAAATGAATTTTTATACTGCTGAACAGCTTAAAACATTATTTTCAATTGTTGAAAATGATCGTATGGAAATAGTGGTTAAGCTTGCAGGAATGTTAGCATTAAGACGTGAAGAAATAGCAGGATTAAAATGGCAAAATATAGATTTTGAAAATAAAATAATTACTATCTCTGAAGCTAGAACACAAGCAGGAAAAAAGACAGTTGAAAAAGGAACTAAGAACAGATCATCACATAGAATTTTACATGTGCCTGATGAAATACTTAATTTACTTACAAGAATTAAGGCTACTCAGGAAAGCCAAAAAGACTTATTAGAAGATGGTTACATAGATAGAGGATATGTAATGGCTTGGGAAAATGGAGAACCATATAGACCGAATTATTTGAGTGATTTGTTTAAGAAGATTATAGATGACAATAACTTACCACCATTGAGGCTTCATGATGCCCGTCATAGTTTTGCTTCCATAGCCAATGATTTAGGAATAAATCTATACGATATTAGTAAAACATTAGGACATAGCCAAGTCGGAACTACCAGTCAAATATACTCATATGTTTGACAAAACACATAAAAAAGCAATAAGTAAAATAGCTGAAGTGATAAAAAGTTAGTTTATAATATTAATTTTATGGTATAATAATTTTGTGGAGGGATAAAAATGGAAGAGATTTTAAAGGAAATTTTAAATAAATTGCAAGAATTAAGTAATAAGCAAGATGATACAAATAAAAGAATTACGAAGCTTGAAACCACAATTGAAAATAAAACAAATGCTAAGATTCAGGCATTATTTGAAGATCGAGATATTGTACATAATAAATTAGATAATATTTCTGGTGAATTAGAAGTAATTAAAGAAAAAATTACAGAACATGACATGAAAATTCAAGTAATTAATAATTCAAAAGCTATCTAAATGATGGCTTTTTTATTTTACTATTGAAATTTGAATAAAATCGAGAGATAATATAATAAGCTATACTATTAGTGTACCAAAATAATAATAACTAATAAAATTAATAAATAAAGGATCTTATATTATGATTGATAGAGTAAGAATATATAAAGAAAATTTCAATATACAAGAAGAATATTTAATATTACACAAATGGAAAAAGAAAATAGTAGAATCCTCTAATAATACAAAATATACAAAAAACCTAAGAAATATAAGATTAGAATATTACCTAGAATCTAAACGATTAATAATCGATGGTAGATTAATTAATTTATATAAATCAAATATGGACAGAGTAACAAACTTTGATGATCTGATTTTGGAAGGAATTAAATTTAAAGAGATAGTTGAAGAAATTTCCAATAAAATATTAGTTTATACTAGTAATTTGACCCATGCAAATGATTTCTTTAACACATATATAAAACCAACATTGTCGGATAGCAAACATCCAAATAGTATCTTAAACTTCAATGTTACATATGTTGAATTTTGTTTTAATATTAAAGTAGAATCTCAAAAACAGGTAGAAAATTACATCATATTATTTAATCTTATAGCCTTAGATAAAGGAGATAAAAGATATTTGAATTATGTTTTGAAAAATGATTGTAAATTAGACAGTGGATGCTATATTAAAAGCAAAAATGAGTATTCTGACAATAAAAAACATAGGACAACAATTAACTTCTATAATAAACTTTCACAGCTAAAAAACAGAATTAACACGCCAAGAGAATATGATATTTATATTAATAAAACAGATTTTGAAAAGGCTGAAAATATTTTAAGGTTAGAATCTCAAGTTGGTTGTAAATTCTTATATGAATCAAGAAAAGCAACAGGAATGACAAAAGAATTATTTAATGTTTTTGATATAAATTTTGCGTATGAAACAGTTAAACAAAAGTTTGAATACTTTATTGGAAGCTCGGAATTAGATTTCTATTCAATAAAGGAAGCTAAGAATAAGATTAATAATGATACTATCTTGAACCTGACTGACAGGCAAAAAGCAAATTTAATAGAATATGTTGATTTAGTTTATAATTACCAGCAGGAACAATATAAATCATTAACAAAAATTGAATATAATAGATCAAGAAAATATCAGGAAAAATTAATTAAACTTGGAGTTCATAGCCTATTTATTCCTGAAGAGTTTGGTATTAGCTACTTGATAAATCCAATAAAGTTATTGAAGAAAAAATGCTTGCCAATATTATAAATTTTAAGTAGACTCTATCATAATTACCTCATAACATGTTGAATTTAAGTAAAACAAATGATATTATAAATTTACCAACTTTATGGTAAATTACACCAATAATTAATATACAACTGAATCAAAATTACAAAAAGTTTATTCTATTGCATCTTTTACCATAGAAATTTATGGTTTAGGTGGTGAGTAATGACTATTTCAAGTGATGGAGCAAATGCAGCTAAAAAAGCCATGATTGTTTCTGCCCAAACTAAATGCCCTGGAACTGCTCAAGTTGCGTGACCGTTTACAGATATGTTAATATCTTTTTTGAAGAGAATTTCGGGAGGGATATGGAAAGAACTTTGAGTTTTTTATGTTAAA
>JAEYYB010000128.1 GCA_023430975.1 Bacillota bacterium | reverse complement strand
ATTTTTGTATCTGACCAACTTGGGCCATATTCTCCTTCATCCGCCTTTAGTAAAATATTCGCATGCTTAATTTTATATCCTGCAACTTTTCCTTTATTTATTAACTCAGTTAATTCTTCACGTTCTTCCTTAGCTAACGTAACTATATATTTCTTCTCCATGGCTCTTTCTCCCTTATCTTTTGTGATATCTTATATTATATATCGTAGAAGTTATTACTCACCATGAATATCAAAAGTTACAGACTACTAGGCGTAGTATGTAAATTACTGTTGACTTAAGTTATTGCACCAGAACCTTATCTGTATTAACAATTTTGAGAAAAATACCGATTATTATATTGTAACTGTATATGCATTATACAATATAAAACTCAGCTTAAAGGCAGGTATATTGTATGGTTTTTAATTCCGAAGAGGCAACTGTTGTTAATAGGAAATCCTCAAGACAGCTTACAATCGGAGTATTGAAGAGTCAGATGGTAGACCAGAGAGATATACTTATGGTTGAAGGCCTTCAACATGCGGCTGATGAGAATGGTGTAAATATAATAGTTTATCGTGGAGGTATGATTGTTTCTCCGGGTGATATTGACAAAGAAGCCATTTCAATTTTTGAATTTGTAGATAAAAACAGGCTTGATGGACTTATTATATGGACAGGGAATATAAATTGGCATGCCAGCCCAGAATTTACAGAGATGTTTGTCAAAAAGTATAATTTCCTCCCTATAGTAAGCCTTGAAATTAAAATAGACGGAGTAACCAGCATACTATGGGATGATTACAACGGTATGAGGGAAGCACTGGTCCACCTTATAGAGGTGCATAACTACAAAAAAATAGGGTTTATCATGGGGGCTGCTCCTTTAAGCGTATACCACAGATATGAAGCTTATGTTGAAACACTTACCGAATATGGAATCCCCATAGATCCGAAAATAATTATTGACCACAATGAATTGTATAATTTTCAGAACGCATTAAAGTATGCTGCTTATATGGATAGAAGTATTTTTATTGAACAGGGAATAGTAGATAATTTTGAAAAAAGTCTAAAAATAGTAGAGAATTTATGGGGGGAAGGTATTGAGGCTCTGGCTTGTTGTAATGACCTAAGTGCAAAAGCTGTTAACAGAGTTGTAAAGGCTAGAAATCTTCCCATAATACCTATGGTTGGCTTTGATGATGACCCGGAGAGCAGAGCCGGCAATCCGGCATTGACAACAGTACGCCCACCGCTTTACGAGATAGGTAGGCGTGCAGTAGAAGTAATAATCGACAAAATAAATGGGCTTAATACTCCGGAAACTGAAATTCTCCCTTGCAGCTTAATGGTTCGCCAAAGCTGCGGCTGCACCTGCAGTTCAATATTGAAAGAAGATTCATATAAAGGAAGGCTAAAGCAGTGTATTATCCCTCAGGACTCGGATACTGATAATGCTGAAAAGTTTGAAAAACTTGTAAAAAGTGCTATTGTAGTTCCGGAAGATATGGATGCCGACTGGTCGGGAAAATTACTGAAAGCTTTTTATGATGATATTCAGGGAGATAGCGGTGTTTTTGCCGATTACCTTAAAAACTTATTTGTATATGCACCATTTAAAAAACACATTGATATTTTTCAGGATATAATTTTATTATTGAACTTTTTTATAGATTCATTGATCAATAATAACTCTCTGGATCATTATAAGGCTAAAATGCTTTTGAAACAAGGAACAGTTCTTGTAGCAGATATGAGAGTACGCCTGGAAATGAATAAAAGGTTCAAACAGGCTCATAGGCATTTTGATATTGTTACATTTTCGCAGATAATCAGCAATACATATGATATCAATGAAATTATAGAAAAAACATCATTTGGATTAAAGCATATGGGGATATTATCCTGCTATATTTCAATATATGAAAACGGTGGTGCTTCAACTGATATAGCACGGCTCATGCTGGCTTTTAATGAAAGCGGAAATATAAAGATTTCACAGGAGGCGTGTGTTTTTCCATCTAAACAACTTTTACCGGAAGAGATACCGTCATTTGATAAACGATTTCATTTTATTCTAAAGCCTCTGCATTTTAGGGGAAGGAATATTGGTTTTGTAATGTATTCAGATACTCTTGATGATTCGACAGAATATGAAAGGATTAATGAAGCTATCAGTAATGCCATATACAGCGCTATTCTCGTAGATGAATTAAGAAGTAAGGGAATGGAATTGACGAAAATTAACAGCGAACTTGAATCGGCATACAGTTTACTGAAAGATAACCAGCAAAAGCTGCTTATTTCAGAAAAAATGGCATCTTTAGGTCGACTTACAGCAGGAATTGCACATGAAATGAACACACCTCTGGCTGCTGTACGTACAACGCTCAAAGAACTTGGTGATTTTATTAATGAGTATAATGAATCGATAGGAAATCCTGATGTTCTGCCCGAAGATCACAAGTCAATAGCTGAGGATATGAAGAGATACTTAAAATTGGCAGCTCAGGCGGTTGAAAAGAGTGCTGGATTTATTAATGCCATCAAAGCTCAAACAACAAATATAAATAAAACAAATTTACAGTTATTCAATGCTGCAGATGTTATGAAAGATGCTCTGGCAATATTGGAGTTTGCACTTAGAAAAGGAAATTGCAATCTTATAACAAATTTTGACAGTACAATTAAGCTGTATGGGGATCCCAACAAACTTGTACAGGTTGCTACAAATCTGGTGATTAATTCTATTGATGCCTGTAAACCTGATGGAGGAAACATATTAGTGAAAATTGAAAATAATGGAGACGGTTTTGCAAAGTTTACATTTCAGGATACCGGATGCGGAATACCGGAGGAAATTAAAACTAGGATTTTTGATCCCATGTTTACTACCAAACCTTTTGGTGAAGGAACCGGATTGGGTCTTAGCATTGTACATGACCTGGTTAATGAGTATAATGGAAGTATTAATGTGGAAAGCAAAAAAGGATTAACGTCATTTTTTATATATTTGCCCATTGAGGGATGATTAGGAAGGTATTAAATATGAGTCAAACTTCCGAAACTACAAAATTATCTGACATAAAACCCTCACGTCCAACTATTGGAGTTATAAAAAACAATAAGTTAAGTTACAGGGAGGTTCTTCAAAACGAAGGCCTAAAGCGTGCTGCACAAAAGAATGATGTGAACCTGATTATTTATTCCGGAGGTATGATAAATTCCCCTGAAGAATTGGAAGCAACTGCAATTTATGATTTTATAGACACTAATAAATTGGATGGTCTTATTATTTGGACAGGTAATATTAATTGGGTATCCAGCCCGGAGGAAACAATAAGTTTTGTACATAAGTATGATTATCTTCCCATTGTAAGCCTTGAGATTAAGATAGACGGAGTTACAAGTATAATTTGGGATGATTATAATGCAATGCAGAATGCTATAATTCATCTTATAGAGGTACATAAATGCAGGCGGATTGCTTTTATACGAGGATTAGCATCACATATTGGCATAGAACAAAGATATAGAGCATATCTCAATACTCTAGAAAAATATGGTATTCCTGTTGATGAAAACATCATTTTGGATAATTTAATAGGTAGTAACGATGACTGTGTAAAGAAGCTTGAGAGTATATGGTCGGATATTGATGCCATTGTAGCTTATAATGACTGGAATGCAAGATATGCAACGAGGCTGATGGAAACAAAAAACCTTCCATTTATACCTATTGTGGGTTTTGATGATGAGGTTGAAGGAGAAGCGGATAAACCAATTTTAACAACAGTACGTCCGCCTTTCTTTGAGATGGGAAACCGCGGCATTGAAACTATGATTGAAAAAATTAAAGGAGAACAGGTTACTGAATTGGAGGTTCTCCCATGCAGATTGATAGTTCGCCAGTCCTGCGGTTGTAAAACGGGTTTGGAATTAAAAGATGATATATTCAAAGAAAAAATAAACAACCGAAATATTCAGTTAGTAATAAAAAATTTAAATAATGTTGATATAGAGAAAATAGCAAGGGACATAATTGATATACCGGAACATGTGGATATATCCTGGACACGTGAACTGCTGGCTGAATTTATAGATGAAATAGAAAGCGACAAAGCCAATATATTTGTCAATCATCTTGAAAAGGTACTAACTCAAAATTTTAACCAGAACAGTAATCCGGAAATGTTCCTGGAAATGGTAATGCTGCTGTATTATATTACCAACTTGCTATATAAGGACAACAAAGCCTTCTATATGAAGGCACAGATTATTTTAAGACAGGCAGCAAACCTTTTTTCAGACATACAGTTACAAGCGGAATTAAATAAAAGACTGCTGGGAGAACGGAGAAATTACAGTATTATTTCATTCAAGCATATTTTAAGCAATGCCGTTGATATGAATGACCTTTTAATTAGGTTAATAGACGGGTTTAAAATAATAGGTATTTCATCCTGCTATATTTCGTTTTATGAAGAAAATGGTATTACAACCGAGAAAGCACGACTAATGCTTGCATACAATGGAGAAACAAGTATGGAAATAAATCAGGATACAGCAATATTTCCTTCTGTACAACTCCTTCCGGAAGGGATGATTTCAAATGAAAAGCGTTTTAATATGATTTTGAAACCGCTATACTTTCAAAAGAGACAAATAGGATTTGTTTTATTTGAAGATAACCTAAAGAATTCAGCGGAATATGAACAGATAAGTGAAATAATCAGCACTGCAATAAACGGCATTATGATGATAGAGGATATGGAAAATAAGGCACAGGAGCTGAAACTTACCAATAATGAACTTGAATCGGCATATATTTTTGTGCAAGATAATTATCAAAAATTGTTGGTTTCAGAAAAGATGGCATCCCTTGGACGTCTCACAGCAGGAATTGCTCAAGAAATGAATATGCCTTTGACTGTTATAAGAGAATCAATAAAAGAGATTGAGTTACTTACTGATGAATATATTCAATCAGTAGATAATCCAAATGTTTTACCTGAAGATCACAAGTCGATTTCCGCGGATATGATGAGATTTTTAAAACTTGCAGAACAAGCTGCTGAAAAAAGCACCGGTTTTATAAAAGGAATAAAGGCTCAAACAACTAATATGAATACTTCAAATGTTCAGGTATTCAATGTTGCCCATGTCATAAAAGAAACCTTAACAGTTTTGGATTTTGCACTAAAAAAAGACAAATGCATTCTTACGACTGATTTTGATAATTCAATCACCATCTTTGGTGACCCCAAAAGACTTGTACAGGTAATTACAAATCTTGTTATAAACTCAATTGATGCTTGTAAGCCTGATGGGGGGGATATATCAATATTGCTTAAAAATAATGGAGACGGTTTTGCGAAAATCACGGTTCAGGATACCGGATGCGGAATTCCAGAGGAAATAGTGTCCAGGATATTTGATCCGATGTTTTCGACAAAACCCTTTGGTGAAGGTACCGGATTGGGACTTAGCATAGTTCATGACATGGTACATGAATTTAATGGAAGTGTCAGTGTAGAGAGTAGAAAAGGATTAACATCTTTTATGATATTATTACCAATAAAAATGGGGAGATAAAAAAATGGCCAGATTAAACGGTTCTGGTGCAATAACTTAAGTTAACAGCAATTTATGTGCTACTTCTAGAAACATTTGCCGATTTTATGCAGTAAGGCCAAATAGTTTGTTTATAAATTCAACTTCTAAAAAAGGACAGATTGGTCTAAACCCTCAATCTGCCCTTTTCTAATTATATTCATTGCTTCAATGCCTTTCATAGTTCTTCTTGCTGAATTAAATGACTTAAACCCAAGAATAGTTCTTATGATCCTCTTTATAGCCCGATGATCATGTCCAATAATATTGTTCAAGTACTTTATTTGCCAGACCTCTATATTTTTATTGAGAATTTTTTCTTCTTTTAAATCCCCTTCTGACACTTTTAAGAAATACTCTGGAAAATAACTTCCGGCAAATTGTAAAAATATTTATTTTATATTAAATTGGAAAACTAAGTGCTATTTTGGTTTCAAGGCATTAATTGAGAAAACTTAACTGCTACTACTTTACTAAAAATTTATTTTCAAGATATGATTCTATAACATTAGTGACTTCAGATCCGACTTGTAGCTGCTAACGTAGTGAGTCTTTGGAAAACCAATCCTTCCAACCTTTAGAAGGGCTGGGGAAGCTATACTTTAGAATCTGCAGAGTAGCTTTTGAGTACCTGAAAAGCCACTCAAGAGTAATCTTGCAGAGTCAGTACAGGGAAAGTATACTATAAAATTTTTATTGTATGCTTTCCCTGTACCTGTAAGTGATTACATAATTTAATCCCCAGTTTTTCTTACATGGGTTTCAACTTTGAATTCTTTCTTTTTGCCATAAAAACAGTCTCTTATGATATTTTGATTTTATTATAAAAAACTGTTTTTACACAAACTTTTTCACACTTACAAGGGACTCTAATGCTAATATACAACTTGCGGATAATCAGTGCCAGCTTGATTAAAGTGCTTTGCAATAGTGATAACATCCATTATATTTATTACAGAGTCACCGTTAATATCCACGCTTTCATCATAATAAGAATCTCCTTTTTTAGAGTTAAAGACCTTTGCAACTTTGACTATATCAATTATATTTATTACATTATCTTGTGGAAAATTCAAATCACCCGCCCAAATCTCAATCGGTAAATCTTCTTTTGACAATTCAACATCTTTTTCAACTTTGATACCTTAATTTCTCTTTTTAGATATCCATCCTTTATAATTTTGCCGGATAGCCTCTGCTTGTCCCTTACTAAGCTTTTCTCTCTCTTTTTTTGGGGGGGAAGGGAATTTACCTGTGTTTAACTTCGCTGAGGTCTTGCTGCGTTAACTTCATGAATTTAACAAGGAATTCTAAATTCTCTTACAATTATATAGCAAAAAAACACCATCTGGATGAACATAGATTACATATTCCGGACTTATCTCAAAAACAGGAGCTATTAAAAGCGGACGAAGGTCATTATCAAGAATATCCAGTTTAATAAAATCAATTATCATTTGATGAGAAGAAATAGCCATAGCCCCATTATAAAATCTTTTTTACCTTTATTTTTTATATACTTATGCAATGTCATCAAGCTAATAAAACAATAACTGGGATTACTGGAAAATACGAAAAAATATATTAAAAAAGTGGCTAAAAGTCGCGAAAACTCTTGACTTTTCCAAAGTAGCCTAATAATCAAAAAGGATACCGTTTTGGTATATCTTGATG
>JAEYYB010000115.1 GCA_023430975.1 Bacillota bacterium | reverse complement strand
CGTGGTATGCGAAGGTATTGGCAATTTTAACAATAGGATATGCTCTATCACCAATTGATTTGATACCTGATTTCATTCCTGTCATTGGTTATCTTGATGATGTAATAATACTTCCATTAATGGTTGCAGTTACAATTAAGTTGGTTCCCAATAATATAATTGATCAATGTAGAATTGAATCTGAACAGATTTGGAAAGATGGCAAGCCAAAAAAATGGTATTATGCAACACCGATAGTTTTTATTTGGCTTATAATCATCGCCTTAACAATAAAAGCATTTTTTTAGGCTGGTAAATGGTATCATTTATATAATGATAACCATACCAACAATATGATAAGGCTTAAGTAAGCGTAGCTGTAAGCGAAACTTACATCAGATGACGCCGCTGTATGAGGCTTTCATAAGGAGACTATAATGAAAATATTAAAAGTAATATGTGTGATTTTAAGCTGTGCAATGAGTATGTTTTTACCTGGATGCGGTTTTTTTGACCGCATAAAAACAAGTATAAAGACGGCAGAATCGGAATTTGCAAAAATGAAAAATACAAATTTGGAAATAACAAAGGATGTTCTAAAGTGCTTTAGCGAAAAAGATACAAAATCTCTGAAGGCTTTGTTATGTGCAAAAACACAGGGAATGACTGATATCGACGAACAAATTCTTGCAGGCTTTAACCTTTTTAAGGGCAGAGTTACTTCGTTTAATGAAGATTTATTGGGGTATGAAGGAGATTCAACTGAGAAAGGTATAAAAATACGTCTTGAAAGGTCTTGGAATGTTGAGGATATTGTAACAGATGCAGGTGAAAACTATGAAATTTTTATTCACACTTACATTATTTACGATAATGATAAAAATAGAGAAGGCATATCGCAAATCACCATTACCAGTAGCGGTGGTACGGAATTAGAAATAGGCTACAAATGGCCAAGTTATTTTAATGAAGGCCGTGATATGTCATACGATATTATAGAAGCATTTAGCGAAAAGAAAATGGATGTAATAAAATCTATGTTTTGTGCCAAAACCTTAAAAATAGTGGATATTGATGAACAAATTCAAGCGGGACTTAGCTTTTTTGAAGGTAAAGCTAATATGGGGAAAGACAAGCGGAACAATATGGGATATTATAGAAATAATGATTATTATATCTATGTTAGAGATGCTGAAATGGTGAAAAACCATAAACCAATTCAAACCTCAATAACTGTACTTAACGAAAACATTGAAACCAATGCGGGAAAACTATATAAAATTGAATTTTATGCACAACTTCTTAATATTGGCGATGAAACCTGTAAAGGCATATCGCAAATTATAATAATAAGCGATGATGGGAAAAAACACATAATAGGCAAGAGATTAGACTAAATATTTACTTTACAATCTTTATATGTTGTAGATTAAGGTTTTAGGAGAATTAAGTCATGAACCAAAAAATAAATTTATATCTTGATGATTTGCGTGATTGTCCAGATGGATTTGTTATAGCTAGAACGGTAGAAGAGGCAATATATTATCTCGAAAATTTTCAGATTGGTATACTTTCCCTTGACCATGATTTAGGCATTGATAAACAAGGAAACTTGCTTCCAACGGGCTATGATTTAGTCAAATATATCTGTGAAAAGGGTTTAAAAGCAGAGAAGATATATATTCACACTGATAATTCAGTAGGAAGAGAAAATATGTATAATACCTTATTGGGAGCACAAAGAAGAGGTTTTATAGATAAAGATATAGAAATTTACCATTATCCTATAGTACCTAATAAATACTCTGAAGAATAAATAGCATCTTTTGGTAAGAGTGTGCCGACAGGCTCAGGAAAGGAAAAACGAGTGTATAGTAATTTAATAGAATTAAAGAAATTGATTTGTGTAAGATACAATTCGAATTTTGTTGAAGCAAAAAGTGATTTTAAAGTGGGTATTTCTGAAAATTTTAAGAATAATGTTTTACCAGTTAATGGGTTGCGAGTTTATCCTGAGGGCGATACAACAGGATGCTATATATGGTCCGGTGAGAAATTTTCGGAAGACCCAAATTTCTTTGTACCGTTGCATTTTAAGCATATTGAAGATTGGGTGCCAAATATAAGAAAATATTTAGGGTTAGCCCCTGGATGGAGATTTCTAGTCGCAGGGGATTATGAAGATGTATGGTATGACCCTAATATTTTAGATTCAACTTTTTAAGATAGAATGTAATATAAGCGGAGCTTATGGTGGAAAACATAATTAACAGTGCTAATCGTTTTTAAGGAGAAAGTGTGTGATAAAATTAAGAATATTTATTATTATTCTTTTGATGATGAATATGGGATTTGTTTCTTGTGATAAAAAGCCCGTTATTAGTAATGGAAATTTACAGGTAACACCGCAAAAGCCCTTTACTATTAGCGAATATTATAAAATAACTAAACATAGTGACAGCGAATATTCGCTCATACTTTACGGAAAAGGTAAAAATGTAGTCAAAGAAGAGGAATACCCCAAAGAACCTTCAGTAAATCTTTTAGAAGACGGAATACTGCAAGTAACAATAAGTACTGGGAGTCCTGCCAGTTATGTGCATTATTTTGATATAATAAACAATAAGGTTTCAGATGTATATTTTAATCCGATTCTTGCTCAGAATGGAAAAATAGTCTATATGAACGAAGGAGAGTTAATGGTATCAGATATATTTGATAAAACCAAGATATATAACAAGATAATAAGGGACTTCGCTCCTACAGCAAACCCAGCATCGGCTGTTTTGGAAGCTAGGTTTCAAGAAGGTAATAAACTTTACATTGATTATTTATCAGGTGCAGAGGAAGAAGAAACATCCGAGACAATTTATTTGAATCAATAAACTAAGGCATTTATGTTATAGATTTTATTCATATACTAGTTCCTTTTGATTGAAATATTGAGATTGATTATATTTTAATGGGGATGTAATAAAATGGTTAAAATAAAACTTGTTTGTTTTGATTTGGATGATACTCTGATTAGAGAAATCCATTCCGTTATGTTGCCATGCATTTTAAATGGAAAAGAAAAAGAACATTCTTTAATACAAGAGCAAGAAGAAAAAGGCGTGATTGACTACATATCAGCAGATTATCTCAGAGCAAAGTTGCTTTTAGGTCTTGAAGAAAGTAAAATTGCTCAATCTTTTTTGGAGATTGCAAAACCTTTAAAAAATATCAAAAGTGTAGTTGAAGCATTACATAAGCAAAGTATTAAGTGCATTGTCATTACAGTAGGGCCGAAGCAAGTAGCCAAAGTAGTTTGTGATATTTGGGCATTTGATGGTTATTATGGTAGTGATTATGAAGTAATTGAAGGGGTATTTACAGGAAAAATTCTTAATTACATTAGAGCTGAACAAAAAGTCGCGTGCTTACAAGAATTTTGTGAAATCAATAATATAAACCCCGAGGAATGTTTCGCTGTGGGTGACGGTTCAACAGATATTCCTGTTTTTAAATACTGTGGAAAGTCTATTGCTATAAACAGTTCCCCGAAAATCCGAAAGAGTGCTATGTATTCAATCGATACTGATGACTTAACAGACATTCTCAAATACATATATGATTATTGATTTAGGATGGTATCCAGATGAGGACCCTAACGGAAAATATGGTTTGTCTTTAGCGATTGTAAAAGAAGATAATAGTTGGGATGTTATAAAAGAATTTTCATCAAAAAATAGATTCGAGGTAAGAGACAAAATTGAAGAGTGGATGGGTGAAAATATAAAGATATATAAACCATGACAGTTTAAAAAATGCTATAATAGTAGTAACCAAATGTATCCTTTGAGTGAGATGAATTGGTTAAATTCATTAATGAGACTAGAAAGGTCAAATATTTGTTATGAACATTTATGAGCATATATACCGTGTTTTTAAATCTTCATGGGGTATTTATATTAAAATAATAGCTGAATATACAGCTATGTCAGCGTATGAAGATAAGAATTCATGTTCAGAAATATGTATAGGCTTATGGGCAACTTATGCGAAGCAACCATTGTCAATGGAAAACAAACCTGTTGAAGAGGATAAATCTTTTATATGGGATGGATTAAAAAAAGTAAGTAAGCAAATTATTACGAATTCACCGTACAATGCTGATACTTTAGTGGTTATTCACGCAATAGAAATATCACTATGTGATTTTCAACAAGAGGGATTAACTCCTGCAATAATAGAGTGGGCTTCTAAAGCCTTTAATTTTGAAGCTCCTAATGTAGGAGTATCATATAACAAACAACTAAATAAATATGAATTTACATATTAGAGGTTTATATTTTTGACGAGAAATTATGGAGAGTAAAGAAATATGGAAATTGATTTAAAGAACTATATTAATCAATTGGATGATTATAAACCTATTAAAAACTCATTTGGAGAAGATGATTGGATAGGTTTAGAGGAAATTCTAAACAGTATTTATGAGGCTAATTTAGAAGAAAAATGTTTGAATTCAATGTTCAGAATCTATGAACGATACCCTTGTGAGGATAATGATATTCTATGGGGCATGTTACATGGGATTGAATCTATTCCAAACTATGAAAATGAGCTTCTTAAATCAATTGAACGACAGCCATCATTTTTTACTACTCTAATGATAAATAGGATACTTAATGCCAATATAAGTAACATAGAAGGGCAAAGCTTAATGGATATATTATTCAAGATTCAATCTGATTCTAGAACTCCTATATATGTCAAAGAATGTGCTGGTAGCTGGATTCTTAGAAGAAGTAACTTATAAATGGGGGGTATAAGCGTGAAAGTGTTATGTGGGTTTGAGACATTAAACTGTTATAACGATAATGAAATTGAACAAATAATTAAGAAATACGCAGATAATCCCTTAGATGACATTTGGATAAGTGGTGAAAATGAGTATCCATGCTTGGCAATATTAGTAAATGAAGAATTAGCATGTATCCACTATTTTGCTTCAGAAAAAGAGCACTATCAGTCAGTAGGAAATGAAGAATCTGATGATACAACGAAATTTTATGCAGGGGGAGAAATTGTTGAATTACCAAGTTATACGGTAGTTCCATTATCTCTAGCAATTGAATGTGCTAAGCAATTTTTCAAATCGAACAACCGTCCATCCCGCATTAAATGGAACGAAATATAATCAATGTATTAACCGAACAGGGAGCCTTCCTATTAAAGTTAAAATGCTTAATAAAAAAAATTGGAGACTGTTAGTCAACATGGATATTAACTCTGGAGAAATAAAAATGGATAAAAAAACTGAAATTACAAAAGTGGTGTTAGAAGATTATGTCAAGAATAGTTGTCTACTTAACGAAATAAATACAAAGATAGCAGACAGTCTTAAAACAACTATAGACTTTACGATTCTATATAAATTTAGATTTTTAATTCCGAGATTAGTAAATGCTCTCGAATATGTTGGATTTAGTTCAATAGAAGAAGTTGAGGAATCATTAATAGTTTGGAGAGAGCAATGCCCAAAGTTTTCAAAAAGGCTATTAGGTAGAAAAAGTAAAGAAGCCTTGAGTCCCTTAATTGCTTTATTTCATTTATGCTACTTAAAATTGGCTGTATTGGGCTCGGAAGAAAAAATATTTAATTACATGAATGATAATGGGATTGGAGAAAAGAGCAATAAAAAATGGGCAAAGAGGATATTGGAAATTTACATAGATATATCTAGCGGCAAATGACCATTTGGGAGAGTTTATTTATGATAAATGTAGGTTATAAGATAATCTCCAAAGAGCAATTTAGTGATTTAATAAAAGGACATTTCAATATAATAAAACCAAACGATGGTGATAGTTATTTTGTATCAGGGATTACGGGAAAGCCCTTTGAACTAAAATTGGTTTGGCTAGTTCACCACGAGGGTGTTTATGCATTTATAGACCATAATCAAATTTGATTAGAATAGGTCAGCACTAAGTTATATGATATAATTTAATATATTTGGTATTTACTCATAAGTTATTGAAACATAATTTTGCGTTTTTTGTTGGACCTGGCTTTTATCCCATGAGTAATGCTGGAGGAAAAATGAGAGGAACTTGGAATCCGACAAGGAGAAATAAAAATATAGGAACAAAGAAATCTGGTCATGGAAGGAATAACAAAATGGTTATTCCAAAAAGATTTCGTGATTCAAGAGCTTTTTGGGAGCATCTAAATGGCTATGTAGCCACTACCCGAATAGTATACGAAAATGAAATTAACTTTTTTGTTGAGCCAACAGTTGGTAATCACAAGTATCATTGTTCTATTGATGATATAGCATACTTATTATCTTTTGTTCCTGAAGAAGATATTGATATACTTGATTTAATCGTATTCAGGCAACCTAAGAATAAAGAGCAGATAATCAGCCCTGCTTGGGGAAGGATAGATTTCTGTATGGATATTGGTAAATACTTTTATACTGCTATCATTATCGAAGCTATTGATATTAATGAAGTTATATACTGGGACAAATCATTAAGTCCAAGTAAAGCCACTGAGCTTGATAGATTAAAGCAGGACGGTCATTATATCACTGAAGATAACAGGGAATATAAAATTCTCTGTTGTTCGGATTCAGTTAGAAATACTCAGCTTTATAGGACATTGTTTCATGAAATAGGTCATTGGGTACAGTGGAAAAACATTGTTCTAGTTCCTGATGGCTCAGCAGACGATTATTATAGAATTCCTGAATCTGAGAGAGAAGTATTTGCTGATAAATATTCGGACAGATTATGTGAGAAGTTACTGAACGAAGGAATTATTCCATTTGATAGAAAATTTTGCCCTTCAGATAACAAAATACACGCATATTTTGCTTAAGAGATTAAGTATTGTATTGATTTCTTAGAGTGGGGATTTATAAATGAGAGGTCATTATGATTAGATATATTACAATCAAAGAAGAAGACCCAAATACACCAGATGCTATTCAATTGATGTATGAGCTATCTGATGCCTTAGAATCCATAACGGGCAATAGTGGGAGAAGTTCATTCAATACTAGTGATATTTTCGGACAACGAGCTATATTTGTACTTGCTTATAATGAGAATGGAGAAGCTGTTGGTTGCGGTGCCATACGTCCAATTGACGATAAAACTGCAGAGGTAAAACGGATGTATGCAAAGGAGAAAGGCGTTGGAATAGGTACAAAAGTATTATCACACTTGGAGGCAAAGGCTCAGGAACTTGGGTATACTGCTTTAAGGCTTGAAACCAGATTAATAAACCAAAGAGCAGTAGCGTTTTATGAGAATAGGGGCTATTATCGTATTCCCAACTATGGAAAATATGTTAATAGACCTGAAGCCGTCTGTTTTGAAAAGCGGTTGGAAAAGTAACCGTGATTGAAGTTATTCCATTATTGGTGGAATAGAAGATGAAGTTGATTTTATTCAGGGAGGCTCAATATGGAGCAAGAACTTTATAATGAATGGTGTTTATTTGAGAAGAGGTCGCTGGAGCTTATAAACAACCTTAATATAAGAAAAATTGATAAAACCAGAATGTTGAAGATAATGGAAATTCCGTCCTTATATTGGGATTGTGTTAGACGCTGGGAGCTTTATGAGGACTTAGTAGTAAGGATTGATTGGTTTTGTAAAGATGATTACAAAATAATCGAAAGAGAAAAGTATCAAAATTACATAACTCCGACTATTAAATATAAAATTCACAAGGTTGAAAAAAGCTATTCAGAGTTAATAGTAAAGGAGCTTTCAAACATATCAATTCCCCTTAATACTAAAAGTGATATGGTTGGCTGTGATGGAACAGATTACGAATTAGAGCTTGGTAGATACTGGGCAAATATAAAAATCAAATGGTGGGAAGATGGAACAGAACAATGGAAAGCAGTTGATAATTTTACGAAAAGATTAATGGGCGAATTTGATGATTTATTGAATGATGAAGAATACTCTGATGCACTTAGCTTTGATGTGAAGCTTTGGTTAGAACCATCTTCAAATATTAAAATTACAAAGGATTTATTTAATTTCTTGAAGCAATTTTGGGGATTTAGTGATATTAATGTAATAAAAATATCCGAAATATTTAAATCGGAAAATCCAGTTTTGTTGGAATCAAAATTTGATTATATGCGTTATAGAAATTTAATGAGGGAATTCGATAAATATGGTTTGAAAGTAGAATTTGAATATATAAGGTAGCACTGAATGTATATATTTATAGAACTAAGGACAAAAGTTTCCTAAACTGTATCATAAAAAAGGAATGGTAAAATGTTATTTGCACTTTATATAGGTTTTTATAAAAACGGTAAGTTTAACCATGATAATTGGAAAGTAGTAACAAATTGGCTTGCTAAAAGCTGTAATAATGTTTTACTCTATTCGAATTTATCATTAACTCATGTGAGTAAAAGTAATTTAGAGTTTTTAGAAATTGAAAGTAATGTATTTACTGATGAAACGACTGATTATAAGGGGTATAGAATTAAATTTAAGAATGACAAAATTCTTTCTTACCTAGATGAACTCATATTTAATATACACCTTGGAGTATCACATGTTTATTTTCTATATAATGATATTTGCGTTGGTGAGTTAGTAGTCGTTGACTATGAAAATTTTGTAATTTTAAATATTTCGGAAGATGAAACAGAAGGGTTATCAAATTTAGTTCCCGATATTGAACATAATATTGCAATTTGTAACAAACATAAAAGTGATATAGAAAGCATTATAGGGGATAAAATGTGGTATCCCTTAAGATACAAAACATAAACAAGGGGTGACGTTTATGGCTAAAAAGAGTGGTTATGTTCTGGCTGTCCAATATACTAGACTTTATTGGTTTGAAACTTAGGAGGCACCCAAATGGGCTATTAAAAGGAGGTAATATAAGTATCTTGAGAGTTAAAAGTTCTTACCATAACTTACATATGTAATAAGCTTGATGCAATAGCTTGCCCGTGGTAGATTAGATTTGCGAAGAAATAAAAAACCAGGGGGCAAAACAAATGATCAAGCTT
>JAEYYB010000113.1 GCA_023430975.1 Bacillota bacterium | reverse complement strand
CCCCAAACAACAATAGATTTTACCTAATGCAATTTAAACAGCTTTCCTTTGAAGTATCCTATAGAGTCCTTGTAGTAAAGCCCATATAAATTATCCATCCTCCCGATTTTTAGAATAACTCTCAAAGTAATATTCAAGCACTCTAGAGGGACTTTGCAAGTGGCACGGAAGCTAAATTTCAGCATCAAGTCAAAAAATCATATAACAAAGTTTAGGGTAAAATTTTTCTGAATGTGTAAGCTTATATGTAGATTTTTGTAAGCAAGGCGAATAATCAGGTATTTTTTTATGTATTTTATTACTTTTGCTAGAAAAGTAAATAAGATACTGGTAAAATAATATTAAATGTTATTTGATCGCCATTGATTTATTATTATAGTATATTACATAATTTTATCATTCCTAATTTTACATTGAGTAAATTTTCATTAAATGGATTTGTAGGTGAAATCAGATTCCGTTTAATCAATTTCTAAAAATATCAAAAGCTAAAGAATTTATTGATAAACTAGCTTTAAAAGCATTCAACAAATCTAGTAGCAAGAAATAACTCTTAGCTCATAAACAAAGTCTTATGGTTACAGAGAGGTGAGTCTTATGAAATATAGTATATACAAAGACTGGGGAGAAGTATCAGAAATCTTTGATCAAATCAAAAAAGTAGTTAATAGTAAAGATTTGGCTACTACAAACGAAGCACAAACACGTTTTCATGTGATTGATAGAATTATTAAAGAAGTACTTTTATGGAGTCATGGTCAGATAGAAGTTGAGGAGCCAGATCCCAATGCTGGCGAAAGGATTGGATTTGTTGATTATATTTTAAGATCAAATGATAATACAATACTGATTGAAGCCAAAAAAATAGGTGCATCTTTTCCGGTACCAACTAAAAAGAAGAAGTTAAAACTGACAGGACAAGTATTAGGCTTTGGTGAGATATCAGATGCGATCTTCCAAGCTGAAAATTATGCTAGAAATAAGAATGCCAATATCGTTGTTGTCACAAATGGATTATGTTGGTGTTGTTATCCGTTAGAAGAAAATAAAAATAGAGATGAAATTTATGCAACTTTACTATTCCCGTTTACTAATCCTAGTGATCCTGAAAGGCTATTTCAACTATTTGGAAGTATAAATGTTGAAAATGGAAGTCTCAGCCTAATTACCAGTGATAAACCACTTGTACCAGAGAAAAGGTTATTGTTTGAAGTAAGGGATTCAGATGCAAGAGTTGATCGTAATAACATTGCCGATCATATTACTCCTGCACTAAACAATGCACTTTATGCTGAATCTATTCTAAGTAATAAGGAACAATTGGAAAGGTGTTTTGTTCCAACCCAAAGTAGAACTAAGTTTGATACTACTCTTGGAATGCATATAGCTGATACAAAACCAATTACAATTACTCCTGCTAGAAGAATAGATACAAGCAAGAATTCTTCTCCAATTAAAGCTTTAGTTGAGACAAGTGTTCCAAGTTTTGCACCTCCTGTTACCCTAATAATAGGACAAGTTGGTGCTGGAAAATCTACATACCTAAAACACTTTGAGCTAGTAGCAGGTGAACAAGTTTTGAAAGATAAGAAAGCACATTGGATTTATATCGATTTTGAATCCATGGGGAAAGGTGGGAATCCAAGAGATTTTATTTATAATGAATTAAAAAAATATCTCTTAGCAGATCATACTTATAATTCAACTGATTATAGAAGTGCTGTTGAGCCAGCTTATTCCGAGGAAATAGCTGGTCTTGCTAGAGGGCCCTACGCACTTATATATTCATCTGACAAAAAAGAATTCAATAAAATTATTACAGAGCATATAAGGCAGGATTTTGAAAAAGTAGAACCATATGTCGATAAAGTATTTCAGTTTATTACAAAAGAAATGTTATGTATAGTTGTCTTGGATAATATTGATTTATATGAAGACGAAGAACTAGAGGCTGCAGTATTTTCTGAGGGAGTAGCACTTTCCAAAAGAATACATTGTAATATAATAGTATCTTTAAGAGACAGGACATTTGTAAAACATAGAAATGACTCTGCTTTTGATGCTTATGAGTTAAGAAAACTTTGGCTTGATCCACCACCATTTAAAGCTGTCTTATCAAATAGATTTTCGTATTCAAAGAAAATTTTAGAAAAAAAACAAGCCCAGATAATTTGTGAAAACGGTATTAAACTAAATATTCCAGATTTAAGTGTATTTTTTGATATAGTTCAGAGAAGTATTTTATCTGGAAAGGCTGGTGATTTCATAGATGCTATTGCTGATAATAACATAAGGAAGGGATTAACCTTAGTAACAAATTTTTTAACTTCTGGACATATTCAAGCAGATAGAGCAATAAAAAATTATCTTGATGGTGAGCATGAATATACTTTTCCATTTCATGAGGTTTTCAAAGGTTCAATATTGGGACAATGGAGGCATTATAAAGAAGATAAAGCCGAATGTATTAATTTATTTGATTCTAGAATTAGTTATAAGAGTGCAAGATTGCTAAGACTGTATATTTTAAAACATCTATGGACTATTGCTAGAAGTGAATCGAGTAAAGATGTTCCTTCATCTGACTTTGTGGACATATTCTCCAAGTTAGGCATTTCAGAGAATCAAATCCTTAATTGTTTAAATAGTTTATACAAAAATGGTTTATTGAGAAATACATCAGCTGAAGACATTGATATTAATTCTAATATAGTTATTACTAGGAGAGGTGGTTTTTATATAAAGTATTTAAGTACAAAAATGGCTTATCTTGAGGCCTGTTTATATGATACTGCAATTGATGATGATGATGCTTGGGAAGTACTATTAAATTATACTATTTCTATTGAAGTTGAAACAAGTATTCCAAAGCGAATGGATATTAGGAGAAGTAGAATTCTATACTTTTTGGAGTATTTATCGAAATTACAGAAAAAGGATATGGAGATTCTTGGCGAATTTGATTACTTGGAATGTTTAGAAGATATTAAAAAGGGAATTATTTCTGATGTAGATACAGCAGTAAGTAAAGCTCATTTTTGGTATAGGTAATGTAATAAAATTTTTATATAATTCATAAAACCCTTAAAACATTAATTTAGGATACTTTTAAAATTTACGTCAAAAACAGGAATTTAAAAATTTTGTAGAATGATTATTTTCTACTATGAAATTTCTTAATTCTAATAAATATTTGGGGTGTTAAACAATGGCATATAGAAGAGGCGGAAGAGAAACTTTTAGCAGATTACAAGATTGGGATAGAGGCCAAACAGATGCAGAACGATTAGCTGTGCATTTACTGAGAAATGAAGGGTATGAATCCCTTGATCCCTCTCATCCATTAGGAGGAAGAGACGGTGGAAAAGATATATTATGTAAAAAAGATGATATCCCCCTTTTAGCCGCTGTATACTTTCCTAGAGGACAGAAAGAGTTTAAGGAAATTTTTAAAAAGTTTAAGCATGATTTTGAAGGTGTTGCCAAGAATGGTGTTAAAGGTATTGTATTAATTACAAATCAGGAATTAACATTAAGTGAACGAGCTGAATTATCCAATGTGGGTGCAGGTAAAATAATTGTTGAAATTTTACATTTAGAAAGAATTGCTAATGCTCTTGATAGCCCCAGTAATTATGGTGTGAGATTAGAGTATTTAGATATTGAATATACAAAAGAAGAAATATTAGCTTTTCATGCCGCCAGAGATAACGAATATTATAATAAGCTGGAAACTCTTAATAAAAGAATAACTGATGTAGTAAGCACTTTAGAGAATCATGTTAATAATTTAATAGGCTACTCAACAGGAGGAGATAGCTATGGGTATATAGAATTATGTGAAAGTTGTTACAACCCTAATAGTTTTGAGTTGATATTTATTTCATGTGGAAAGTACCCATTATACAATATAGATATTAGAATGCATGATTTAGATGATGGTATTAATGTTAAAAATGATATATATTTTACTATAAAGGAAATACCCTCAAGTTCTGCTATTCAGTTAAAAGGTTTAATTAATTTAGAAGGAAAAACAATGAAAAAATATAATATTTTCTATTCAGCAAGAAATGGATTCTTTAATCAGCTTTGGCGTTTATATAAAATTAATGGTAAGTGGCAATCAATTAAAAGAGTCGTTGATAATAATGATAAAAATAAAATTTTTTTTGAAACAACTAATAACAATATTCCTGCTGATATGATCACATGGGAATGACTTAGTATAACTAAACACTACATACAGATAATTTAAATTATTTTTTACTAAGTTAGATGATTCCACTAACTAGGCCAATTAGATTAGATTTTTCAAATAAATCGACTGTAATCGTGAAAGGCATTTTTACTAAATATACTCAATTATATTATTATAAATTATAAAAACTATATAACATTGTTATAGTTATTTTAATGATAAAAACCATACATATCATTCACCCTTTAAATACTTTTATTTCTATGAGTTTGAGTTCTACTGTTCTACCAAGTCATTTTAAAATAGATAAGGAAATTATGCTAGACTAAAAGAAATATATATAATTGTGGACACTTTATTGATTGGTTGAGCAATAAATATTTAGTAAGCAAAGCTAATATATAAAGTTAATAGCAAGTTTCCATAGATTGACCACGCAAGATTACCTAATATTCATTTATTATATGCTTCAATGCCACTAGACAGTATTTGAGTATTGCTTTGAGAGTTATTCTAAAAATCGGGAGGATGGATAATTTATATGGGCTTTACTACAAGGACTCTATAGGATACTTCAAAGGAAAGCTGTTTAAATTGCATTAGGTAAAATCTATTGTTGTTTGGGG
>JAEYYB010000136.1 GCA_023430975.1 Bacillota bacterium | reverse complement strand
CAGGAAAAAGTCAAAAACCTAATCGGTAATGCGTGGTTACAGCTTAGTCCAACGAAAGCCATTACGACATTGGGCAATTTGAATGGAGAGCATGTTTTGGGGTTCAGCATTGCCCAATATCGCAATGACTCCAAGGCATTAGCCGAAATACACCGAAAAGCCCGCACGTCCTGTGCGGGTTGTGCGGGGTTAGGCTTTGAAGAATATTAAAAGAAATGAGTGATTTAGATGGTATGGATTTTCAGCGAACAAATTAAATGTCCGCAATGCTTTTGGTCAGGGGAATCATGGGGGCTTAAGTTTATTAAAAACCACAATGGAAGAATTCTAAACAAATGTCCTGAATGTGGAAATCTAATACCTGAAATAATAGAAAATAATACACAAAATAATATTGACGTTGTTATAGAAGGAACTTGGATTTACAGTGGTCAGATTACATGCCATATTCGTATTATCAAATCGGATATTTTATATGGTTCTGGTGATTATGAAGATCCGCCAGAATATTGTAACGATAAAGAAGTTGAATGTTATTATATAGAGTTTGAATCTATGATAGAAAAGGGAAACTATAATTCAAGACACATGGGATTTTTATCATTATCTCAAGCTATAATTTAACCCAATGCTTGAAATCAAGGAACATGAAAAAGACAGGTATGAAAAACTTAAACTTTAATTTGGTATTCAATAATATTATAAAAACTTATGCAATCTTTCTTTAGGGTCCGGCTCGAACGGCGTCAGCCATGCCGACGATATATGAAATGCCACGCAAAAATCCGTGCGTCCTGCACGGATGGGTTGAGAATGGATTTGAAGAATAAAGATTAAAGATTAAAGTAAAGGATGGGGTATGATGTCAGATTATGATAAGTTATTTATTAGTGCTATTGAGAATAGAGATATACAAACTTTAAAATTGATTCCTAAAGCAGACTTACATAACCATTTTTTCCTCGGTGGAAATAGAGAATATATTAATAAGCGTTTAGGTATTACAATACCTTACCTAAGTAATAAATTACATAGCATGGATGAAATGCACACATGGGTTGGGCAAAATATTGGTGATATTTTTGATACTGCCGATAAAAGAAGATTAGCGATTGAAGCTACTTTTGTTCAAGCAAATGATGATGGCGTCACCGTCTTGGAAATTGGTGATGATGTTTGGGCAAATGGACATTTTTATGAGGGTAACGTTAATATGTTAATTGAAACATTTCAGGAAATACAAGAAATGTTTGCTCCCAAAATAGATTTTCGATTTCAAATTGGTCTATCTAGGCATTGTCCGGTAAACATACTTGAGGAATGGATTGCACCATTTCTCGAAAAGGATTGTTTCTTTTCAATTGATTTGTATGGAGATGAAATGGCTCAACCAATCAAAAATTTTAAACCAATTTACCGAAAAGCCAAAGAAAAAGGGCTTTTTCTGAAAGCTCATGTAGGTGAATGGGGCTGTGCGGATTCTGTTAAAGAAGCGGTTGAAGAGCTAGAGCTAAATGAAGTACAGCATGGCATTTCTGCTTACAAGTCTCCAGCAATAATGAACTGGCTTGCAGATAATAAAATTCAGTTAAATATATGTCCTACAAGTAATGTTATGTTAAATCGAGTGGAAAGTATTAAAGTTCATCCAATTAGAACTTTGTTTGATTATGGTATAAAAGTTACAGTTAATTCTGATGATATTTTAGTTTTTGGTCAAAGTGTTTCACAAGAATTTATTAATTTGTATGATGCAGGATTGTTTAATGCACAAGAATTAAATATTATACGGAAATATGGCTTAGGAATTCAATAGAAGGTTTAATTGAGGGTCTATCATCCGTGATAGATTCTGAACAGGAGGGGCGTGGCAAATCATATATCAACACATGCCCGTAAAAGTACGGATAGAAGGGCATAATTTATTTTTCAAGAACAGGAAACTCGAAGAAAATTGCTGATTCTGTAGCAACAGCCTTGCAGACTAAGGCTACAGACATAAAAACAAAACCAGTGCTAAATGAAGTTGATCTACTATTTATTGTTGGTGGAATATATGGTGGTGCAAGTTCACCCGAGGTGAAAGCATTTGTATAAGAGATCAAAAAAAATAATTCTAATAAAGTGGCACTTATTACATCTTGCTTGAGCAAAAAACAAAGACAGGATATGATTAGAGATATATTAATTGGGAATAAAATTGAAGTTGTTGCTGAAGAATTTATCTGTAGAGGGAACCTTTTATTTATTGGATTTGGTCATCCAAACAAAGATGATATAAATGATGCCATTTCTTTTGCACAAAAGGTTATATCAGAGAATATTTGATGATTGATAGATATACGCATAAAATGGCTTTGTAGTCCTCGTTAAGGCACATAAGTAGGAAAATTTGAATGTAAAATAGGAGGGCTATTGTGATTACTCTTAGAAACGTTACAAATGAATTTGACTATAATACCATGTGCAATATTGAAAGTATTATATGCAAAGCGAATATGTTTCAGTCGTGGCAGTTACATATGGGTGGCTTGAGTTTTGATAGATATATGTATGGAAATGGGGCCACAGATGTATTTTTATATGGAAAGTTGCTTTACCTTGAAGAAACACCAATCGGATATTTATTGACATATATTAGTGAAAAGGAATACTCACTTAGAATTATGCCCAATTTTGAGCAATACATAGATGAAGCAATAAAATTAGTTGGAATACTTTATCAGAACTGCGAAGAATACTTTATAATTGCTAATAGTCTAAGCGAGAATTTATGCAAATCATTAATAAATTACGGATATACGAAAGAAAACGAAAGTCGTTTTCAAGCAATGCTAAAGCTTGATAATTGGGTGGAAGAAAAGTATGAATGGCTGGAAGAAGGGATAAGTATACTGACAGAAGAAGATATTTTAGAGCGTGTTAAATATGCTTCTATTCCAACTGGTCATAATATTACTGAAAAGATGTTTCGTGAGTACTTGCAATCTAACGACCATACTAATACATTAGAATATGTAGTTCGCGACGTATCAACAAACAACTTTATTGGCTTTGCAACATGGTGGATAGACAAAAAGAGTAATACTGCACTACTTGAGCCAGTAGCTTGTTATGAAGAATACAGACGACGTGGAATTATGAAACGTACACTTAATTTTGGACTTACAGAATTACAAAGAAAAGGTATACAATGTGTTTATGTAAGTACATCGATTAATAATCAAGCTTCTCAATCACTATATCAATCTGTAGGTTTCAAAAAAACAGGAGAAGCTAACAAGTATGTATATAAAAATAAAAAGTTATAAGGTTATTTTTGAGTACATGAATCATGGCTAAACTTAGAGAAAATTTATTAGTTGCTAGTTAGTTGATGCTCAATTTTCAAATAGTATGACATTGACCTAAGTATTAGATTTCTGGGGCCGACATCGTGTTAGCCTCCGAGTCACGGGGGGAACTCCACATAACAACACATTTGATAAAGGGCAAAGCATGTAGTTTCGAAGAATGAACACGGGGTCATCCTGCCCGCACCGCCTCACCGGGTTAAAGCCGCTCACATGTATTCTTGAGGGTCCGGTTCGGACGGTGTCGCAAATGGCGAGGCATTAGCTGCAATCGGACGCAATAGTGCCATCCTTAGCTTAATTCTTTTGTATATTAGTATTTGCTGTAATATTTGATGCTTTATTTTAAGTAATATTTGTGGTAAAATAAATGTAGAAAGAATATTTTTAGGAGTTGATATTATGCCTAATATAAGACCTGTATCTGATTTGAGAAATTACAATGAAGTTTTAAAGGAGATTGCAATTGATGAGCCTGTATTCTTGACTAAAAACGGAAGAGGTCGCTATGCAATTATTGATATGGCTGAGTACGAAAAGATTAAAGCGACAATAAAACTGTTATCTCAACTTTCGGATGCTGAAAAAGTAGTAAAAAGTGATAACGACTGGCTTAGTGCTGATGATGTTAGAAAAAGCTTGGGGGAATAATATTTGCATATATTAAGAATAAATCCTTTAGCATTACAAGATTTGAAGGGCATTAAAGAATATATTGCCACAGAACTTGATAACCCTAAATCTGCAAATAGAATAATTGATAAGATAATAAGTAAATACGAATCGTTAGCTGAATATCCATTTATAAGGAATCAATTAAGCGTAAAAATAGGTATGAGCACAGATTTTCGTTTTTTAGTTTGCGAAAAGTATATTATATTTTATAAAGCTGATGGAAAATATGTTTATATATATCGAATTTTATACGGTTCAAGAGACTATATTAGAGTTTTGTTTGGTGACATTGATTAACATGAGATTTGAGGGCACTGTGCACCTCTGAGTCACGGAGCATCCGACTCCAGCTAACAATCCGTCTCCGTGAAAGCTGCGTAAGCAGGAACATGAAGTATTTCTCTGAAGCAAATTCATGAAGAATGGCTCCGCCACATCCTCTCATGGGTGCAGTTGCACTCTAACGTAGGTCATCCTCGCGGGATCGTTCGAGGACGTCGGAGACGGGCGTGGTTCTATGCAATACCACGCATTGCTGGCCATCCTAGGCCGGGGGTTTTAGGTTTTAGGGTATGCCTTTGCAGTAGTGAACGTAACACAATAAGTGAGGAGTAGGGATGAATATTTTTATAGAAAGAGCATGTGAAAAAGATGCATCTGAATTAATTAGTATCCGAAATGATTGTTTTTATGATGATTATATTAGTTTTGGAGAGTGCCCAGGCTACAATATAAGTATTGATGAAATGAAAAAGCGTATTCAAAAGGCTTTGTTATATAAGATTGTAGTTGATGATAAGATAGTTGGAGATATTTCGATACATAAACTTGATAATGGAGTATACTGGATTGGGTGCTTGGCAATATCTTCAGTTTATCAGAATAAAGGCATTGGAACAATTGTAATGAAGCAAATTGAGAAGAAACATTCAGAAGCTAGAGTTTGGCAATTGGAGACACCACTTAATAATATTAGAAATTGTTATTTTTACGAGAGGTTAGGTTTTGTAAAAATCGATGAAAAGGTTCACTCAGATATATTGACACTGTGTGTTTATGAAAAGAGAATTTAATTTTACGTTTTATCAATATATTTATAGGTAATTAGGGGTTTGGTTAAATATTTCATTAAATATTTGTGCCTTGAGTACAGCGAAAGGAATGATACTTATTATGAAAGCAATAAATTATGATAATTATTATTGGCAAAATAATCTTGTACGCCTTAGAGCCATGCAGCCAGAGGATTGGGAAGAGCATTATGTTAATTGTTTTGATAGTAAAGCTCGTAGATTATTACAGTGTGAAATTGAATTACCACCAACAAAAATAAAAGATAAAGAGATGGCTGAAAAGTTTTCGAACTTTAATCAAGAATCAGGAAGATTGATGTTTGTAATTGAAACATTAGATGGTCACTCAGTCGGTGCATTAAATCTTAACTCGGTTGATGAAAAAAATGGTACATTCTCTATTGGTATGCAGATTAACATTGACTGTAGAGGCAAGGGCTACGGAACAGCGGCAATGCGTATATTGCTTGGCTATGCTTTTTTTGAACGAAGGTTAAACAAGTATTATGGCCATTGTTTAGAAGGAAATATTCCTTCAATGACTATGTTGAAAAAACTAGGATGTGCCCAAGAAGGTATTAGAAGACAACAAATTTATACTGATGGAAGATATTTAGATGAAGTTTTGTTTGGTTTAACAAAAGAGGAGTTTATTGAAAATATTAAGCAAAATAAAGACATTCGTTTTTAATGCAGTTCGGAGTTTAAGAAGGCTCTAATGCTTCAAAGCCGCCAAAAAATGTGTTAAAGGTGGTTATATGCTTATCAATTTATATGAACGATATATTAAGCGAAAATTATTCAATAAAATATTTATTATATTTTCATCAGTTGCTGTGATTTGCTTTTTTCTTTTTGCATATATGGCTTGTGTAAATATAAATTTTTATTTTAAAAGTGAGTCCAAAGAAGCAAATGAAATGGCAGCGGCAAGCGTACATTCATATATTGAAGAAAAAACAAATGAATCCAGAGACATTATTGATAACATATATACCAATAAAATTTTGTATACCGAAATTCTGTACCTCATGGAAAACGGTTATAACAAACATTTAGAATACAAGATGAATAAGCTTTTTGAGAGCCAGGATAACAAATACAATGGATTTGAGAACTATTTCAACTCATGCCTTTTAAGAGATGCTTGTCTGACAGGAATCAGCATATACAGCATCAAGCAGGATGAAGCGTTTGTATATTCTCTAAATTGTGGTGTTGTATTTCCAAAAGACGGTTATGTAATTAATACTCTGGAAAAATATAACGAGAACTTTGAAAGCATAATGATATTACCCAATCATAATGCACATTATCTTATAAACAGTAACCGAAAAAATGTTTTTTCCGTGGCTTATATAATGAAAGATCGATTCACTTCAAATAACCTGGGGTTTATAGTTATTGATTATGATGTAGATAGTATAAAAAGTAAGCTTTCAGCATCGGCTAAAGAATATAATGTTGGAATCACAGTCTTTACACCACAGGGTGGAATAATATATGATTCATTAAGGGAGCCCGAATATCATAATCTTTTCAGTGATTTAAAAAATAACAATACTTCATCAGCGATATACAAAAATAATATGATACATACCATGACTTCGGGAAGTGTGGGTATTGTAACTGCAGCTGTTCTCCCGAGGCAATCTGTTTTTTCACACTCTTCTGTGTTTACAAAAACTATATTTTTTATTGCGTGTATTTTTATAATAGCTATTTTAGTTTTTACCGCCTTTTCTATCAAGAGGTTTTCAACAAGGATTGCATCACTTGTTCATGGCATCAAAATTATTAAGCAGGGAAATCTTTCCTACAGGATTGATGCGGCAAAAAACGGAGATGAGTTAAGTGAGATTGCAGTGAGCTTTAATGATATGTGTGAGGATTTGAAAAGTTATATCGATAGGGCATATGTGTCGGAAATAAATCAGAAAAATGCACAGATAAAAGAATTGCAAGCCCAGATTAATCCTCATTTTCTTTATAATACCTTAGAATCCATAAGAATGAGGATTTTAGCAGGAGAGAATAAGGAAGCCGAAGATATGATTTATCTTTTATCAAAGTTTTATCGCAGTACCGTAAAGGAAAAAATGGTTATCAACATATGGGAAGAAATAAGACATGCCAAAATGTATGTGGAGCTTCATAATATTAGATCTTCCTACGTAGTTTTTGTAAAATTCAATATTGATGAAGAACTATCGGACTACGGGATTCTTAAGCATACCCTTCAGCCTCTTATTGAAAACTATATTTGCCACGGCATAGATTGGGAACGGGAGGATAATCTACTTAACATAAATGTATGCAAAAATGAAAAAGACATATTAATATCCCTTGAAGACAACGGAAACGGAATTTCAAAAGAAAAGCTTGATGGGATAAAGAATAATTTGGAAAGCGGCAGTAATAATACACAAAATGGCATTGGCATTAAAAATGTGCATGACAGAATTGTATTATTTTTTGGAGATGGATATGGGCTTACAATAAAAAGCAGTACAGGGCAGGGGACTTCTATAACCATAAGGATTCCTGCAATACCAAAGGAGGAAATGGAAGTATATGTACAAAGTTTTCATCGTGGATGACGATCCTGCTATTGTTAGAGGTCTAAAGAATATAATTAGCTGGGAAGAGTATGGGTTGAATATCCCTGAGACAGCATGTAACGGACTGGAGGCATGGAAACTTATCGAAAAAAGTACTCCCGATATACTTATTACCGATATTAAAATGCCTTATATAGATGGGCTGGAGCTTATAAGGAGAGTAAAAAGAATAAAGCCTTGTACTCATTTTATAGTATTGAGCGGCTATGATGATTTCAAATATCTGAAGGAGTCAATCAAGCTTGGCATTGAGAACTATATATTAAAACCCGTAAATGTAGAAGAATTGACATCAACCCTGTTAAATATACTTGAAAAGCTTCGAAACACCAGGGTAAGTCCTATTGATTTTGAAAGGGAAAGAGATAAGGATATAATAAGAAACAATGTCCTCTACCGACTTGTTACGGGCTCAATCAGTGAGGAGGAATTAAATGAAAGACTGTTCCATCTTAACATCAAACTTAACGGACCTTTTACGGTTTGTATATTTAGAGCTTTGGAGAGTAAGACAGGGAAGACGATACCCGGAGATATTATGGCACACATTGAAAAAATATGCTCCAAAGTTATTGATAAGCATGAATTAGGGCCTATTTTTCGTTCGCCTGAAGGAAATATCATGTTATTGATTTGCTGTAATAAAGAGCCTCTAGAGCCACTTATGCTAAAAGATGTGCTTCTTGAGTGTATGATGGAGGTGAAAAATTCACACTGTATCAATCTTTTTATTACTGTGGGAAGCTATGAAAACAGCTGGAGAATGCTTGAGAAAAGTTATAAAAAAGCGATAGAGCTTCAGCAATATTCAATAATACTGCCTTTTGACAGTATATTAGACAGTGAAATCGAAAAAGATACTTCTAAAATACAAATAAGGGAAATACTTTCTTTTGGTGAGATGAAGAGGTTTATAGCTTCAAAAGATGTTGATGGACTACTATCTTATATTGATGGCACATTCGTAAGGATAGGAAACTTGAAAGGCATTACGCCATACTTTGTTCAGAATACTTCGGTGGAAATACTTTTTTCCATAATAAACATAGTCATCAATACTCCGGAGGGAAGCAATGTGCTGGATCAGGAATTGCACAGGCCTGTTTCGGATATTTTCAATCTGCAAAGCCTGGAAGAAATAATAGAGTTTACTAAGGACAAGGCTAAAAGTATTCTAAAGCACCTCATAGATAAGCAGGAAAACCTACATCCAATCATAAAAAGGGCAATTGAGCATATAAGAATGAATTATTCCAGAGATATTTCTCTTAAGTGCCTGGCTCATGATTTCAATATCAATGCCAATTACTTTGGACGGCTTTTCAAGGAAGAGCTGGGAGTGTATTTTACCGATTATCTCAATACAATAAGAGTAGAAAAAGCAAAGGAGCGTCTGCTGAGCACAAACAAAAGTACAAGAGAGATTTCAATTGAGATTGGTTATTCTGATCCAAACTATTTTTACAGCTTGTTTAAAAAATATACAGGTATTTCACCCTCTGAATTTAAAAATCAATAAAACTTAAAATGCTACTTTTTTATCCTCTTTTCAAGAAGCCATGTATCAAGCTGATTCTGCTGCTCGCCCATCACTTTATCAAGGCCTGCTTGTTTGTATTTTTGAATAATTTTCAGCAGGTATATTTCAGGGTCAACAGCACCAACAAAGAGCGGTCCTTCAAATTCTTCGGTGACCTCGGTAATCTTCTCAATTTCGTTCTTAACAGGTTCAGGATTGAAATTGAATTCAAGTAATGGCGAAATTATTGGTGAAGCATTGAATTTCTTAATATCCTTTGATATGGTTTTTGAATAAGAGGAAAGCGTATAAGAAAGCTTCGTGTTTCCAAATGTATATGGCTCTATATGATATGAGTTATCCAACAGCGTAATTGCGTCATCTCCTGTTTTTTGGTAATGGATACCCTCTATTCCGTAGGCTATCAGATTGAAGAGATACTTATCTGTATTAAGCAGTTCCAGAAACATGACAGCCCTTTCTGGGTCCTGGGAAGTGGATGATACGGCGTGCATGTAGAATATTGTATCCTTTTTGGTTATAAACGGGCTGTCGATGGGAACAACAGTAACATCGTAACCTAATTTTTCCTTTAATTCACTTTGTACCAATGGATTATAGGACACTGAACCGGCAAACCAGTTTCCTGCAACTTCAAAGTTACTGACATTTTTTAATGATGCTGCATCTTTCAAAATATACCCGGCTTTATACCACTTGTGCATGAGTGACAAATAATTTTTAAATTCAGTAATCTCCATGGCATTAACAATCTTGTAACCCGTCCGGTTATCCAAATACAGACCGCTTGGCACCTGTTCCTCAATCCTTTCCATAGGCATGGAAAATGCATGGCAGGAATAGGGGCAAATGAGGTAGGGAACAGCACCCTTTTCTTTTTCCTTAATTATTTTAAGCATAGGTTCAAGATCTTCTATTTTTTTAATACTGGATACATCAAACCCATACTTGTCGACATATTTTTTATTTAAAGAAATTCCCCACTGATGTGCGAGATCCTTACTTGCCGGAAGGGTATAAAGTTTATCCTTAACCCGGGCTCCATTAAGAAGTATTTTGGGAAGTGCATTCAATGTACCCTTACCGTACTTTTCAAGGAGAGGCTCAAGCTCAATAAAGGACCCTCTTAAGGCATTATGAGTGTAGCTGTTCATCCAGACCGACGTAAAGCAAATATCAAATTTCTCACCCGAGGAAATGGCTGATTTAAGCCTGCTATCATAATCGACTTCTGGAATCAGCCTCATTTCCAGGGTTGCATTTATTTTTTCCATTAAGTATTCATTGACTTTTTTAAGTACAAGCTGCATATCCTTTTGTGGTTTATGAGCATGATACCATATAATTTTGTAAGGCAGGAGTGACTTGCCGTTTTTATTACTTTCAGAAGCCACAGAGTCTTTATTAGAATCAATGCTGCAAGTGCTTCCTTTTATATTGAAGAGTAGTATAATTAAGATAAAAAATATTATTGCTTTTTTAGTATTCCTCATGCAATACCCTCCGTAATTTCTTCAACATAAATAAAAACCTGCACACTTTGAATGTATCAAAATGAGCAGGTTTTTTCAACTCAATTGGAGTTATTTATTTGTTATTTATTATTCAATGTCATCAAGCTAACGTTCCATAAAATTACAGGACATCTTTCTTGTTCATGTGAAACCGTTTCTTTCTTGGAAGCTTTCTCTCGATCTTCCTGTCAGGCCGTATTGGTATCCGATTCTTAGCA
>JAEYYB010000108.1 GCA_023430975.1 Bacillota bacterium | reverse complement strand
CAAGAACACCATTTCTTTTTTTGAATACCAGAAGTGCTCAACAAAGTAAATCCAATAAAAAACAATCCCTCAAAAAAGAAGGACTTCGAAAGACAAAAAACAAAAATCCTTGTGAAAATTTTATATTGAAATTACTGATTAATGGAATAACTACAATTTACGTTTGTAGTAGCCCATATAAGCCTTTGGGATAAATCTCGGGAAAATCTCGTTTCTTTTTAATCTTCCAAAGGGGTCAGTTGAGTATTACTCAAATATTTTTTCGATATAGACTTCTTAGACAGCTTTCAGAACAGATGCAAGTATGCGTTGGTGAGATTTTAGAAACTATATAAGTACAACTCTAGTTACTTGAATAATAATTTAGAGTGTATTTAAATATTTTAGGTAGATAAGTAAATAAAATACTGGTAAAATAGTATTGAAGATAATGACATCTATACTTTTGTATTTAATTAGGGTTTTAAGTATAGGACAGTGAATGAAAAGTAGATATATAAAGAACTAAGAGAAGTACATCAGAAAGAATTTGAAAAGATTAAAATTTTGATGTCAACTATTTGAGTAAAGCAATTCACGAATATTGGCAGAAATATTTTATATTGTCGAGATCTTTCGACAACGAATTTTGTATTTAGTGTTTTTAGGTTGTTTTATCCTGATTAAGTTTCTAAAAGCCGCTTTATTCAATACTTGTAGAAAAACATTGGTACCAATTACATCCGAAAGTTTTTTGACAAGTGTTCTCTTTAAAAGTTATTGATGAAACAATAATTTTATGTATATTTGGAGGCAGGAAAATGAGGATTGTTCACTTATCTGATTTCCATTTAAATAATAGGAATATTAAAGACATGAGTGCTTTTGTAACTAAAGCACTCATTGCAGATTTAAAAGATTATAATAATGATATGAAAATTGATCTGATATTATTTTCAGGGGATTTAATAGATAAAGGCGGTACTAGCTTTGATAAGAAAATAGATGAGGCTTTTATTACATTTGAAGAAGTAGTAATAAATCCAGTATTAATTAGCTTAGAGTTGGACAAAAGCAATTTTATATTTGCTCCGGGCAACCACGATATTGATAGATCTGCAGATAGTAAAAATATAGAAGATGGGCTTAAAAACAATTTAACGAGTACTAATGCAGTAATAGAACATATTGATAGTGGAAAAACAGAGGGAATAAATAGAATTTTACCATTTAAAAGGTTTGAAAGGGAATTTCATTCTGACCAACTTAAAGGTATTACCAATTACCAATCTTGTTATGTTTCGGAAATCGGAGGGAAAAAAGTTGGCATAACTGCATTTAATACAGCGTGGAGATGCTATGATAGTGATAAGGATTATAAGCATATTATTTTAGGAGTAAGACAGATTTCTGATGCAAGCAAGTTTATTGAAAATTGCGAAGTTAAAATAGCTTTATTACATCACCAATTTGATTGCCTAGAGAAATTTGACTGTGATGTTGTACAACCATTAATTGAAAGAGAATATGATATGATATTTTGTGGGCATATTCATGAAGGAAGTAGCTTTAGTAGGAATTCTGTATTAGGAGATATATTTGTTTCTATAGCACCAACAAACTCAGGTGGTAACCTATGGAATAATGACCAAAGATATATTAATGGTTATTCTATTATTGATTATGATTTTAACACAAGAACTTGTACTGTTCACAACAGGATATACTCTTATAGACAAGGAGGTTACGTTGCTAATACTCAATTGGCACCAAATAATGGTATAGGAGTTTTTTATAAAAAAGAGCAATATAATGTTTATAAGAAACCTGAACTCGACCTTAATAAGACGGAGAAACCTGAACCTAATTTTAATAAGGATACTGAAATGGGCAATATTTTAAATAGTTTTAATCCTTCTGATTATTCAGCTTCAAATTTTCAAATTAAAAACAATAATATGAGTTATAAGTTTGCAAAAAATATTGATTTATTTAAAAAATATTCTGAGGAAATTTCAAGTCAAAGTTTAATATTTAAAGGAGTTGTTGAAAGTATTGATACGCTGGTATTTCTGATGGATAGACTATTATATAAGATAAATGTTGAAGATTATACTGAAATATGTTGTACAATAGATAATTTGGATAAAAGTATTGGGGAAATAGCCAACAATAATAAAAGTATACATACAGCATCGTTATTCAAACTTGTTGAATGGTGGTTAATCGAGATATGTCAATCACTAAATATTCATCAAAATTTAGATGTATTCAATCTAGATGAAATATTTAATTCTTTAATCAATGAGGTTAAAAATATTGATAATGATGATATTATTGAAGAGCTTCTTAAATCAACAAAGAGAAATATTAATTACATAAATCAAGGTAACACCGTAAGACTATCATTGCAAAGCAGCTTTGCAATAATAGGTGGTATTATCACTAGTCTTATTCTTCCAATTCATATTAATAAACACTTGGTAATTGAAACAACAGCAGGTAGGAATAACAGCGAAATTGTATCTGAGGAATTAAGCTACTTAATTGATGCAGTTAGAAATGAATATAGTTCACATTTACTTGGCTTTAAAGGTAGAGAAAATGAAATAATAGAAATATTACAAAGCATAACAGAATACAAATTTATAATCATAAAAGGTCAAAAAGAAGTTGGAAAGTCTGCAATGATTTCAAAGGCATTAAGCGGATATAGTAATGATAAATTTAAAGGTGAATTTAGTTCTTTATTTGCGTTATTTTCATTTAAGCATTCAAAAAGTATTCCGGAAATGGTAGGTGCTATCGTTGAACAATGTAATACTAATTTAATTAATAAGGTAGACACAGAGACTTTAGATAAAATTATAAAGGAAAATATTCAACAAGAACATGGTATTATTGAAGAGAAAGAGTCGTTAATAATTGCTAAATATCAAATCTTAAAAACATACCTAACTGAGTCTATAAAAAGAGTTATTGAGGAGTGTGGGAAGATTTTCTTAGTAATTGATTCCCTTGAATTCATCGATCAGCAAGCAGATAGAATAACATTTTTATTGCAAGATATTCCTGACAATTGCCATGTACTTCTTTGTACGGGAGAAAAAGGTGAGTGTGTTAAATGGATAATAGACAATGCTAATCTTTGTAGAAAAGTAATACGATTAAATTGTATTCTAAGGAATGATATCCCTCTTATAAGTGGTTTAAATGATGAAAGCATTGATAATAAAAATATTAATGATAAAATTTTCGAAAAATCAAAAGGGCAGATTTCGTATATTAGAAAGTTTCTAGAACAAGTCAGGGGGGAGAATAATGGTATTGATATATCAGCTCTAGAATACTTAGAAGAAAATGCGGTGTCAGATTTTGAAAAAGATGCGGAGCTTTGTATTGATAATGATATACTTGAAGAAACGTTGTTACTTCTATCTGTATTTGAACAAATACAACCATTATCACTCGAATATATCCAACAATTTTTGTCGTATAAGAATATATCATATAGGATGCCAAAAATAAAAAGTGAATTAAAAAAACTTGATAATCAGATTAGTGATTTAAGGTTTAAAAGGATCAGGTTAATAAGTAGCGATTTTGCTAAATTTGTATTAGAAAGGTTTTTTAGTACTAAGGATGTAGATGAGTTTATTAGTACAGTTTTTGATTGGCTATCAAATAGTACTTATTTAAGCATCGAATTTACTTGCAAATATATTATTCATATGCAACATAGTTGGTTAATATCTGTAGAAAAATATGAAATAAATATAACGAAATTTATTTGTAGTCTTGTTAAATTGGAAAATCATACACGGTTATTTGATATAGGATTTTATTTGTTTTATGAAGTAGAAGATAATGAAGGCTTGGCTTTGCAGTTCCTTGATAAAGCATCAGATATGAATAATTTAGAGGCTAAATCATTTTTGGGATATATATACTCTCATGGCGAAAAGGTAGATAAAGACATTATCAAAGCAGAGAAATTATTGAAAAATGCTTCTGATATGAATAGCATGAGGGCTAAAAGAATTTTAGGAACTTTGCTTCTAGATGGAACTGAAATAAGCAAAAATGTTGAAGAAGGCCAAAAATTACTTGAAGAGGCCATGCTCCTCGGAAGTAAAAGTGCAAAATTGGACTTATCTATAAGGCTTATTCTTGGCAGAGACATTCCTGCAAATATCAAGAGAGGTCAACAACTAATGAATGAGTTAGCTGAAGAAGAACATGTTGATGCCATGCGTATTATGGGAAATAGGTATTTGTATGGTGCAGGATTAAGTCGTGATATCGGCAAGGGAAAATATTTATTAAAGAAAGCTATAGATAAAGGAGATAATTATTCAAAATTTGTTACGGCCAAATATTTAATAACAAATTCAGAATTAAAACAAGATATCTTAGAAGGTATTAAGTACATTGAAGAGCTTGTAAAGGCTAATAATTTAGAGGCTAAAAAGTTTTACTCACAAATAATGATAGTTGGTTTAGGGATAGAAAAAGACTGTAGTAAAGGTATTTCATTACTTAAAGAGTTGGCAGAAGATGGTGATCAAGAATCGAAATTGGAATATTCTAAAATTCTTATTGAGGGGGCATTTGATCTTCAGGATATTGGTAGTGGAAAAGAAATACTCAATAATCTTGTTAAGGAAGAATATACCAATGCCGTTATGTGTCTTGGGGATATGCTTATTGAAGGAAAATACTTTGATAAAGATATTGAAACTGGAATAAATCTTCTCTATAAGGCAGCAGATTCTGGTAACTTATTATCAAAAAGGAAATTAGCTTTCAGATTTATATATGGTTTAGATGTTCAAAAAGATTTTTTTAAAGGTGAGCAATTATATAAGGAAGCAATGACAAAAGGAGATGTTGTTGCCAAATATCAATATGCTAAAGCATTACTAACTAAAAACGATATAAGTGAAACCGGGAGAACTGAGGCTCTGGACTTGCTAAAGGAAGCAGCATTTTTAGGAAACTCGGATGCAAAAAGGTACTTAGGAGTTTCGTTCTTGAATGGTAAAATAGTTGATAAAGATATAAATAAAGGACTCGAATATTTAAATGAAGCAGTTAGTTTGAATAATCCTCATGCTATGAGAGAACTGGGCTATAGATTAATGTTTGGTATTGATATTTCTAAAGATTCAGATAGAGCTGAAAAGTTGTTGAGAAAATCTATTGATCTAGAGGATGATTTAGCAAAAACAATTTTAGGGCATGGAATTATACTAGGTGAATTCGATACTGTTGATATTTCCGAAGGTTGCAAGCTACTAGAGGAGGCTTCAGCAGATGAGCCAAATGCTATGAGGATTTTAGCAATAATGTTTATCGAAGGAATGTTTGTGGAGAAAGATAAAAAAAGAGGAGAAGAACTTCTTAGAAAAGCAATCGTGAATGGTGATAATATTGCTACTCTTCACTTAGCTAGATTGTTGTTAGATGGTAAATTTTTAACCCAAAATATTGCCGAAGGTAAGAAACTGCTAACTGAACTAGCTGAGGATGAGGACGAGTCAGCAATTATTGAACTCTCTAACCGATTAATAGATGGGGAAGGATTTGAAAAGAATGTTCATAAAGGCTTAGAACTCTTAGAAAAATTATCTCACCAAGGAATTATTGAAGCGAAATATGAATATGCCTTTAGGTTAATTACAGGAGAAAATGTTATTAAGAATATCAAGAAGGGAGAACAATTACTTAGGGAGGCTGAAGCAAAAGGGCATGAAAGTTCTAGAAGGTTTTTGGCACAGTGTCTAATCGATGAAACTTTAGAACAAAAAGACGAAAAAGAAGGCATAAAACTTATAGAAAAAAGTGTCAGTGCAAATGACCCTCTTGCAATGCGATATTTAGGTGACTTACTTATAGAAGGTATATATATTGTTAAAGATATAAAAAGAGCTATACAGCTCTATGAAAAATCTATCCAGGGAAGAGATTATGATTGTAAGGTTAGCTATGCATTAAAACTATTAATCGGAGATTTAATTCCTAAAGACAAAGCTAAAGGACTAAGTTTATTGAATGATGCTGCTAAAAATGGAAACATGCGGGCTAAGTGTGAGCTAGCCAAACTTTCTATTGAAGGTAGCCTAATTGAAAAAGACTTGGATAAAGGACTTAAAACATTAAATGAGCTAATTGAGGATGGTTACGATAAAGCGAAATACTTCCTTGCATCAGCATTGATATATGGCGAAAGAATTGATAAAGATACGCAGAAGGGCATTTGGTTATTTGAAGACTTAGTAAACAGGGATAATCTTACTGCAACAATAGAATATGCAGAACTACTAATAGAAGGGGTCTATATACCAAAAGATATAGATAAAGGGGAAAAACTATTACGAAGTCTTAGCCAAAAAGGTGATATGGATGCGTGCTATATATTAGCTGTAAGGTATTTAACTGGTGATGGTCTAAAAAAACAGGTAAAGAACGGAAAAGAAAGGTTAATAAAAGCTGCTAACAGTTTACCAATGGCAATGATTGAGTACGGTATAAGGTTAAAAAAAGGAAATAAATTTCCCAAAGATGAAATCAAAGGAAAAAACTATATAGATAAAGCTATAAAAAATGCAACTACTGATTGCTTACATAATTTAGGTGTTACTGCATATCAGCTTGATGATCATGAGCTAGCTACGCAACTATTCTGGAAAGCTTATGAAAATGGAAGTTCAGAAGCTGGCACTTCGCTTGCTTATATGCTTCGAAGAGATGAAACAAGAGGAAGTAAAAATTTACCAAGTATGTTTTCTTTACTTGAGAGAGGTTTATTTAATAACTATGATACCTCTACTATTAATTTAGTCTTGACGCTAGTTAAAAATGAGAAATCAGATAATGAGTGGGGTTATGCTGATTTTATAATAAGAAGTTTAGATAAGTGTGCAATTGCCGCAAAGTGGTGGTATAATATAGCAAATAAGAATGACGATGCTGAAGGACATTTGATAGTAGGGTGGTTAGTTAAGCACAAAAAAATATCAGATCCTAATTATATACAATACAAGGAAAGACTTAATAAGGTGTTGGAAAAAGGCTGGTATATTCCGCAATGGTTATTTGAAGATAATAATACAAATGCATCCAACATAATTAAGAAACACGAAGCGATTATTAAACTAGTCAGTGACAATATAAATAAAAGGTATGAAGATCAAAAAGAAGGCTAAAATTTTTGTAAGAGGGGGATTGTAACTCCATCTGTGAAGCCAGTAATATATATAATATATAATTACTACCAAAGTGCAGTAATTTGAATATAAAATTTTCACAAGGATTTTTGTTTTTTGTCTTTCGAAGTCCTTCTTTTTTGAGGGATTGTTTTTTATTGGATTTACTTTGTTGAGCACTTCTGGTATTCAAAAAAAGAAATGGTGTTCTTG
>JAEYYB010000076.1 GCA_023430975.1 Bacillota bacterium | reverse complement strand
AGAACCTATATTGCACCTCTAATATTCTCGGCCGGTTTCCAGAAGAAAATTTCCAGTGTAGTTTTAAGCTATAACTGTTTTTAATATATCATAAATTTGCACTCTGCACCACTGATATTCTCTGCTGGTTTCCAGAAGTAGAATTTCCAACAGAGATTTCCATTACACCAATTTTAAAGCAATATAAAAAGTAATTGCACGCACCCCTGATATTCTCTGATGATTTCCAGAACTTCTTAATCTTTAATTCTTTTATTCTGCTTGATCTTAAAAATAAAAAGAAAACCCCGAAACTGTATCACTACAGGCCGGGATTTCATCATGTTATTAATCTTAAGTATTAACCTTACTATTTAAGCATGTTAAAAACCATTCTAATTTATCTGGACTCATATTTCGCATACCATATTTTCTAATAAATTCCTTGGCAGCTTCAATATCTTCTCCGTGCATTATTTTATTAATCTCATTTTTGAGTTGGGCTTTAATATCACAATTCTCAATTGTATTAAATTCGTGTATTAGTTTATCCAATTCCGCATAATCTGCACTTTGATTGAAATAACACTCCAAGAAATATTTGAACCTTTCATACTTGTCGACGTCTAAAATTCTATCCATTTTTTACTCCTTTCTACCTATATGGTTGGGAAGGCTGTTATTATTCTAAAGCCCAAATCTTGAGTTGCATCTTTAACAAGTACAACTCTTGATTTTGTGAGATTATAAATTACCGTCGACTTATCCTGTAGAACACCTTTACCTATAGAGTATGCACTTTCAACATCAAATATCTTTCTAGCCTCAGCTCCACTTTCTAGCCACTGAGCAATCTCCTTACAATTTGTTCTCAAATTATGCTGAACAGCTTGTATCGCTGTACTCTTGTTAGTAAATGAAGTGGCTGCGTCAACTTCTTCTTGGATAGCTCTACGTATTAACTCTTCATTAGTTTGTGATACATGCTTTTGTAAAGTATGACCGCCAGCTGATTCCATAATATCAAGAATGTCGTCACCGATTTTACGAATTTTATTAATTATTTGTGTAACAAACTCGCTACAATCATTATGTACCAACAGCCCTTGGCTACCCACAAAGTATGTATGGAAGTCCTCTACATTAAGGTTATAAATACTTACCGGCTCTGCAGTTACATTTGACTCAACTGAAACAATTTCCTTCGTTTCTCCAGATGCAGTCACAACCTTATCTCCAGCTTTAAGATTCTCAGCCGCAACCCACCAGCCAATGTTGGTAAAGAATAAATGTCCTGGAGTTGTATTTATTATACCATTACCAGTGTTTAAATGCACAAATTCTTTTGTTGCCTTTTTGTAGACATAAAGTACTTGTTTGTATTCAATAAACCCAGTTTCAATATCTTTAGCTAATACAAATTCACCTTCAACTATTTCATCGATTCTCTTTAGACCTGTTTTTGTTGTTACTAATGTACTTCCAGTAAAACAGCCAGTCAAAGAACAAGTAACTTGTTTGGATGTTAAATCTTTTTTCTCAAGTTCTAGATCTACATCTACTCCTGCTTTTTCCTTTCTCAGTTTATACCATATGCTATTTCCTAGGTCTTTTGTTTCTTTAACAATTTCAAATAAAGAGTCAAGTTTTGTATTCAAATAAGTTTTTAATAATTCTACAGCCTCAGCCATAGATTTAATCATCTTTCCTAAAACTTCTTTACTTGCTATAGCCTTATCCGCAACCTTAACACACACTTTCGATAATACTTTACTCTCCCTAAGTAAATCAAGTATCCTGAGTGCTTTTACTACCCCCACACCTGAAACAAAGAACGACAATACAAATGAAATTGCTGCACCAATCATCTTACCCTTTTCATAGCTGTCCGCCATGCCAAACTTTTCTGCAAAGGTCGAAATCATTTCCTTAATAAGATTTGAAAACATTTTCTTCTCTTCGTCGAAGATCAACGGAATTGGAGACAGAACCTTGCACAAAAAATTAATAGTTTCCAACGTATTTTTGGGATTACTGAGCAACATCCATATTGATGAAAGTATTTCTTTAATTGCCTTGGGGAAATTAATCATTTCATCAAAAGCACCACCCAAAATTCCGCCCTTGTCATCTCCTGTCACTCCATATGTTGCCTGCAGCCATACCCGTCTGAGTCCAGTATCAGATCCTATCCAATTTCGAATTTTATCTAATGGTAAATAGTAAGCATTATAAAATTTCTCTGCACTCTTGCTTGAATATTTATTATCCTTAGTTATTTCTATACCATTATCACTCTTTGGTGCCTCAGGGATCATACTATACCATTTTACAGGAGCTGGATTCTCTGAAAAATATACTGTATACGGTTGTTGCTCTATATTCGTCCAGTGTTTTAAAAAGAGTGCTTTTACGTTATTATTGCCAAGTGCACCATATTCGCTATTTTTTATATGATCATAAGCTCCTGATGATAATGTATCAGAAAATAATGCCGCTTTAACATAGTTATTTACAGCCTTTTCAAATTTATCGTCCCAATAGGCATCAATACCGCCTATACTGTTTTTTATATCTGTTGCATCAAATCTTTGCCCGGATTTCATTTGCTTGCCCATAAGCTTGAGCATATTTACTTTTATATCGTATACATCTTGATTACCATATATACCTTCGTTAAATCTTTTATAGGCATACTTTATATTTCTTACCTTAGCGTAGCATCTACCCTCTTTTCCATTAAATTTTAATTCAGGTATAAATATCTTACTTACACCAAATGACGGATGTTTTAAATCCTGAATTTCTATGTTTTTTCCGTCATATGTTATTTTGTACTCACTTGGGATAAGCTTATATACATATTCAAGATATGCTCTTACATTAACACCGTCACTTTTTAGAAAAGCTGGATTTTTGTCGAACAAATACAAATACTCATCAAGAGCTATAGCCGTTTCTGTACCAACTCTTCCATTTACATCGTTCCCTACTTTCCCCATAAAAACAGTCTGAAACTTTTTAACTGCATCTTGGGTAGTGTACCCATATAATCTTGAGGTGCTCTGTATTTCTCTATACATAATCGCAGTAGTTTTATTTAAACAACCCAGTCCGCTTAGTACCTCTTGTATTTTTTTGTTATTCTCTGTGTCAGCAGAATTTAACCCTGCTGTTGACAATACTCTTGGTACATCACCCGGCTCAATATTTTGACTGTTATCTCCTGGTGCTGCATATATTTCCATTAAGCCAAAAGCATCTAAAAAATCTTTGATATCAACAACTACCTGCCCATTTACAAAAGATATCTTACTGAAAGTACGAGTTTCACCATTTATTGTTACATCAACTGTCCTATTTGTAGGATTTTCAGTGTATCTGCCATTCATATCATACTCATAAACCAGAAGTTTAAGATAAGCTTGATTAGGCTCTATTTTTTCCTTTATTGGATTGCTTACACATATTTTATACTCTCCTGTTCCATTCAAAAGGTCATGGTGATTAACTTCAAAACGGTATTTTTGTCCCTTTGTAAGGTTCATGAGTATGTAGAAGTTTTTATCCCACTCACTGTCATCATTGCTGTCACTTGAGCTTATTAGCTTTCCTTTGCTGTCATATACGTTTATTTCCGTATCAGTTTCTCCAGTACTGCTTATACAATAAAGCTTTGTCTCAGCTGGAGTAAACTCGTAGGCATCAATATCTCCAGCCCAATTGATACAGCCATATGTTTCATTAGGTATGGTTGAAGGTATTTTTTTAGCCGGACCCTTTTTTTCTGGAGGGACATTTCCTACCAAATTCAATAATTCAACAATTTCACTAGCAATATTTGACACCTGAATCTCAATATTGACAGTAGGATTAAGAGTATAGCAGACACCACCAGTGATATTTGCGACTTCATTAAGAACCTGTGAATAACCAGCTATTGCTACACTTATTATGCTAATACCCTCAATTGCCATAGTTTTAGCAAATGCAACAGTTCCGTCAAAATTTGAATCAGCTCCATCAGAAATAAGAATAACATATTTTCCATTTTTACTGCTTAATAGTATCGCTTCTCCTTCCTTAAGGCCACTTGCTATATCAGTGCCGCCACCAAGTCCATTGGATTTAATCGCGTCTATTATAGACTGTTTATTTGTTGATAAATCAACTAATGTTCTCGCAACTTCTGAAAACTTTACAACAGCAAATTCGTTACTGAGTTCATTTGATTTCTCAACAATCATAGTCGCAATGTTAATACTGTTTTGTTGATTATCATCATCCATACTTCCTGATTCATCAATAACAAATACTGCACTATTGTTGCATTTAATCTGCTTTAGATTCTTTTTGCCGGGAACATATGTACTAAAATGGTTTACCTTTGCTGTAATTATATTATTGTATGTGTCTACATCAATATTATAATCCGGTAGTTGTACAAAAGTTTTGTTTTCATAATCCAGCCAGTATACCGTCAATTCATCCTCTGGTATACCATTGAGATTTGCCTCATCATAATTAAAAGATATTGTTGCTTCTTTAAAATTACCATCTTCCAATATTATGTCTACAGGATTAGCTATAATACCCTCCATTGATTCCAGTGCTAAATTGTTTAATTCATTAACCTCAATATGGGAAGATTCCAATGTGCTGTTTCCATAAACTTCAACCACTACACTTTCTGATTGTGAGCGTGCTTCAACAGTCATTGGTGTAAAATCATCCTTGTTTATAGGGGATTTGCCCAGCTTAACTTCTATGTTGTCATAGGTTCCATCCTCATCAGTATCTGGATTTAATGGATCAGTCTTGTATCCATTCTTGCCATTTACTTCATCCCCATCGCAAATTGAATCATCGTCCGTGTCATACTCATTCCAGTCAGTTCCTAATTCTTTTTCCTTTTCATTACTTAACCCATCATTGTCATAATCAGCTTCTGCTTCAAATATTTTATCCTTTGTTACCTTAACCGACTTTACTTTGTTATCCACTGATTCATCAAGTATTGCTGAAATTGTGAATGTTCCTTCATTTTTAGGAGTCCAGAAATTTTGGTTTATACCATCAGTTGAAAGAACAACATAATTACCACCAGATATAGTTCCTATAAGTGACTCAGTTCTTATTTCAGTACCATCGTTAATTTTGAATCCCAATTTATATATTCTTCCATACGGACTGTTCTCTATAGATGTGTTTCTAAGTCTTGCTTTTAAAGTTACTTTTTCACCCATAACTGGATTTGGAGGGTCAAGTATAATGTCCTCAATTTTAAGTTTGCACTTTTCTTTTACAATAAAACTTTTTTCAAAAGTATTATTATTTTCATCAGATTCTTTGACATTATCATGTACGTCAACAACAGCAGTTACTTTATGCTCCCCAGCTTTAGCTTCCCAAGTCCTGTTATTTTGATCAATCCAGCCTGTTACTATTGCCTTTTCACCTGGCTTGAGTCCTGGAGGCATATCTGCCCAATGTAATATATCATTGTCATCTATCTTAAATCCTACTTTGCAGTCTTTACTAGGAGAAATGGGGTATTCAGATATATTTTTTATTTTTGCTTTTAACTGAACCTTTTCACCGTCAACCGGATTTGGAGGATCAAGAATGATATCATTAACTATCAAGTCAGGATATATATCAACATTTAAAAACTTACTGATTGAATTATTCTCCTTATACATATCATTATCCTGATAGTATTCATCCAGGCTAGCTTGAACTTTATAAATACCTTTTTCATGTATTTGTGGCGAATTACCCGAATCATCATACACTGCTAATGTAACAGATTGGTCAGGTTGAATTTGCTTTATGTAATAGTTTGTATAGTATTTTGTATCAATTCCATCAATATCCATACTTACTATTACAGGATATAAAGCTTGAGTTGGTTTCTGACCAATATTTTTTATAACCACTTTTGTTGCTATCGGTTCTTTAGTAGTACATTCATACGGGAAAATCATGTCTGTTATAATCAAATCAGAATAGAAACCAACGGTTGTATCTATTGAATTATTTGCTTCATCCGCCTCGTTAAAAGGAGCACTTTTTTCTATAAACACCTTAATTTTATGAAACCCATTGGTTTTAAGCATGCTGTTAAGGTCAGCATTACTAATAAATAATTCAATTGACTTAAATGTTACTGACCCTTCATAATAATCAGTGTAAAAAGTCTTTTTCTGATTTTCAGCTGTAAAACCTACTCTGAAACGCCCTGATTCTAGAACTTCATCGCCAACATTAGAAATCTCCGCTCGCAGCTTACAGGGCTCACCATTTTTGTTATCTATTAAATCAACCTTCGATATTGTTAAATCTGGTGCTATTTCTTTTGATACAATCGTATATTCTTCATTTGTATTAATTTTTTTATCATAATCACACACGTATATGTAATAAGATCTTCCTTGAATAAATGTACTTTGTATGAAAATTTGTGTATTGTTGGCAAATGTCGGTATGTTGTTAAAATCAGCAAAAAAACTAATATTATTCTTAAATATAGTAAATCGATACTTGCCTGTCTTTTTGGGAATAAAAAGAAAATAATCCGTGTCGGTATAGGTACTTAAATATCCCTTAACATCCTGCCCGATATTTATTTCTTTCGCACCACTTGCCGAATCCGCATAATCATCAACATAGAATTTTAATGTTATTTTATTATTTTCTTCGTTTGCTTCATCAATTTTGTTTTCACTATCAATGTTGAATGTTAAGAGGTATTCACCTGGTGCATTTGGAGTCCACTGATTTCCTGCTGCATCAAGCATTGGGCCTATTGAACAATATCTATCCTTATCAATATCTGTGGTACATTCTCCAATATAATTATTATTTTCTCCACTTACAGTAATTCCTACTTTAAAACTACCCTTTGACATGGTATCCCCAATGTTCGTTATAACATGTTTCAAATCTACAGGCTGACCCGCCAAGCATTTATTTCTGGTCATATAATCAAATACCAAATCAGGCTTACTGGTTTTTAAGCGTACAATAAACCTGTAATCTTTGTTATTCTCAGTACCTGTGCGGAGATAGTAAACCTTTCCGGCTTCAAAATGATAATCATTATTTGTACCTGATCCGCATGGATATCCCTCATTGTTATAGAACTCTGGCGTATAGTAGCTATTATATATTTTTATTACATATATACCTGTCTTTTTAGGAACAAAAGTAAAATAATCATAATCATCTGAATCATGAAAAACACCAATGATCTCTTTCTCAAGTTCAATAGGAGTAGCATTTTCCTTCGTGTTTCCATGATCATCCTCAGGTGCCTGTATTTCAATCACATTACTGCTATCTGATTTTCCACCTTCTGCACTGACTGATTTTACATAAACCTTATTTAATTGATTCGGTGTCAGGCCTGCACATACGATTGTAGTCTGTTTTGTTGTAGCTATTACTTTATCATTACTATACACCTCATAGCTTTCTGGTGCCATGCCAGCTGTTGGCCTTGTCCATACTAATGATATAGCTGTACCTGTATTCCATAAAGATTTTAGTTCTGTTGGTGCCAATGGCTTTTCATACTCTTTTATGGTGACTGTCACTTTTTCATATAATGTAGAAGTAGCATTAAAATGTCGTGCCATTATTATAACATCAGCCATATTTATGCTGCCATCACAGTTTAGATCACATGATTTGATTAAATCAGTGCTTAAATCAGTCTTATTAAAGTTTAATGCAATCTGAATAACATCCGACATATTAATGGTATCATCCTGCACTCCCTTATTAGGTATATCTCCAGCCCATACTTTAACGGGAGACTCCTTGCTGCCTACAGACATTAAGCCCCCTAATGTCAAGTCCCCAATTTGTCTTTTAAGATATCCAGCCTTTGATATTTGCAATATGTACTTCGCTTGCAAGTCAGCATCTCCTGAAATAGTAAAGAAGCCTTCCTCATTTGTTTCAGCACTTAAACCTGTGCCTATGATCTCAATCTTAAACCCCAAATATGCTGATTTCATAGCTCCCATGAAATCAGGTGCTATGTACCCTGATATTGTAAATTTATTTTGCACACCGCCAGTTTCAGTATTATCATTTGCTGTAATGCTTTCTATTGGTGCATTAAGGTTAAGGAGGCTTGAATCCTTTATATCCTCAATCTTTTCCTTTGGTAATTCAATCGCTTCCTCAGCTTCTTTATAATCTGTCTTTTTTTCAACTGACTCTGTGGTGCTATCAGATAACTTCATCTTTGAACTTTCATCATTTATATATTCAATTATTTTCTTTGATAGTTCAGATGCCATGACATCCTGTGAAGTTGTTTCAACTTCTTTTGTCTCTACCTCATTTAAAGGCATTTCCATACCATATGCCGATGATGCCCCCAATATTATTTCAGCCATAAGCACAAAAATAAGAATAACTGAAATAAACTTCTTAATTCCCACAAAATTTCCCCCTTTACTTTTGTAATGATAAATAATTTAAAATAATGTTTGCAATATTGCTTTATGCAATAATATCATATTGTATATAAACATCCATATATAGTCAATGCCTAAAATCATTGATGTATTGAAGTTATTTTACATACAAATTAAAACCTCTACCTGCTTTATACCTTTTTGCATGAATGATTATAGTATATTTTACTTTTTGTGTCACCGAAAATAGCCTACTAATTTCCGCAAATATCCATTGCGTAATATAACAGATTTATTGCGGTATCCACAATATGCTGTCACTTACTTCATATTCAATTTTTCTAGATCCGGTTCATTGAGATGTTATGCTGTTAACATAGTGATTGCTTATAATACAAGTTACGCAGGGTGGTATTGTGTGTTAATCATCACTTTTTGAGCAACGAAAAATAGTGCAATATAATCTAAATGTTTTTTTGCTTATTTTAGTAAAAATCTCCTTGACAAACTGCACCGGAAGGTAATCACTATAAGGCCTATGCCCGCAAAAAAAAATTATTATATCAGCAGATTCTCACAATGCTATGCTTTTGATGCTTTCAGGCATTGAGCCAGCTGAAATATTAATAGACCAAGGTATCCCTATTGTTGTTGATAACCCTAATGTCGGTAAAAACTTATATAATCATACTATACCAACTGCTGTATTTTCTGCTAATCCAGAGGATAATCCCCACCTAACGACCAGAATGCTATTTATGCAAGTGTATCTTTCCTACCAGACCCATTATCTGGGCCAAACCTGCCATACGCCATTTGCAGTTTGTCCCATTTGTGGCTGGCGGCACACTGCTTTTTGTATTTGCTATAAACCAACCTAAAAGCTATGGCAAAGTAAAAATACAGGCAAATGACTTATTTTAAGACGAACTTGCAGATTATAACTACTATAGCGACCCTGCTGATATGGAGCTTGCAAAGAACACATTTCGAATTTATATTAAAATTAAAAATATAGCTGCAAAATTAAGTGCCATCGACCCTAAATACCACCTTTTAGCTCCAACACAGGATATATACTTGACTATGAATCAAAACTTGAAGAATATATCAAACAGACAACCATTGAAGCATACCATGATCAAGGTACTTTAAGAGTAGTACCTTCAGCCTCAAAAGGAGTCGTTAACTTCAGAGGTGATGTATTTAGAGTGCCAAACTTAATTGTTGACGATAACTCAATTAGTCAATTTGCTGTAGACGGAAACAACCAGGCACCATCATACCTTATCGATTAACAATTGCACAGCTGATACTAAAAGCTGAAAATAACTGCTAATATTGAAGTTGACACGTAAAGGAACTATTTGTTAATTGAATAGTTCCTTAATTCAATATTAAAAAGCAACTTCTCCAAAAACTACATGCTCTAATCCTGTTTATTTTTTTATGTAAACACTGTATTATGTAAACTAACAAGTGTTTAGCATTCCCTACGTAAAGTGAGTGAGATTATGAGTATGAAATTGGATTATACAAAAAATTACAAATTAGGTTCTCTATTTAAAAGAAAATTCTATATTCCCGTTATGACCAAATTTTACGTAAGCCATTTATTTTCGATTATTTGGTTAATAATTTCCATTTTTGTTTCTAAGGATTGGATATCGGACTTATCTAAAATAGTTTCTATGCCGGTCTCAATAGCAATAGTGGGAGGAATTGCACTTATACCTGGGTATATAAATTCGTTTTTAGTTGTAAGCCTGTTATTGGACAAGCAGCCAAAGTTGAAAGATGATGCCCCCAATAAGGATGTTACTATTCTTATTGCTGCAAGAAATGAAGAAACAAGAATTGAGGAAACATTAAGATATATTTCCAATCAAGACTATTCAGGAAAAATCAAAGTTGTAATTATTGATAATGCTTCTAGTGACAATACTTCTCTTTGTGCAGCAAAAGCGGGAGAAAAATTCAACTTGGATTTAAAAGTAATTGAAGAAGCCTCACCTGGAAAATATAATGCTTTAAATACTGGGCTTTACAATGTAACTACCGACCTAATAATTACAGTTGATGCAGATACACTTTTACACAAATCTGCTGTGAGGTATTTGGTTTCAAGGATTGAAAGCAGTCCCTCTGAAGTATGTGCAGTAGCCGGTTCAGTCCTTGTTCGCAACAGCAGACATAATATTTTGACAAGAATACAGGAATGGGATTATTTTTTGGGCATTGCATCCATAAAAAGGCTTCAAGGGCTCTACCAGGGGACTTTAGTGGTTCAGGGAGCTTATAGTGCTTACAAGACTGACGCTGTTAAAAAAGTTGGAGGATGGCCTGATGCAATAGGTGAAGATATAGTTTTAACATGGAGTTTTTTGAAAAACGGTTGGAAAACTTATTTTGAGCCGCTTGCTGTAGCATTTACAGATGTACCTACTACATTAAAATCCCTCTCAAGACAGCGTTCGAGATGGGCACGGGGTATGATAGAAGCCCTAAACAATATTAAACCCTGGCATCAGCCATCAAATTATACCAAATATCTTACAGGTGTAAATCTAATTATGCCTTACATGGATATTGCCTATACTTTATTTTGGCTCCCCGGTTTAGTCCTTGCATTTTTAGGCATCTTTTGGATAGTTGGACCGATGACCCTGTTGGTTTTACCTTTGACGCTAATAAGCTATACTATTTTATTTCTACATCAAAGAGACGTTTTTGGAAATTTAAATTTAAAGATACGAAAAAACCGTACTGGCTTTATTTTCTTTGTACTGTGTTATCAAATGATTATGACTCCAGTCTCAGTGTTGGGATATATTCAGGAGTTATTTAAGTTTAAAAGATTGTGGAAGTAAGTATGTTAGGGCATTTCAAAAAATACACTATTCATGCATTTTTTATATAATATTATTAATTCAGCTTTTTGAAATGCCCCATTGATCAGATCATTGACCAGTTAATTGTTTATAAATACCTTAATCGTTAACTTAAATTCAATTGCAAGGCACAGAAAATTATAGTAAAATTGTTTATATAGAATCGATTAAAGTTGTATCCACATTTTTCATTATATTATTTTAAAGGAGGAGTTATCATGAATAAGAAACCTGTCTTAAAGGTTTTCTTAGTGTGGGTTTTGGCAGCATTGTTACCCTTAACGTCACTTACCAGTGCATCATTTTCTGCAACAACTGACGAAGTAAAGTATGAATTTGAGAAAGGTACGCATAATGGTGCTCAAATTTATACCGACTATGTGGGAAAAACAGACGATGGCCAGACAATAGACCTTTCCGGTGCATCCTGCAGCTTTATTGGACAAAAGGGTACAAGCACTTCTGTAGATGTTGATATCAGCGAGGCAGGACTTTATGAATTAATTGTCCGTTATGCCCAGCCATATGACAAAAACAAGAAAGTACAGTATCTCAATGTAAACGGTTCAAATCAGGGAGAGATAAGCTTTGGATATACTCTTACCTGGAAGGAAATTTCCGCAGGCATAGTAAAGCTCAATAAAGGTACCAATAACATTCAATTTGAAAGCTATTGGGGATATACATATTTTGACTATCTTGTTGTTAAGCCTGCCGATGAAAATATCAGAAATCTTAAAGTTCCCAAAACATTGGTAAACCCAAATGCTACAAAAGAAGCAAAATCACTTATGAGTTATCTCGTTGATGTTTATGGAAAGCATATCCTTTCAGGCCAGCAAGAGCTTTGCGGTTCTCATAACTATGAAGGTTCCGAGGCTGAATTCACTTACATAAAAGAAAAAACAGGTAAAATGCCTGCAGTTAGAGGCTTTGACTTTATGAATTTCAGAGGAAACGGTTTACTCTGGGATGACCTATGTGCTGAACGTGTTATTGACTGGTATAATAATAAGAACGGCATACCTACCGTTTGCTGGCACTGGTTCTCACCTGGAAATATCGGAAAAAAAGCAGATAACAGCTTTTATACCGAAAGCACAACCTTCAGCATATCAAAAGCTTTGACTGCTGGAACAGCAGAAAACAAGGCACTTCTTAATGATATTGATTTTATGGCCGTAAAGTTAAAACAGGTTCAGGATGCAGGAGTCCCAATTCTTTTCAGACCTCTTCACGAAGCAGAAGGTGCCTGGTTCTGGTGGGGTGCTGAAGGACCTGAAAATTGTGTTAAGCTGTACAGGCTTCTTTATGAAAAGTTTACAAAGGAATACGGAATCAATAACCTTATCTGGGTTTGGACCTCCTATACTTATAACACTTCTCCAAAATGGTATCCAGGCGATGATGTAGTTGATATAGTAGGTTATGATAAGTACAACGCCAAGGATGGAAAACCTAACGGAAGTGCAATTTCCTCTACTTTCTATAATCTGGTACAACTTACAGGTGGAAACAAACTGGTTACTATGAGTGAAAATGATACAATCCCAAGGGTTGAAAACCTTAAAAATGAAATGGCCGGCTGGCTCTATTTCTGCCCTTGGTACGGATGGCATCTGACAGGTGAACAGAATAATCCTGTTGAGTGGCTTGCTGAAATGTATAAGAGCGAATATTGTATAACATTAGATGAACTTCCTGACCTTAAAACATACCCAATTTCAGGCTATACATCATCTCCATCCACTAAACCAACACCGACTCCTACTCCGACAATAAAACCGACAGGATCTTATTATGATGTTTGGGGATATATTTCAACGGATTTTAATGCCGCTTCCACATCTTCCATCAAAGCAGATTTTGTTGTACAAATAGGAGAACTTAAAGCAAAAACCGATGCTGACGGATATTTTATAATACAAGATGTTCCAGCATCAATAAAGCAAACAATAAAGATAAGCAAATCCGGTTACCTGACTCTTGAAAAGAGTATTGATGTAACAAACAACAAAGGAATTTCTTCCGCTGATTCACCTATTATTTTATGGGCTGGAGACTTAAATAATGATGGAACCGGTGATGGTGCAATAAATATGTCCGATATTGTGCAGCTTGCCAAGTCTTTTGGTACTGTAACGGGAGATGCCAAATTCGTTTCAAGCTGCGACTTGAACATGGATTCTTCAATTAACATGAGTGATGTAATAATTATTGCAAAACATTTTAATTATACATCTGCAAATTATTCGGAAATAAAATAGCGTACTCTATATGAAAAGTGAATAATCTTTTACATTTGTCTATCGCAAATTCCGTAAAAACCGTTCGTTATTTGCTCTGACAAATGTAAGATCATTAACACTTTTCATATAGATAAATGTCTCAACAAATGCTCACGTGTCTTAATTTTCCGGCATGTGAGCATTTTAATTTATAATCAAGTTTGAAACTCATATGTTCATCTTTATTACCTCTCTTCTCTCTTCAGATACAAAATCAAAGTAAGATATAATAATAAATCAGCTTATGTAAACAATAAATCATTATAGTTATTATAGATTAATATCACTTTAACATATATATTTTGTGAAAAAGATTTTACATTACATTAGCAAATGCAGTTGAATCGTCTATAAAATGGGTATTAATCAATAATAGGATTTATTGAGTGCTTCATTTTATGAAAATATAATTATCATATAAGATAAATGTAAAAGGAGTTTATATGAAAGAAAATAACACAAAAATTCAAATAGAAAAAACAGAAACAGGCTGGAACTTTGACAACAGTTATGTCAATTTACCCGAATTGTTTTTTACCATTCTCCACCCTACCCCTGTACGCTCACCGAAGCTAGTTTTTCTTAATGGTCCACTGGCTGAGTCCCTGGGGTTGAATGTCCAGGCATTAGAAAGTGAAGATGGCGTAGCTATGTTTGCCGGCAACAAGATTTCTGAAGGTGCTTTTCCTCTTGCCCAAGCTTATGCAGGGCATCAATTTGGGCATTTCACAATGTTAGGAGACGGACGGGCTCATTTGATCGGAGAGCAAATTACACCAGCTGGTAAACGATTTGATATCCAGCTTAAAGGTTCTGGTAGAACACCATATTCAAGGGGAGGCGATGGCAGGGCAGCACTTGGGCCAATGCTTCGTGAATACATCATCAGCGAGGCAATGCATGCCCTCGGTATTCCTACTACCCGCAGTCTGGCTGTAGTCATAACAGGTGAAACAGTAATCCGTGAAACTGCCTTGCCTGGTGCCATTCTAACTCGCGTAGCTTCCAGCCATTTGCGGGTGGGAACCTTTCAATATGTTTCAAGATGGGGTACTGTTGAAGAACTCAGGACTTTGGCAGACTATACGATAAACCGTCATTTTTTAAACATTAAGAACAGTGAGAATCGGTATCTTTCTCTGCTTAATGAAGTAATCAAGAGACAGGCTGATTTGATTGCAAAATGGCAGATGGTTGGATTTATACATGGAGTGATGAATACCGACAACATGACAATTAGCGGTGAGACTATTGACTATGGCCCTTGTGCCTTTATGGATACTTATGATCCATCAACTGTATTCAGTTCCATTGACACATATGGACGCTATGCCTATGGCAATCAACCAGACATAGCCGGCTGGAATCTTGCAAGGTTTGCAGAAACCCTATTACCGCTGTTGGACGTTAACCAGGATAAAGCTTTAAAACTGGCTCAGGATGCAATATCAGACTTTATTGAGGTATATCACAGTAGCTGGCTTAATGGAATGAGGGTAAAGCTGGGAATATCTAATGAGGAACCTCAGGATCAATCCCTTATTGAAGAACTCCTAGGACTTATGCAGAAATACAATGCAGACTATACCAATACTTTCGCTGCATTAACCTATGATATGCTTAAGGGAACGGCCTTGTTTGAATCCCAGGAATATAATCAGTGGCACCAAAAATGGCAGGAAAGACTAGCAAGGCAGCCGCAGTCCAAAGGCGATTCAAAGCAGCTTATGAAAAACAATAATCCTACAGTAATACCTCGCAATCACCGGGTTGAAGAAGCACTTGAAGCCGCTGTTGAGCATGATGACTACAGTGTGATGGAACGACTTTTGAATGTCCTTTCGGAGCCATATTCCCAATCTCTCCAGCAAAATGACCACTATACCAAGCCGCCTGCACCATCAAGCTGCCCTTACCGGACATTTTGCGGTACTTAATATGGTAACATTAGATATAATAACAAAAAAAGAACCTAAAAGGTTCTTTTTTGTTAGCTCCTCAAGTAGGACTCGAACCTACGACCCTGCGGTTAACAGCCGCATGCTCTACCAACTGAGCTATTGAGGAATATAAATCTGGCGACTACCTATTTTACCAAGACGCAACCGTCTAAGTAT
>JAEYYB010000027.1 GCA_023430975.1 Bacillota bacterium | reverse complement strand
TCTTGCATTTGGCAGAGCAAAATAACGAACGGTTTAACGTTATTTTGTGATAGACAAATAGCAAGATTAACTGATTTTAATAGATTTGCTTAAGACAAATGTAATAGATTTATCACTTTTAATATAGGAAGTTAAAAAAATCATTTCATGATTTTTTTATTATATTTTGTGGAATAATAAACTGATTGCTATTTCATTGTAATCAGTAATAGGAGTTGAAACCCATGTTTATAGACAGTGCACGCATATATATAAAAGCTGGTGACGGCGGAAACGGTGTAGTATCTTTCCACAGAGAAAAATATAAGCCGTCGGGAGGCCCTGATGGCGGTGACGGAGGAAATGGCGGTGATGTTGTTTTCGTTGTTGACGAAGGCAGCAGGACATTGGCTGATTTTAGATACAAGAGGCATTATAAGGCGGATGCCGGACAGGATGGAGGAGCTGCAAACTGTACCGGAAGAAGTGCTGAAGATCTTATAGTAAAGGTACCCCAGGGTACTGTAGTTAAAGATGAGGAAACAGGCAGGATTATTGCTGACCTTACTAAACCAGGGCAAACTGCGGTTATAGCCAAGGGTGGAAAAGGCGGCAAAGGGAATCAACACTTTGCAACACCTACAAGGCAGATTCCCAGCTTTGCAAAAGCAGGCGACCAGGGAGATGAAAGATGGGTTTTGCTTGAGTTAAAACTTTTGGCGGATGTAGGGCTTTTAGGATTCCCAAATGTGGGTAAATCTACGCTTTTGTCTGTTGTATCGGCAGCTAAGCCCAAGATTGCAGACTACCACTTTACTACAATAGAGCCAAATTTAGGGGTTGTAAGCATGCCGGGCATTGATAGCTTTGTCATTGCCGACATACCTGGACTTATAGAGGGTGCCCATGCAGGAACGGGACTTGGGCATGAATTCTTAAGGCATGTTGAAAGAACCAAATTACTTATACACGTAGTTGATATTTCAGCAACAGAGTATAGAGATCCTGTTGAAGATTTTAAGATAATAAATGAAGAGTTAAGGAAATACAACCAGCAACTCTCTGAAAGACCTCAGATAGTGGCAGCAAATAAAATGGATGTTACAGGTGCTGAGGATAACCTGAAGAAGTTCCGCGATGCTATAGAGCCGCTTGGGTATAGAGTTTTTCCAATATCTGCTGCATCAAACCAGGGGATAAAGGATCTCATATATGCTGCTGCAGAAATGCTTAAGACCATACCGGACAGTATTCTGATATCTGAAACAGAAACTGAAGTTGTGTACACTGCAGAGGAAGAAAAGCCTTTTGAGGTAAGAAGAGAGAACAACACCTTCATAGTGGAAGGCAAATGGATAAGGAAATTGGTTGCATCGACCAACTTTGAAAACTATGAATCACTGCAGTATTTTCAAAGAGCCATTAAAAAGAAAGGTATTGTTGACGAGTTGGAGAAGCTTGGAGTTAATGAGGGCGATACTGTAAAGGTTCATGACTGGGAATTTGAGTATGTGAGGTAAAATGGAAAAATAGGACTAAAGTGGGACTAAAATAGGACTATAGAATATTAATATCATACTGGACAAGTTATGTTTCTATGATGTAAAATATTTATATAAATATACTTAATTTTCTAAATTGTAATTGTATTATGAATACTGCGTGGGGATAGAATGTAGTTCTATCCTTTTTAAATCCAGCTATAATAAACTATATACATATTAAAAGAGTTGGTAATCTTCACTTTTAATGAATAACACATTTAACGGATTTAATTAATTAAGGAGTGCAAGGAATGTTGACAGGAAAACAAAGAAGCTTTTTAAGGGCATTGGCAAATGACGTTGAACCTATTTTCCAGATAGGAAAGGGGGGGTTAAACGACAATATGATTACGCAGTTTAATGATGCCTTAGAAGCAAGAGAGCTTGTTAAAGTATCAGTTTTAAAGAATTCTCTTGATGATACCAGGGAATTATGTAATGAGGCTGCGAAGCTTACAGGTGCAGATATCGTACAGGTTATAGGCAAGAAGTTTGTTTTATATAAAGAATCCACTAAAAATAAGGTCATTGACTTACCATAAGGCATGCCCCAAATATAACTTACCGTATAATTTCGCTTAAGTGTTAACTTAACTCGTGAACACACGCTCAAAACGGTAAGTAATATTTCAATCATACCTAAACAAATGCAATGTAGAAGTAACAATAAAAACAACAATTAAGCATAATAGTAAATATATACAGAACCATATACATTGAATTAACATAAACTATTCTGAAAAAGTAATTATTTAGTACTTGTTTTAGAAAGGTCAGTTAGTCCCAGGCTGTAGCCTGAGGTAGCAAAAAAGAATGTAAGATGGGAGAATTGCTATGAGTGAAGAGTTGTTTGAAAGTTGCAGAGAACAAGAATTTAGTAGTAATGTTGATGCATCAGTACTAATTGATAAAATTGAAGATGTATACAAGGCCTATGAATCTTGTGAAACATCACTAAATAAATGGATTGATGATTATGGTGAATATAAAATTGCTAAACTCAGGCTGGAGTTTATCAGGCATGAGTTGATCAATTTAATAAAGATTGCTGAAGAAAATGGGATTGACGTAGGCAATGATATTAAGGGTTTATTCTCTAGTGGATTTGGTGATAAAAGTCCCAATCTTTAAAAATATTAAAATATTAGGGTATATAAATGCCCTAATATTACATAAAATCGTACTTTATTTGTTTCTGTTTTGCATAAGTATTTCGATGATTTCTGAATAAATTTCCTGCGGGAATGCTTGGAAGTTATCGCAGATTTTACGGGCATCGCTTTTAGTTCCAACAGTTATATTCAGGTTTATAAGTGAAAAGTCATCCTCATTTATCTTGCATGTTACAACAAATTGGTTGCTATTCTCAGGCGAAAAATCTGAAATTACAGAGGTTTCATTTTTAATCTTTTTTCGTATACTTGATGAAGCTTCGTCAATCCTGCTTTTTACACCTAAAGGAATACGATTTACGAAAAAGTTCAATATTTCTTTCCCTTTACCAGTAATTCTATAGTATACCTTTCCATCGGTGCTCTCGGACTGTAAAAAATTTTGTTTGCATAGATCAAGTAAAAACTGCTGAAAATAGAAGTAATTCATAAACCTGTTTTCAAGAATTATTTTAGTAATCTGGGTATTACTAACCGGTACGTTTATTTTATTTATAACATAAAGTAAAATTAGTTTTTTTTCTGCTAATTCTTGATTTTCTTCAAAATACATTGATGCCTCCATACATTGTTTGATATTATATTTATATTAAAATAAACATATATGATAAACAAAATTATGCAATGATTATTGCTATAGCTATTAAAAGTGTTAATAATCTTACATTTGACGGAGCAAATAACCAACGTTTCAACGGGATTTGCGATAGACTAATGTTATAGATTTATCACTTTTAATTTAATTAATCTACTGCTTTTTGAATATTATAAATATTATACTATATTAAATCCAATTAATCTATTATATATGAAAAGTGTTCGTAACCTTAAATTGAATACAAAAGATAAATCACTTTTCGAACAGAAAGGATATTATGAAAATTACAGCCGCAGAAATGGAAAATTATATTCGGGGCCTTGGTGCTACTTTTGTTGGATTCTCAGATGTTTCATCTGCGGTAGGACCGCAGTTTGAGAAGTATCCATATGCTATAACAGTTGGAATAGGATTATCTTCCGCAATCATAGATGAAATTGATAATAAGCCTACATTTACTTATTTTAGCCATTATAGGTCTGTTAATTTTTTTATAGATCAGCTTACATTAAAGATTATGTTATTTTTGCAGGAAAAAGGGTATAATGCATATACAGTACCAGCATCACAATCAATACCTGATGCAGTGGTGCCTTACAGCGGAGTATTTCCCCATAAGACGGGTGCTGTTTTAGCTGGATTAGGCTGGATCGGCAAAAACGGTCTTTTTATTCACAGGGAATATGGACCGGCAGTCAGGTTGGGGACAGTATTGACGGATTTGGAGCTCAAATCTGAAAATGATATTATGGAAAGCCAATGCGGTGAGTGCAGCAAATGTGTTAAGTCATGTCCTGCCTATGCTTTAACAGGCAGTCAGTGGCGTATTGGAATGGACCGCAGTGCTATAGTAGATGCAAGGGCTTGTTCTACCTATATGAATAGCAATTTCAAGCATATAGGAAGGGGTTCGGTTTGCGGAATATGTATAAACGTTTGCCCCCACAGGAAGACTGCTAAATAGGCAAAGGACTATTCTAGAGAGGAAGCAGGGATTACTATGAACATTTATGATACAATTAATAACAGGGTCAGCATCAGATCCTATAAAAGTGACAAAGTTGATTTGGAAAAGGTGAAAAAAATTATTAATGCTGCCTGCTTGGCACCATCCTGGGGAAATAAACAATGCTGGAGATTTATTATAGTTGATAGAATGGTTGAAAAAAATCTACTGGGTAAAGCTTCAAACCAGCCGGTTATTGCACAAGCTTGTATTGAAGCACCGTATGTTATTGTACTATGTGCAAACCCCAAGGAGTCAGGAGTCAAAAATGGAATTGAGTACTATGCATTTGATAGTGCTTTGGCCATGGAAAGCCTTGTATTAGCGGCCATGGAAGAAGAATTGTCTACATGTATTGTAGGATGGTTTGATGAAAAAGTAGTTAAAGGAATATTGAACATACCTGAAAACATTAAAGTAGTTGCATATACACCATTAGGATACGCCAATGACGTTCCAAAGCATTCTACTAGGAAGAAACCGGAGCAGACCGTTTTTTACAATACATGGGAATCTCCCCTTAAGTAATAGATAGTTGACCAATAAATTCAATAATTAAATGGAGAAGTGAAAATGGCTAAACAATTATGGAAACCATCAACAATATTAAATCCTGTGCCAGCTGTTCTAGTAACATGTGCAGACAAAGATGGGAAATCCAATGCTATAACAATAGCGTGGGCTGGTACAATCAACTCCAATCCGCCCATGTTATCCATATCAGTAAGAAAGGAGAGGTATTCACATGGTTTGATTAAGGAAAAGGGCCAGTTTGTGGTAAACCTTACAACAGAGGAGCTTGCATTTGCTACTGATTTTTGCGGCGTAAAATCGGGCAGAGATATGGATAAATTTGAGCATCTGAAATTGAATACCTTAAAAGCATCAGTGGTTGATGTACCTCTTATTAAAGAAAGTCCTGTAAATATTGAATGTGTAGTCAAACAGGTGCTGGAATTAGGCTCTCATGATATGTTTTTAGCAGAAATAGTCGCTGTGAATGTAGATGAGGAGTTGTTAAATGAAGAAGGAAAGCTTTGTATTGAAAAAGCCGGGCTTATTTGTTACTCCCATGGTGAGTATTGGAGCCTCAAAAAATCGTTAGGGTATTTTGGTTATTCAGTAACCAAAAGAAAGGACATTTTAAGACGCAGAACTTCAAATAAATCTGCAAAGAAATAAGGTCAACAAGAAAAAATATACGAAAGGCGGTAATTATAATGTCATTGATTAATAATGTAGGAAAGAAGATTTCGGGTGCAGGAAAGGTTGCTATAAAAGCTTCCGGAAATATGGTGCAGATAACAAAGCTCAATATGGCTATCAAATCAGAGGAGAGCAAGATTCAAGGGTACATGGCAGAAATAGGAAGCACTATATTTGACAAGTACAAGGAAGGAAAAGAGATAGATCTGGATGTAAAGACCAACTGCGAAGAGATTGAGAAGTGCATCAAAGCCATTGATGAATTAAAGCTCAAGATAATTGATGTAAGGGATCTTAAAAAATGCCCTGGGTGTGGTAATGAGATCGATAAGGACGATGTTTTCTGTTCGATATGCGGTGCAAAGGCCGATTAATTATTTAAAAAATCACTTTGTGATTTCCTTCGCCAATTACATATGTAATAGATTTATCAACTTTAACATCGAAATAAAATAGGACAGTTGAGTCAATCAAACTCACTGTCCTATTATTATATGCGTATATTCAACATTCAGGTACGTTGTCTATATAACTTACCGAATAACTTCGCTTTCGTATTCACTTAACTTGTGAACACGCTCAAAACGGTAAGTAATATTTCAATATACTGTAGTTGATATTATCTTATTTTGTAGCAAGAACCTTCTTGAGCTTTGCAAACCTTGGGAGTCCATCTTCTAATGGAGGGCATGATTCTCCCTGGATCAAAGGAAGTGCATAGTCAATGAATTCCTTGTTCAATCCGTTACCTTCTTTGTTTATCCATTCTCTTGGAATTTTCTTTTCAGTGTTTGCAACTTCTGTGAGGTTCAAGAGCTTAATGTTGCATTTGTAAACCGGTCCTGCTTCTCTTTCAAAAGCTACCATGTAGTCAGTCTTACCTTCAACAGCATATTTAACAGCCATTTGACCTGCAAGATATGCTTCGTTAACGTCAGTCAATGAAGCAACGTGTGCAGCTGCTCTTTGCAACAGGCTGAACTCGATTCCTCTGACCTTCTTAGCGATTTTTTCTTTAACTATGTTTGCAAGTATGGAAGCTGTTCCACCTAATTGAGCATGTCCGAAGGAGTCTTTTGCGAGATTGGCACCCATTTCTGCTACATAAGTACCTTTTGCATCTCTACAACCTTCTGAAACAGCTATTATAACTTTTCCTGTTTCCTTGTATACTTTGTTTGTATCTTCCAAGAATTGCTCCATGTTGAAAGGAATTTCAGGTAAGTATATAAGGTCAGGTCCATTTCCTTTGTATGATGCAAGAGCTGAAGAAGCAGTTAACCATCCTGCATTTCTTCCCATTACTTCCAAAACTGTAATCATACCTGTATCATAAACTCTTGCATCATGATAAACTTCCATTGTAGATGTTGCGATATATTTTGCTGCACTAGCAAAGCCTGGGCAGTGGTCTGTTCCATAAAGGTCATTGTCTATTGTCTTTGGAACGCCCATAACTCTACACTCATAACCAACCTTCTGCATATATTTGCTAACCTTGTTACAAGTATCCATTGAGTCATTTCCGCCGTTATAGAAGAAATACTTTATATTGTACTTTTTGAATACTTCAACAAGTCTCTTGTAATCTGTTTCATCTTCTTCAGCGCTTTTAAGCTTGTAACGAACTGAACCTAAAGCTGATGATGGTGTAGTTTTCAAAAGATCCAATTCCTTAGGATCTTCCTGGCTCATATCGTAAAACACTTCATCAAGTATTCCTTTAATTCCATGAGCTGCTCCATAAACTTTAGTTATGCATGACTGCTTTAATGCTTCCTGAATAACACCTGCTGCACTGGCGTTTATAACTGATGTCGGTCCGCCAGACTGACCGAATATAGCTGCACCTACCAATTCACTCATTATGAGTACCTCCTTAAAAATATATGTAATTTATTAGTTAATTTGCACGGTCACATTAAAATATAGCATAAGCGGGATTAAAAAGCAATTCTATATTTGGCATGTTGAAAATATAACTTACCGTATAATTTCGCTTACGTGTTAACTTAATTCGTGAACACACGCTCAAAACGGTAAGTAATATTTCAATCATGCCTTAACATATATATTATGTCTTTGGGCAATAATTTTTATTATGTATTTTGATTTATAATTGATTGATATTGGTGTATTTTGGCATTGTTTATAATAGACAAGAAAATTTATTGTGCATTTTATGGTTAAATTTTAAATAAACCCTTGATTTTGAAGATAAATCTGTTAAAATTAAATCTGGACTGACAAAAACTTAACAATGAGTAATGATAATAATAAAATAAATTATGAGGAGTGGATAATATGTCATTAGTTACAACAACAGAAATGTTTAAAAAAGCCTATGAAGGCGGTTATGCAATCGGTGCATTCAATGTTAACAATATGGAAATAATCCAGGGTATTACTGAAGCTGCAAAAGAAGAAAATGCACCTTTGATACTCCAGGTATCAGCTGGAGCAAGAAAGTATGCAAACCATACATACCTTGTAAAATTGGTAGAAGCTGCAATTCAGGAAACTGGTCTTCCAATAGCTTTACATTTGGACCATGGTGATACTTTTGAACTTTGTAAGTCATGTATTGACGGCGGATTCTCATCAGTTATGATTGACGGATCACACCATTCATTCGAAGATAACATCAAATTGACTAAGCAAGTTGTTGATTATGCTCACGACAAAGGAGTAACAGTTGAAGGTGAATTGGGAAGATTAGCAGGTATTGAAGATGCAGTTAATGTGTCCGATAAAGATGCAGCTTTCACAGATCCTGACGAAGTTGAAGAATTTGTCAAGAGAACCGGAGTTGATTCATTAGCTATAGCTATTGGAACAAGCCATGGTGCATTCAAATTTAAAGGCGAAGCTAAATTGAGATTCGATATCCTTGAAGAAGTGCAAAAGAGACTTCCTGGATTCCCAATAGTATTGCACGGTGCATCATCAGTTATGCCTGAATATGTTGAAATAATAAACAAATTCGGCGGAAGCATGCCTGGTGCTAAGGGTGTTCCTGAAGATATGTTAAGACAAGCTGCTAAAATGGCTGTTTGTAAAATAAACATCGACTCAGACTTAAGGCTTGCTATGACAGCTACAATCAGAAAGTATTTTGCTGAAAATCCATCACACTTTGATCCAAGACAATACTTAGGACCAGCTAGAGCAGCTATCAAAGAAGTTGTTAAGCACAAATTGGTTAATGTATTGGGATGCAACGGAAAAGCTTAATTTTAAATAAAATTTAATTGATTTTTATTAAACCAATTAGCAATCAAAGGTTGTTCTATTTCTAAATAGGACAGCCTTTTTTGGTTTGTCCGTTTAATTATGGTGTGCATGTGTCAACAAGACAATTCCTTAATGAATAAAAAATTCCATTAAGTAAATAATATGTACCGAGGTGTTATGGAGAATGTCAATAAAAGTGGGTATTCCAAAAAGTCTGTTTTATTATCAAATGTATCCTTTGTGGAATACATTTTTTGAGGAGTTGGGAGCTGAGGTCGTGACCTCACAAAGTACAACTAAAAAGATCTTGGACAACGGTGTAAGAATATGTGTTGATGAAGCCTGTGTACCTGTTAAGTTGTTTCATGGACATGTACTGGATATCAAAGATAAGGTTGATTTTTTGTTTATTCCCAGGCTTACAAGCATTTCTAAGGGTGAGTATGTATGTCCGAAATTCGGTGGACTGCCGGATATGGTTAGAAATACCATAAAGGGATTACCGAAAATAATTGATGTGGAAATAAACTGTAGAAAAGATGTAAATAATGAACTTGATAGTATTATTAAGATCGGCAGATTCATAGTAGATGATGAAAAGTTTATAAGAAGGGCATATAGGGCCGCATTGGATAAATTTAATGACTACAATGAGGACATAAAAAAAGGTTTTATGCCTGAGGATGAAAAGAATAGAAAGAGTAACTTATTCGTTGTGAAGGACAGCGGCATTATAAATATAGCTGTAATCGGGCATCCATACAACCTTTACGACAGCTATATAAATATGAATCTATTCAAGAAGCTGAGAACAAATGGAGTTAATATTATCACACAGGAGATGATAAGTGATGATATAGTAAGTCATCATGCTGAAAAACTTAACAAAAGGGTTTTCTGGAACTTTGGGCGAAAAGCATTGGGCTCAGTAATGCACATGATAGAAGGAAGTGATATAAAAGGAATAATATATCTTATGTCCTTTGGATGCGGTATAGATGCATTTATTGGTGATTTGGCGGAAAGAACGGTTAGGAGGAGTACAGATATACCGTTTATATACGTAACAATTGACGAGCATTCCGGTGAAGCGGGTCTTGATACCCGTCTGGAGGCATTTATTGATATGATAAGGTGGAGGGAAAATAATGAAGTTGACATTTCCGCATATGGGTAATACATATATTTCGGTTAAAGCTATGTTGGATGATCTGGGAGTCACATATGTAATTCCTCCTTTTAACAATAAAAAGGCACTGGAAATAGGTACTAAGCTAGCCCCGGAATTGGCCTGTCTTCCTCTTAAAATAAACCTGGGTAACTTTTTACAGGCACATGAAATGGGTGCGGATGCAATATTGATGACAGGAGGATGCGGACCCTGCAGATTTGGCTATTATTGTGAAATGCACAGGGAAATATTAAAGGACCAGGGTATGAACATGAAGGTAATCACACTGGATATTCCGGGAAATGATTATCGTGAACTAATTAACAAAGTAAGAGAAATAGCAGGCGGATTAAATATATATAAAATATTAAAGGCAGTAAAAAATACAGTAGAGATTTCCAAAAGGGTAGATGAACTGGAAAAGCTTACTTTTAAAATAAGACCTAGGGAAATACATAAGGGAATGACTGATAAAATCTATAAGTCTTTTCTTTATAATGTTCTTAAAATAGATGGATCGAAGAACATAAAAAAGCATATTGATGATGCAAAAAATGAGCTTTTAAATATTGAAACCGATAAGACAATAAGTCCCATAAGAGTGGGAATTGTAGGTGAGATATATACAACTAACGATCCCTATACCAACCTATTTATTGAATCAAGGCTTGGAAATGAAGGCATAGAGGTTACAAGACCTGTTACCGTTAGCGGCTGGATAATAGATCACATGCTTAAAAAAGCGTTGCACCTAAAAGGAGATGAGAGATATAAAAAAGCCGCAAAGCCTTACTTAGGAGCAATGATAGGAGGTCATTCCCAGGAAACCATAGGGAATTCTGTGTTATTTGCCAAGGATGGTTTTGACGGCATAGTTCAGATATTTCCGCTTGGCTGTATGCCTGAGATTGTATCGGAGAGTATTTTGCCATCTATTGAAAGGGATTTTAAAATACCGATAATGTCGCTCATAATTGATGAAATGACTGGAGAAGCAGGCTATATGACTCGAATTGAAGCATTTATAGATTTGCTTAAAAGAAGAAGGGAGATAGATTTGTTTGAAGGAAAAGGGATGTTATCTTGGAATTGATGTAGGCTCTGTGAGTACAAATCTTGTTGTGATAGATGAAGATGGCTATGTGATTGAAAAGCTATATCTAAAGACCGGCGGCCAGCCCATAAAAGCTATGAGAACCGGGATAAGTATGTTAAATGACTCGGTGGGAGATTCAGTTAATATAATGGGTGTTGGTGCAACCGGGAGCGGCCGACATTTGGCCAGGGTTGTAGTTGGATGTGATATAGTAAAAAATGAAATAACCTCCCACGCAATAGCGGCATTGAAGCTGGTGCCTGATGTAAAGACCATATTGGAAATCGGCGGCCAAGACTCAAAAATTATACTTGTAAGAAATGGTGTTGTTTATGACTTTGCAATGAATACAGTATGTGCGGCAGGAACAGGATCTTTTCTGGATAGGCAGGCAGCAAGGCTGGATATACCGATTGAGGAATTTGGAAAACATGCATTAAATTCCAGCTCTCCGGTGAGAATCGCCGGGAGGTGTGCTGTATTTGCTGAATCTGATATGATTCACAAGCAGCAGGCTGGACATAGTGTTGAGGATATAATTAGCGGGCTCTGTGAAGCTTTGGTAAGAAATTATATCAACAATCTTGCAAAGGGAAAAGAATTGCTTGAGCCATTTGTTTTTCAAGGTGGAGTCGCTGCAAATCAAGGAATAGTTGCAGCATTTGAAAAGGAATTGAAGACAAAGATCATTATTCCGCAATATTATGATGTTATGGGTGCATTTGGAGCAGCATTGATGGCCAGGGAAAAAATGTACCAAAAAGAGTATAAAACAAGATTCGGGGGATTTGATATCTCTAAAAGGGACTTTACCATAACCAGCATGGAATGCAATGATTGCTCTAATATGTGTGAACTTATTAAGATTTTATCAAATGATACTGTTTTAGCAAGCTGGGGTGACAGATGCGGCAAGTGGTCTGCACAGTACAAGGAAAGTGAGCAATTAAGCCTGGTAGTGACTTAGGGCATTTCTGGATAGCACATTTTAATGCATAAAAATTAAGGCATACAAAGAGCCAAAGGTGTCTTTGGCTCTTTGTAATTGAACGAAATTTATAGCGGAAGTTGTTTTTTTGATTATGACTAAACTATACTTTAAAGTGTGAAATAGATTTATTAAGCTCTTGTGCCATATCATTCAATAGCTTTGATTGGGAGGATACTTCACTTATTCCTTCAATTTGCTGCTGTGCTGTTGCAGTTATTTCTTCTATTGTAGCAGCAGTTTCCTGTGAAACTGTAGAAATATTATTTATTGCCTCAAGTGTCTTAGCACTTGATTGGAGAATCTTGTTTACCGATACCTCAAATTCTTTTGTAAAGTCACTTATGTTTTCCATTGATCTGAATATTTCCTTAAACGAATTGTCTGTTTCATTAACTGCATTTAATTGTGCTACTACTATTTCCTGCGTTTTATTCGCAGAGCTGAATGTGCTATCTGCCTTTAATTGAATATTCTGTATTGAGTTATTTATTGATGTTAAAGATTCCTTAGTCTTGTCGGCAAGTTTTCTAACTTCTTCAGCAACAACTGCAAATCCCTTTCCTGCATCACCGGCTCTAGCTGCCTCAATGGCTGCATTTAGAGAAAGCAGATTGGTCTGTTCTGAGATATTGCCTATAAATTTAACAATCTTTTCTATTTCTTTCATGTCAGTGTAAAATGACTTTATTTGTTGTACTATGTCCTCTGATACCTTACTGGTCTGGGAAGATATGTTTGTAAGGGCTTTTACAGTTTCAAGCGCATTTTGGCTTAAGCGTTTTGTGCTAAATATGATATCTGAAACAGTTTTCATGTCGTTGCCTACTTTTTTTATATCATTAGACAATTCAGTGACATATTCAAGAGATTGGTAATTGTTGGCTGCCTGATTAGTGGAACCCTTAGCTATTTCATCCATGCTGACGGCAATTTGCTCAGATGAGGTATAATATGTATATGACGTATTGCTAAGCTTTTCTGCACTGGATAAAACCTGATTTGAAGAAGTGTTCACCTCTGTTACAAGCATCCTTATATTTGATATCATATTATTAAAGTTATTGCTCAAGTTTGAAATTTCATCCTTATAGTCATCAGTGATTGATATATTAAGATTACCCTCTGTTGCTTTTTGCATAAGACTTTCAAGCTTTCTTAAAGGACTTGAGATACTTATAGCTATAAATACTGATATCATAATGGCTAGTATTAATAGTATTAAACTTACATAGAATATGGCTGTTCTTATTGCAACTGATTCGCTTTGGATAAAGGATGTAGGTATAGTTGCAACAACAAACCAGTTTGAGTCGGGAACCTGGGCAAAGGTATTCAAAAACTCTTTACCGTCAACTTTTAAGTATATGTGTCCTTTTTTTACAGCATTTTTTTGGGAAGAATTCTTTTCATTCAAAGTACTATTTAGATGCTTTATTAAATTTTCATTGGTATACTTGGTATTTATTTTTATGCTATCGGTATTTTTGCTGGAAATAACTGTTCCAGAAGTATCTACCAGGAATATATCTTTGGAACCATCGATGTTTATAGATTTATATATATTTCCTATAAACGCTTCATTAAAAAATACCACAAGGGTGCCTAAAGTAGTGTTTGTAAGTTCGTTATATAATTCTACTACTGAGACTATATAATTTTGTGAGGTCTTTGAGCCCTTTTTCATCATCCAAACATACTTGCCTTTGGCTTGTGAAGCCATGGATTCAAATTCCTTTGCATCATTTTCAAAATCCATGCTTACGTGATAAGCTGAAGCACCTGATAAATAACGGCCTTTAGAAATATATATTGCTCCTTCACAGCCTTCCATAACCGAGGGTGAAAATTTTTGTACTATGAGGGGATCTATTTGATAGGTTAGCTCATTTTCAGGAAGTTCACCGCCATCGTATTTGTTTAGAAGCTCAATAAAATCTTCGCTTCTCATAAATTCCCTTCCGCTGGATTCAATAAAAAACAGCATGTTCTTAACATTTTGGCTGAACTGGGACATAATCTCACTGGAGTAGGATTGTGTCTTTGATTCAACGGCAGAACTGGACTTGCTATAGCTCAGAATGCCAATACTAATCAATGGCACACTGGTTAAAAGAATAAAAAATACCAAAAGCCTTTTTTGAATTTTTATATATCTGGATAGTTGCACTATTTTATTCAATATTTTTTTAAAGTTAAAAAATAGTTTCAAAAACGGTTTGTTGTAATTCGAAACAAATTTCCTGATAATATTCATAAACATACCCCTTTTCTATAACCGGTTCATAAATTTTATTAATTATTGAGATCACCAGATGGTAAGTAAATGATAATATTAAAGGAAGCTGTATTTAATACATTATCAATCTTACATTTAGCAGAGCAAAATAACGAACGCTTTAACGGAATTTTGCAATAGATAAATGTAAAAGATTAATTGTATTTAATATAATAGTAGTTTTCCTTATATTTTATCGGCTAAATATATAAAATTCCTTAGCGCTAAGTTAAGGTGTGATTGAAATATAAAGCCAAAGGCAATTTTAAATAAAACTACCTTTGGCTTTATTAAATATTAAAAGTGATAAATCTATTACATTTGTCTGTCGCAAATCCCGTTGAACCGTTCGTTATTTGCTCCGCCAAATGTAAGATTATTAACACTTTTAATATAGAATATGCTTTTTTACTTATAAGATTAAATTTTAAAGTGTGAAATTGAATCATTAAGTTCTTGTGCCATTTCTTTTAAAAGTTTTGACTGGGATGAGACTTCACTAATACCCTCAATTTGCTGTTGGGTCGTTGCACTTATTTCTTCAACAGATGCTGCAGTTTCTTGTGATACAGCTGAGATGTTATTGAGTGCTTCTAGCGTCTTGGTGCTGGAATCAAGTATATAATTTACCGATACCTCAAATTCTTTCATATACTTACTAATGTTTTCCATTGAACCGAAAATTGCTTTGAATGAATCATCTGTATCATTAACTGCATTCATTTGATCGCTCACAATTTCCTGGGTTTTATTTGCTGATATGAATGCTAGGTCAGCCCTGGATTGGATGTTCTGGATTGAGTTGCTTATTGATGTTAACGACTCTTTTGTTTGATTGGCAAGTTTTTTTACTTGATCAGCAACCACTGCAAATCCTCTTCCTGCTTCTCCTGCTCTGGCTGCCTCAATGGCTGCATTTAATGATAGCAGGTTAGTCTCTTCAGAAATATTGTCAATAAATTTCACAATGTTTTGTATTTGTTTCATGTCAGTATAGAAGGAATTGATATGAGTTACTATATCTTCTGATACCCTGTTGGTTTGGATAGATTTTTCATTTAGCGATTTTACCGATTGTATAGCATTTTGACTTAAAAATTTGGTATCATGTATGATTCCGGATACAGTTTTCATATCTGAGCCTACTTTTTCAATATCATTAGATAATGTAGTTAGATACTCAAGTGATTTATAATTGTTTGAGGCTTGATTAGAAGCACCTTTTGCAATTTCATCCATGCTAATTGCAATTTGTTCTGAGGATGTATAATAAGTATGGGACATGTTACTGAGCTTTTCAGCACTTGATAGAACTTGTGTTGAAGAAGCGTTTACCTTCGCAACAAGATTTCTTATATTTGATACCATTTCATTAAAATTATTACTTAGGTTGGATATTTCGTCATTAAATGTGTCGTTGATGGAAATAATAAGATCGCCTTCTTTTGCCTTCTTCATGAGGTCTCCAAGTTTATACAGAGGATTTGAAATGCTAATGGCAATTAAAAATGAAATTATGATTGCCAGAATGAATATAATTAAGCTTACATAAATTATGGTTGTCCTTATGGCTATTGATTCACTTTGTATAAAGGATAATGGAATAGTTGATACAGCGAACCAATTTAAACCAGGTACTTGAGAATATGAAAATAAATGATTTTTACCATTTTCAGATATATATGTATATCCCTTTTTTGGTTGATTGTCTTTGGTTGGATCGGGTTTTTTGGATTCTAGAGAACTTTTAATATCGCTAATAAATGTTTTGTTGGAATATTGAGTATTTATTTTTAAAGTATCTGTATTTTTACTAGAAATTATTGTTCCTGATGTATCCACAACAAATATATCCTTAGAACCATCTATATAGGTTGAGCCAAAAATACTTCCAATGAAAGACTCATTTAAAAAAACAACAATAGTGCCTAATGGCTCGCTTGTAAGTTCATGATATACTTCAACAATTGATAGGATATAATTCTGGGAAGTTCTTTCTCCCTTCTTCATAAGCCAAGTATACTTTCCGTTTGCCTCTTTTGCCATAGATTCAAATTCCTTTAACATACTCATAAATTCACTGCCAGTCTGATAGCTTGAAGTAGTTCCTACTATTTCGCCCTTGGTTAAGTATATTGCTCCTTCACAGCCTTCTATTACTGTTGGGGAGAACTTGTTATTTAATATTGGATTTATTACTACTGATGCATCCATAATAGGCATTCCGCCTTGATCATACAGCTTTATTGCCTCTGCGAACTCTGTAGTCTTCATAACTTCGTTGCAACCGGATTCGATAAAGAATAAAACATTTTTTACATTTCGTGCGAACTGTGACATAATCTCACTGGAATATGACTCAGTCTTTGATTGGACTGCTGAGCTGGATTTGGTATAGCTAAGTATAGCAATGCTCAGCAAAGGAACACTTGACAGCAGAATAAAAAATGTGAGAAGCCTTTTTTGAATTCCAATATATCTTGTATATTGTGCGATTTTATATGGGACTTTTTTGAAGTGTTGTAGTAAATTTAATAGAGGTATTTTTTTGAGTTTAGAGAATTTCATAAAAATGCTCCTTTACTAATATAAAGTTGGGATGATAAGAAAACATTTATTCGATGTTCCTATAGTATATAAACATATGTGATATATAATTAAATTATCGGCTTTTTAACATTAAATATTTAGTATTAATATTACCCATGTGAAGAGCTGTACAAGTGCATTAATTAAGTGTATTAATTAAGTGTATTAATTAAGAGAAATTATAGTTAAAATTGGTAATACTTTAGTATATATAAAAATTGTCAAGTATATTTTAGCACTCCAGCTGTGAGAGTGCTAAAATATACTTGACAAAACCTTAAGTAAATGTAATATTAATAATTAGAAATAATGGTTAAGGAGGCATTTATATGATGCATGAGAGCGGAAGTATATCAATAAACACGGAAAATATCTTTCCTATTATTAAGAAATGGCTATATTCAGAAAAGGACATTTTCGTCCGTGAACTGGTATCAAACTCCTCAGATGCCATAAGCAAGCTAAAGAAATTAAGTGCTATAGGTGAAGCTGACCTGGATGGTGATGATAAATGGCAGATAAAGGTTGTTGTTAACAAAAAAGAAAAAACAATGCAAATCATTGATAATGGAATAGGGATGACATTTGAAGAAGTTGGTAAATATATTAACCAAATTGCTTTTTCAGGTGCTAAGGATTTTTTGGAAAAGTATAAGGATAAAACTGATGAAGGGCAGATCATAGGCCACTTTGGTCTTGGATTCTACTCTTCATTCATGGTGTCCGACAAAGTACAGATTGATACGTTGTCTTTTAAGAAGGATGAGAAAGCTGTAAGATGGGTTAGCACAGGCGGTATGGATTATGAGATGGGTGAGTCTGACAGAACTTCAAGGGGGACTACTATAACACTGTTTTTATCTGAAGACAGCCTTGAGTTTCTTGATAGCTTTAAGGTTAGAGAAATCCTCGAAAAGTATTTTTCCTTCCTCCCATATGAAGTATATTTTGATTCTATAGAAGAGCCTTCTGCTGAAGCTGAAGAAGGTGAAAAAGATAAGGAACCTATGGCGCTAAAACCAATCAATGACACAAATCCTCTTTGGCTTAAGAACCCAAAGGATTGTACTGATGAAGAGTACAAGGAGTTTTACAGAAAGGTATTCCATGACTTTAATGAGCCTCTGTTTTGGATTCATTTAAACATGGATTATCCATTTAACCTTAAGGGCATTTTGTATTTCCCCAAATTAAAGCATGAGTTTGAAACCATGGAGGGCCAGATAAAGCTGTATTACAACCAGGTATTTGTTGCGGACAATATTAAAGAAGTAATACCTGAGTTTTTGATGCTTTTAAAAGGGGTGCTGGATTGTCCCGATCTTCCTCTTAATGTTTCCAGAAGCTTTTTGCAGAATGACGGTTATGTAAACAAAATATCTGGACATATTACTAAAAAGGTAGCGGATAAACTCACATCGGTCTATGAGAATGACAGGGAAAACTTTAACAAGTATTGGGATGATATAAACCCGTTTGTAAAATACGGATGTATTCGCGAAGCTAAATTTTATGACAGAGTTAAGGATATTGTGATTTATAAGACAACAAATGGAGATTATGTTTCACAGAGCGAATATTTAGAACGCAATAAAGAAAAGCATGAAAACAAAGTTTTCTATGTTTCGGATGAGAGGCAGCAAGCTCAATATATAAAATTGTTCAAGGACAACGCAATGGAAGCGGTTATATTGTCAACAATGATAGATAACCATTTTATAAGCTTTTTAGAATCAAAGCAAACTGAGATTAAGTTTTTGAGAATTGATTCCGATCTTTCAGAAAGCCTGAAGGAGAAGGAAGAGAATGTTGATGAAGCTGCATCAAAAGAGCTCCAGGAAAGCTTTGAAAAGCTTTTTAAGGATGCACTTGGCAACGAGAAGCTAAAGCTCAAAGTGGAAAGTCTCAAAGCTGCAGGTGTGCCCGGTATGATCCTTTTAGATGAGCATTCAAGAAGAATGCAGGAGATGTCTCAACGGTTTGGTGGGTTTGACATGGGCCATATGTTCGGAAATGAAGAGACCCTTGTACTTAATAAAAATAATGATTTAATTAAAAAAGTTATTAATATTAAGGATAAAGACGATCGCAAGGATGAGGTGAAGCTTATTTGTGAGCATATATATGATCTTGCGATGATGAGTCATAAGCAGCTTAATGCTGAAGCTATGACAAAGTTTATTGAAAGAAGTAATATGCTGCTGACAAGGCTGGTAGAAGCGTAAAAATCAGTTCTTAAATAGGTATTAACAATAATTAACCGGTAAATGGAGTATTTCAAAAAGCAGAACTAATGATATTATACAAAAATACTTGAATAATGAATTTTTGAAATGTTCTTAAGAAGTGGGTTACTTCAAAATAGCAATGCTTTTCGCTATTGAAGTAACCCACTTTTTCTAATATAGTTTATTTATAATTATCTATAGTTTATTTATCGTTATCCCTTATCTCAACCCTGCGTATTTTGCCGCTGATGGTCTTTGGAAGTTCCTTTACAAATTCAATGATTCTAGGGTATTTATAAGGTGCCGTAACCTTCTTAACATGGTTTTGGAGCTCTACGACCAGTTCATCTGAAGGATTATAGTTTTTAGCAAGAACAATGGTAGCCTTTACTATCTGTCCTCTATCGGGATCGGGAACTGCCGTTATTGCACACTCTAAAACTGCAGGGTGCTCTAATAGAGCACTTTCAACTTCAAAAGGCCCTATTCTGTATCCTGAGCTTTTGATAACGTCATCAGCCCTTCCAACAAACCAAAGATAGCCGTCCTCATCACGCCATGCCATATCTCCTGTATAATAGATGTCATCATGCCATACTTTAGAGGTAAGGGCTGGGTCTCTGTAATATCCATCAAACATACCGGAAGGTTTTCTTTTATTTGTACGCAGAATTATCTGGCCTTCTTCACCAACCTCACAGGAACTACCATCTTCATTGATTATATCAAGGTCATATCCTGGAGAAGGCTTACCCATGGAACCAGGCTTAGGTTCCATCCAGGGATAAGTAGCAGCTGTGACAGTCAGCTCGGTCTGTCCGTATCCTTCCATTAGTCTAAGACCGGTAGCATTATAAAACTGATTATAGACTTCAGGATTAAGTGGTTCACCTGCAACTGCACAATATTTTAGCTTGCTGAAATCATATTTGGAGAGGTCTTCCTTAATAAAAAATCTGTATATTGTTGGCGGTGCACAGAAGGAAGTAACTCCGTGTTTGGTTATAACTTCAAGGAGTTCTTTGGGAACAAACTTGTCATAGTCGTATACAAATACTGCAGCACCTGAAAGCCATTGGCCGTATATTTTTCCCCAAACTGCCTTTGCCCAGCCTGTATCTGCTACAGTAAGGTGCAAACCGTCTTCGGTTACATTCTGCCAGTATTTAGCTGTAAGGATATGGCCAAGGGGATATGTGAAATTATGCCTTACCATCTTCGGCATTCCTGTGGTGCCGGATGTAAAGTACAGGAGTAGAATATCTTCGTTTGTAGGTGCATCACTGCCTACAGGTCTTGCAAAGTCAGACGAGGCTTTGGAAAGCTCGTTTGTAAAATCAAACCAGCCGTCACGGCCGCCCCCTACGATGGCCTTGGATTTTAGTGAAGGCGAATCAGGCTCAGCATCTTCAACATGCTTTATTACTTCCGGTTCATTAACGCAAATTATCATTTTTATATCAGCAGCATTGTTCCTGTATACAATATCCTTTTTAGTAAGCAGGTGAGTTGCGGGAATACACACTGCTCCGATCTTGTGAAGGGCAAGTATCAGGAACCAGAATTCATAACGTCTTTTCAGTATAAGCATTACAGGATCGCCCTTCTTGATACCTGCACCTTTTAAGAAATTAGCTGCCTTATCGCTGTATTCCTTTAGCTGCTTAAAAGTAAATTCAGCATAATCGCCTTTTTCATCACACCATACAATAGCTCTTTTATCAGGTGCCTTTTCAGCAAAATAATCTACTACATCATAAGCAAAGTTAAAATTTTCCGGCACATTTATTTTAAAATTTTCATAGAAATCCTCGTAAGAATCAAACTCAACACGAGAAAGGTATTTTTCCAATAACATTTGTAAACCTCCTAAACTCTTTATAATTACAAGATTATCGCTAAAAATTTAGCAACTTTCCCATTTAACGCTTTCATTCCATGTTTTGCAGAAGAATCAAAAAAGAGTGAATCTCCCTCATTTAAAATGATTTCATGTCCATCAATTACAATTTTTAAAGTACCTTGCAGGCAGTAATTGAATTCCTGACCGGGATGGGAATTGGTTTTTATAGGAGACTCTTCCTGACCAGGTTCTACAGTTACTAAAAAAGGTTCAGCCTTTTTATGAAGGAAATTATATGCAAGGTGCTGGTATTTGTAATCGGTTCTGCGATTTACTTCTATACCTTTGTCCTTTCTTACTAGAGCATAGGTACGAAGTTTGGGACCTTCTCCTGTAAGAATAGCCGTAAGATCGACATTGAACTTGTTGGCAATTTCATAAAGAAAGCTTACGGGTATATCATAAGTACCGCTTTCATACTGCTTATATGTCTCTACAGGCACGTTTAATTGCACTGCCAAATCCTCTATTGAAATTTTGGAAATTTCTCTTAATTCTTTGATACGCAATGCGATTTGTTTGATTTGTTCGGACATAGCATCATCTCCTCGTAAAATGTGTTTAGGAATATTGTATTGGGCCTAATTATTCCTTGGAATTACCAAAATATAACTTCCGCTATAAATTTCGCTCATGTGTTGACTTAACTCGTCAACACCCGCTTAAAAGCGGAAGTAATATTTTAATTATTCCTTAATAAACAATATAATCATAGCATAATGAAAAGATAAAAGTAAATAATTTAAGCTACTTTAAGGGCAAAATTAACGATTTGGCATAAATTCTATGAATTTTGTGGAAGCTTTTGACAGGGGTACTGCCTTCATGGAAATTATACCAAGTCTTCTTGTGGGTAATTTTTCTTTTGTTTGGACTTCAAAAATCTCTTTTTTATTCAAGGCATCCATGGCACTTTCTTTTAGAACGCATGCTATGCCTAGACCTATTTTTGCAAAGTCAACAAGAAGGTCAACACTTTCTAACTCAATTTCTGGGGTAATAAATGCCCCTATGCTTTTGAAATAAATATCAAGGTTACGTCTAGTTGAGCTGTTCTTTTCCAGCATCAATAAAGGATAGCGAGTTATATCCTTTAGCTCGATGCTTTTTCCCATTAAATCATTATATTTATCTGAGGCAACAAAAATATCCTGGACATTCAAAAATTCACTTACAGCTATATCATCATCATAAACAGGGAGAGTAACTATGCCAAAATCCACCATTCCATTTTTGAGAAGATTCAATATTTGAAAGGAAGTCCTGTTTATAACATGAATCTTAATTTTAGGATAGAGTGCATTAAATCTCTCCAAATAAGGTACCAGGTGATATCTGCAAACTGTATCACTTGCACCTATCCGGATTTCACCTGCATCCATGTTCTGTATCTCAAATATTTTGTGCTCAGCTGTCTTTATGAAATTGTATGCCTGCTCTACATGGGTCAATAGGAGGACGCCTTCGCTCGTAAGCACCATTTGCTTTCCTTTTCTTGTGAAGAGCTTGGCACCCAACTTGTCTTCTAAGTGCTTAACCGACTGGCTTACTGCAGATTGTGAAATAAAAAGCTTTCTTGATGCTGATGAAAAGCTCTCTGATTTGGCAGCATGATAAAATATTTTATAAAGCTCAAAGTTAATATCCATAAGCGTTCCTTATATATTATATTAGTATTATTAATTTTACTTATTTATGATATCATATTATAATAATAGAGTAAAATGTGATTTGAAGTTAATTGATTTTTCAGTAATTTCAATATTTTGGGTGATAATTATGGATGGAGGATATATAGATGAATAAAATAGTTCGAAGGATTTTTGTTGAAAAAAAGAAGGGATTTGATATAGAGGCTAACGGCCTTTATAAAGATCTCAAAAGAAACTTAAAGCTTGATGGGTTAAAGTCTGTAAGGATAATCAACAGATATGATGTTGAAGGGGTATCGGATGAAGAGTATGATGCAGCGAGAAAGATAATTTTTTCTGAACCTCCGGTTGACAGTGTTTGCGATGAAAAGATAGATTTAGACAGCAACAGCAGGCTTATAGCAATTGAATACCTTCCAGGTCAATATGACCAGAGAGCGGATTCTGCTTCTCAATGTGTTCAGATACTAACTGAAGGGGAGAGGCCTGAGATAAAGGTTGCAAAGCTTATTGTTCTTGATGGACAAGTCTCTGACGAAGAATATTTAAGGGTAAAGAACTATTGCATAAACCCAGTTGAGTGTCAGGAAGCAAAGCTTGACAAGCCTTCTACCTTAGATGTGGATGTATTGATGCCTGACGATGTAAAAGAGCTTAATGGTTTTATAGAAATGGATGATGCTGGGCTTATGGAGTTTATGAACGAAATGGGATTTGCCATGTCCTTTGAGGATTTAAAATTCTGCAAGCAGTACTTTAAAGATGAAGAAAAGAGAAATCCAACAGTTACGGAGATAAGGGTAATCGATACCTACTGGTCGGATCACTGCAGGCATACAACATTCTTAACTGAGATAAAAAATGTGGATATAGAAAAGGGAGTATACACAGAGGCTATAGACAGGGCATACAAAGCCTATATTGATTCAAGAAGCTATGTGTATGAAAAAAGGAACAAGGATGTTTGCCTTATGGATATTGCTACAATAGCCATGAAGGAGTTTAAGAAGAGGGGCATGCTGGAGGACCTGGATGTTTCAGACGAGATAAATGCATGCAGCATAGTGGTTGATGTGGATGTTAACGGAAAGAATGAAGAATGGCTTGTAATGTTTAAGAATGAAACTCATAACCATCCAACAGAAATAGAGCCTTTTGGTGGTGCAGCCACATGTCTTGGCGGAGCTATAAGAGACCCGCTTTCAGGACGTTCATATGTATATCAGGCAATGCGTGTAACAGGAAGCGGTGATCCAAGAACCAGCGTAGAAGACACTATCTCTGGAAAACTGCCTCAGAGGAAAATAACTACAGGAGCTGCAGCCGGCTATAGTTCCTACGGTAATCAGATAGGACTTTCCACAGGCCAGGTTGCAGAGGTTTATGATGAAGGTTTTGTTGCAAAGAGAATGGAGATTGGTGCTGTTATTGGTGCTGCACCAAAGAAGAATGTAATAAGGAAAGCTCCGCAAGCGGGAGATGTGATCATTCTTTTAGGCGGCAGAACCGGTCGCGATGGATGCGGAGGTGCTACAGGATCTTCAAAGGAGCATACGGAAGAATCACTTCTCACATGCGGTGCTGAGGTTCAAAAAGGTAATCCTCCTACTGAAAGGAAGATACAGAGGCTCTTTAGAAAACAAGAAGTAAGCAGCATGATTAAAAAGTGCAATGACTTTGGAGCAGGAGGCGTTTCTGTTGCCATAGGGGAGCTGGCTGACGGTCTTGTGATAAATCTTGATGCAGTGCCTAAAAAGTATGAAGGTCTCGATGGAACAGAGCTTGCTATTTCTGAATCCCAGGAAAGAATGGCGGTTGTTGTTGATAAGGAAAATGTAAATTCATTTATAGATGCAGCAAGGGAAGAAAACCTTGAAGCAGTGGTAGTAGCTGAAGTTACTGAGCTTAACAGGCTTAAAATGAGCTGGAGAAATAAAACGATAGTAAATATAAGCAGAGACTTTTTAAATACCAATGGTGTAAAGCAAACTTCCGAGGTCAGCGTTGAAGCACCTTCAGAAAAGGATAATTACTTTAGTAAGCTGCCGGATGAAGTATTAAAGGAATCTGATATTGAATCCAAGTGGCTCTTAAACCTTTCACGATTAAATGTATGCAGCCAGAAGGGATTGGTTGAAAGGTTCGATGGAACTATTGGTGCAGGATCTGTATTGCTTCCTTTTGGAGGTAAATATCAGCTGAGCCCACAGGAAGGTATGGCTGCAAAAATACCTTTATTAAATGGTGATACCACTACAGGCACATTGATGACATATGGGTACAACCCGATGATCGCCAAATGGAGTCCCTTCCACGGTGCTGTTTTTGCAGTAGTTGAAGCTGTTGCAAAGATTGTAGCATTAGGTGGTGATTATGAGAAAGCAAGGCTCACATTGCAGGAGTACTTTGAGAAACTTGGTAAGGAACCGCAGAAATGGGGCAAACCATTTAGTGCACTGCTTGGTGCATATTTGGCACAAAAAAATTTTGGAATACCTGCAATAGGAGGTAAAGACAGCATGTCTGGAACTTTCAAGGATATGACTGTTCCCCCAACCTTGGTTGCTTTCGCTGTAGCTGCTGTAAACGTAAACAACGTGGTGTCTTCTGAGTTTAAGGAAATCGGCAGCAAGGTTGTAATGATAAAAGCATTAAGAGATAAAGATGAGGTTCCGAATTTTGATAAGTTGAAGTCAGGTTTTGAAAAGGTTAGTGAGCTTATAAAGTCGGGTAAGGTACTGGCTTCGAGCACTGTGAAATCAGGAGGAATAGCTGAGGCCGTAAGTAAAATGTCCTTTGGTAACATGATTGGAATGGAGTTTGAGGGCGGTTTTGATTCCGATTATATGTTTAAACCCGAAATAGCATCGATTATTCTTGAAATGCCGGGAAATACTAATCTTGAAGAAGCATTTGGTGATATTGAATACACACTGTTAGGCCAAACAAAAAAAGAACAGGTTATAAGCATAAACGGTATTGATATCAGTCTTGAAAAAGCTTTGGAAAGCTGGGAAAACACCCTTGAAAGAATCTTCCCGACAAGAACTGATGAGGATGCAGGCAAGCCTAAAAATTATTTGCACCAAATAAGGAACAATAAAAGATCAGGTGTAAGTATAGCTAGGCCAAGGATATTCATACCTGTTTTTCCAGGAACCAATTGTGAGTATGATACAACAAAGGTGTTTGAGAGGGCAGGTGGAACTGCTGATGTATTGGTAATCAAGAACCTCTCTTCACATGAGATAGAGGAATCCATAGAGCTTATGGCTAAGAAAATAAATAATTCCCAGATAATTATGATACCGGGAGGCTTTAGCGGTGGGGATGAACCCGACGGTTCAGGAAAGTTTATTGCAACTGCTTTTAGAAACCCATATGTTAAAGAGGCGGTTATGAATCTTCTTAATCAGAGAGACGGACTGATGCTGGGCATATGTAATGGTTTCCAGGCTCTTATCAAGTTGGGACTAGTTCCTTATGGAGAAATCAGGGATCTTACAGACGACAGTCCTACACTTACTTTCAACACCATCGGTCGCCATGTATCCTGTATGGTTAGGACAAAAACAGTTTCGGTTAAATCACCATGGTTTAACAATGTTAATGCCGGTGATATCCATACAATAGCAGTATCACATGGTGAGGGAAGGTTTGTTGCCAATGAGGCTGTTTTGAAAGAATTGGAAAAGAACGGTCAGATCGCTACCCAGTATGTTGACCTTAATGGAAACCCAACATATGATATAAGGTTCAACCCCAATGGATCCATAGAGGCTATAGAAGGAATTACCAGTCCCGACGGAAGGGTTTTGGGTAAAATGGGCCATTCCGAAAGAGTTGGAACCAATGTAATTAAAAATGTTCCGGGGGAAAAGGATCAGAAGTTATTTGAAGCAGGAGTAGGGTATTTTAAGTAAGGAATGATTGAAGAATTAATATAATAAGAAAAGTGAATAATCTTTTACATTTGTCTATCGCAAATCCCGTAAAAGCGTTCGTTATTTGCTCTGACAAATGTAAGATTATTAACACTTTTCATATAATAAGACGAAAGAGGGAATATGATATGGCAAATAATCCTATAGCAATAATTGAAATGGAAAATGGAAACAAGATAAAGGTAGAACTTTATCCAAACATCGCACCAAATACCGTAAGGAATTTTATTTCTCTTGCACAAAAAGGCTTTTATAACGGTCTTATATTTCACAGGGTTATCCCCGATTTTATGATTCAAGGAGGATGCCCGGAGGGAAGCGGTATGGGAGGTCCTGGCTACAGTATCCGTGGTGAGTTTTCACAAAATGGACATGTTAATAACCTGAAGCACCAGAGGGGTGTAATTTCCATGGCTAGATCAAGAATGCCCAACTCTGCAGGCTCACAGTTCTTTATAATGGCTGCAAATTCACCCCATTTAGATGGACAATATGCATCATTTGGCTTAGTGACAGAAGGCATTGAGGAAGTAGACAGGATTGTCGCTGTTAAAAGGGATTATAATGATAAACCTTTAGAGGATCAAAAGATAAAGAGCGTTACTGTGGATACCTTTGGAGAAGATTACGGTGATGTAGAGAAAGTATAATCAAACGTGGTCTTTAAATACTAGTCTTTAATACTATTGGTATATTTAAACTATTAGTATATTTAAACTATTGGTATATTAAAAAACTCCACGTTTCACTTTTGTAAATTGAAGTGAAATGTGGAGTTTTTTATGATATGTGGGAATGTATAGAAGATTATACCCCAAAAACATGTTTTCCAATTGTAACTACAATTTTTCTTGACCATATCCACTTACTGGTAGCTGTGGCAGGGTTCCAATAAAACACACAGCCATATGTGGGGTCCCATCCGTTTAAAGCATCTGCGGCAGCCTTAACGGATTCATTATCCGGCTCAAGATTGATTTGGCCGTCATTTACAGCATCAAAGGCTCCAGGTTCGTATATAACCCCAGCTATGGTCTTGGGAAATCTTCCATCCCTTGTTCTATTTAGGATTACTGCACCAACAGCGACTTTTCCTGTGTATGATTCGCCCCTTGCTTCTCCGTGAATAAGCCTTGCAAGAAGATAGGTGTCTCCATTATTGGAATAATTGTTTTTAGTACTAGCCGTTGTTTCACCTGTTGGAAGGCCTAGTGCTGCCAGTGTTTGAGGACCGGCGATTCCGTCCGCAGCCAATCCGTTTTTTGATTGGAAGTAAGTAACTGCTCTATAAGTGTTATAGCCATATATTCCGTCAACAGTATCTTTGTAATATCCCCAGTTATAAAGTTTTGCCTGAATATTTATAACTTCCTGTCCCCGTGAACCATAATATGACAGTGCTGCTTTGCTAAAGCCGTAAAAGTCTGATATTGTCTCTTTGTATACTGCTGTCAGACAAAGAACTAAACATAAAACCACTGCAATTATTGATGTTATATATTTTCTTTTAAACAATTTACTCTCCCTCGCTATTATAATTTATTATTATGAATTTTGTTCATAATTTTATATGTTACGAAAAAGATTTCCATTGGCAAATGTAGTTGAATCGTCTGCATTTGCAATATAAAAATGAATTTTCTGCAACATATGAATCAAGGAAAATGTCTTGCAATAATTCAAAGTGCAAAATGATTATTGCAAAGCATATAGCTGGAATACATAAATTATTATTTGCAGTTTAGTTTAAATAATTCAAAATTTCATTGAAAGAATAAAAATGATGATATTATTTTTCACGAAGTACTTTCCTTTTTACTGGCAGTGTTACGTAAAAGTGTGAGCCTTGTCCAGAAGTGCTTTTTACATTAATATGACCATGATGCTCCTTGACAATTATTTTTGCTATAGAAAGCCCAAGTCCTGAGCCGCCGCTTTCGCTTGAGCGGGAAGAATCTACACGATAAAATCGTTCGAAAATCTTATCAAGGTGTTCCTTAGGTATGCCAACACCTGTATCTGAAATAACCATATCTACATTCGTATCTGTTTGTCTCAAGGATATCTTTATATTACCGCCTGATGGGGTGTACTTAACTGCATTATCCATCAAAATTGTAATAAGCTGTTTAATCCTGGCTTCACTGCCATAAAAGTTTATGCCCGATTCTATATCATCAAATATATCAATATTTTTGCCCTCACATAGAAGCTTAAAGGAAATAGCAGTTCCCTTACACACAATATCCAACGGAAAATTGCTCATTTCCACCTGAGTTTCATTTGAATCGGATCTTGCAATGAAAAGTAAGTCATTGACAAGATTGGCCATCCTCGAATTCTCTGCTTTTATATTATCAAGCCAGTACAGTTGGCTTTCTACAGTATCATCTTTGTTGCCTATCACCAGCTCCAGGTTTGTCTGTACTACGGCAAGAGGGGTTCTTAGTTCATGGGAAGCATCTGCAACAAAATCCTTTTGCCGTTGCCATGATTTTTTTACAGGTATAAGAGCCTTGTTGGCCATAAAAAGGCTGGCAAGGAATGTGATTAACACTGTAATTATTCCAATGGTTATAATTATGGTAAGCAAATTTTTTAGCATTTGTGTTTCAGGTTGAGTATTAAAATATACTATTTTTAGTAGATCGTTTCTGAAGTTGGAATACGACTTTAAAAATCTGAAATTTATACCTTCAATTTTTATATTCCCGAAGTCTTTATCAATTCTCATTGTTTCATCTACAAGCAGGGATATTTCATCATAAGTATTGGTAAGGTTATTTGAAATATCTACTATATTACCTACGCTGTCAACCATAACAAAGAAATAGTTGGTATCAAGATGTTTTGCTCTTGGTATGAAGGGAGTATATCTGAACCTGTCATTTGTTGCAATGGATCTCATCATGTCTTCAGATTGCCTTGTCAGGCTTTGTTTCATAAAAATATAAACACCTGATAGAAGAAACAGGAATATTAGTCCGGTAACTATAGTGTTTGTGAGGGTGAGTTTTAGTCTTAATCTGCTAAACATTGTTATCCTCCCTGAATGAATAACCGATACCTCTTATAGTTTCAATGCGTACCCCTGTATCCTTAAGATTAAGTTTCCTTCTAAGATAATAGATGTATATTTCTATATTATTCATATCAACATCAGAATCAAATCCCCAAACCTTGCTTAAAATCTGATCCCTGGTGATGACTTTTCCCTTATTACGGATCAAAAACTCCAAAAGCTGGGACTCCTTGAGGGTTAGCTTAATTGTTTGACCATTCATCATCACTTCACAGTTTAATGGGTCTAATTCCAATAGGCTGGTTTTAAGGTTTGTACTTTGAATTTGTTCATTCTTCCTTCGGCCAAGTGCTCTTATTCTTGCTAACAGCTCATCTGTTGAGAAGGGTTTTACAAGATAATCATCTGCACCGGAATCCAAACCTTCAACCCGGTCTTTTATCTCGTCTTTGGCAGTAAGAATCAGAACCGGTGTGCAAATATTTTGTCTCCTCAAGTCACGTAAAATAGAAAGTCCTTCCTTTCCTGGAAGCATTCTATCCAATATAATAACATCATATATATTGCTTTCCGCCATATCCTGGCCTGAAGGGCCGTCATATGCCGTGTCTACAAGATAATTGTTCTTTTTTAAAATATAAGAAAGCGCTTCAGAAAGCCTACGTTCATCTTCAACCAAAAGGAGTCTCATATGTTCCTTCCTTTCATTATGAGTATGTATTTTATTTAGGAATGAATGAAATATTACTTAACGTTTTGAGCGTGTGTTCACGAGGTAAGTTAACACGAAAGCGAAATTATACGGTAAGTTATATTTTCAACATGCCTAAAAGTGATTAATATTTACTTTCAATATAGATGTATTACTTTATTTAATTCTATCATTATATTTTTATTATAAGCCACTTTCCTTTATATTTCCTTAATTATATTAAGGAAATATATCATAAAATTTAAAAGCTTATGTTCGAAATTAATTTACGATTTCTAAGGATTTTCTAAGGATTATATTTTAAAATTAATAACAATGAAAACATTAAGCAGGAGGTATATATTGTGAAGAAAGTATTTGGCATAATTAAGAAGCTATTTTCAAAAAAGCTGATGAAAGTGTTTATTGTATTAATTGTTTTAGGATCTGTAGGTTTTGGTCTTGTTAAGTTTAATGTAATAAAGATCGGTTCCAAAACAACAAGCACAAGCCAGCAGCAAAGAACAGCAAGAGCTCAGAGGGGCACAATATCCCAGGCAGTTACAGGTTCTGGATATATCGAATCGGCAAATAAAGTTAATATTTCTACAAGTGCATCAGGTACCATAACAAAGGTATATTTTAAGGATAAGGATAATATAAAAGCAGGAGACTTGCTTTATGAGCTTGATGATTCCGATGCAAAGCTAAATTATGAAAAAGCGAAAAATAATCTTGCAATGTACCAGGTTACAGCCAATGACAATCAAAAAAGTATTACAGAACTGAGAATTAATGCTCCAATAAGCGGAAGAGTAAGTAACTTTACTCTTAAGTTGGGTGATGAGATTGGAAAAGGTGCAAATATACTTTCTATAACAGATACATCAAAATTAAAGATAACAGTTCCATTCAATGCATCTCTAAAAAATGAGATTCAACCGGGGCAGAAGGCAGTGCTCCATATACAGGAATTAATGCAATCGGTAAACGGTGTAGTTACATATATAGGATCCAATCCGTATCCTTCAGCTTCGGGAGGGCAGGTTTTTGATGTTGAAGTAACCTTTGACAATCCCGGTGCTTTAAAGGATAGCCTGAAAGCAACCGTTTCCGTCAGTATATCTTCAGGTACGCATACAAGTACAGATGCTGGGAAAATGGAGTATGTAAATGTAAAAGCTGTTAAAAGCACATCAGGTGGAACGGTTAGAAGTATAAATGTAAGGGAAAATTCCCATGTTAATGCCGGAGATATTTTGATAGAGCTGGAAAATGATGATTTATCACTGACAAAGCAAAACAACGATCTTAAAATCCTCGATGCCAGTGCACAGGTTGAATCTGCAAAAAAACAGCTATCATACTACAAGGTGTATGCATCAATTGATGGAATAATAATGGATCAGACTAAGAAAGTCGGAGATAACGTAAAGGCGGGAGACACCCTGGGTAATATCATAGATATGAAGAATCTTCAGTTTGATGTGGACATTGACGAGCTTGACATTGATAAAATCAAAACAGGGCAGAAGGTAAATATTACCGTTGATGCACTTACCGAAACAAATACAAAGCCTTTATCGGGAGAAGTTTCCAAGATAGCGTTTGAAGGTGCGTCATCTAATGGAGTAAGTGTCTATCCTGTTACTATAAAGGTAAATGATATTGAAAATTTAAGAATCGGAATGAATGTTAATGCAAGTATAATGATATTGGAAAAATCCGATGTACTGATGGTTCCAATCGAAGCGGTTACAAAGTTTGGTGACAGAAGCAGTGTATGGGTCAAGAGTAACGGCACCAATCAGGGAAGTGATATGCCGGGACCAGGCGGCGATTGGGGTGGCAATAATAGAGATCGCAGTCCAAACGGAAATAGTTCAAACGCAAATGGAGAAAAAGCAGAAGGTGAAAATTCCAACTTAAGCCAAAGACCACAATCAAATGATAGTCAGGGGCAACAGAGCGGAAATAATAGGAGCAATCGTCAGGGCGGACAGGGAAGCGAAAATGCCAATAGAATGATGCAAAGGAATTCCACTATGATGGATTATTATAAAGGTGCTGTATCAAAACAGGTTACTTTAGGTATAAATAATGATTCTTATATTGAAGTTTTAAGTGGTCTGGAAGAAGGAGATATAGTAATATTACCACCATTGACAACAACATCCGGTTCTACCCAGAGTACAACCAACCAATCCGGATTTAACATGGGAGTTGGAGGAATGGGAGGAGGAATGCCTGGAGGAATGCCTGGAGGAGGAATGCCTGGAGGAGGTTCACAGAGAAGCAGTTCTCGTCAATTCGGTGGACAACAGGGAAGGTAAGATTGACCGTAATCAGGAGGATGGATATGATTGAAATATCTAACATGCAAAAAATATATAAAATGGGTGACAATGTAATAAATGCTTTAAATGATATCAATCTTCATATCAGCAAGCATGAATTTGTTGCCATAATTGGGCCTTCAGGTTCTGGAAAATCTACGCTTATGAACATGTTGGGGTGCCTCGATACGCCGACATCAGGTACATATACTTTGGATGGCCGTGAGATAAGCAAGATGAATGATAACCAGTTGGCTGAAATAAGAAATTTTAAGATAGGATTTATTTTCCAAGGGTTTAACCTTCTACAAAAGCTTTCTGCCATTGAAAATGTAGAACTTCCTCTTATATATCAGGGAGTTGGAACAAAAGAGAGGCACCAGCGATGTAAGGTTGCATTAGAAAGGGTAGGCTTAGGCAGCAGGCTTCATCACAAACCCACCGAATTATCCGGAGGCCAACAGCAGAGAGTTGCAATAGCGAGAGCTCTTGTAAGTAATCCCCCTATTATTCTTGCAGATGAGCCTACCGGTAACCTGGATACCAAATCGGGTACAGAAATAATGAGTATGTTAAAGGAGCTTCATAAGAATGGTAATACTATTATTCTCATAACCCATGACAATGGTATAGCAAACCAGGCTCAAAGAATTGTCAGAATCCAGGATGGAGAAATTATTGAAGATAGGGAGGTGGGATAAATGGGGCTTATTCAGGCTTACAAAATGGCCATTAAAAGTATCTTAAGCAACAAGGTAAGATCTTTTCTTACCATGTTGGGTGTAATTATAGGGGTTGGATCAGTTATTGCGGCTGTAGCATTTGCTCAGGGAAGTACTAAGAGCATAACCGATTCACTTCAAGGCCTAGGCACAAATCTTATATCAATTAGTATCACAGGAAGGAACAGCAATAGAAATATTTCTTATGATGACCTTAAGAAATTCGCTGAGGAGAACAGCAGTGAAATATCAGCGATAGCACCCCAAGTCAGCAGCAGTGTTACGGTAAAGGTAGGAACAAAAACCAAGAGTACCAGTATGGTAGGAACCAGCCCTGAATATGAGACTATAAAAAACGTACATGTACAGTCAGGAAGGTTTTTGCTTTCCTTTGACTTGGATTACAGGCAAAAGGTTGCAGTAATAGGAACTGCAGTGGCAAATGATGTTTTTGAAGGCACAAATCCAATAGGGCAGAACATTAAAATTAACGGACAGATTTATAAGGTTGTGGGATTGTTGCAGCAAAAAGCGGGGGGACAGGATCAATCGGATGATGATCAGGTCATTATACCTGTCACATCGGCTCAAAGGCTTAGCAGGGCAGCGACAATAAGAAATTTTTCGGTACAGGCAGCAACACCTGAAGCTGTTTCAAGTGTTATGGATAAGCTGAATGCAATGCTGCAGAAGATATACAATAATACCAGTTCCTTCAGAGTATTTAACCAGGAGCAGATGCTGTCAACCCTTAACAACATAACAGGCATTATGATGCTGGTACTTGGCGGAATAGCGGCAATATCATTATTGGTTGGCGGTATAGGAATAATGAATATAATGCTTGTATCGGTAACAGAAAGAACCAGGGAAATAGGTATAAGAAAAGCTATTGGTGCCAAGAGAAGAAGTATATTGGTGCAGTTTATGATTGAAGCTGCCATGGTCACAGGTATAGGAGGCATTATAGGAGTGCTCATGGGGCTTGGAATCATTAAGTTTGTAATCGGCAATATTAGTAAGTTTAATTCCTCATTTTCAATCCAGCCTGTTTACTCATTAGAGTGGATATTAATTTCATTTGGAATTTCACTTGTAACCGGAATTGTGTTTGGTCTTTTCCCTGCATACAAGGCTGCAAAGTTAAATCCAATTCAAGCATTGAGATTTGAGTAAGTTGACCGGTTAGTTTGTTGGAATTACCTAAGGTATATAATGGCATTTAAAATATAATGGAGGATAAATCAAATGAAACTACGAATAACAATGTTTATTATTTTGATGGTTATGGCAACATCAACAGTTGTATTTGCCGACTTTTCAGATGTTAAAAGCGATGCATCATATTATGACGCCGTAAACAGACTTTCTGTGTTTGGCATTATGAACGGTGATAACTTTGGCAATTTTAATCCTGATACTATGCTTACCAGGGAGCAGTTTGCAAAAATTATTGTGGTTACGGCAGGCCTTGCAGATGATGCCAATTCATTAAAGGGATCAACTGTATTTCCTGATATACCCGGTAACAGTTGGTCTAGCGGTTATATAAATGTTGCAGTCAGCAAAGGGTACATAACGGGAATGCCCGACGGAAAATTTCATCCAACTGACAATGTTACATTTGCACAAATGTGTACTGTTCTGGTAAGGGTCTTAGGATACGCCGATCAGGATTTAAAGGGTTTTTGGCCTGATAATTACATAGAGAAAGCTAAGACAATAGGCTTGGCTAACGGTGTAAAACTTCAGGCGGTAGACGGAGTACCACGATGGGCAGCGGCTGTTATGATTAATTCCATGCTGTCTGCTAATATTAAAAAGACAAACCCTCAGGAAGCGGATAAAATGTTCTCGGAGTCAATAGACTTTTATAATTCCTATATAGTGCTGGCTAATTCCAAAACAATGGAAAAGCTGACATCAAACCAGATAATGACTGACAAAGGTGTATATTATATCGATGATAAAATCAATGAACCCGAACTAGGAAGCAAGTATGAGTTTTTTATTAAGGATGAAAAAATAACCAGTGTGTATAACAAGCTTAATACTCTGGCTACATATACCGTTATAAGTGCCTCTGATACAAAGATTACTTATAAGAATAGTGAAGGCAAGGAGGAATCATGGGTATTACCGGATAAAACCACTTATTATTATAATGGAACAAAACAAACCTATGACAATTTAAAAAATATACTCCAGTCCAACACATCGATAATATTTGGAGAAAACAGCAGCAAGAATGGATACGAATATGCACTTATATTTGATCCTATATACAGTAAACCTGAAATAGGAAGCAAGCTTGATATTTCAAAGAAAATGATTGGAAGTATAGCATACGATGATGATACGCCAATAATTAGAAACAGTGCTTTAATTAAAGCTGCAAGTATAGAAAAATATGATGTTTGCTATAAAATAACCGATATGTGGGGCAAAAACAGTTATATACTTGTTGTGGACAGTGATATTTCCGGCAAACTGGAAGCTTTCCTGCCCAATAAAGTAACAGCCAAGCAGATTCAGATAAATACCAAGACTTATGAATTTGGTAAAGACATGGACCTTGGAAAAATTAGGAATACAACCTTGTACAAAATTGATGATGAGGTTATCGTATTGTTTGGGTATGACGGTAAAGTTGTTGATGTCATATATCCTAACCAAGAAACAACAAACTACGGCCTTGTCCTTAACTATACTGATGCTGCTTCAGGCGATTCCCATATAATAAAGCTATTGCTGCCTAATAACACTACGGTTTCATATAAAACCAAAGATGCATTCAGCAGCTACAAGGGTACTTTGGTAAGTTACACAAAAATTGATGATGAATATATTTCTGTCTCATCCATTCCATATGCAACCTTATCCCAGTATACAGTGAATAAGGATGACAGGATGATAGATTCATACCTGGTCACCGATGATGTAAAGATATACAACATAATGGCCAATAATGAAGGTTCCGACATTAAGGTTGACTTATTGAACTGGGCAGATATGCCATATGGCAACATACCTTCTGGAAGAATTCTTCATATAAATAAATCCGGGGAATTTGGTGATATTAACATAATTGTAGCAAGTGATCTTCTGGATCAGAAATATAAAATGGGTGTTGTATCAAAGGTAAACGGCAGTCGATGCTCTATTATGGTTGATGGAAAAGAGTATAGCTACAGCGGCAATGTAACAAATGCACAACCAGGTACTGCAGTAATTGTGAGCATGTCAGGAGGAGTAGACGCTGTTCTGGGTATAACGTATTCATATAATAAATCTACAAATATACAGGCTTATGATGCCAAACGAATAAAAATAAACGATAAAGTTTATAGATTCAGGGATGATATGGTAATATATAAAAAAGGTATAGACGATAGTATTACAGTTATAAGTAAGGATGATATGAGCAGGGACAAAACTTATGCCGATGTATCTCTTTTTATTGACTATAATAACATGGTTAAAATGATACTTATTAGTGAGGCATAACTTGTTATAATTATGGCAGATGGAGGAATATGGCTATGAAAAGTTTTAAGAAAGTATTAGCAGTATTATTATTGACTGCAAGTCTTACAGGGCTGATGGCATGTGGTCAGTCGGCAGATGATTCCAGCCAGTCGGGGCAGGAAGCAAACAATCGGAATGCCGAAATGCAGGATAATAACAGGAGAATGTCGTGGGGAAACAATAGTCCTGATATATATGGAGAAGTAAAATCCATATCCGGAAATAAGCTGACACTTGCGTTGATTGAGATTCCTCAAATAAAGCAGCCGACAGAAGAGGAAATGCAGAAAATGAAAGAGAGAAGGCAGAATGCCGATAATGGGGATAGCACAGGCTTTGGAAACCGTCCAGACGATCAGGGTGGAAAAAGAGAAGGGTTTAATGGACCACCGCCAGATATGTCAGGTAATGGAAATGGTAATAAAGGTAACGGAAATGAGGGCGGAAATGGAGATAGAAGACGGGACATGGGGGGAATGACGCAGAAAAAATTCACAGGACAAAATCAGGATATTGAAATTCCTTCATCTGCTTCGATTACCACCTTCGAAAGGGGTAATAATGAAATAAATGAAAAAAAGCTGGCAGTTGGAGATATCAAAGTTGGAATGACAGTACAAATATGGTATAAAAAAGATAATGGTGATAAGAAGGAGATAGAAACCGTACGAGTTATGCAGGCACCATCATCTAGACCTGTTGGAACACCCGGTATTGCTTCATCATCGGTACCGTCACAAAAAAGCTGATTATTAGAAAATTATTGGATTTGCATAAAATAATAACACATGAACCAAGGTAATATGTTTTGCAATATTTCTAAATTTGAAATGATAATTGCAAAACATATTATTTTGCATTCTTAAAAATTCCAAATTATTATTATTTTAGAAATAAAATTGTATCAATGTGAATAACCTAAAATTGGGTAGGTAAATTGCTTGATTGTTCTAAAGTCAGAGTGTTATAATAGCCTTGGTTGAAATGTATAAATAATTGTCAATGACTTATAATTAATAAATTAAATATTTTACAGAGGATAAATATGATTAAGAAAATTTTAGTTTTTTTACAAGTATGTTTAATTATTGCTTCATTAGGTAATGTTGCGTATTCAGAGTCCGTCAATATACCTTCAAGTTACTCCTATATACTAATGGATTCGAAAACAGGCCAGGTTCTGCTTGAGAATAATGCTGATGTTAAACTGAGGCCTGCAAGTACAACAAAGATTATGACTGCCATTTTGGCTGTTGAGCTTGGTAAGATGGACAGTATAATGAACATATCACAAAATGCTGTGTACGATATTGGTCCAGGCGGCATGAATATTGGAATAATGGCTGGTGAAAGCAATCTTACATTGGAGAACATGCTAAATGCCATGCTTGTTCGTTCTGCAAATGAAACAGCTAATATAATTGCTGAAAATATCAGCGGTTCAAAAGAGGAATTTGCTAAGAAGATGAATGAGAAGGCTCAGGAATTGGGTGCTTATAATACCAATTTTGTGAATCCATGCGGTAAGGATGATGCAAAGGGAGAAGAGAATCACTTGTCTACTGCAAGGGATATGGCTCTAATTGCCAGATATGCCATGACTAAGCCTGAAATAAGGGAGATTGTAGCCAAAGAATATTATAATGATTTGCCGGCAACAAACAAACATCAAAAATGGGATCCATTAAGGTCAACAAACAAGCTGTTATGGTATTCAAATAAATATCCTTATACATTAGACGGACAGAAGTACAATTATGAAGTTAACGGCATGAAGACAGGTTACACCAGTGCAGCAGGAAATAATCTTGTATCATCTGCTGTGGGTGAAGACGGACTTGAATTGATTGCAGTAATAATGCATGTTACTGAGGGCAACAACAAGGTGTTCTCATATACAAAAGAGCTCTATAAATATGGTTTTGAACATTTTGTAAATAAAAGGCTTGTAAGTGCCAATGATGTTCTTAAAAGCATTGCTGTTGAGAACTCAAAAACAAACGAAAAGCTTGATTTGGTTGCTGAAACTGATTTTTCATGTGCCACACCGACAGACTCAGCTGACGATTTCGTTAAGGAAGAGAAAATTGAACCGTCTGTTAAAGCACCTGTTAAAAAAGGTGATAAACTCGGTGTTGTTGAATATAAAAAGAATGGAGTTTCATTGGGGACGGTGAATGTAGTAGCCTCCCGTGATATAGAAAAGCTAATAGTAGCAAATACAGATAAGGAACAGGTTAAAAAGCCTGAAAATACTGTTAGGAAGGTTTTGGTACCGGTTGTAGCCTTATGTGGTGGATTTTTGATTTTGAGGTTTATTATGAGACGTTTATCCAGAAGAGCAAGAAGGATGAACAGCCAATAAGGTTCTGATTTTGTTATTCGTATGTAAGGGCGGTAATGTATTATGGCAGTAAATAAAGCCAAGAGAAGAAGAAGGCTTATATTTAAAAGAATAAGGTTTCTTATTATACTGTGCATATTATTTTTTATAGGATTCCAAGTCAATAAAGTGCTATCAGGTGAGAATATAATAGAAGACGTACTAGCTTTTGCTCAGCAATTTTCCAAGGTGGATTCAATAAAACAGACAGAAGAAAAGGATAATATGGAAGTAATTAGCAGTAAAAGAATGGAAAAGGTTAAGAACACTATACTTGACTATCTTAAAGGGGTGGATGGGCATTATGGTGTTTATTACTATAATCTTTTTACCAATGAATCTTTTGGAATAAATGAATATGAGGAGTTTGTGGCTGCAAGTACAGTAAAGGTGCCAATAAACCTTTATCTTTTCGATAAGATAAAGGACGGTGATGTGAGCCTCACCGGAACATTAAAGTATTTACAGAGTGATTATGAGGGCGGAACAGGGATAATACAAAATGAAAGCTTCGGTAAAAAGTATACCATAAGGCAGTTGGCAAAATTATCAATAACTCATAGTGACAATGTAGCTACAAACATGCTGCTGAGATTTATAGGAATCGGAAATGTAAAAAACTACATGAGGCAGATTGGCGGTACTGTCGTCAATGATAGCAAGAATGTTTCATGTCCAAGGGATATGGGACTTTATATGAAGTGTGTTTATGAGTTTTGCAATAATAATGGCGATTTGGGCAAGGAGTTTATGGATAATCTATTAAATACCAAGTTTAATGATAGAATTCCGGCACTTTTACCCGGAAACATTAAAGTTGCTCATAAAATAGGCACCCAGGTTAATACTATTAATGATGTTGGTATAGTATTTAAAGACAGGCCTTACATAATTTCCATTATGTCTAAAGAAGTCGATGAAAATACGGCACCACAGGTTGTTGCTAAAATATCTAAAATAGTATACGATTTGGAATGATAAAATCACGATTGCCACGGCATAGCTAAAAAGTTAGGGATAAAAAGGTCATTAAAAAAGAGAAAAAAATTACATAGGAGGAGTATGGAATGCTTTCACAAAAAGTAGTTAATAATTTGACAAACTCATCAGGTATAAGGGCAATGTTTGAAGAAGGGGAAAGATTAAGAAAAATACATGGTGACAAGAATGTATATGATTTTACATTAGGTAATCCGGATATGGAGCCTCCCTTGTTGGTGCGTGATACATTAAAAAAATATATATGCGATGACGTGGCTGGAATTCATAAGTATATGAATAATGCAGGTTATATGGATGTCAGGGAGAAGGTTGCTGCAAGTCTTGCACAAGAATCAGGTGTAGAATTAAAAGGGGAAAATATCGTTATGACCTGCGGTGCAGCCGGAGGCCTTAATATAATTCTCAAGTCAATACTTAATCCCGGTGAAGAGGTTATTATATTTGCACCCTACTTTGTAGAATATTCTTTCTACATCGATAACCACGGTGGAAAGACTGTAGTTGTTAAACCCAACATGGATACCTTTGAACCGGATATCGACGATCTTAAAAGTAAAATAACTAAAAATACCAAGGCTATTATAATTAATTCACCAAACAATCCCACAGGTGTTATTTATAAAGAGGAAACACTAATAAAAATTGCAGGAATTTTAAAAGAGAAACAAAATGAATTCGGAAGCGAAATTTTCGTTATATCGGATGAGCCATATAACAAGCTGGTTTATGATGGAGTGAAGCTTTCAAGTTTGTTAAAAATATTTGATAATGCGATACAAGGGTGTTCTTTCAGCAAGTCACTGTCTCTGCCGGGTGAAAGAATCGGATTTGTTGCTGCAAGCCCAAGGATAAAAGAGATAGGTATGCTGATGGATGCTTTGATATTTACAAACAGGATACTGGGGTATGTAAATGCACCTTCGCTATTTCAGAAGGTAATTGCTGAGACTATGGATGTTACTATAGATATTGGAGAATATCAGAAGCGTAGAGATTTACTTTACAATCACTTAATAAGTCTTGGCTTTGAATGTATTAAGCCGGAGGGAGCATTCTATCTTTTCCCGAAAGCACTTATCGAGGATGATGCACAGTTTGTAAAAATGGCACTTAAATATAATCTTCTTATCGTACCTGGAAAAGGTTTTGGATGTCCAGGGTATTTCAGAATAGCATACTGCACCAGTTTGGAAACAATTATGGGTGCACTTCCAGCTTTCGAGGCCTTGGCAAAGGATTGCAGGGGATAAAATTTTGTAATATTCATGGAATTATTGGGTGTCAGTATTGAGTTTTGCTGACACCTATTCCATTTCTACCAGATGGGCCCAATACCGAACAGGCATATACTGTTTTTGTAGTCTTGGGTTTTTTCTGTTTTTTATTGAGATGTTTTTAAAATAAAGCTTCCAGAGGTTTTGAAAGTCTTTCTCATCGGCACTTAAATGACTTCCTAGAGGTTGTTCAATTGAGGTAAGGAACCATCCTTCTTTGTCATATACTACAGCTAATTTTCGCTTTAGATCATGGATTACCCATCTTTGGTCTGAAAGCCTTTTGGAAAAATGTAGAGCCAATAAACTGATGATGTTATAATCGGGTTCTAGGGATGCATAATAATAATCACCGTCCATAAGTTTGAAACGGACTAATCCTAGAAACCTGTGACATTCAAATGTCACCTTGCGGCTTATAATCCGTACATTTAGTACTGATTCATCTGTTATGAGCCTGTCGATGTCTCCGCCGACTTTCCAGCCGAGTTTTAGGTATTTGTATATAATTAATTCTTTGTTATTGGAATTGGAAATAAAAACATAATAAATATTTCTTAAGGCTAATGGTGAAATTTTTTCTCTAATTGAGTTGTAAACCTTGTGAAATTTTACCATATCCGTTTTCACATTATAATCATTTGTAAAGATACCCATCTGTAATGATTCTTCTGGTAAAATATTAAGAGGTATTTCATGCCTGTAATATGATTCATATATTGCACTCAAAAGTCCTTCGAAGCTTCCGTCATAGGTGTAGCTGATCATTTCGTCATTCATAGATAGTCTCCTTTATATATTAAATATGGAATTCCTTAGAAATAACTTCGTATTCTCAAGGACAAAATCCCGACGATTTAACGGGGTTTTGGACGATGAGAATTGGATGTTATTTCTTAGCCATTACTATGTGGGGAATTATATACACATAGGCTTACTGTAATAACGAGTTTAGACTGTTGCCAAAGTAAGAGAATATTGAAATTTGCCCGCGGCACACCTTTTTTGAACCCACACTGTTTTCAGCCGCCAGTTCATCTCTCAAAAATGCCTCGTTAAAGGAATCACCGTAAAACTTGCCTTTGCATGTTATGAAATGCCTTGCTCTTTTTAAAACTACTCCAAGTTTTTTTAAATCATCATATCCTAGTGAACAGAGTTTTCTGGAAGAAACTATTGTTTGGGCAGATTTAACACCAATGCCAGGGACCCGTAGAAGCATTTGGTAGTCTGCCTTGTTGATTTCTATGGGGAACATATGCAGATTTCTTATTGCCCAGCATGATTTGGGATCCAATTCCAGGTCAAAGTCCGGGCTGTCGTTATCCAGAAGCTCATCAGCATTGAATGAATAATACCTCAAAAGCCAGTCTGCCTGATAGAGCCGGTGCTCTCTTAAAAGGGGAGGTTTATTGATAGCAGGTAGATTGGGATGTTCAATTACAGGAACATATGCGGAATAATATACCCTCTTTAATTTGAATTGCTTATAAAGATTTTCGGAAAGCTTTATGATATTGTAGTCATGATCCGGGGTAGCACCTACAATAAGCTGGGTACTCTGCCCGGCAGGAACAAATGACTGTTTTTTTCTGTAAATTTTATTTTCTTCTTTAACAACGGTAATTGCGTTATTAATAAAACCCATGGGTTTTATTATGGATTCCTTATTTTTATCCGGAGCCAGAAGTTTTAATCCCTGACTTGACGGAAGCTCGATATTTACACTCATCCTGTCAACATACAAGCCGGCTTCATGAATCAGCTTGGTGTCAGCTCCGGGAATTGCTTTTAGGTGTATGTAACCATTGAAATGAAATTCTTCCCTTAGAAGCTTAACTGTTTTAAGGAGTAGTTCCATGGTATAATCAGGGCTTTTAATCACTCCTGAGCTTAAAAAGAGTCCTTCGATATAATTCCTTCTGTAAAAATTTGTAGTTAAGGCTGCTACTTCGTGGGGAGTAAACGCGGCTCGTTTTGTGTCATTACTGCATCTGTTAACACAATATGTACAGTTATATATGCACTGATTTGAAAAAAGAATTTTTAATAGTGATATACAGCGTCCATCTTCCGACCAGCTGTGACAAATACCTGCCTTGTGGCTGTTACCCAAGCCGTTTGGTGTGTTTTTACGATTGCTGCCGCTTGAGGAACATGATACATCGTATTTTGCTGCTGCGGATAAAATCTCTAGTTTGGTTTCCAGTTCCATTTCATCACCTTTTCATCGTAAGTAATTTAGGTATTTACAAATAATTTAATGTCCATATCCACATCAAATAAGAATTAAATTCCTTTTTATCATATTATCACATAAGAAACCAAAAATCAAACATATGTTCGGGTTGATATTGTGGATTTTAAACTGTATAATACGCTTATATCACTCTATTCATATAGTTTTTTTATTTTTATAAATTTTCTTTGATTATCTAAATAAAGAAAAAGATGGGATGTAATTAAGTTAAATAAAGTATTAACAAATAATTAACCGGTCAATTTTTAAACAATTAACAGGGGGTATAGAAATGAGAGCTATAGTAACAGTAATCGGCAAGGACAGAGTAGGAATAATTGCCGGTATCAGCAATGTTTTAGCAGATAACAATGTAAATATATTGGATATAAACCAGACAACACTCCAGGATGTTTTTACCATGATTATGCTTGTTGATATTTCAGGCCTTGCTATAGATTTTACAGAGCTGGCTGACAAGCTTGAAAAAAAAGGTGAGGAACTTGGGCTTTCAGTAAGAATCCAACATGAAGACATCTTTAATTCAATGCATAGGATTTAGGGGGATGGATTAATGATAAGAACAAGGGAAGTACTTGAAACAATCAATATGATACAGGAACAGTGCCTTGACATAAGAACAATCACAATGGGTATATCATTAAGGGATTGCTGCCATGGTGAATCAAAAAGATCAAGGCAATTGATTTATGATAAAATAACCAGACTTGCCGCAAACCTGGTTAAGGTCGGCAACGATATTGAAAAGGAATATGGCATTCCGATTATTAATAAGAGGGTATCGGTAACTCCAATATCCCTTATTGCTGAAAGCTCGGATGAGGAGGACTATGTAAAGTTTGCAGAAGCATTAGACAAAGCAGCTGATGCAGTGGGCGTAAACTTTATCGGAGGCTTTTCTGCATTGGTTCACAAGGGGTATACAAATGGAGACAGGAAACTCATCAGATCTATTCCTGAAGCTTTAAGTTCTACCAGACTGGTATGTTCATCAGTTAATGTAGCAACATCAAAAGCGGGCATCAATATGGATGCTGTAAGGGAAATGGGTGAAGTAATAAAGAGGGCTGCAGAGCTGTCAAAGGATGATAACAGCCTGGCTTGTGCCAAGCTTGTGGTATTTTCCAATGTTCCGGAGGACAACCCGTTTATGGCAGGTGCATTTCATGGAATCGGAGAACCTGAATGCGTAATAAACGTAGGAGTAAGCGGACCAGGAGTTGTAAAGAGTGCTTTGGAAAAGGTAAAGGGTGCTGATTTTGGTACGGTATCTGAAACAATAAAAAAGACTGCATTTAAGATTACAAGGATGGGCCAACTTGTGGCACAGGAAGCCTCAAGAAGACTTGATGCCGAGTTCGGTATAGTCGACCTTTCGTTGGCACCGACACCGGCAGTGGGTGATAGCGTAGCATACATTCTCGAAGAAATTGGACTTGAAAAATGCGGTGCTCATGGAACGACTGCAGCTTTGGCTCTATTGAATGATGCAGTAAAAAAAGGCGGAGTTATGGCGTCATCATATGTTGGCGGATTAAGCGGTGCCTTCATACCAGTCAGTGAGGATGCAGGGATGATTGAGGCTGTGAAAGCCGGAGCTCTTACATTGGAAAAACTGGAAGCTATGACCTGTGTTTGTTCGGTGGGCCTTGATATGATTGTTGTACCAGGTGATACCAGTGCTTCAACAATATCTGCAATAATTGCCGATGAAGCAGCAATAGGCATGATAAACAACAAGACAACAGCGGTTAGAGTTATTCCTGCCTTTGGCAAAAAGGTTGGGGATGTTGTCGAATTTGGGGGGCTTTTAGGCACCGGCCCTGTTATGAATGTGAACAGGTTTGGAAGTGACGAGTTTATAAAGCGTGGAGGCCGTATACCGGCACCAATTAACAGCTTGAGGAATTGATTATACAAGTGATACAATTAGTTGAAAAGTGATATTGATGGGTCAATAGGGCATTTCAAAAAGCTGAATTAATGATATTATTTAGAAAATACTTGAAAAATGAATTTTTTGAAATGCCCTTATTCAAATACTGGTTATTTTGGGGAGTAGGAAATGCCTAAAAGTTATATAATTGCAATTTTAATCATTATAAATCTGATTGCGTTTATTGTTTCTGGGATTGATAAATATAAGGCCAAGCATAGAAAATGGAGAATATCTGAGAAAACTCTGTTTATTTTAGGGATAGTCGGTGGTTGTCCCGGCCTTTACATATCTTTTTTTCTGTTTAAGCATAAGACAAAGCATCTCAAGTTTATGGTTGGTATTCCGGCAATCTTTGTAATGCAGATTTTGGCATTTCTTTTAGTGATAAAGTGATTTAGTGATAAAGTGATTTAGTGATATAGTAATTTTATTGATATACATGAAAAGTGAATAATCTTTTACATTTGTCTATCGCAAATCCCGTTGAACCGTTCGTTATTTGCTCTGACAATTGTATGATTATTAACACTTTTCATATAGTAATTATAAAGGAATAACATTAATATTGCTTTATAATAAATCACAAAAATAAATCAAAAAAAATAAATCACTAAAAATCAATAAAGGAAAAATTTCTTAAATGTATTTTTAAATTTTTCATATGGTGCTATAATATTCCCAAGAGATTTTTTGGGGTGATTGGCTATTATTTCTGATAGCAAGTTTAAAAATATTATAGAGGCACCGGATAATTCAAAAATTATTTTAAAGGGGTCTACAGGCTCAGGTAAAACTACTATATTACTGGAAAGATACAAATACATGGTAAATGAGCTGAGTATACCTAGTGAGAAAATATTAATTCTTTTATTAAATAGAACTCAATCCCTTGATTGGAGAACAAAAACCTTTCTTAAAAGTTCTGGAACTATTTGGAGGACTTCGTACTATGGTTTCATCCAAAGTGAAATCAGAACCCACTATCCAATTATTTTAAAAAATTGCAGTGATATTTTGGATCGGAGAATAAAACCCACTTTCCTGACTTTTGAGTCTGCACAGTTTTTAGTATCCACAGTTATACAATCCCACAGGGAAAGAAAAGGAATTTTTCAGGGAGTTGCATCCTTTACCGATAGGATATCGATAGATATTACATCAAACTTGGTTAAAGCAGCCACATCAGGTATATCATATAAAGAAATCGGCAGTAGGCTTTACAATTCTCTGGAAATGAAGGATGATCTAAAAAGGCAGATTTTTAACGATGCTGACAATATTACTGCCGCATATAGAAATAAGTGTATAGAGCTTGGTGTTTTTGATTTTGCCATGGCGGTGGAGCTTTACAATAGCTGCCTTATTGCTGATGATTTCTATAGGGAACAGCTGTTTAAAAGGGTTCAGCATATAATAATCGACAATCTGGAAGAGTGTGTTCCAACTGAGGTTGATTTTATAGATTTGCTTCTACCAAATGTAAAATCGTGCTTTTTAGGATATAATCATGAGGGTGGTTATGGACAGGTTTTCGGAAGTAACCATGAGTATGTGAAGGACAAGCTTTTAGAAAAGTGTAAAATCATGGATCTTGATGCATCGTTCACATGTAAAAGCTTTATGTACGAATTTTCCGACATGCTTTATGATTATATTGAAGGCAAAAATGCCGGTAAAATACAGAAGAAGGCGTTTATTGAAAGAACACAGCCTGTAGAACTGAGAAGTGACATGTTGGAGCTTATAGGGGAAAAGGTTATAAAACTTATAACGGAAGAGGGATATCTTCCTTCCGATATAACAATACTTTCTACATACGCTGACCCCGTTACCGAATTTGTCATCGGCAGAATTTTAGAAGCAAATGGTCTTAGCCTCAACAACCACTCAAGAAAAAACAGAATAATTGACAACCCATTTTCCCAGGCACTAATAACATTGGCATTGCTTTGTCATCCGTCTTTTAATCTTCTTCCTAATAGAGATAATGTAAGATCATTAATAAGGCTGATATTGAGAATTGACCCAATAAGAAGTTCCGTTTTGGCTGATGAAATATGCAGGCAAAAGCCTTATGCAAGGTTTCCCGATATCGAATTTCCCGGCCTTGTGGAGAGAATTGGGTACTACAATATTGAAAAGTATGAATATATAAGAAATTGGATAGATGAATACAGGGAGCTTGAAACAAAACTTCCAATAGACGCCTTCCTGCAGAAGGTTTTCCTTGAAATACTTGTTTCACAGGATTTATCCGATGAGGATGTATTACAGGCTAAGAATCTTATAGACAGTGCACAGACCTTTGTTGAAATAGTATCGAGGTTTAAGAACATCAGTGCTGACAAGGGCTTTCTAGAGATGGTCAGAAGCGGCATTAAGGCTTCTGAGAGTATCTTTGAATTGGAAGAGAAATTGAATGGAAATACTGTTGTACTTACTACACCTGTATCTTATTTGTCATGCTCTATGAATTCCAGGGTGCTTATCCTAAGCAGTTTAAGCAGCAAAAATTGGACGCCCCGCAGCATTAAGGAATTGACCAATGTACATGTTCTATCAAAAACATGGGATGACAGAATGGTATATACAGAAGATATGGAGGAAAGGAATCAAAAGGAGTATATTGCAATGATCATGAGATCCATACTTAAACGTTGCGAAGAAAAAGTTATTACTTTTGAATCCATTCTTTCCGCAAATGGATTTGAGAATGACGGCATTTTGAGTGAATATTTCGATGAATTAATGGAATAGTTTATAAGTTGTTTAAAATTCATAAGGCTTATCAAAAAATCAAAAGAAAAATCATAAAAAAATATGTACAAATTGTTTATAATATATTTATAGAGATAAGATATTTATTTAGTTGATTCGTAATAATATTTTTTTTACATAGGGAAGCAATTGAGATATCGCTTGATTTCTTCCTTTTTGTTGTTCGTTTTTCCTGAAATATTACATATATTAGTAAGGACGTGATATTAAACGGAATGCATAAGTATGTTTTTGCGAAATCAATGTTTGGTTTTTCGGTAATATTTCATCTGATTTGTTTAAGTGATATGAGAAACAGTGTTTGAGAATTTTGGTAATTGAAGTTGTAGTTTTAATAATAGATTTTTTATTAAGTTATAAGGGCTGTACCTTGATTTAATTGTTTTTCGAACTTTGATAAATTAATATGATAGATAAATAGCTTATTTTTAGGATATTTGACTTAACACTAACATGCTATATACTAATTTTCATGACTAATTTACTCTAAATACGCCCAATATTCATAACTAATACACACTTCATTCATAGAATAGTATAAAATTATTAATTCCGGTTACAGAATAACCTGTCAGGGGATAATAATTATTATACTTATTGTTCAATTCGCTCTTGATTCATACCACTTTTCATATCTTTATGTAAATGCATTCGGAATATTAAATACCACATAAAAAAATAATCATATCTATAATTCTTAATTGAATTATTAAATAAGTTTAACAAATGATGTTTATTTTAGGTAAACAAAAGCAATTTTATACCTATGATATAATTCTTCAGGAATTAAGGCAAGACGCTTATAACACATTATTGTTAGTGAAATGTCATCATAATTTTTATGGGACTTGTATAATATGGTATAAGTGTTTGACTTAAATAAGTTGGCTATTGATCTGTATGAAAAGTGTTATATAATTATCTATTCACTTTTTCATCAAACAGGCCAGATAGCAAGTGGCTAAGAGTAATTTATTAAATATAAATGTTGAGGATCAATTATGACTTTATAAATTTTTCTGAAGATATAAGCGGTTTTTCTAAAAAATACGAACGAAAACCGTAAATTTATTTTTATTACTATTTTGAGAGGAGTGATACGAAAACAAAAGTAAGTAAGAATATTCTGTTTGAAGTTCCAATTAGTTTTTTAAACAGAATACTGGAGGTATAAAGCGTACATAGCCGCTTATTTGCGACTGAGAATTTACAGAGAGAAAACTGAGGGTATTTTTACTTATCTTATCTAAGGGGTAAACTAGAAAAGTGCTTAAAGTTTCGTTGTTATAAGCTGATACGGAACAAAACAAAGGGGGTTTATCTAAGTGAAGAAGAATAAAATATTTGCACTTGTTCTAATGATGATTATGTTAGTTACCAGTATGTTTCCAGTTGTATCATTTGCTGACTCATCGGTTAATGTAGTCATTGGCACAGTTGAAGGAAGTGTAGGAGAGTCAGTTACAATACCTGTAAGCTTTCAAGGTATTACTGCAGGTATTAATAATTGTGATTTCAGATTGTCATATGAAAGCAGTATGCTAGAACTTGAAGAAATAACGCCAGGAATTATAGTACCTAATGCAGTAGCAAACTTTTCTGCATATTCTGGTAAGTCTGGAGTTATATCGTTTTTATTCAATGATTCAACACAAGGCTTGCTGCCAATAACCATTAATGGTCCTTTTGCTAATTTGAAGTTTAAAATCAAAGATAATGCAGTAAGTGGTAACTATGAAGTAAAATTAAATAGCTCAGGATCATTTTCAAACAGCAGAGGCGGTAGCATCAGTGAGAAATTTTCATCAGGAAGCATAAAGATAAATGGTAACGCCAAAGCAACTCCTACTCCTACAGCTAATGTAAAAGAAGGTTTAAAAATTGCTGTAGAAAACGTTGATGCTGTTGCAGGTCAGTCAGTAACAGTACCTATTAAGTTTGAAAATGTACCAAGCAAAGGTATAAATAACTGCGATTTCAAGCTGCAATACGATAGTAGCATTTTCAATATGGAAAGTGTTATACCTGGTTCAATAATAGCAAACTCTTCATCGAATTTTTATTCATATACAAGGAATGATGGAACAGTATCTTTCCTTTTCTCTGATTCAACACAAGGTTCAAATCAGATAAAAAATGATGGCTTATTTGCTAGTGTTAAGCTAAAAGTAAAAGAAAGTGCAGCAGTTAAGGAATATAAACTTATATCATCAAAGGTTGGTGCAATATCAGGTTTAAACGATGTCGACTCATACAAAATGATGCCTATTAATGCATTTATAGATGGTGGTGTTATTGCTGTAACTAAGTCAGGTGAAACTACACCTACTCCAGTTGTTACAAATACAAAAGTGCAAGTTTCAATAGGGTCTGCAACAGGGGAAGCAGGAAGTGAAATTTCTATTCCTGTTACTTTTGAAGATGTTCCAACAAGCGGTATTAACAATTGTGACTTTAAAGTTTCATATGATAGCAGTGTATTGCAGATAAAGGGAGTTGAAGCTGGCAAAATAGTTGCTTCGCCATCAACTGACTTTGTTGCAAATTACAACAATACAGGTGTTGTTCAATTCTTATATTCTGATAATACACAAGGTTCGAATTTAATATCCTCCAATGGCGTATTCGCTAATATTAAGGCAGTTATAAAAGACAATGCAAAAGCAGGTAGTTATGATGTAAAAATTACTAACCTTGGTGCATTCTCAAGCAAAAACATGGTTAGTGTAAAAGTAGAAACTACAAATGGAAAGGTAAATGTTACTTCAAAAGCTGTTACACCTGTACCTACTCCAACATCAGCACCTATTTCAAAAATCATTGATGTAGCTGTTGGTGATGTGCATGGTGAACCAGGTAGTGTTGTAACTATCCCTGTAAAATTCAGTGATGTACCAAGCACTGGGGGAATAAATAACTGTGACTTCAGATTGTCATATGACAGCAGCGTATTGGATATAATTGAAATTAAGGCTGGCAGCATAGTGAGAAGTCCTTCTACTGACTTTGTGGCTAATAAAAGCGGAGATACTATATCCTTCCTTTTCAATGATATTACTCAAGAATCAAATGCCATTGAAAATGACGGTGTGTTTGCAAATATCATCGTAAAAATTAATGAAAATGCACCTGCAGGAAATTACCCATTTAAGTTTAAGAGTATTGGGTCAGTTTCCGGCAAGAATATGGTAAAAGTTAATGTGACTACAAAAGAAGGTGTGTTGACTGTTGATAATGCAAAAACAACACCTACACCAATACCTTCACAAATCATAGCTACACCTACAAATACGCCTACTGCTATACCTACAAAAGTACCTGAAAAAATGAAGGTTGATATCGATAATGTTACAGTTGAAGGACAGGAGGCTACAGTATCTGTAAAATTTACCAATGTGCCTCAGATAGGTTTAAATAACTTAGACTTCACACTCTCATTTGATAGTAAGGCATTAAGCGTAGTAAGCATTAAAGCAGGTGAAATTGTTCCTTTGCCATCTGTTAACTTCTCGGCTAAAGGATTAGATGGAAAGGTTAAATTCCTTTTCAGTGATGCTACACAAGGGGAGAATTTAATAACTAAAGATGGAGTTTTTGCAAATATTACATTTAAAGTATTAAATCCTGAAACTACAGGAAATTATAAAATATCAAAAGAAAGTATAGGTGCTTTCTCCTGTAAGGGAATGGTTCCTGTTGAGCCTGTATTTACTGATGGTAAAGTAACTGTAATTGCAATAAAGGAAACAGCAACTCCAACAGCTACACCAACACCAACAGCTACACCAACATCAACACCAGAGCCTACAATAGCAGCGACAGCAACACCAACACCTACAGCTACACCAACGGCAACAGCTACGCCAACTTCTACACCAACAGCTACTCCTGTAAAACCGGTTGAGAAGCTGGTTGTAGATATCACTTCTATAAAGGGCGCACCTGGAGATACTATGGATATACCGGTGTACTTTAGAGGTGTACCTGCAGATGGAATAAACAATTGTAATTTTAATTTGATGTTCGATAAAAATGTAATTGATGTCGTAAGTGTAACAGCAGGATCCATAGTTACGCTTCCGGTAGTTAACTTTAAAGGAAATGTCCTTGGTGATGGATATATTAAATTACTTTTCAGTGATGAAACACAGGGCACTATGCCAATCACTCAAGATGGGGTATTTGCAGTAATAAAGGTTAAGATCAAAGATAGTGCTGTATCTGGAAATACTAAATTTGCTTTAAGCGATGTAGGTGCATTCTCATCGTACAAAAATAATAAGATGAACCAAATATTACCATCATTTAATGAAGGAAAAATTACAGTTGAAGCGGCTGCTACTGCTACACCAGTCCCTACACCTATTGCTGAAGGATTCAGAGTTGTTGTAGGCAATCTAAGTGGAACAGCAGGCAGCACAGTTACAGTTCCAGTCACATTCGAAGGACTCAAAGATGGAATAAATAACTGCGATTTCAGACTCTCATACGATACAAATGCACTGGAAGTAGTTAGTGTTGATGCTGGATTGATAACAACTTTACCAATAGTTAATTTTACTGCATATTCAGGAGTTAAAGGTGTTATATCATTCTTATTTAACGATGCTACACAAGGAGCAATGCCAATAGTAGAAAACGGTGTATTTGCCAACATCACATTTAAGCTTAAATCTGATATTTCAAAGGGTTCTGGTATCATTAAACTCAATAAGCAGGGATCATTCACTAGTACAGAACGTAAATCAATAGATACAACAATTTCTTTTGAATAATTACATTAGTATCATTTTAAAGGAAGCTGCCAGGTAAACTGGAAGCTTCCTTCTTTTATGTCCAGGCAAATATTGTTGACATTCTAGATCTGGATTATTATAATATAATATATAAAAACCATTAATTGATTTTTATAATGAATGAAAATTTAATTTTGGCGGATGATGGTTGGGGGAGAGTAATTGTGTATTATATACATACAATTCACCGAAGGAGTTATACTCTCAGGTATCGAGACTTCAACCGGACGGACCTCTGGAGAGACCAATAAATGGCGCCGAAGGGGCAAATTCCATACAAGGAATAATCTCTCAGGCAAAAGGACAGAGCAAATTCACGTGCTTTAATTGTGTATTACTATTATGTTAATCACAGGAGTCGCTCTATTTGGGTTTGACTCCTTTTCATTTTGTTCATTTTTTGTTATTTATTAATATAAACATATAAGGGGAGGAGTTTTATAATGTATAATATAAAAACACTTAACAGTATTTCAGAAACAGGTTTGGAATTGTTACCAAAGGATGAATTTACGGTATCAAATGAAGTACAGGATCCAGATGCAATATTGGTAAGAAGTGCTAATATGCTGGAAATGGAGTTTGGACCTAATCTTAAGGCTATTGCAAGAGCAGGTGCAGGAGTAAATAATATTCCAATTGACAGATGCACTGAAAAAGGAATAGTTGTTTTCAATACACCAGGAGCTAATGCTAATGGAGTAAAAGAGCTTGTAATAGCAGCACTATTCATGTCATCAAGAAGAATATCCCAAGGCATTAACTGGGCTCAATCCTTAAAAGGAAAGGGAGATGAAGTGCCAAAGCTGGTAGAGAAGGGTAAATCACAATTCGAAGGACCTGAAATAAAAGGTAAAAGGATTGGTGTTATAGGTCTTGGTGCGATTGGTGTTATGGTTGCAAATGACGCTGTTTCATTAGGAATGGAAGTTATAGGATATGATCCGTTTATATCTGTAAATGCTGCATGGGGACTTTCAAGCAGTGTTATTAGAGCGACTAGTCTTGATCAAATTATGTCAACATGTGACTATATTACTGTTCATGTTCCACTTGGACCTGAAACAAAGGGCATGTTTAATAAAGAAAAGTTTGCAATTATGAAAAAGGGAGCAAGAGTGATAAATTTATCAAGAGGTGGACTTGTTGTTAACAAGGATATGTTGGATGCTTTAGAAGATGGTACGGTTGCATGTTATGTAACAGATTTTCCTGAGCAAGACCTTTTGGGTAATGAAAAAATAATTGCTATACCCCATTTGGGTGCATCAACTCCTGAGTCTGAGGAAAACTGTGCTGTGATGGCCGCTAATCAGCTAAGAGATTATCTTGAAAAAGGTATAATAAAAAATTCAGTTAATTTCCCTAACTGTGATATGGCAGTAAAACCTGGATGTACAAGAATATTGACTGCTCATGAAAATGTTCCAAATATGGTAGGACAGGTGACTTCCATACTTGCTGCAAACAAAGTAAACATAGCTGATATGCTGACGCATCATAAAAACAATATTGGATACAACATGATTGATGTGGACGGAAAAGTAACTGAAGATATATACAAAAGTATTAAAAGCATAGCTGGCATAAAGATGGTAAGGATAATTGGATAAAATTAGTCATATTAATCACTTATAGTCATGATGAAAAAATAACTTCCGCTATAAATTTGGCTCATGCGTTGACTTACCTCGTCAACACCCAGGATGCATGGCGATCATTTTAGCGAAGCTAAACGACCAGCCGCTACGATAAGCGTTAGTAATCATTCATTCATGCTTTAATACAGCGATTATAAGAAATCTTATTTATCTACTTTCCTCAATATTCCAGAATTTTGAGGAAAGTAGATATTTTCAAAATAAGCTCCTATTTTTTCCTATTTTTGTTCTGACTTGAAATCTTATCATTAATCAAATATAATATATTAAAAGTGATAAATCTATTACATTTGTATGTCGTAAATCCCGTTGAACCGTTCGTTATTTGCTCCGCCAAATGTAAGATTATTAACACTTTTAATATATTAATGGTATGGACAGCACTACCAATTAACAAACAGGGAGAGAGCACATTAATGCCAATCATAATATTATCTGTTTTTAGTTTGTTCCTTGGATTAATAATTAATATTGTTGCTTCAAGGGTTCCAAAGGGTGAAGAAGATGTGAGTTGGGTTTGGCCTTTTTGCAGTTCATGCAGTAGAAAGCTTACATTTCTTGAAATGCTGATACCTATGAACCTTTTTATGCACAAGGGAAAGTGCAAAGAGTGTTCCAATAAAATCTTTGCAAGACCACTTCAGATTACTTTGTTTACTCTTGTTGTCAGTATATCTCTATACTTGAAATTTGATTTTACCATACAGTTTTTTGCATTTCTTTTATTGATGTCAATTTTAATTGCAGTATTTTTTATAGATCTGGACTATTATATTATTCCAGATGATATGCTTATAGCCGGCCTTGCCGGGGCACTAATTGTATTTTTCTATAATCTCTTTCGTGAATTTCCGATTTTTATGGATAGAGCTTGGTGGAATCCTTTAGTCGGAGGTGCATTGGTTTCAATTGTACTTTTTATCATAGGAATTATTGGTTTCTTTATTTATAAGACTGAGGCAATGGGTATGGGGGATGTAAAGCTGTTCGTGCCGATTGGAATTTTCCTTGGTTGGAGAATGGTAATAGTTTCTTTTATACTATCTGCAATCATCGGTTCTTTAATATCAATAGTTTTTATGATATTTAAGGGTAAGAAAATGAAGGAAGCGATACCTTTTGGTCCGGCTATAGTACTGGGCACTTTTACAACTATCCTGTTTGGTATAGATATATTAAATTGGTATTTACAGTTTAATTTCTATTAATTTTTCTTGAATTTAATCCGATAATTTATAAGTTAATATATAAATTTGTATTACTCTATATAAAAATAAAAAGTAGAGCCTTTTAAAGTTGCATATGTAAGAAAAGCAATACTTTTTGAAATGTATGAGATATACGAAAGTTTTGCCATCCGCCCAATTAATGAGGAGGCTGATTTATTATGATTTCCAGAATTAAAAGTTGTGGATTGGTTGGTATTGACGGATATATTGTTGAGATAGAAACAGATATATCTAATGGCATTCCGGCATTCGATATAGTTGGACTCGGCGATGCGGCTGTTCGTGAATCCAGGGAACGGGTGAGGGCTGCAATTAAAAACTCTGAAATGGACTTCCCTGTAAGGAGGATTACTGTAAACCTGTCTCCTGCAAGTGTTCGAAAAGAAGGGTCCCATTTTGATTTGGGCATTGCGTTAGGAATCTTGTCGGCCACCGGGCAGATAAATACAAGTGAAATACACAAATATATGTTTATTGGAGAATTGTCACTAGATGGACAAGTCAAGCCTGTCATGGGAGTTTTGCCTATGGCGGTCCAAGCTAAAGACGAAGGAATAGAAAATATAATAATATCAATAGATAATGCTCAGGAGGCAGCAGTAGTAAAAGGAGTTAATGTACTTCCTGTAAGAAGTATTATCGATGTTATTAACCACCTGAATAAAAGTGCAATAATCGAGCCGTACACAATAGATATTGACAGTCTCTTTTCTGATAACGTAGAATATGAATTTGATTTTTCAGATGTAAAAGGTCAGGAGAATGTAAAAAGGGCTTTGGAAGTAGCTGCTTCAGGCGGCCATAACTGTATTCTTATAGGAAGCCCGGGTTCGGGAAAAACTATGATTGCTAAGAGAATTCCAACAATTCTCCCGTCTATGACATTTGAAGAATCCCTGGAAGTTACTAAAATTCACAGTATAGCAGGAACACTCCCTCCTAAAACTCCCCTAATGACAAAGAGGCCTTTCAGATCTCCTCACCATACAATTACGTTATATAGCCTGGCTGGAGGCGGAAAGATTCCTAAGCCTGGCGAAATCAGCCTGGCCCACTATGGGGTTCTGTTTCTGGATGAGGTTCCGGAATTCAGCAAAGAGGCCTTGGAGGTTATGAGGCAACCTTTGGAGGATGGGTATGTAAATATATCCAGATTAAGTGGGAGCATTTCATATCCATCTAAAACAATGCTTATATGTGCAGGTAATCCATGCCGATGCGGTAACTTTTTGGATGACAGCAAGCTATGCAGTTGCTCACCAAGGCAGATACAACAATACCTCGGCAAGATATCTGGTCCACTTTTGGATAGAATTGATTTACACATAGAAGTAGCAGGAGTGCAATATCAAGACCTTGAAAGTCCGGTAGAGGGTGAAAAATCCTATATCATAAGGGAGCGTGTAAATAGGGCAAGAAAGATACAGCTTGAAAGGTATAAAAGTCTAAAAATATTTTCAAACTCGCAGCTTACACCAACTCTCATAAACAAGTTTTGCAAGCTGGATTATGAGGGAAAAGAACTATTAAAAAATGCCTTTGAGAGATTAGGCCTAAGTGCACGGGCACATAACAGAATACTAAAGGTTGCACGTACAATTGCCGATATGGATATAAGTCATGATATTAAAGTTCAGCATTTGGCTGAAGCTATACAATACAGAAGTCTTGACAGAAAATTTTGGGGAAGATAGCCTAGCTAGGCATGATTTAACAGGAAGGGGTCTATTTATGAAAAGAAGACTTAATATTGGATTCTTTGTGAATGAAATTGATGGAGATTTTCAAACCCTTTTCTGGACATCAATTAGAAAGGCTGCCCAGAAGTTGGATGTCAACCTGATAGCCTTTGAAGGTAGAATTCTATTTAATACTGATAATATCGGCGTTGAGCATAATATTGTATATAAGCTTGCTGACGCCTCAAGGCTTGATGGCCTTATCATCGCTACAGGTACATTGATAAACAAGGTTTCCCATGATTATTTCATGGACTATATTAAAGCATTTGAGGGTATACCGAAGGTCTCGATATATGACAATATTCCGGGTATTCCAAGTATATTGGTAGATAATAAAAAAGGAATGAGAAGCCTTGTGGATCATCTGGTAAATCATCATAAATTTAGAAGGATCGGTTTTTTAAAAGGTCCATTAAGTAATGATGAATCTAACGAGAGATATAATGCCTATTTGGATGTATTGCAAGAAAATGGAATAGAGGTTGATGAGAAAATATTATTTAATGGGAACTTCCAATCTGAAACAGGTTGGGAGACAGCAGAATATATAATAAAAAATGATATTAAGATTGATGCACTTGTCTGTGCCAATGATGAAATGGCGGTCGGTGCTATAAAATATTTTAAGAGCATGAACTTAAATTACAAAGAAAATTTTGTAGTCTGCGGTTTTGACAATGCTCATAATTCAGCAATCATAACCCCTTCGTTGACCACCGTAATGCAGCCTTTGGATATGGTATCCGAAAAAGCAATTGAGCTGCTTCTCAAGGAAATTAATGGTATAGAGGTCTCTGATGTTATAAAGCTTCCAACTACCATGGTAATTAGGGAATCCTGTGGATGTGAAGCTGTAATAAACAGGTCATCAACATTTTCTGATTACTATATAAGGGCAATATCAAATTTTAAAGTCCATGAAAACTTGCAAACTTACGATCTGGAGACTCTTTTTGATTTGCTGACTACAGCATTGAAAAAATTATACATTAAAAGCTGCTTTATAATAAGATACCAGGAAGGGCCCATAACTATTAAAAGTGATATACCTGGTTATTCAGAGCTTATGTATGTTTATTACAATAATGAAAGAACTCAACATGAGGATATTCCATTTAAGACTAAAATGCTTGTTCCTGATGTATTTATACCTTGTGACAGACAGTTTACATATCTTGTTAAACCACTGTTTTTTAATAATGAGCATTATGGCTTTGTGTGTTTTGAGGTTGACAACGATGATGTTATTAATTTTGAGCTTTTAAGGGGACAAATAAGCAACACACTAAAAGGTGCCCTCATGCTTATAGAGAAGGAACGTATGAGTGAACAATTGAGGGAACAGGAGAGAATGTCCACATTAGGCCAACTCCTAATCAGCATAGCTAATAACATAAAATCCTATATAATGGCAATCGCAGGTTCAACAGTAGCTATGAATTCTCTTATTGATGAATACATAAAATCAATTGGAGATAAATCTGTTACTGTAGAAGATCATCATGAAATTGCTAAGGAAATGAGCTCGTGGATAGATAGGATTGATGGCAATTTACATTATATGACCAGTGTTTTAGATCAGGTTAACGACCAGTATTCAAAGTTTACAACTAGGAATATGGATGGCTTTAGCATTAATGATCTGATAGAGAGTATAAAAAACCATATTAGAAAATTCGAAATTTTGAATATGCAAAAAATTAATATAATAGTAGATACAAATCCTGAATTGAGGATATCTGGTGAAATTATAAATCTGCTTCAGGTTATTGATAATATATTGATAAATGCAGCATATGCAAACGCAGAGAATAATGCTGATACCATTGATATAAGAATAGAACAATTAAAAGGCTGTATACTTATATCTATAAAGGACTATGGACTTGGTATATCCGAAGGAATAAAAACAGCTATCTTTAAAAAGATGGTGACTACAAGGGGCAAAAACGCAACCGGTATCGGACTTTTGCTTTCGTATTCAACTATAAAAGGCAGGTTTGGCGGAGACCTGTATTTTAATACAGAAACCGGAATTGGAACAACATTTTATATTAAATTGTTTTTATAGAAGTGGTTCTATATGAAAAGTGTTAATAATCTTACATTTGTCAGAGCAAATAACGAACGCTTTTACGGGATTTGCGATAGACAAATGTAAAAGATTATTCACTTTTCATATATGTGTAGGTCTAAGGAATTTGTATATATGAGGAGTGACAGAATTGAATAATTCTAGCATGATAAAAGTACTAATCCATAGCGAGGATACAGCATTTTCAGTGGAGTTAAGGGATAGACTTAAAGCATTTGATATGGATTTGCACTTATTTAATGACAAATTGAATATGTTGGAAATATTACGATCACAAGATATGGATATCTTGATTATAAATTTACAAAGTATGGGACTTTTAAATTTGTCAATAATTGAGCCTATTAGGGATGCATGTCCTGAAATAGAGGTAATACTTTTATCCGAGCCTAATGATAATATTCCTTCAATGGATGCAATTATAAAGCATAATATACATGGAATACATATAAAAACAAATCCGGAAAATGATTTGCTGCTTCAAATTCTTTCTGCCAGAAAGATTTGTTTGCAAAAAAAACAAGTTCATGGCTTGCTAGAAGAGAAAGAATCTCTCAATATGAAGCTAAAACAAATCCATGAAGCACTTATTGATAATGAAAGACTGTATTTTTTGGGAAGAATTTTGGGCAGCATTACCCATAATATGAAAACTCCTCTTGTGTGCATTGGTACTTCAATACAAAGTTTGAAAGATCTTATTAATGAATATTCTGTTTCTATTGGGGATTCATCGGTAACGGATGATGATCACCGTGATATTGCAAAGGATATGGAAGTTCAGGTGGATAATATATACCAATATGTTGGTTATCTTAAAGACCTTGCAGTAGCAATTAAGGATCAAACCGTTTCAAGGTCAATATCACAATATAACTCTTTTACTATTGGTGATTTGCTAAATCGGCTTAATGTAATCCTCAATGATCAATTAAAAATTTGTAGGTGCACGATGAATTCCAAATATAAAATAGATAATAATACAGTGATTAAAGGTAAGCTTATAAGCTTAATTCAAGTCATAAGCAACCTAATAATAAATTCTGCAGAAGCATATGAAGATGGCGGCACTATCGATTTTACAATAGACAAACAAAATGGTAAAATACGGTTTATAATTACTGATTTTGCAGGCGGAATTCCAAAGGATATAATGGAAAAACTTTTTAAGGAATTAGTTACCACAAAGGGAAAGGCTGGCACTGGGATAGGTGTTTACAGCTCATACCAAACAATAAAAAATGATTTTATGGGTGATATTGAGGTAGTATCTGATGAGGGGAAAGGAACCACCTTCACAATTTCCATTCCACATTCATAACCTCTTAATCCTGTGTAATTTTATATATATTAAAAGTGTTAATAATCTTACATTTGGCGGAGCAAATAACGAACGTTTTAACGTTATTTTGTGATAGACAAATAGCAAGATTAACTGATTTTAATAGATTTGCTTAAGACAAATGTAATAGATTTATCACTTTTAATTTAGTTGAAAATCTGGGCCATTTATTCTATAATTTCTGTTGTAACAAAATCATAGAATGTAGAGGCCTTTTTTCATGGGAAAAGATTTTTTAGAAGAGGATTTATATAAACCCATACATGATTTTTTGGTTCAGGAAGGTTATGAAGTAAGGAGTGAGGTTAACTTCTGCGATATTTGTGCTACAAAGGAAAACCAACTGACTATAATTGAACTGAAAAGGAATCTAAGCGTTGAGTTGCTTGCTCAAGCAGCGAAAAGACAGAAGATAGGGGATTTTGTTTATATTGCTGTTCCAAAGCCAAAAAGGCTTATAGGAACAGCGAAATGGAAGGATATTTGTCATCTCTTAAAAAGGCTTGAGTTAGGATTGATTCTTGTTTCTCTAGGTGGCAAAAATCTAATTGAGATACCCATTTCTCCAAAGCCCTTCGACTTTCAAGCCAGCAGACAAAAAAGCAAAAATAAAAAAATGAAACTTGTAGAAGAGCTTAAAGGAAGGACTATGGAGCTTAACGTTGGCGGCAGCAGAGGAAGAAAGCTTGTTACTGCTTATAGGGAAAACTCACTTCATATAGCTTGCTGTCTAAATATGTTCGGTCCAATGTCGGCTAAAAAAATTACACAATACGGAACAGACTCCAGTAAAACTTGGAGTATTTTAAATAAAAACTATTACGGTTGGTTCTATAAACAAGAAAAAAGTGTTTATGGTTTAAGTGATGCAGGAAAAAGAGCACTTGATGAATTTCCTGAATTAGCACAATATTATAAGAGTAAAATAACTTCCTCTTTGGATTAAATAACTACAATATAAAAATTTTCTCAATTTTTGAAATAACATTAATCTTTATCCATATTTTTACGATATATATGTGTAACTTGCTAATAATCTTTTATATATACAAAGTTATTGTTATTTGTGTTTTGTATGGTATAATAGCCTAGTGATTGCATACTTCATAATACGAGGTAAAAGTATGGAAGAACAATTGATATATTGGGTTTGGTTAAATTCAATACCAGGTTTTGGTCCTGTTAGGAGCGGTAAGCTTCTAGAGTTTTTTGAGCATCCAAAGAATATATGGAATGCTTCGGAGGCAGAATTAAATAAAGCAAATTTTTTGAATCGCCAGGCTATAAAATCCCTAATGGATGGAAAGTTCAGAGAAGATGCTTATAAGAATTTAAAAGTAGCAAAAGATCAAAAAATAGATATAATTACTATTAGGGATGAAAATTATCCCTATTATTTAAAAAATATATATGATCCTCCTATAATTTTATATGTAAGAGGGAATATACTAAAAAATGAAAAATGTATTGCAGTAGTTGGTGCAAGAAGAGCAACATATTATGGAATAAAAATGGCTGAATCCCTATCATATGCATTAGCAGGAGTTGGATTGACAGTGGTTAGCGGCATGGCGAGGGGCATAGACACTAATGCACATAAGGGAGCAAAAGAAACAGGAAGAACAATAGGAGTTTTAGGTTGTGGTACTGATATAGCATATCCTCCAGAGAACAGAGGACTTATTTCAGAAGTAACCCAAAAAGGTGCAGTTATATCTGAGTATCCCCCAGGTACACCGCCGGTTCCTTCCAACTTTCCAGCCAGGAATAGAATTATAAGCGGAATGTCGATTGGTGTGGTGGTTATAGAAGCAGGAGAAAGAAGCGGATCTTTAATCACTGCCGAGTTTGCGTTAGAGCAAGGAAGAGAAGTATTTGCAGTACCTGGAAATGTTAGCAGCATGAATAGTAAAGGCACTAATAAATTGATTAAGGATGGAGCAAAAATTGTAACAAGCGTCGAAGATATATTGGAGGAATTGATTAATTATGGTATAACTGATAGTGTTGATACTAAACATAGTTATAAGGCGTATGATGAAACCTTGTTCAAAGGGCTAAACAGTGAAGAAAGAAAACTTGTTGAGTGTCTAAAGCTTGAGCCATTACACATAGATGAGCTTACCAAAAAGAGTGGATTTAATATAAAAGTTGTAGGTTCTTTGCTTGTAATGCTTGAATTAAAAGGGGTAGTTGAGCAAATACCCGGTAAGATTTTTAGGATTAAAGATTAAAAGCAGATTACGGAGGATTATGATGGCTGGTAATTTGGTAATTGTTGAGTCGCCTGCAAAAGCTAAAACTATAGGAAAGTTTTTGGGAAAAGGGTATAAGATAACAGCTTCCATGGGTCATGTAAGGGATTTGCCCAAGAGCCAAATGGGGGTTGATATCGATAACAATTTCGAACCCAAATATATAACTATTAGGGGTAAAGGTGACCTGATAGCAAAGTTAAAGAAAGAGGCTAAAAATGCTGAAAAAATATACCTTGCGACTGACCCTGACCGTGAGGGTGAGGCAATATCATGGCATTTAGCTAACATATTAAATATAAATGAAGATGATAGGTGCAGGATAACATTTAATGAAATTACAAAAAATGCTGTTAAAAATGCGATAAAGGCACCAAGAAAAATTGATTTAAATCTGGTTGATGCACAACAGGCAAGAAGAGTTTTAGACAGAATAGTCGGTTATAAAATCAGTCCTCTGCTATGGAAAAAGGTCAAAAAAGGCTTAAGTGCAGGCAGGGTTCAGTCTGTTGCCACAAGGCTTATAAGTGACAGGGAAGAAGAAATAGAGAACTTTGTTCCGGAAGAATACTGGACTATTGATGCAAAACTCAGTCAGGTTAAAGGGAAGACACCGTTTAATGCAAAGTTTCATGGAAATAGCGAAGGAAAAATTGAATTAGGCGATGAAGCCAAGGTCAATGAAATAATAAAGGCAATTGATGGAAAAAAATATGTTGTAACAAAGGTAAAGAAAAGTGAAAAGAAGCGGACACCTGCTCCTCCTTTTATAACCAGTACAATGCAGCAGGAAGCAGCAAGAAAACTGGGTTTTACAACCAAGAAGACAATGATGGTTGCCCAGCAGCTTTATGAGGGCGTTGAGGTTAAAGGGCATGGTGCAATGGGTCTTGTAACATATATAAGAACTGATTCTACCAGGGTATCGACAGAAGCTCAGGGTGAAACAAGAGAGTATATTAAGGAGAAGTATGGTGAAAATTTTGTGCCTCAGGAAGCAAGGGTTTATAAAAATAAGTCCGCTTCACAGGATGCACATGAATCCATAAGACCGACTTATATAAACCTAAATCCCGACGAAATCAAGGATTCATTGTCAAATGAGCAATATAAACTGTATAAGCTGATTTGGGAAAGGTTTGTTGCAAGTCAGATGTCGTCAGCAGTATACGATACACTAAGTGTGGATATTAATGTTGGAAATTATATTTTTAAATCAGCTGGTTCTAAAGTAAAATTCTCCGGTTTTATGTCTGTATATATTGAAGGCAGAGATGACGATGGAGAAAGTGCTGAAACCAATATTCCAGTTTTGGAAGAAGGAGAAGAGCTTGATCTCAAAAAGCTTGATCCAAAGCAGCACTTTACTCAACCACCGCCAAGGTACACAGAGGCTTCACTGGTAAAAACATTGGAGGAAAAGGGTATTGGAAGGCCAAGTACTTATGCACCTACCATTACAACCATACTTGCCAGAGGATATGTAGAAAAGGATAAGAAGTTTCTATTTCCAACTGAGCTGGGTAAGATTGTTACTGATATTATGAAAAATAATTTCAAGGATATAGTGGATATACAATTTACTGCTCAAATGGAAAATAAGCTTGATGCAGTGGAGGTTGGAGGTAAAAGATGGGTAGAAATCATGAAGGATTTTTACAAGGATTTTGCTGTTGTATTGACTGAAGCAGAAGAAAGCATAGGTCAGGTTGAAATACCTGTTGAGGTTTCTGATGTTATATGCGAAAAATGCGGTAAAAATATGGTCGTTAAGATGGGCAGATTTGGAAAATTTCTGGCTTGCCCCGGTTTCCCTGAGTGTTGGAACTCAAAGCCTATTGTGGAAGAAGCAGGTGTTAACTGTCCTAAATGCGGAGGCAAGGTTGTAATAAGAAAGACCAAAAAAGGAAGAAAATATTTTAGCTGTGAGAATAGGACAGAATGCGGGTTTATGACATGGGATAAGCCTACTGATGAGAAATGCCCGAAATGCGATAGTTTTTTGGTTTCCCATGCATCGGGAAAAAAGGAGACCATAAAGTGCAGCAAAGAAGGCTGTGATTATGTAAAACCTAAGGAATAACTAAAAAATGCCTTAGCCATATCTAAAGAATAAAAGGAAATGTGACATAGATGATTGATTATATAAACGTTATTGGTGCCGGGCTTGCTGGCAGTGAAGCAGCATGGCAAATTGCCAAAATGGGAATAAAAGTAAAGTTGTATGAAATGAAACCCCATAAACTTTCACCAGCCCATCATTTGGAAACTTTTGCAGAGCTTGTTTGCAGCAATTCTCTGCGTTCGGCACAACTTGAAAATGCAGTAGGCCTTTTAAAGGAGGAAATGAGAATATTCGATTCTATCATATTAAAATGTGCAGATGCCACTTCTGTACCTGCAGGGGGAGCGTTGGCGGTTGATAGATCTGGATTTTCAGAAATGGTTACCGAACTTTTAAAGAAAGCAGAAAATATTGAAATTATTAGTGAAGAAATAAAAAGTTTACCGGAAGATGGAATCACTATAATAGCAACAGGTCCCTTGACATCAGATGATTTCTCAGGGTATCTGGGGAAATTGATCGGAAAAGAATATCTTTACTTTTTTGATGCGGCTGCACCTATAGTTGAATATAATTCAATTGACATGAGCAAAGCCTTTAGGGCTGCCAGATATGGCAGAGGTACAGATGACTATATTAATTGTCCCATGGATAGGGAGCAGTATGAGCACTTTTTAAATGAGCTTATTAATGCGCAAACTGCTGATATAAAGAACTTTGAAAAGAATGCCATATTTGAAGGTTGCATGCCGGTAGAGAGTATGGCTCAAAGAGGAAAAGACACTTTAAGATTTGGACCGTTGAAGCCTGTTGGGCTTGTTGATCCCAATACGGGGAAAGAACCTTATGCAGTGGTTCAATTAAGGCAGGATAATGCAGAAGGAACGCTGTACAACATTGTAGGATTCCAGACGAGACTTAAATGGCCCGAGCAAAAAAGGGTTTTTGGACTCATACCGGGTCTGGAAAATGCTGAGTTTGTGAGATATGGTGTTATGCATCGCAATACTTTTATTAACTCGCCAGGAAAGCTGGATGGAGCTTACAGACTTATGGAAAAGCCAAACCTGTTCTTTGCAGGCCAAATGACAGGGGTAGAAGGTTATGTTGAATCAGCTTCATCAGGAATGGTAGCAGGTATTAATGCTGCATTAAGATATATTGGCAAGGATGTAGTGCTTTTTCCAAAAGTCACCGCTTTAGGAGCGTTAAGCAGCTATATTTCCAATCCAGCAGTGAAGGATTTTCAGCCGATGAATGTGAACTTCGGATTAATGGATGGGCTGGATATAAGAATCAGAGATAAAAGAAAGAAGAATTTTGAAATATCCCAGAGGGCTTTAGGGAAAGTGAGAGAAATAAAAAGTGAAATCGAAGAGCTGTTTTCCTAAGACCTGACAATTGACAAGTGGACTTAGGGTTAACACCTCATATCATAAAAATAGAATATAAGCTGTCTGTTATAAATAAATGGTACCAGGCAGTTATTATTTCTATTATATCCATAATTAGTTATGTTTTAGTCATTACTTATATAACAGCATATATTTTTCCATGTGTATTTTTTGTTGAATTTCAGAGAAAAATATGATATTATGTATTTGCATGGCCAATATATTGTCTTCTAAGTGCATTAACACATCAAAAAATAGACTTTTTGTTAAGAGAAATCAAAAGTTTTGTCGAATTAAATTATCAGTAATTCAATTTTTTCTATTTTATTTTAGGGTGTAATAGGTAAATTAAAAATATTTGTATACGTATGTGTATGTTCTGTCATTCTGTAAATTCCACCGGGAGGGGGATAACAAATGGTTGGATGGTTATTTAATAATACCAGGATATTGGAAAAGGCTATGGACGGTTCAGTGTTGAGGAACGAAGCAATTACTCAAAATATAGCCAATATAGATACGCCAAATTATAAGAGAAAGGCAGTAGCATTCGAAAAGGCTCTCAGTGATGCTATGGACAGCAGCAGCTTTAGAGGCTTCCGTACCGACAAAAGGCATATTCAAATTGGAGGATCAGATCTAAATAATGCCAATATTACCGTTACAGAGGATAATACTGCTTTGGAAATGAGACTTGACGGCAATAACGTGGATATCGAGGCAGAGATGGCTTTGATGGCAAAGAACAATATTATTTATAATACTTTGACTCAAAAACTCTCTGGAGAATTCAGAAAACTTAAGTCAGTAATAAGTGAAGGGAGAAGATAATAAATGGGATACTTCAGTTCTCTTGATATAAGTTCTACGGGGCTTACTGCCCAGCGTTTAAGAATGGACATAATATCCCAGAATATTGCTAATGCTGAGACAACCAGAAATGAGAATGGACAGCCTTATAGGAGAAAACTTGTAGTTTTTGAAGAAAAGTCTACTAGTGCTCCGTTTTCAGAATATTTAAACGCCGGCAGTAAAGACAAAATAGCTGGAAATGGTGTCAGAGTAAGCAATATTATTGAGGACCCGTCTCCTTTGAAAAAGATTTATAATCCAGGGCATCCGGATGCCGATAAGGATGGGTATGTTAGTATGCCCAACGTTGACGTCCTGACTGAAATGATAAACATGATTTCTGCTACGAGATCTTACGAAGCTAATGTTACGGCAATTAATACAACAAAAAGTATAGCTATGAAAGCCCTTGACATAGGTAGATAAAACAAGTACCTAATGTGTGGGATTATACATATTTAGCTTTAATCTTATTAAATTTCTGGAGGATGCTATGGCTATTAATTCTGTAAGCGGTTTTAATGCAATATCTCCCGTTGTTTTTGATAAAAATGTCCCTAATACTGAAAGTAAGGGATTAAATTTTGCAGAAATTTTTAATAATGCCATGAACTCTGTAAATGACTTGCAGATTCAATCTAAAGAACTTACGGAAGATTTAGCTGCAGGCAGAACTGATAATATTCATGAGGTCTTAATTGCTGGAGAAAAGGCAGATATAGCACTACAGCTAACAATGCAAATCAGAACCAAAATTCTTGATGCATACAGCGAAATAATGAGAATGCAGATTTAATAAATTAGGTGATTCCTAAAAAATAACTGGTCAACTGGCGATTTAAAAAATATTGAATTTAGTACCTTTCACCATTAAAATTGCCTAAGGAAATTTTTTAAAATCGCCTTGATTGTTGATAGAACTTTTCATATATATAAAAAGTTAATAATCTTTTACATTTGTCTATCGCAAATCCCGTAAAAGTGTTCGTTATTTGCTCTGACAAATGTAAGATTATTAACACTTTTCATATAGCAATGCCTGAACGGAGATAAAAGGGGAAAAGTATTGGAATTTAAAGTGTTCTAGGATTGGAAAATTTTCACGGAAGAGAAAAGCTCTGTAAAAGGTGGTGTAATCATGCCTGAATTTGTTTCGAAGCTACAGCAAAAAGCTGCTGATTTATGGAAGACTCTTGATAAGTCTCAGAGAAAACGTATTTATATTATATCTGCTATTCTGCTGGTAGTTTTAACGACCAGCATAGTTTTGGCGACCAGATCAAGCTATGTGCCGCTTATTAAAAGTTCCAATCAAAAAGATGTCAGTGAGATGACCAAAATTCTCCAGGATCAAAATATCAAGTTTAAGCTGGATCAGAATTCCGGTACTATTCTTATTGATTCTAAAGACAATAACAAAGCACAGGTAGCGTTGATACAGGGCGGCTATCCTAAAAGTGGCATGACCTTTGAGGACGCTTTCAGTTCAATTAAAATTAACACAACTGAAAGTGACAAACAAAAGCTTTGGCAGCATTATGATGAGTCAACTCTGAGCACAAAACTAAAAATGCTGGCTGATAATATTGAGGATGCAAGCGTCACAATATCCAAACCTGATGAGACTCCCTTTGTAATTGATGAGAAGGATAATGAAAAGCCTTCTGCAAACGTAATCATCAAACCAAAGAGTGAGCTCACTGATAAGCAGGTCCAGGGTATTGTTATGATGGTTGCATCTAGTGTTGTTGGGCTTGAACCAAAGGATGTCACTGTTCTTGATAACAACCTTAATATATTGAATAATCAATCAATTGACAGCAAAGTAAATGAAGCGAACAATCAATATGACATGAAGCAAAAAATGAAAAGAGCACTTGAGAACAGTGTTTATAACTTGTACAACAAGGTGCCCCTTGACAGCTTTGAAAGCATAAGGGCTGTAGTAAACCCAGTACTTGATTTTGATAAGGTGAAAAAACAGACAAGTGATATATCTAACGGAACGGGTATGGACGGTCCGGCTATAATAAGTTCAGAAAGGTCAAAGGAAAAGCTTGTTAACGGTGATACATCAGGAATTCCCGGAACCGATTCAAACCCTGGGGACACCACTACATACCCTATAAACTCAGATGGCAATTCTTCATATGACAAGTCATCCGAGAAGATTAATAATGAGTATAAGAGAACGGTGACCGATGAGGAAAAAGCATTAGGGGCAATGGACCTGGAGAAATCCACCATGACTGTTGCACTATACTATGGAAGACGGGTTAAGGATGATAAAAACATTACAACTGCTTTCATTGATTCTATTAAAAGTGATGTGAGTAGGGCTACCGGAATACCCATGGCCAATATATCGGTTAACAAATATAAAATGGCACCTGAGGCTATAGAAACCAAATCGTTGTCTGATACCATAAAAGAGCTTGTTAATGCTTATGGATTCTTTGCATTACTTCTACTTCTATCTTTAGGGCTTATAATAGCACTTATACCGCGGAAGAAGAAAAATGAAGAAAAGCAGGAGCTGGTTCCAGTTGCAGAGCCTGCTTTAGCTGCAGCCGGTGGTTTTGATGTAACAGTTGGTGACGAGATTGAAGAGCCTATTCAGGAAATTGATATGGAGGAAAAGTCTGAAGTTAAGAAGCAGATTGAGAATTTTGTCAAGCAAAGGCCTGATTCTGTTGCACAGCTTTTAAGAACCTGGCTTTCAGATGATTGGGAATAAGCATATAGATAAAGATAAGATCGATATATGGACATTATAAAACTTGCTGGGGGGATTTGAAGGTGAGTCGTAACAGTGGTAGCATTAAGGGTGAATATAGTGGAAAGACCAAGGCAGCAATGCTTTTAATATCTCTTGGGCCTGAGAAGTCAGCTGAAATTTTCAAGCACTTGAAAGAAGAAGAGATTGAGCAGCTAACACTTGAAATTGCAAATGTCAGGACCGTATCACCTGAAGACAAGGAACGAGTGTTAGAGGAATTTTACCAAATATGCCTTGCACAAGATTATATAGCAGAGGGCGGTATTGGTTATGCCAAGGATATTCTTGAAAAGGCACTAGGTACTCAAAAAGCATTGGAGGTAATAAACAAGCTTACCGTATCGCTGCAGGTAAGACCATTTGATTTTGTTAGAAAAGCTGATCCGTCTCAGCTTCTAAACTTTATACAGAACGAGCATCCTCAGACAATAGCACTAATACTTTCTTATTTAAAGCCGCAACAGTCATCAATAGTCTTGTCTGCATTACCTCAGGATAAGCAGGCAGATGTTGCAAGGAGAATTGCAACCATGGACAGGACTTCGCCAGAAGTTATAAAAGAGGTTGAAAGAGTGCTTGAGAAGAAGCTTTCTTCATTGGTAACGGAAGATTTTACTGCAGCTGGAGGGGTTCAGTCTATTGTTGATATTCTTAATAATGTTGATAGAGGAACAGAAAAATACATTATGGAAACCTTGGAAATTGAGGATACTGAGTTGGCAGAAGAAATTAAGAAGAGAATGTTCGTATTTGAAGATGTATTGAGTCTTGATAACAGGTCAATACAGAGGTTCTTGAGAGAAGTGGACAACAATCAGCTTGCAATTGCATTAAAGGGCTCTACAGAAGAGGTTCAAAAGCTCATATTTGGAAATATGTCAAAGCGTCTGGCCGAAATGATAAGAGAGGACATAGATTTTATGGGACCTGTGAGGCTTAAAGATGTTGAAGAAGCACAGCAAAAGATTGTTAATGTAATAAGAAAGCTTGAAGATGCAGGTGAAATTGTTATTTCCAGAGGCGGAGGAGATGAAATAATTGTATAACAAGATATACAAAAACTATCAGATAAATTTGGGTTTGCCTTTTCAAGTTAATCAGTCATTGAACTTCAAAACTATCAATCTTGTGGATGATGATATAAAAGAAGATGATGATAAGGAATTTTATATAGAACCACAGGAAGTTACTGAAAAAAGGGAACAAATTTTGGAGGCCGCCAGAGAAGAAGCTGAAATGATAATTAAAGAAGCAAATTTTGAGGCTGAAAGAATAGTTAATGAAATTCAGAATGAGGTTTTGGAGAATGCAAATGCCGTATTGGAAGAGGCCAGGCAAAAGGGATTCGAGGAAGGCTATAACGAGGTGAAGAAGCAGTACGAGGACTTGCTTGAAGAGGCTGAATTTATCAAGGAGCATGCAAGGGTTGAATATAAGGATGTTTTGGAAAGTATTGAATCGGATGCTGTAAATATTGTTCTGGATATAGCCAGGAAGGTTTTGGGAATGGAAGTCAGTACAAATAAAGAGGTTGTTTTAGGCTTAGTAAAGCAAGCGTTGGAGAAATGCTCCAGCAAGGAAAATGTTGTATTGAAAGTGTGCAGCGAGGATTTTGACTATATATGTGCCAATAAAGACATTATTATGGGAATGGTTGAAGGTATAGGAGAGCTAGACATAAAAAAGGACACATCCTTAAGGGCTGGAGGATGTACTGTTGAAACTGCATACGGCACTATCGATGCAGGGATGCAGACAAAGTTTAAAAAAATTGAAAGTGCATTTAGAGATGTAATATTTAATAAGGTATGAGCTAAATTATATATATGAAAAGTGTTAATAATCTTACATTTGTCAGAGCAAATAACGAACGCTTTTACGGGATTTGCGGTAGACAAATGTAAAAGGCTATTCACTTTTCATATAGGAAGTTATTTTTTGATCATGACAAAAATAGGGGTGTAAAAAATGCCTGTAATTGATCTTGGAAAATACTTGGACATACTTGATGAATCTGATTTTATAGAATATTCAGGCAAGGTATCAAAGGTAGTTGGATTGACTATTGAATCCACCGGGCCGGAGGTCAATATGGGGGAGATATGTCACATATGCCCTGCAAAGGGTAAAAAGGCAATCGAAGCTGAAGTTGTTGGGTTTAAAGATAACAAGGTTCTTCTCATGCCCCTTGGTGAAATGAATGGCATAGGCCCTGGAAATAAAGTGGTAGCTACGGGTGAACATCTTCGTATTGGTGTTGGAGACATGCTCAAAGGAAGGATATTGGACGGCATGGGTAACCCTATTGACAGCAAAGGTGACCTAGAGGGGCAATGCTATTATCCTGTTGACAATGCTACTCCACATCCGCTGCAAAGAAAGAGAATAACAGAGCCCCTGCCTTTAGGGGTTAAAACAATAGATGGACTTTTAACGGTAGGTAAAGGCCAAAGGGTGGGCATATTTGCCGGAAGTGGTGTGGGCAAAAGCACACTCATAGGTATGATTGCAAGAAATACCAAGGCAGACATAAATGTTATAGCACTTATCGGAGAAAGAGGGAGAGAAGTAAAAGAGTTTATAGAAAAGGATTTGGGAGAGGAAGGGCTAAAGCGGTCTATTCTCGTAATTGCTACATCAGATCAACCAGCTCTTGTGAGGTTGAAAGGGGCACTTATTGCAACTGCCATAGCAGAGTTTTTTAGGGATCAGGGAAAAGATGTTCTTTTGCTTATGGATTCATTGACTCGTTTTGCAATGGCACAGCGAGAGATTGGACTTGCAGTTGGAGAACCGCCTGTTTCCAGAGGTTATACCCCATCTGTATTTGCTGCCATGCCAAAGCTCCTGGAAAGATCAGGATGTTCTGATAAAGGTTCCATAACAGGCCTTTATACTGTTCTTGTAGATGGTGATGATCTCATGGAGCCTGTAACTGATACTGCCAGGGGAATTTTAGACGGACATATAGTGCTGTCCAGAGCACTCGCCAATAAGAATCAGTATCCCGCAATCGATGTTTTAGCCAGCATAAGCAGGGTTATGACTGACATTGTGACTGATGAGCATAAAAAAACAGCTGCTGAAATTAAGAAAGTCATGGCTGTTTACAGGGATGCTGAGGATCTTATAAATATAGGTGCTTATGTTAGAGGCAGCAATGAGAAAATTGATTATGCGATTGATGTATATGATAAAATTATCGGTTTTATTGAGCAGGGTACCCATGACAAGCTGACTTTTGAGGAGACTACAAATATGATGTTCAGCCTTTTGGACTAAGCAGCAAATTTCCTTACCATTAAAACAAGGATGATAATTTATGGCTAAATTTAAATTTAGGCTCCAGCCGCTTTTGAACATAAAATTACAGCTTGAAGACAGTGCGAAAAATGAACTGGGTAAAGCTGTTCAAAAGTTGGAGGAGGAGAAGGAAATAGGGCGATCGCTTTTAAAATACAGGGAAAGATACATAAATGAGTTTAACGAAAAGGCTTCAAAAATGGTGAGAATTGATGAACTTAGGAGCTATACCATGTATATTTCCAGACTTGCTAAAAATATTGATGATCAAAATAAAAATATTAAGGAAGCAAGTGATAATGTCGATAAATATAGAGATGAACTTATAAAAATAGTAAAAGAGAGGAAAATCTTAGAAAAACTTAGGGAAAAAAAGTTTAATGAATATTTAATTGAGATGTCCAAGGATGAGCAGAAGCGAATGGATGAAATTGTTAGCTATAAATATACAGATACTGAAGTTAAATAGGGGATGAATATGGCTAAGAATATGGCTAAGAACGAAAAGATACAGGAAGATGAAGAAGTAAATCAGCAATTACAAAGCCCTAAACCGCAAGGAAGCGTGGAGGAGAGCAACAAAAAAGGATTTTTATTTGGGTTGCTTGCTCTTTTAACAGCACTGGTAATAATGATAGCGGTTATTGGAGGGGCTTTATTTGTTGTTATAAAGAATAATATTGGCGGTAGTGCAGATAAATACAGAAAAGAGATTCAGGGGATACCTATTTTAAAACTGGCTCTATCGAAAGCCAAGGAAGTGGATGACCCTGATAAACTGACACCTGAAGACTTAAAGAAAAAATATCTGGAGTTAAAAAAGACTAAAGAAGAGCAGATAAAGCAGTTGGAAAATGCAAATAAAAAAATCGCCGATCTGCAAAATTCTATTGGTCAGATTGATAAATTAAAGACAGAGGTAGAAAAGTACAAAAAGGATAGTGAGACAGCTAAAAAGGAATATGAAGAATATAAGGAACAAATGGAAGCTGAAAAAATCAAGCAGGAAGAATATAAAAAGAAAATAGATGAAATTGTAGCAAAGGGAGATAAAGCAGCGTTTAAGGAGTATTACGAACAGCTCAACCCTGAGGTTTCACAAAAAATATATGCTGAAATTATTACAGAGAAGAAAGTGGATACAGAGATAAAGAAATTTGCAACTTTGTATGAAACCATGGATTCATCGGCTGCTGCAGCTATTTTTGAGAAGTTGGGCACAAGCAAGATTGATCTTGTGGTGGACATACTTAGATATATGAAAAAAGAATCTTCCGCAGAAATTCTGGCTTCTATGAAAACCGATTTTTCTGCTGTGGTTTCTGAAAAGCTATCAAAATTCTATATGGCTAAACCTGCAACGTAGATTAGAGCATAGCAGCATTAATACAATAAGGCCTTGAAAGGAGGTGAAATAATGATAACACAAGATCTGATGATGGGATTTTTAAGCAGGACCCAGGCATTCTCTACAGCAGCAAGGTCCGGAATTGGCACTGAAAAAGCGACAACTACTGTTTCTAAAGCTCCCTATGAAAAGGAGGAATCCTTCAATACCCAATTGAAAGCGGCTGAAAACAGAAGAAACTCAAATCGGGCTGAATTAAAAGAACCGATGAGGAAAGATAAAGTAAGGGTAAACTCATACAGGGAAGCTAATAGAATCAACCGAAATTCAGAAACGAAGGATACAAGGGAATCTACAAAGGCTAATGGTGATAATGACAGAAAAGCTAATAGGAATGAAGAAGACAAAAAAGTAAAAAAGCCAGCTGGTAAAGGCATTTCCCAAGAAGAATTGGCAATAGCACAGATTCTGGGCATACAGCCGGAAGCTTTCAGGGACATAATGGCAAGCCTCGGCATAGAGACTCAGAATTTTCAAAATGAAGACAAAGTTTCTGCTATTGTAGAAAGTATATCTCAAAAGCTTGGTTTAAGTGAAGACCAGACAAATACCCTAAAAGAGCTTATTACAGGTGTAATTGAGCTTATGGATGCCAAAAAAGGGGATGCCGGTTATGCTGTTTTATCAGAAACTAAAGGTATTGATGAGGATGAGGTAAATATCCAGGAAGCTAAAGGTAATAAGGAAATATCAGCCCAAGTATCCTCCCAAAAAGGAGAACTACAAAAGGATTCTTTAGAAGGACTGGTAGAAAAGCTTAAGGAAAAAATTCAGGAGTTGACACAAAAAGTGCAGGAAAACCCTGAAGAAATGAAAAAAGAGCTGACAAAAATTGTTGAGGGTATGCTTGAAAAGTATGGCAGAAAAGCAGCTGTAGAAGACAGTATAAAAGATAACGCAGTTACATCAGCTCAAGAGGAAACTTCAAAAGTAACTAAGGGAGACGCTGAAAAAAGCATGCAGTCTTCAGATAATAAATCTGAAAGTCAGAAATCTGATGAGCATAGACCAAACAGTACAGAGGAAAGTTTGAAGGCATCCGATGAGAATACAGGATCAAAGACCCAGGAGCATGTTTACCTTAAATCTTCAAAAGAAGACTTAGGCCTTGAGTCCAAGGCTGAAATAAAAAGTATAAACAGTGATTTAAATGCCGCAGGCATCAAGGAGCAAGGGACATTAAATAAAACAGCTGGAGAGGCGGAAGTATTTAAGAATCTTAAGGAACAGCCTGTTAGTAAAAGGGAAATACTAACTCAGATAATTGACAAGGCAAAGATAGTTTTTAATGGGGATAAGTCAGAAATGGTTTTATCCATGAGACCTGAGAGCCTTGGCAAACTTTCAATGAAGATAGTCACAGAGAACGGAATAATCACAGCAAAATTTATAGCAGAGAGTCAGCAGGTTAAAGAAGTCTTAGAATCCAATATGCAATTATTAAAGGATACTTTGGAAAAACAGGGATTCTCAGTACAAGGCTTTTCTGTATCTGTAGGAGGTAACCCATCAAGAGAATTTAACGGGCATAGGGAGCAGGGTAAAGAAGGCAAGGCAAATAATAGTAAGGTTGGAGCAATGGCTCACATTTCTAAAGCAACTATGGAAGCTGCTGCAAATATCGAAAAAGTTAATCCTTACATAATGGGAGAAAATAGAATTAACCTTACTGCTTGAAGGAGGAAGTCATATGGCTGTTAGTTCAATAAATACACAAAAAACAATTCAGCAAATAATTGATGAATCTGCCAAGTCAACCAGCAATAGAAAAACCGGAGAACTTGGTAAAGACGATTTCTTAAGTCTTCTTGTGACACAGTTAAGATATCAGGATCCTATGAAGCCTACAGAAGACAAGGAATTTATAGGTCAAATGGCACAATTCAGCTCATTGGAACAAATGCAAAACATGAATTTGGGATTTTCTTCAGTTAAGGCTATGAATCTAGTTGGAAAATATGTGACTGCAACAATAGAAGATGCATCAAATAACCAGTTGAAAACTATTGATGGAGAAGTAACTGCAGTAAGAATAGCAAAGGATAAAACCTATGTAATTGTCAAGGATCAAGAGATTCCTGTAGATCAGGTAACTGAAGTAACAGAGGGGCAATCTGGAAGAAGCAGCAACATTTCAACCTACACAAATTTGATAGGCTTTGAGTGTAAGGGTGCGGTTTATAGCACTACTACCGGGGACATTGTTCCGGTCAGTGGTACAGTCAAGGAAATTCAAAAAGGCTATTATGAAGACTATGCAGTTATGGATGGGGTTAGTGTTCAAATATCCGGTATTACAGGCGTATTGACTACAGATCCTACCTACAAGAAAAATTATCTGGAAACTCATGTTGGAGAAACGGTAGAAGTTAATGTGATAAATCCGTCAACATTAAAAGAGGTGCCTGTATATGCAGTTCTCAGGGAATACAAAATCGCACCTGACGGAACAACTACAGCAATACTTGATAAGCTTGATGTTCCTGTTGAAAGCATAAGCAATATAAAACCTGTAGAGCAACAAAAGGCTGGTGAGTAAGAATGGTTGTAAATAACAATTACTTCAATAATATTGGAAGAATAAACGGCGGACAGAACCAGCAGAGAAATAACCCTGTAAAGGAAAAAACAGGTGCTGTAAATGACTTTGGTGCAATATTAAAAGACAAGATTACTGAAAATGAAGGGCTTAAATTTTCAAAGCATGCGGAGCAGAGGTTACAGTCCCGGAATATCAAACTCACTGAAGTCCAAAAGGCAAAGATGAATGAAGCAGTAAATAAGGCTGAAATGAAAGGTGTTAAGGACTCATTAGTCATAGTGGACAATATGGCATTTGTAGTAAATGTAAAGAGTAAGACTGTTATTACTGCCGTAAACAACAATGAGCTTAAGGACAATGTATTTACAAATATTGATGGTGCTGTGTTTGCATAAAATGCGTTAACATTTTAGAAAAAATTACCGATATTATTATGAAGATTATTATATTGCGGCTGGACCCTTTAGGGAGGCTGCCTATTCCGGATCGACTGAAGGAATAGTCCACTGAAGGAGGAATTTTAATATGATGAGATCTATGTTCTCCGGAGTGTCGGGGTTAAGGGCTCACCAAACAAGAATGGACGTTATTGGTAATAACGTTGCCAATGTCAATACAGTTGGCTTTAAATCTGGAAGAGTAACATTCCAGGAAGTATTCAGTCAAACTATGAAAGGTGCATCAGCGCCCGATTCAGCCACGGGCAGGGGAGGAACAAATCCTATGCAGCTTGGTCTGGGTCTGGGGGTAGGATCTGTTGATACAATAACAACAAGAGGAAGCTTGCAGAGAACTGATAACCCAACAGATTTATCCATAGAAGGAGAAGGCTTTTTTATACTCAAAGGTGGATCAGGAGATGTGTATAAATTTACAAGAGCCGGTAATTTTGGACTGGATAAATTAGGCAATCTTGTATCATCTGGAGGCTTGAATGTGTATGGGTGGCAGGATTATGGAGGAGCAGCTCAGGCTGACGGTACATACAAGTTTGATACAGAGAAGCCTGTAGAACCAATAAATCTATATTCTGATGTGTATAATAGAAATAAAATGATGATAGCAGCTAAGGCTACTTCACAGGCTACTTTTGCGGGTAACCTTGATGCATCAAAAGTACCTCTTGGAAGTTCAATCTCGACATCATCGCCGCAATTTTCAGTACCTATGACTGTTTATGATACATTAGGCAATAATTATAAAGTAAGCATCAATTTCTGGAAGGATTCAGCAAGCGGCGTAACAGGAAGCGGTACCACAGGAGGAACAGTATGGTTCTGGTCGGCATCGACTGGTTCGGATTCTTCTGCTTCATTTGGATCGTCTACTGCAAATGGCTTTATACAGTTTGATACAAAAGGACAGATTGTTACAACAGCATCAGGTTATTCTATAAATCCTGCAATACAGCTTATACCGGCTTCAGGCATAGGAACCGAACCGATAGATATAGCAATTGACTTTCGAAAACTTACAATGTATGATGCAGATAGTTCGGTTAAGCCAACTGATGTTAATGGTTATCCGCCAGGAAACCTTGTTACATTCAATATCGGAGGAGACGGAATAATCACAGGAGTATACAGTAACGGTCAGCAGCAGCCATTGGGAATGATAGGGTTGGCGAGCTTTGAAAACCCGGCAGGCCTCCAGAAGGTTGGAGACAATATGTACACCCAGACCACCAACTCCGGTGATTTCAAAAAAGCTGTCAAACCTGGAGGTGAAGGGGTTGGAAGTTTAAACCCGGGAACGTTGGAAATGTCAAACGTAGACCTTTCGAGAGAATTTACAGATATGATTATAACACAGAGAGGCTTCCAGGCAAACAGCAGAATTATTACCACTTCAGATGAAATGTTGCAGGAATTGGTTAACCTAAAAAGGTAATAAATAAGTAAATAATATAAAATTCAAAGTAAAATAGACTGCTTGTAAAAATTACAAGCAGTCTATAGTTAATAACAATTGATATATAAATATCTGCTAGACTCGGCTAATTTCAGGGTAAATCATTAAATAAGCCGATAAAATAATTTCTTAACATAAAAAAGTAACATAAAAAACACTTGAGTTTTTGAGGTAAAAATATTATGATTAGATTAACGCGACTGAATGGTTCAACTTTTGTGCTTAACTGTGAGTTAATTGAGTCGGTGGAATCAACTCCAGATACAGTAGTGACTACTATAAACGGAAAAAAACTTGTTGTAGCGGAAACTATTGAACAAATAGTTGATAAGGTGGTACAATATAAGGGAAAAATATTGTTTGTCAGCAGAGATGAACTGATCTATTCTTGATTACATTTTTATTTTAGCAATCCGAAGGATTTATAATCTTTAAGTTTAGCTGTCTTGAAAAAAAGCAATCCAAAGAAATAAAGTAATTTAGCTGTAAAGAAGTAAATTGGAGGTAACAAAATGTTATTTTTTAGATTTACTTTTTATTTAGGTGTAGGGACAAATTATACTGTGTTTTAGAATTATGTCAGTAATCCTTGTGAGAATACAGGATAGATTCTTTTGGGATTAAAAGGGGGCATTAGTGTTGGGTGGAAAAGGAAGCTATTTTATTCTGCTTATTGTTATTGCGTTTCTATCTCTAAGTTTGGCGGTGTTGGCAGTTTATGTATTTGTTTTTGGGGGCAATGGCTCCGGTAAAGGAACTAAAGTTGTTCAAACAGTTACGGTTTCAGCACCAAAAGATAGTGATCTTGCGGAGATGGCCTTGTTTGAAGGCGACAAAATTTTTAATTTGAAGTCAAGTCAGGAATCACAGGAAGAAAAATCACTTTCTGCTATAAGAGTAAGTATTAAACTTAAGTATTTTATAAAGGTTGAAGGTATAAAAGATGTTGCTGTTAAACTCAAAGCATATGAAAGTGAAATGAGAGAGCTGGTAGGAAATTACTTTCTGAATATGACTTTAGAAGAGGTGGCTAAACCCGAGACAAAGGAAAAGGCCAAAAAAGAGTTAAAGCAGCAGATAAATGAACTGCTTTTAGAATCTGAGATAATAAAGACGGATTTGGTATACGCAGTAGTACTAGAAGACTGGTTCTACCAGTAAGGAGGTGACGAAATGGGAGATATTCTTTCGCAAAATGAGATAGACGAACTATTACGGGCATTGAATACGGGTGAAATAGATGTTCAGCAGATGCAGACCACTACCGCCGAAAAGAAGATTAAAAGCCATGATTTCAGACGGCCTAGCAAGTTTGCAAAGGATCATCTAAAAACACTACATATGATACACGAGAATTACTCCCGTTTGGTTACTAATTTTCTTTCAGGTTACCTCAGGACTCTTGTGCATGTTGACGTTATATCGGTAGAACCGCTTTCGTATTATGAGTTTAACAACTCAATATCCAATCCGGTTATTCTATCGGTTGTTGATTTTACGCCTTTAACAGGAACAGTTATTTTTGAAATTGCTCCTAATATATCTTTCGCATTGATTGATAGAATCTTGGGTGGAAAAGGTTCTTCAATGGAAAGGGCCAGGGGGTTTACCGAGATAGAGATTGCTATTATTGAAAGAATAATAATCCAGATGTTAAACCTCATGAGAGAGCCATGGGAGAATGTCATTGCAATTAGACCGAGGCTGGAAAAAATTGAAACCAATGCACAGTTTGCACAAATTATGTCTCCTAACGAGATAGTCGCACTTATCACATTAAGTGCAAGGGTTGGAGAGGTGGAAGGAATGATAAATATCTGTATTCCACATATGGTTCTTGAGCCTATAGTATCAAAGCTTAGTACCAGGTTCTGGTTTTCATCAACAGAGAAGGAGTTTGCTTCAGATGTGAAGGAGAATATTGAATACAAAATTGAGCAGACAGCAGTGCCTGTAAGAGCTTTGTTGGGGAAAACGGTAATTACGGTAGCAGAGTTTTTAGAATTGCAGCAGGGTGATGTATTACCGTTAGATACAAGTATAAGTGGTAATCTTGAGGTTCATGTAGGGGATATACTAAAGTTTTATGCCAGTCCTGGAGTTAAGAGAAATAAGGTTTCCATAAAAATTACAGATGTACTGAAAAGGGAGGATGAGTAGAATGGGAGATATGCTTTCACAAGCAGAAATTGATGCTTTGCTGAATGGTACACCTATATCAGAACCTTCTTCAGATAACAATTCGGGTACCGTTGAAGGTCTTAGTCCGCAGGAAGTTGATGCACTTGGAGAAGTAGGTAATATAAGCATGGGAACTTCTGCAACCACACTATTTACTTTACTGGGTCATAAGGTAACTATTACTACCCCTAAGGTAACTGTATCAACTTGGGGTGAATTAACAAAACAATATGATTTGCCTGTTGTAGCAGTAAGGGTTGAATATACAGAAGGGCTAACCGGTATAAATTTATTGATATTAAAGGAAGATGATGTAAAAATAATATCCGATTTAATGATGGGAGGAGACGGAAGCAACCGTCAGGGTGAACTTTCCGAATTGCATTTAAGTGCTATTGGTGAGGCTATGAACCAAATGATAGGATCATCATCTACCTCCATGTCTTCACTGTTTGATAAAAGAATTGATATTTCGCCTCCTAAGGCTTTTGATATAAAAACAGGTACAGAGCAGCCGTTTACCGAGTTTGAAAAAGATCAGGTTGTAGTAAAGATATCATTCAAAATGATAATAGGCGATCTGATTGATAGTGAGATAATGCAGCTTATACCAATAAATTTCGCCAAGAACCTTGTAGATAACCTGCTTAATATGGATATGAAGAATTCAAAACAGCCGGAACCTGTTAAGCCTGCACATCAATCTACACAGCCGCCCATGCAGCAGGTTTCAAAATCGCCTGCACAGCCTTCAGGGTTCGGACAGCAGTTTTCAGCACAACCACAGCAAATGGGTTATGGTTTTGGAAATGAAAATATGAGGGGCAGTGAGCCACATCATAATAACGGGCCTATAAATGTACAGCCTGTTCAATTCCAATCCTTTGACGAGGGAAAGATGCTTGTTGAGAAAAAGAATATAGGCATTATAATGGATGTACCTTTGCAGGTAACTGTTGAACTTGGGAGGACCAACAAGCTTATAAAGGATATTCTGGAGTTTGGCCCGGGTTCCATTATAGAGCTTGATAAGTTGGCGGGTGAACCTGTTGATATATTGGTAAATGGAAAAGTAATAGCTAAAGGTGAAGTAGTTGTAATTGATGAAAGCTTTGGTGTCAGAATTACTGATATCATACATCCTTCAAAAAGATTATAGAATGCATTAAATATTAGTTTAAATAAAGAATTTTGTTTTAGGTGTTGTACTCTCAAAATACATTATGCTAACCAGAATTTAATTTAAGGAGAGGGATAAAGAATGAGTAAAAAAATTCTAATTGTTGATGATGCAGCGTTTATGAGGATGATGATCAAGGATATTTTATCAAAAAACGGTTATGAAATTGCAGGGGAAGCAGAAAATGGTGCCAGGGCTATTGAAAAGTACAAGGAACTTGCTCCTGATTTGGTTATAATGGATATAACCATGCCAGAAGTAGATGGCATTCAGGCGGTAAAGGAAATTAAAAAAATCAATACCGATTCAAAAATAATTATGTGTTCTGCTATGGGACAACAGGCAATGGTAATTGAATCCATACAGGCTGGTGCAAGAGACTTTATTGTAAAGCCATTCCAGGCAGAAAGGGTAGTTGAGGCTGTTAAGAAAGTATTAGGATAGAATAGGGGTATAAACTTATGGAGACTACAGTTACTGTATTTAAAGGGCTTGTTTATATGGTAGGTTTTGGCTCAGTTTTGTTTTTAACGTACATTACTACCAGGTTCCTTGGTACAAAAATGAACAAAGCATCAAAAGGAAAGCACCTCTCGATTGTTGATACAGTAACACTTGGTTTGAATAAGCAATTGCATCTGGTTAAAGCTGGTAATCAGTTTGTTCTTATGGCATCATCCGGTAAGAATCTTGAATTTATTATGGAAATTAAGCTTGATGACCTTGAGGTGGAAACAGAAACTCCAATAAATAATGCCTTTGATTTTAAAACTATTTTTGATAAGTATTTTCAAAACATTAAGAATAAGAAGACCGATAATGAAGAAGAATCACCTGTTTCCATGGAGTCAACAAGGTTTAAAGGAAATTTACAAAGATTAAAGATAATATATTCTAAGTTTGGAAAACCTGCTGAGGAATATGGAGATGATAAAATTAATGAGAAATAGAAAGGTTTTCTTTACAATAATTGCCTTTATTTTTGTGATCATTATCCCAACTGTTATTTTCGCAGAACAGACAGTGCCAATTCCTAAAATTGGCCTGGATATCGGCACTTCGGATAATCCTAAGGATGTATCTTCCAGTATACAGATTTTACTGCTGCTGACAGTCTTGTCATTAGCACCATCCATACTAATAATGATGACATCCTTTACCCGTATAATAATAATACTTTCGTTTCTGCGAAATGCATTAGGTACACAGCAGATGCCGCCAAACCAAGTTCTTATCGGCTTGGCACTGTTTCTTACTTTGTTTATTATGGCACCTGTAGGAAAAGATATAAACGACAATGCTTACGGGCCATACTCAAAGGGGGAGATAACTCAGCAGGCTGCAATTGATAAATCATCTACAATAATAAAGAATTTTATGTATAAATATATTTATGAGAAGGATCTGGCACTTTTTGTATCATTATCAGGAGGTAATACTCCTGTGAAAAAAGCGGAACTGTCAAATTTATCTCTTACAGTAGTTATTCCAGCTTTTTTGATCAGTGAGCTTAAGACAGCGTTTCAAATCGGCTTTCTAATATATCTTCCATTTCTTGTTATAGATATGGTTGTTTCAAGCACATTGATGTCAATGGGTATGATGATGCTTCCGCCGGTAATGATATCTCTGCCTTTTAAGATACTGTTGTTTATTATGGTTGATGGATGGAACCTCTTAACAAAAACTATTGTCAATAGCTTTGTCCGATGACGCAGTATGAAACAGGAGGGCTAATATGGATCAGGGGGCAGTAATTGATTTGGCACAAAAGGCATTGATGACTGTTATATATGTTTCAGCACCAATGCTAGGACTTAGTCTTATTGTGGGTTTAGCCATAAGTATTTTTCAAGCCACTACTCAGATTCAGGAGCAAACCCTTACATTTATACCAAAAATTTTGGCTGTTTTAGGAAGTATATTGCTCTTTGGCTCATGGATGCTCAGGGTATTGATTGAATTTACTGAAGGGATTTTTATGAATGTAAATCAATACATTAAGTAAGTGGAAATATTACAAGATTTAAAACTATTTACACACTAGTGGGTGGAGTATAATGCTTATACCGGAAGGGATACTGCTAAATGGCATAGAGATGTTTATTCTGGTTTTTGTTAGGATGACCGGGCTTTTTGTAGTATCACCCATATTTGGGAGAAGAAATATACCGGTTTACTTAAAAGTTGGATTTGCACTTACATCATCGCTTTTATTGATGAATGCAGTAAAAATGAATCCAGTTGATTTTGGGGAAAATTTGTATTCTTATACCATGATAATTTTTAAGGAGTTTATAGTTGGTATTATTTTAGGGTATATTGCAAACGTAATTTTTGATGCGATACTGATGGCGGGGCAAATGATTGACATGCAGGTAGGCTTCGGTATGGTAAACGTATTAGATCCTTTAAGCAATATACAAATACCTATATCGGCTAACTTTTATTACATGATAAGCATGATGATGTTAATGGCATCTAACGGCCATCATATAATAATGAAGGGACTTTTCGAAAGCTATAAATTTATTCCTGCAGGTAAGACTGCTTTTAATGACATTTTGATGCATGATGTTTTGGCAAGCTTTAGTAAAATGTTTTTGATAGGTTTTAAAATAAGTGCACCTGTTATAGCTGCGGTATTGGTTACCGATATTGCACTTGGGATAATATCAAAGAGTATACCACAGCTCAATGTGTTTGCAGTAGGGATGCCGGCAAAAATCTTACTTGGAATTTTGGTTATGATGATTACAGTACCTGCTTTTGTTTATCTTGTCGGGTTCATGTTAGGAGAATTGGATAATGAAATGTTAAAAGTCATAAAGGATATGGTAATTCAAAAATGACTATAGATCCTTTAAAGAAAAAATACATACCTGTTAAATTGCAGCTCTTTGCCGGAGGAGATGACAAAACCGAAAAGGCAACTCCTAAAAAGAGGCAGGATGCCAGAAAGAAAGGCCAGGTATTACAAAGCAAGGAGATAACCTCAGCATTTGTATTATTATTTATATTCGTAGCACTCCGGCTATTAGGCAGATATATGTATAATGAGATAGTATATTTTGCAAAGGTTGTACTTACAGAATATGTAAAGGTGCCGGATCTGTATACAATAAAGGGAATATCAAAACTTTTTATGCTGTCTTTTATAGAGTTTATGAAGATAATTGGGCCTATATTTGCGGTAGCATTAATAACCGGTCTTATTGCCGAATATGCACAGGTTGGTTTTCTTTTTACAACTGAAAATCTGGGATTTAAATTTAGTAGAATTAATCCTTTAAGCGGTTTAAAAAGAATTTTTTCATTAAGGTCTGTTGTTGAACTGATTAAATCCATCATAAAGCTTGTAATTGTAGGTTTCATTGCATACTCCTATATTAAATCTGAAGTTGGAAGCCTATTAATGATAATGGAATTGGATGCGATAGGTGTAGCGGCCTACATAGGTTCGACAGTGATCAATATTGCAATCAGAATATGCATAGCACTGATTTTTGTTGGTGCTGTTGATTATATATATCAATGGTATGAGTATGAGAAAAACTTGAAAATGTCAAAGCAGGAGATAAAGGAAGAATTTAAGCAAACTGAAGGAAATCCGGAGATAAAATCAAAGATAAGGCAAAAACAAAGACAAATATCCATGAGAAGAATGCTTAACGATGTACCATCGGCAGATGTTGTAATTACTAACCCGACCCATTTTGCAGTAGCTATTAAATACGATGCCAGAGTTTCACCAGCACCCAAGGTTATAGCAAAGGGACAGGATTATATGGCACAGAGGATCAAGGAAGTTGCGAAGGAGAACAAGGTTGAGATAGTGGAAAATAAGCCGCTTGCAAGAAGTCTGTACGATAGTGTGGAAGTTGGACAGGAGATACCTGAGGAAATGTATCAGGCGGTTGCAGAGATACTGGCATTCGTTTATGGTATTAAAAATGGAGTATAGACTAAGTTTTAGCCATTAATTAGTACAACTTTGAGGGGGGATATACATAAATGAAGCTGGGAGATATGTCTGTTGCTTTAATTATAGTTTCCATAGTTCTTATAATAATACTGCCAATACCTAGCTTTGTTTTGGATATATTGCTTGCAATAAATATATCTTTGGCTGTTATAATTCTGTTAAATACCATCTATTCAAAGGAAGCTCTGGATATGTCAATTTTTCCATCCTTGCTTCTTATTACAACACTATACAGATTATCACTGAATATAACGGCAGTTAAGCATATACTTTCATCAGGAGAAGCAGGACAGGTTATAGCAGGGTTTGGTAACTTTGTTGCACAGGGAAACATAGTTGTTGGATTTATTATATTTTTAATAATAATGGTAGTTCAGTTCTTGGTAATTACCAAGGGATCTGAAAGAGTATCCGAAGTTGCAGCAAGGTTTACACTTGATGCGATGCCCGGTAAACAAATGGCAATAGATGCTGACCTCAACTCGGGACTTATTAATGAAGCAGATGCAAAGGAAAGAAGAAAAAAGATACAAAGGGAAGCAGATTTTTACGGGGCAATGGATGGTGCCAGCAAATTCGTAAAAGGTGATGCAATAGCAGGTATTATCATCACTTTTATAAATATAATCGGAGGTCTCATCATTGGAGTACTGATGAGGGGCGAAGAGATTGGAACAGCACTTGAGCATTATACAATACTTACAATAGGTGATGGTCTTGTCAGTCAGATTCCTGCACTCCTTATATCAACGGCAACAGGTATTATAGTAACAAGGGCAGCATCTGACTCTGCAATGAGTAATGATCTTATAAAACAGATATTCGGAAACCCAAAGGTGTTATTCCTGGCTTCAGCATTATGTGTTGTGTTATCGCTCTTTTTGCCTACAATACCATTTTTGGTATTGGCAGCGATTCTTGCACTGGTAGGGGTTACATTATTAAAGCAGCAGAAGGAAGATCAAATCCAGGAAGAGGAGCAGGTGCAGGAGAGTGAAGTTGAAGAGATCAGAAAGCCTGAAAATGTTGTATCCCTCTTGCAGGTTGATCCTATAGAGCTGGAGTTTGGATATGGAATAATTCCCCTTGCCGATGTTAATCAAGGCGGCGACCTATTGGACAGGGTTGTTATGATAAGAAGGCAGCTTGCTCTTGAGTTGGGAATGATAGTTCCGGTTATAAGACTCAGGGATAATATACAGCTTAGTCCAAACGAATACGTTATTAAGATAAAAGGAGTGGAGATCACAAAGTGTGAAATAATGCTTGATCACTACATGGCTATGAATCCTGGAGGTGTTGAGGAAGAAATTGATGGAATAAGAACTGTTGAGCCTGCTTTTGGGCTTCCTGCAGTCTGGATTTCCGATGGCCATAGGGATCGTGCCGAGATGCTTGGTTATACTGTTGTTGATTCACCTTCAATAATCGCTACACACCTTACTGAAGTAATAAAGAAAAATGCAAGTGAACTTATGGGAAGACAGGAAGTTCAAACCCTTATAGACAATGTTAAGCAGAACTATCCTGCTATAGTGGATGAATTGATACCGAAGGTTATGACTTTAGGTGAAATTCAGAAGGTTCTTGCAAATCTGCTGCGAGAAGGGGTATCAATAAGAGATATGGTAACAATCCTGGAAGCTTTGGCAGATTATGCACCGGCTACCCATGATTCTGATATACTGACAGAATATGTAAGACAGGCATTAGGAAGAGCCATATCAAGAAAATTCATAAATGATAGTAAATCAAATGTAATTACCATAGATCCAAAGCTTGAACAGATTATAATGGAGTCTGTCCAGAGAACCGAAAACGGTTCGTATATAACAATAGAACCTGATGTGACAAATACCATATTATCCAGTTTGTCCAGACAGGTTCAGAGACTGGTTGAGTTGGGACAACAGCCCATAGTGTTGGCATCGCCTGTTGTTAGGCTTTATTTTAAAAGAATGACAGAGAGGTTTTTACCTGGATTAATTGTTTTATCCTATAGTGAAATTGACCCTAATATAGAAGTTCAATCAATAGGGATGGTGAGTATCTGAATATGAAAATAAGACGTTATATGGGAAGCAATACTCAGGAAGCAATACTAAAAGTAAAAATGGATTTGGGTAATGAGGCAGTGATTTTAAATACGCGAAAGGTTAGAAGAAGAGGCCTTTTGAATGTATTTGCCAAGCCTATGGTTGAAGTGCTTGCGGCCATAGATGATGATATAGGCACAAAGAAAGAGATAGTGAAAAAAGTCGAAACAAACAAGCAAAAAGAAAATTCGACAAAAAATGAAGCTAATTTTAAAACAAATATAGAACAAAAAGAGGGAAAAATCGATTTCTTGGAGAATAAGGTAAATAACATGGAGACCATGCTCAAAAAGATTTATGAGCAGTTCCAGAATAATGTTGGAGTAGAAGCTTCAGTTCCTGTTAATAAGGAAAAGGCTGAAAAACTTGAAAAACCTTATTCAAAGGTGCTTATGCAGTTCTATAACAACCTGATTAAAAATGAGGTTGAAGAGGAAATTGCAAAAAAACTGATTGAAACTGCAAGTAAAAAAATTGGAGATACAACCAGTATTAATGACGCAGCCTCCATGCTGTACAACCTTATTTCCGGTATACTGGGTAAACCGGAAACTATTGGCCTTAAGGAAGATAAAAAGCCGACAGTAATTATATTTGTCGGTCCCACCGGAGTTGGCAAAACGACGACACTTGCGAAGATTGCAGCCAATTATTCTTTGAATCTCAGAAAAAACGTAGGGTTAATTACTGCTGATACATACAGGATTGCGGCAGTTGAACAGCTAAAGACATATGCAGAAATATTGGGTTTGCCGGTAAATGTAATATATGCACCTAATGAAATAAAGGATGCTATTTCACTTTACTCGGATAAGGATGTTATATTGATTGATACTGCAGGAAGAAGCTACAGGAACAAGGCCCAATTTGATGAATTAAAGTCTCTGATAGCTGCCTCAGAAGCTGATGAGGTATATTTGGTCATGAGTTCAGCCATAAGTATGCGAAACTGCAATGATATACTGCATAATTATAGCTTTTTAAAAGACTATAAATTAATTTTTACAAAACTTGATGAATGCCAAGTTAATGGAATTATATTAAATACCAAATTCCGGACAGGTAAGAATTTATCATTTGTTACAACCGGACAGTGTGTGCCTGATGATATTGAGCTTATAAATATCGACAAGATGACCAAAAATTTATTAGGGAGCATATCTTGATATGATGGATCAGGCAGAAAAACTAAGGAAGATTGTTGATGACCTAAAAGTCATTCAAAAAGGCATACAAGATCCGACTCTGGGAAATGAAAAGAAAAACGCCAAGGTGATTACTGTAACCAGCGGTAAAGGCGGAGTTGGGAAAACCAATATAACGGTGAATCTTGGGATTGCATTAAGTGAATTAGGGTTCAAGGTTATAATTTTAGATGCTGATTTTGGTCTTGCAAATATAGATGTACTATTTGGAATGACACCTAAGTATACGCTGGTAGATGTTATTCATAGTGAGAAAAATATACTTCAAGTACTGGCAGATGGGCCAAACAATGTTAAGTTCATATCGGGAGGCTCAGGCGTTGAAGAACTCTTAAAGGTTGATAACAGCCAACTTGAAATGTTTTTGTCAAATATCTCACTTATGGATAAGATGGCAGACGTAATTCTAATAGATACAGGTGCAGGCCTTTCAGACAATGTAATGAACTTTGTTATGTCCGCTGATGAGGTACTGCTTGTTACAACACCTGAACCTACATCAATAACTGATGCATATGCACTAATAAAGATGATATCCAATAAGGATAGGGAAAGACTGATAAAGGTTGTAGTAAATAGGGCTGAGGACACTAATGAAGCAAACGATTTATTAAATAAGCTCTCTATGGTATCAGAAAAATTTCTTTCTCTAAAGCTTACGCCTCTTGGATATATATTTCAGGATGAAGCGGTTATAAAAGCAGTAAAAGCACAAAACCCTTTTTTGATAAGCTTTCCTAAAAGCAATGCTTCTAAACAAATCAGGGATATATCAAAGAAAATTTTAAGCAGTGAAAATGATAAAAGTAATGTAGAATTAAAAGGGATTAGGGGTTTTATGAACAGGCTGGTTGGTTTTTTGAATGTCTGAAAGCCAGGGTTTTTGACACAGTCCATTTGGAAAAAACTAATAGATTGTGGGGGTATATATGAAGGCTTCCGAGTTAAATACTGGAACGAAATTGGAAATCGAATTTATAAATTATTTTATAGAAAACAAAGAGTTAAAAAAACTTTTTGTTAGTGAGTTTGAATTGGCTGAAGGAGAAAATATCATATACGTAGCGGCACCAATATATGAAGGCAAGTATTTGACTGCACCTAGTGGTACTGATATGTATATTTATTTAAATATAAGCAATCAATTTTATAAAACGAAGGCTTCACTGATAGATAGACTTGTTAAGGATGGATTGCCGGTATACAAGATAAGCATAGAAGGTGAATTTGAAAAAATACAAAGAAGACAATTTTTCAGGTTTGATTGTGTATTGGATGTAAAGTGCAGGGAAGTTGACATGGTAAATGACAAAGCTGTACCAAAGGGTAATATCATTAAGGGTCTAACAAGGGATATAAGCGGAGGAGGCACTTGCTTAGCACTTGGACAAGGTATTGAAAAGGGCAAAATTATTGAGTGCGAGCTGCAGCTTTCTGAGAATAAAGTAATAAAGTTTATTGGAACAATAGTAAGAAGTAGTAAAACCGATTCTGAAAGCAAAAACAAATATGATTTAGGTGTAGAATTTTATTATATAGATAACAGATCGAGAGAGACTATAATCAGTTTTATTTTTGAAGAACAAAGAAAACTAAGGAAAAAAGGATTGATATAGTGTTATGGAGATAAATAATGTTTCTGCTATCAGGGTTTTGGTGGTGGATGACTCAGCTTTTATGAGAAAGGTAATATCTGATATTTTAAATAGCGATGAAGAAATTACCACCATTGATACTGCAAGAAATGGCAAAGAAGCAATTGAAAAGGCTATTAACCTGAAACCGGACATTATAACTATGGATGTTGAGATGCCTGTTATGGATGGTATTACATGCTTGAAAGAACTTTCAAAGGTATGCAGTATTCCCGTCATAATGCTAAGCAGTCATACAAAAGAAGGTGCAGAGGCTACGATAAATGCTTTGGAGCATGGTGCCATTGACTTTATAACCAAACCTTCAAATATATTTCATATAAATTCGGAAGATAAGAAAAATGAATTGCTTGAGAAAGTTAAGGTAATATCAAAGCTGAAAAATAAAGTTGCGGCAAGGGAGCCAAAAGAGATGCAGCAAGTTAAAAGTCGCTGTGAGCCGCAAATAATTGTTAAAGAAGAATACAATAATAATTCACAAATCAAGAAAATTGTTGCTATAGGTATATCGACAGGCGGACCTAAGGCTTTGAGGGATGTGATACCCCAATTGCCTGGTGACATACCTGCAGCATTTTTAGTAGTTCAACATATGCCGCCGGGGTTTACAAAGTCACTGGCAGAACGGCTGGATTCATTAAGCAGTGTGAGGGTAAAGGAAGCAGAAGATAATGAGACAGTCAAGTCCGGGGTGGTTTATATTGCACCGGGGGATTATCACATGAAGATTGCTCTGGCTAGAGATAAAAACATAATAATAAAGCTGACAAAAGATCCTCCATATGGAGCCCACAGACCGTCTGCAACAGTTATGATGAAGTCCCTAAGTGAGACAGGCCTTGCGAATATCGTAGGCGTTATTATGACCGGAATGGGTAATGACGGAAGCGAAGGTGCAAAAAAATTGAAACATGAAAACAACGGATATATAATTGCACAGGATGAAAAGACTTGTATTGTATACGGTATGCCTAAAGTCGCAGTTGAATTGGGAATAGTTGATGAAATTGTACCGCTTGAAAGGATCACGAAAAAGATTACGGAGATAGTGGGGGTGTAGTAAAAATGGATATGAGCCAATATCTGGAAATATTTATTGAGGAATCCAAAGAGCATTTGCAGGGATTGAATCAAAGTTTGCTGCAGCTTGAAAAGAATCCTCAGGATGTACCGATTTTGAACGAAATATTCAGAGTAGCACATACACTTAAAGGTATGGCCGGAACTATGGGATTTGGCAAAATGGCTAAGTTGACACATGATATGGAAAACGTTCTTCATGCACTTCGTAATAATGAAATAAAGGTCAATACCAATCTGGTTGACTTATTGTTCAGGTGTCTTGATGCGTTGGAGAATTATGTGAATGAAGTTGTGACAAAAGGATCAGAGGGTAGTGAAGAATATTCAGAAATTATTAGAGGTTTGGATGCCATTTTAAACAAAAAGGATGGCAAAGATGCTGCAAAGGTTGAAAAAGCATTAATTACAGGTAATGCAGAGGCTAGTACTGAGCATACCACTTCTAACTTCAAAATGAACCAATATGAGCAGAGCCTCATCAATAAAGCAGTTGATATAAATATGAATGTCTTTAAAATTATTGTTGTACTAAATAAAGGTTGCGTCTTAAAGTCAGCAAGGGCATTCATAATATTCCAAACTTTAGAACGTCATGCAGAAATAATAAAATCAGAACCTAGAGTTGAAGATATTGAGGATGAAAAATTCGATTTTGAGTTTACGGTAGTAGTTGTTAGTAAAAGGGATTCTGAAACATTCCAGAAGGAATTGACATCCATATCAGAAGTTGATGATGTCATAATTACCACTATTCATGCAAACGATGCAAATGGTGCTGTTAATGAAATAATAAGTGAAGCACAGGAAAACACTGTTGAGGTACATGAGAATACAACAAGTCATCGTGATGATAGTGAAGAATCAGATCAGCAAAAGTCACAAGTTTCAAAAAGCAATATCAAGACCGGAAAAACAGTAAGAGTGGATATTGACAGATTGGATGTCCTGATGAATCTCGTAAGTGAACTTATTATTATTAAGACTAGACTTGAAGGTTTGGACGAAATAGAAAGAAACCAGAGTTATAATGAAGTTATTGAATACTTCGAAAGAGTTACAACAAATCTTCATGACGCGGTTATGAAAGTAAGGATGGTTCCTATTGAAACAGTATTTAACAGATTTCCAAGGATGCTCAGGGATGTTTCAAGGAATATTAATAAGGAGATTGTCCTTAATATGTCAGGTGAAGATACTGAGCTTGATAGAACGGTAATAGATGAAATTGGAGATCCTCTTATACATTTATTGAGAAATTCGGCGGACCATGGAATAGAGTCACTTGATAAAAGAAGGGAATTAGGGAAGCCGGATGCAGGACAGATTAACTTAAGAGCATATCAGGATGGAAACAATGTTGTTATTGAGGTTGAGGATGACGGAAAAGGAATAGATCTGGAAAAAGTAAAGAAGAAGGCTATAGACAGAGGATTTGTAAATAAAGATGCTGCGAAGAATCTTTCAAGAAAGGATATAATTGATTTTCTGTTTAAACCAAGCTTTAGTACAGCCGATGCCATAACTGATTTATCAGGCCGAGGAGTTGGACTTGATGTGGTCAAAACCAAAATTGAAACATTAGGTGGAATGGTAGAGGTTGATACAGAAGCAGGAAGGGGCAGCAAGTTTATTATAAGACTTCCATTGACGCTGGCAATAATACAGGCTCTTCTTGTACAAATAAATACGGAAAAGTATGCACTTCCATTAAATACAATAAGAGAAATTATAAAAGTTAAGCCAGAAGACATTAAGCAGGTTCAAAAGCAGGAAATAATCCTATTAAGAAACAACATTGTTCCGATAATAAGGGTTGGAGAATGTCTCGATGTTCCGTCAAGTGACAAGCAGAATAAGCTTTTGACAGTGGTAGTTGTTAAAAAAGGTGAAAAGCTTTCAGGATTCCTGGTAGATAATCTCATAGGACAGCATGAAATAGTTATTAAATCATTAGGAAAGCTGCTGGCGGGGATCAAGACCATTGCCGGAGCAACCATACTTGGAGATGGAAACGTTGCACTAATTTTGGATGTAAACTCTCTTGCAGTGTAGTGAAAGGAGTGTTTTAAATGACTGAAGCTGTTGCATTAAATACCACACAATTTGTTGTGTTTGTACTTTCCGATGAAGAATACGGCCTTGATATACAGATAGTTAATACAATTGAAAAGATGATTCCCATTACAAGAGTTCCAAAGACTCCAACATTTATAAAGGGAGTTATTAACCTAAGAGGTGACATAGTTCCTATAATGGATTTAAAAGAGAGATTTGGACTTCCACAAATTGAGGAAACCGAAGAAACTAGAATAATAATTGTTAAATTTGAAGATGTCCAGATGGGAATAATTGTAGACGAAGTGAAGGAAGTTATTTATATCAATGAGGAGCAGATTGAAAGTACTACAAGCCTTGTTAAAGAGGGGCTAATGGAGAATGTACTTGGAGCAGGGAAAGTTGATGACAGGGTTATAACTCTCTTAAACATAGAAAAGCTTGTTAACATTTCTGTTAAGGAATGACTAAAAGATTACTTCCGCTTTTGAGTGGGTGTTGAAGAATTGAGTCAACACATGAGCGAAATTTATAGCGGAAGTTATATTTGAGTCATTACTAAGGAATAGATTTAAGGGGTATAATATGACAATTAATTTTAATGAATTGAACAACCTTCAATTGGATGTACTCCGTGAAGTAGGGAATATAGGAGCTGGCAATGCGATTTCTGCCCTTGCTAAGATGGTTAACAGAAAAATAGATATGGCTGTTCCAAAGGTTAAAATTCTTGAATTTAATGAAATTCCGGATATGTTAAATGCTCCTGAGGAGCCTGTTGTAGGTATACTACTGGGAATGTCCGGTGATATTACAGGTAATATTCTTTTTATGCTTGATAAGAAGTCTGCACGTTTATTGGTCAATATGCTTTTTGGATTTAAAGAAAGTACCAGTGAAGAGTTTGATGAACTTGAGATGTCAGCAATTAAAGAATTGGGCAATATAATGACAGGATCGTATGCTGCTGCTTTATCAATGCTTACAAATCTTAAAATTGTTTGTAGTGTTCCTAATGTTGCAATAGATATGGCAGGTGCAATACTAAGCGTTCCAGCTATTGAATTTGGTATGCTTGGTGAAACTGTGCTTTATATTGCATCAGAGTTTAATGAAGGCGACAACAAGGTAATAGGAGACTTTTTCCTGATACCGGATATGGCTTCCTATGAAACACTATTAAAGTCTTTAGGAGTAATAATCTGATGCATGAAAATATAAAAGTAGGCATGGCAGATTATAAAGCAACCATACATCCTAGTATCCTGGTAACACTTGGTTTGGGTTCATGTGTAGGGATAGCTTTATTTGAACCTTCAACAAGAATAATTGGTTTGGCACATATTATGCTGCCGACCAGCAAGATTTCAAAAGCTGCAGTTAATGAGGCTAAATTTGCTGATACGGCTATTGTTAAGCTTGTCGAGGATATGGTTAAACTGGGAGCAAATAGAAGAACAATAAAAGCCAAGCTTGCTGGGGGAGCACAGATGTTTAATTTCACTGATTCAAACGATAATATTCGCATAGGCCTTAGAAATATTGAAGCATCAAGGATTGTTCTGGCTCAATTGGGTATACCTATCGTTTCAGAAGATGTTGGTGGAAACCATGGTCGGACTATAGAATTATATTCCGACGACGGAAGATTACTTATCAAGACCGTAGGGTTTGGAACAAATTATATTTAGATTCGAATGAGAGGAATACCAATGGATTATGTCCAAAGATTTCCGTTTATAATTAGTGCAATTATGGCTATAGTTATAGGTTCTATAAGCTATACCAGTAAAGATGAACTCAAGCAGACCTGTATAAAAATGACAATTGCTTTATTAGTCTTTTATGTAATTGGGGCATCTGCTAGAAGTGTTATTTATGGAATTCATGAAGAGCTTGAGAAAAGAAGGGAGGAGTTGGAGAAAGTAAATGATAAAGAAGTTAAGTCGGATGACAGTGAGGAGCAGGAAGCGTCGGATGACAGTGAGGAGCAGGAAGAGTCGGATTAAAGTGCACATAATATTGATTTCTGAGTTGATGAGAAGAATTTTTTATACTAGTTGTATTAGTCCTAAATTTATTAGTAATGGGGGATTTTGATGTTATCTGCAAATATTAAACAAATCGATTTATGGAAGCAGTACAGTGAAAGAAAAGACCCTGTTATTAGGGAGAAGCTTATTATTGAATATGCTCACCTTATAAAATATGTTGCAGGAAGATTAAGCATATACTTCGGATCTAATGTGGAATATGACGATCTAATGGGTTTTGGTGTCTTCGGGCTAATTGATGCAATCGAGAAATTTGATGTCAATAAAGGTGTCAAATTTGAGACATATGCATCTCTAAGGATTAGGGGTTCAATAATAGACAGCATTCGCGAGATGGATTGGGTACCCAGGTCTTTGAGGCAAAAGAATAAAGAGCTTGAAAGGGTATATTTTGAAATAGAAAACCAGCTGGGGCATTCAGCTTCTGATAAAGAAGTAGCAGAGAAGCTTGGAATTTCTATGGACGAGTTCTATAAGCTGCTAAATGATGTCAGTGTTTCTTCCATGGTATCGCTAGAGGATTTTCTTGAGCAGAACTATGAGATAGGTGTTGATCAACCATATTCGAGAACTGAGGACAAACCTGAGACTTATATAGAAATCAATGAGTTGAAAGAGATATTAAGTGACGCCATTGGTAAATTGCCTGACAAGGAGAAAAATGTAATTTCGTTATACTACTTTGATGAATTAACACTCAAGGAAATAAGTTCCATTATGAAGGTGTCTGAGTCAAGAATATCACAGCTACATACAAAAGCCATACTGAGGCTTAGAGGGAAATTGGCTCGTCATAGATCAATACTAAAAGACTAATTATCAAGGCTGACAAAATCACAAGCGATTTTGTTCATAAGGAGGGTGGACTGACTGATGAACGATTTAAAAATGAAGAATGGTTCTAATGTAAATGATGGATTCTATGAGTTAGTATATAAAGAAGATGGTGTATACATTGTAGTTAATCCTCCTGTTGGAAAAGGCAGAAAAGTGGAAACGTGGGAAGTATTGGAAAAATTAAATAGAAAACAGGTTAAGAATTATTCAAAAGGAACTATAGAATTAGCTATATTGAAAGCAGACAGAACACCAGTTAAAATTGCTGAAAGACAGGCTGAGGTAAAAGTTGATGCTACTGCTTCAGTAGTTGTATCACCCGATAAAATGAAAGCGTTCATAACCTTTAATCCACCTGAAGGGGGCAGGATGCTTAGTGCAGGAGAGATCATCGAAATATTGAGGCAAAATGGTGTTGTTTTTGGAGTAAGCAGTGAATCATTAGAAAATATTTTAAAGTATCCTGTTTTTAATGAGCAAATTCTTATTGCCCGTGGAGCTGAACCTGTCAATGGACAGAATGGCAAGATAGAGTTTTATTTTGATACCGGCAGTGATAAAAAACCGGTTATTATGGAAGATGGAAAAGTTGATTACAGGGAGCTTAACCTTATAGAGAGTGTTGATAAAGGAAAAGTTTTGTGTTCCCTTTTACCTCCGGTACAAGGCAAGGCAGGAAAGACCGTAATGGGGTATGATATACCGGCTCTAGATGGTAAGCCTGCAACACTTCCAAGGGGCAGGAATGTTGAGGTGTCTCAGGATGGTAAGTCTTTGTGTGCTGGTATTGATGGACAGGTTAGCTACATTGATGGGAAGGTAAATGTTTTTTCCATATATGAAGTTCATGGCGATGTTGACACAACAATAGGGAACATAAGTTTTATTGGAAATGTTATGGTAAGGGGAAATGTACTTTCAGGATTTTCTATCGAAGCTGGCGGCAATGTAGAGGTATTAGGTGTTGTTGAAGGGGCATCCATAAAAGCTGGCGGAGATATTGTTATAAAAAGAGGTATGCATGGAATGGGAAAGGGCTACCTGAAAAGTGGTGGAGACATAATAGCCAAGTATATTGAGCATAGTACTATTGAGGCCAGGAATGAAATCAAGGCTGAAGCAATAATGCACAGCAATATAAAATGCGGGCAAAAGCTTGAGCTAGCAGGTAGGAAAGGTCTTCTTGTAGGTGGTGTTGCCAAAGTTGGCAAGCTTATAGTTGCCAAGGTTATAGGTTCTGCTATGGCTACTGCGACAGAACTTGAGGTTGGAACAGATCCCACTTTAAGGGAACGTTACAAGATCTTGAAAGATGAGTTTATTGCCATAGAAATTGATTTAAAAAAGGCTGAGCAGGCTATAGTGATATTAAAGAAGATTGAAGGAGCAGGAGGTTTGACTCCTGAAAAACAGGAACTGATGACAAGAAGCGTTAGAACAAAAGTATATTATTCAAACAGGATTGAGGAGTTAAAATTTGAGATTGCCCAAATAGAAGAGATATTGCAGCAAGAGTCACAAGGTAAGATAAAAGCTTCGGACAAAATTTACAGCGGAACTAAAGTAGCAATAGGATCTTGTCTGATGTATGTTAAGGAGAATCTTCAGTACTGCACATTATATAGGGATGGAGCAGATATAAGGATTTGTCCTTATGATAGATAAGGAGTGGTTGTATGTCTATAAAGCCTATCGATTTTCAGGTTATGATACCCAAAGCAGCTGAGGTTTCAAAAACATTAAATGATGATCAACAAAAAAACTTGGGTATGAATCAGAATAATGCTGACAGATTGCAGCACAAATTAGAAAATGAAGTTAAGACTGTCCATTCTCAGCAAAAAGCTTCAGGCCCTGAGATAAAGAATAATAAGGATAGGGAAAAGAAAAATAAAAAGGACGGTAAAAAACAAAGTAAAAATAATAGTGAAAGAAATGATAAGGATAGCATTATTGATATAAGGTTATAAATGGTTCTTCTGAAGTTTTATATTCGGCAGAACCAGTTTTTGCTTTTATTTAATTTCTATATTAAAAGTGATAAATCTATTACATTTGTCTGTGGCAAATCCCGTTGAACCGTTCGTTATTTGCTCCGCCAAATGTAAGATTATTAACAATTTTAATATAGGAAACGATCAAGGATGCAAAATCAATCCGTGATTTTGTTTTAAGGAGGGGGAATTCATAATGATTCAGTTTTATATTAGTATCATTTTTATTGGAATTTTATTGGTTATTATGTCATTTGTCTGGATATTATATGATAGGAAAAAAGCATATGATTATACCAAAAATGTAGAAAGTATGAAGGCTGCATTGTTAAGTGTGATGAAAGATTCGGAAGAAATGATTGAGGAACTTAACCGTATTTCTGGGTATATATATGAGAGCCTTGATTCCAAAACTAATGAAATACAAGACGTTCTTTTGTCAGTTGATGAAAAAATTGCGGAATTAAAATCCTTGAACATTGAAAAGAGTAAATCCATAAAGGATGCTGCTGATAACAAAACCAAAGAAAGCAGCCGTGAAGTTATGGGTATTCAGGCAATTGAACTTAAGAATTTTACAGAAGAGTTTAATAGTTTAAAAAATTCCAAGTCTAAATCCAAAGGAATTGCATTAAACAGCAGATACAAAGAAGTAATAAACCTCTCACAAAGCGGTTTAGGTGAAACGGAAATAGCTAAAAAGCTTAATATCGGAAAGGGAGAAATTCAGTTGGTATTAGGTATGAATTCAGATATTGTTGCTATTAAAGAATGAAGCACTGGAGGATATTATGATTAACTTTAATATAAAGAGCATAGTTCTTGGAATTGGATTAGGCATTATTATTACTTCCATTATCAGTGTTATATATTTGGCAGGAAATGACTCAACGGATACGATAACTGATGAGGAAATAATAAGTCGGGCAGTAAAACTGGGGATGGTAAAATCCTCAAGCATACCTGAAGTCAAAAAAGTTTTGCCGGGTTATGATTTAAAAGAAGGTGATAAGGAATGATCAACGTTGTAAAATCACTTCATGATTTTATTTGATAGTTTGTAGATATAAGCACTTACAGATAAAAGGTAGAGGATAAAGAGAGCAAGAAGTACTAAAAGTATTATATATCCAAAGCTCCAAAGAGCTGTTCCTAATGCTGTAATTGTAAGTAGTGCTGCAAAGAGGTTTGAAATAAATCTAATAATGTAATCAAGCTTATAAGGGCCTTGATGAATGTTGTGATAGTTGATTTGTTCTTCTATCTTTTTTATTTTAGCAGAGAGAATGGTTCTCATCCTATATATCAGTATCATTTCCAAAAGCACAAGTGCCAATGGTATTATTAAAAGCCCTTTAAACATTACGGAAGATACGATTGAAGAGATTACCAGTGCAAGATATAGGGTAAAGTGGGTTAAAAATCTGTATGTTTTATCATATGTTATACCGGATTCCTCAGGAAGAAGAATGGGACTTAATGTTGTGGATACCAGTTTGGTGCTGTATTTTATAAATTCAGGCATTACAAATGAGATAATGGCTTTTGTTTTTGAGGAATGTTTCATTAGGATAGGTGCTAGAAGTGTCATTGTAAATACATAAACCCCTGTAAATTGATATAAATTTTCAGAGATAGCACCTGTACTGAAACCAAGGTAAGCATAGATCATTGAATACTCACCCCTTGCTATCATGCTTGAACCTATGGATAGTGCACTCGAAGATGAAAAACCGCTTAAGAAGGCACCCGATGATGTTATGGCTATTTCAGATATGATGGATAATGGCACAATTATAAGAATCAGAGGAAGTGTTCCGGGAATTTGCCGGAAATCCAGGAATGTACCAAAAGATATAAAAAATATAATTATAAATATGTCTTTAAAAGCCGATACGGTACGATGAAGTCTTTCCTCAACATCATAGCTGACTATCAGCATACCCAGAAGAAAGGCTCCTGCTGCTGAAGCAAGGCCCATATGCAAAGCTAGAGAGCTTATAAGCAAAATGATTCCTATCATAAGTGCTGTAAAAAGCTCCTGGGAGTCTATTCTTGTCAATATGTCAATTATCTTGTTTATAAAAAGGACTCCTATTATTATAAAAAGTGCATAAAAACCCAATGCTTTAAGCATGGAGACAGATATCTCAGTTAGGGGAATTTGGGCTTTATTGGCGGCTGTAAAGCTTGATAATATGCCAAGTATCAGTATCGCAAAAAAGTCTTCATAAACCATTACTCCCATAAGAATTTCCGATTCTTTAGAAGCTGTTTTTTTCATATCAAAAAGAAGCTTGGCTACAACACCGCTGCTGCTCAAGGCTATGATACATGTCAGAAAAAGCCTTTCCTTAAAAGCAAATCCCAGAACGGTACCAATTATAAAGCCTACAATCAGGTTTAATATAACTTCATAAGTACCTATGAAAAATACAGAATTTTTTATTTTTTTAAACTTATTTATGGAAAACTCAAGACCCAGAAAGAACATTAATAATACAATTCCTAGCTCTGACAGGGTGGATAACAGTTCTGTGTCTTTAATGAGGCCAAGTGCCTTGGGGCCTATGATAAGTCCTACTGCCATATAACCTGCTATGACTGATTGGCCCAGCTTTTTCATCGCTATTGCTGCAAAAAAACCAAGAAATAATATTATACCAAGTTCAAAAAGAATATCGTGTTCCATAAGTCTCCTTTTAAGTAATGATTGAAATGTTACTTACCGTTTTGAGCGTGTGTTCACGAGTTAAGTTAACACGAAAGCGAAAATATACGGTAAGTTATATTTGGGGCATGCCTAAGTAATGATTATAGAATTTTTAATTACCAGATTAATAGGCTTTGCTTTTTCTTATTATATTTAAAAAACTACGGAAGTTCTTGGGGTTACCTATTACTACACAAGTATCTCCTATTCCAAAAATGTAATCGGAACTGGGGTTTGTAACATATGAGCCATCTTTAATGATTGCTATTATGGAAACCTCAGTTTTTTTTCTTACTCCAAGGCTGCCGATCCTTTTGCCTATCACAGGTGAGTCATCTTCCAGCTTGAACCAATCAATTTTTATGTTTTCCATTGCACTTTCAAGATATTCTAAAGATTTAGGTTTGAAAACTGCTCCCGAAAGAAAAGCACCAAATCTTCTTGCCTCTTCATCGAGGAGAGAAATACTGGCAAGGGGCTCATTATTCTTATCCATGATATAAAGCTCTCTTTTTCCATCATGATGCAAAATTATAGACACTTTTTCCTTTGAGTGGGTTATGCAGTTGATTTTTTTTCCTATGCCTGGAAGATTGGATTCGCTGAAAAAGGACATTAGTGACTCCTCCTGAATTTATAACAATAGAATAAAGTTTAAGTATACTAATTTGAAAAAATATGTAATATTTGCTTTACAACAATTTCTTATAAGTATAAAATAATATTAGTAACTATTAAATAAAAAAGCTAATCTTTGTTAAAAGTAATTAATATATATTTATTATTAATTTTATCAAAAAATATGTTTGAATACAAATTATTAATTAGAAAAGGCAGGTATTGGCAATGAGAATAATCATAGTTGGATGTGGAAGAGTGGGAAGCAAAATGGCCATTGAATTATTTAATGCTGGTAATGATGTATGCCTTATAGACCGCAACCCTCTTGCATTTGATAAACTTCTTAACAATTTTGGAGGAAGGATTATAGTAGGGTCAGGAACAGATGAGGATGTGCTTATAGATGCTGGTATAAAGGAAGCAGATTCATTGATTTCCGTAGCAAAAGGGGATAACACAAATATAATGGTTGGACAGATAGCAAAGTTTCTATATAAGTTACCTAAAGTAGTTGTAAGAATTGTTGATCCCAAAAGCAAGAAATTTTACGAGGAAGAAATTGGGCTTACATGTTATTGCCCGACAGAAGTAAGCTGCTCAAGCTATATAAGACTTTTGGAGGTGTAGTGATATGTACGTTGTAATAGTTGGAGGCGGTAAGGTAGGGTTTTATCTTGCAAAAACCCTTATTGAGAAAAAATATGAAGTAACCTTGGTAGATTGGGACTTTAATAAAGCAGAAAGGCTTAAGTACGAATTGGGAGAATGTGTTATGTATGCATCCGGATCTTCCGTTGATGGACTGGAAAAGGCAGGGTGCTCCCGTGCAGATGTTATTGTAGCTGCCACAAGTGATGATGAAGATAACCTTGTAATATGTCAGCTTGGAAAGAAATATTTTAATGTGCCAAAAGCAGTTGCAAGGATTTCAAATCCCAAAAATGAAAGAATATTTGCAGAACTCGGTGTCGGTACAACAATTAGCGGTACAGCATCTATTGCAGAAGCAATTGAAAGGTATGTGGCAAAGCAGCAGCTGACAACCCTCCTCACTTTTGACCACAATGAAATGGTTCTTTTAGAAGCTGAGTTGGAAGATGATTCTCCAGTAGTCGAAAAGAGCCTGAGCGAAATTACTCTGCCATATGAGTGTGTAATTGCTTTGGTATTAAGAGGAAGGGATGTGCTTTTTGCAAAGGGCGATACTGTATTAAAACCAAAGGATATGGTAATTGCAATTTCTACACAGAAGGAACAGGAGAATTTAAGGAAAATATTACTAGGCGATCTGGAGGTGTAAGTACAAATAATGATGTATAGAAAGATACTTATACCTATTGATGGTAAAAAACCAAGTGAGGACATTGTTGATTTCATTTGCTCAATACAAGGGGTAACCGGCCTGGAAATCACTATTATTTATGTTATTGAGGTGCCAAGAAGCCTGCCCCTTCATGCTGAATTACCTGATAAAGTAGAATCTGCAAGGTTTGCTATAGCTACGGCAAACGAAATAGCGGCAAGGCATGGGGTTAATATCGATACATCAATTATTTATTCCCGTGCCGCAGAAGACTCCATACTAATGACAGCTGAAGATATTAAAGCTGATGTTATTGCTATTGCTCAAGATAATCAAAAACTGCGGATTTTTTCAAACATGGCCTCAAGTATATACCAACGTGCAAAGTGCAGTGTTTGGCTTTTTAACTCAAAGACATAGAAAAGTTGTAAAGAAATTTATTAGTATATATAAACTATATTAAAAGTGTTAATATCTTTCTATATTCATGGATGGCTAATATATAATTAATGATTTAGGGGGAGAAGTATGATGAAAAAAATTGCTTTATTGTTCAGCATGCTGCTGGTTTTAATTGCAGCCTCCATGACTTGCAGTGCAGGTGAATTGCTGAAGAAAACTGATTTTAAAGATAATTTCAGTTTGCCTTGGCGACTTTATGAAACTAATGGACAGAGTTCATATTTATTTGTGAGATATGACAGACTTATTGTCCACATGGATCAAAAAGGGACAAGCAAAGAGGATATTAAATTAAGCCACAAAGACATATCAATAGTTGCAGGTAATACATACAGTGTAAAGTTTTCTATTACGGCGGATAAGGATTGTAAGGTTTATGCCAGAATTGGCGACTGCGAGGAACCTTATTTGGATGCATGGAACAATGGCAATGAGCCGATTTCAATTAGTGCCGGACGGACTCTCACTGTAAATCAGACATTTATACCTGAAAAGAGTATTGAATCTGCCGAGTTTACGTTTTACCTTGGCGGTGAAATGGCTGGATCTCTTCCATGTGAAATAGGATTTAATATTATTTCATTAGTTGATCCGGAGTTTATAACTACTCCTACACCAAATCCAATACCCCTAGTAGATATACGTGTTAATCAGCTGGGTTACTTTCCGTATGCAGCTAAGAAGGCCACAGTAAAGGTTAATAGGGGGGCTACTCTTGTAGATTGGCAGCTAAAGGATAACAAGGGCAATATTGTTGCTAATGGCAAAACCCTTCCCTATGGTCCTGATCATGAAGCAAATGAAGATGTACAAATAATAGATTTTTCTGACTATAAAAAGCCCGGAAAAGCTTATCAGCTTGTTGCAGGAAATGCCATAAGCTTCCCTTTTGACATTGGCACGGACATGTATTCCGAGATGAAATATGATGCACTTAAATATTTTTATCACGCAAGAAGCGGCATTGAAATAGAAATGCCTTACTGTGTAAAAAGCAGTTGGACACGTGCAGCAGGTCACACTGATGATACAGCTGCATTGATTACCGACAGAAACTACAATGGACCAAAGACCATAGATGGTACAGGCGGATGGTATGATGCAGGAGATCATGGTAAGTATGTTGTACATGGGGGCTTGGCATTATGGATTCTTCAAAACCAATATGAACATTTGGTTGAAGAAGGAAGAGATGGAGTTTTCGCTGATCGGACATTAAATATACCTGAAAGTGGAAATGGAAAAAGTGACCTAATGGATGAAACCAGATGGGAAATGGAATGGATGCTAAAGATGCAGATTCCTGAAGGTTTTGACAGAGCAGGTATGGCGGTTCACAAACTGGCTGATGATAAATGGACACCTCTTGCAACCCGACCTGATCAGGATAAGGAAAAGAGAATATATTATCCACCATCAACTGCTGCGACATTAAATCTTTCAGCTTGTGCTGCACAATCATCCAGAATATGGAGGGGTGTAGACTCAGCTTTTTCATCTAAATGTCTTGCAGCAGCAGAAACGGCATATATGGCTGCTAAAAAAAATCCTGCAGTGCTTTCGCCTTATGGACAGGAGCCTGGCAGTGAAACTTATGGTGATAACTATGTTGAAGATGAATTTTATTGGGCTGCATGTGAACTATATGTGACAACCGGAAAAAAAGAATATCTTGACGATTTAAAGGCGTATAAGGCTAGCCTGCAGATGCCAGTGACATTGACAGGTCAGTCAGATGGTATAGCAGGATGTTTTAATTGGGGTGCTACAGGCGGGTTGGGAACTTTGACACTGGCCTTGCATAGAGTAAATGAATTTCCTGAAGTAATAGGTAGTATTAAAAAAGCAGCGGATACATTTATAGCAGTTCAATCAAAGGAGGGTTATGGTATACCTATTTCCGAGTCAACTTATATAAATGAATATGATGGACAAAACGAAGAGATAACAGGATATCCATTTGGGTCAAATGGATTTATTCTGAACGAAGCAATTGTTATGGCATATGCCTATGATTTGAGTGGAGATGCCCGATATTTTAACGGTTTAAGTGAAACAATGGATTATCTTATGGGACGAAATCCAATGGTAAAAGTTTATGTTTCCGGATATGGCGAAAACCCCATGAAGAATCCTTACCACAGGTTTTTCTGCTCGCAAATGGACCTTCTATACCCATCAGTTCCTCCAGGATTTATTGCAAGCGGTCCGAACTCAGGAATGATAAGTCCCTGGTCTGTTGGAGGTTTCAAAAATACTCAACCTGCCGCTCAGATATGCTATGTTGATCATGTTGAATCACGGCATACCAACCAGGTATCAATAAGTCTTAATGCTGCACTTGCATGGGTTACATGCTATATGGATAAAGATCTTGGACCACCACCGATTGTCACTCCGGCAACGACAATTCCAACCCTGCCAGGTGTGGCTGAGGATATAAACAAAGACGGGGCAGTAAACATGAGTGATGTGGTTATAATAGCTAAAGCATTTGGATCCATATCAGGCGAAGACATATTTGATAAAAGATGTGACCTTAATTATGATGGAGTTATTAACATGGTGGATGTCATGAGGTTTGCCTTGAAATTTGGGTTTGTATACGAAAATAGCATTTAATTTAGAAATACTGAACTGTAAAACTATAATTTAGTGATGATTGATAGGAGGTAGGAGAAATGTTAAAGAAATTTGTATTTATAGGTGCATTGTTAACAGCTTCACTGACAAGCGGATTGACTTGCAGTGCTGCTGAGATGCTTAAGACAACAAATTTCAATGATGGTGTAAGCTTGCCTTGGCATATTTGGGAAAGTAGTGAACAAAACTCGTGGTCACAAATAAAAGATGGAAAATATATTGTGCATATAGACAATAAAGGAACTAACAGATGGGATGTGCAGATAAGGCATCAGGAAATATCAATAGTAGGGGATCATACCTATACTGTAAAGTTTTCTTTGACGGCGACTAAAAATTGCAAGATATATGCAAAAATTGGTGATAAGGGAGAGCCTTATGGAGAGGTTTGGAACAACAAATGGATTCCATTTAATGTTAAAGCAAACGAAATACTTTCAGTCACAGACACATTTGTTGCAGATAAGGATTATGATGATGCGGAGTTTTCTTTCTATTTAGGAGGAGAGCTAGCTGGAGCATTACCTTATGATATAAGCTTCATATCAATGTCATTAGATGATCCTCAGTTTGAACCGACACCTACTCCCTCTCCCACACCGGCTAGAAACATAAGGGTAAATCAGCTTGGGTATTATCCAAATGCTGCAAAAAGAGCTACGTTAAAAGTAAATAATACACAGACTTCACCGATTGAGTGGCAGTTGAAGAATAATTCCGGTAAAGTTGTTGCTTCGGGTACTACAAAGCCCTTCGGTTTTGATGAGGCATCCAAAGAAACAGTTCATATAATCGATTTTTCAGCCTATACAACATATGGTAAGGACTATCAGCTTTTTGTCGGAAATGAAACAAGCTTTCCATTCGATATTGGTACTGATATATACTCGCAGATGAAATACGATGCACTTAAGTATTATTACCATGCCAGAAGCGGTACAGAAATAAAAATGCCATATTGTATTGATACAAAATGGGCTCGTCCTGCAGGACATACTGATGATTTTGCAACGCCGGTGACAGGAAGAAACTATAATGGACCTAAGACCATTGACGGAACGGGTGGATGGTATGATGCAGGAGACCATGGGAAGTATGTTGTAAATGGAGGATTTGCATTGTGGGTATTGCAGAATCAATATGAACACTCAAAGTCAAGAGGATTAGTGAACAGCTTTGGTGATAATAAACTGAACATACCTGAAAGTGGTAACAATATAAATGATTTGCTGGATGAAACTCGTTGGGAAATGGAATGGATGCTTAAGATGCAGATTCCTGAAGGCTTTGACAGGGCAGGTATGGCAGCTCACAAGCTGGCTGATGAAAAATGGACTATATTGTCAACAAGACCTGATGAAGATACTGAAAAAAGAGTATACTACCCTCCCTCAACAGCAGCTACACTAAATCTTGCTGCATGTGCAGCACAAGCATCACGTATTTGGAAGAATATTGACCAGGTATTTTCCGAAAGGTGCCTTGCAGCATCACTGACTGCATACAAAGCAGCAAAGGAGAACCCTTCCATATTTGCACCTTACGGACAGGAGCCGGGAAGTTATACATATGGAGACAATTACATAGAGGATGATTTTTATTGGGCAGCGTGTGAGCTTTATGTAACAACAGGAGGGGAAGAATTTCTTGCAGATTTGAAGGGTTATAAGGACAGTCTTAAGATGCCTGTAGTTTTATCAGGTGAGTATGAAGGCTTGGCAGGATGTTTCGATAGTTGTGCTACAGGAGGTTTAGGGACACTTACACTTGCCTTACATAAGAAAGATGAGTTTCCTGCTGCGATAGTCAGTATAAGAAACGCAGCTGATATATTTATTACAACACAAAGCAAAGAAGGATATGGTGTACCTCTTTACCCAAAACGTACAATCGAGTTTTTGGGTGAGCAAGAGACAATAGAAACATATCCATATGCTTCAAACAGCTATGTTATTAATGAAGCACTTGTAATGGCATATGCATATGATCTTACCGAAGATACAAAGTACATTGATGGTTTAACAGAGTCTATGGACTATCTGATGGGTCGTAACCCGCTTATTAAAGCCTATGTATCAGGATATGGTGAAAATCCGGTTAAATATCCACATCATCGCTTCTTTTGCCCTCAGGTTGACCAAAATTATCCGTCAGTTCCTCCTGGATTCCTTGTAGGAGGTCCATTTTCGGGTTCTGAGAGTATTTGGATTTTAGGCGGGTGTGGTCCTTTGAACGGTAAGGTACTTCCAGTTCAGACTTATTACACCGATGATGTTGAAGCATGGGATACAAATGAAGTGAAAATAAACTTCAATGCACCATTAGCCTGGATAACTTATTATTTGGATGCGTTTGGGAAGGAAATTCCTGCTAAGTCTTCAGGTACGCCAACCAGCACTGTAATAATGGTTCCCGAAGATTTAAACCAGGATGGAGCTGTTAATATGGCAGATGTAGTGATGATGGCAAAAGAGTTTGGTAATATTATTGGAAGATATAACCCAAAATATGATTTGAACAATGATGGATCAATAAACATGGCAGATGTTATAAAGTTGGCTATAAAATTTGGATATACATATAAGGTTTAATGAAGATAAAGATACATTTACAACTGATAAAAACTATGAGCTTGTGCCAGAAAATTTGGATATGCATATAGTATAAAGTAAAATAATATGGATATTTAAGGGGGATTAAGAATGATGAAAAAATTGGCTGTATTTGGGACAACCTTACTGGCTTTGACGGCAGGAGGGATAACGTGCAGTTCTGCAGAGTTGCTTCAGACCACAGATTTTAAAGGTGGTGTAAGCCTGCCATGGCACGTAGCGGAAAGCAATGAACAAAATTCATGGACACAAATAAAGGATGGCAAATATGTAGTGAACATGGATCAAAAAGGGACCAACAAATGGGATGTTCAGGTACGACATAGAGAAATATCAATAAAAAAAGGGCATACATATACTGTTAAATTCTCAGTGACTGCAGATAAGGCTACCAGGATTTATACAAAAATCGGTGATCAGGGAGTTCCATATGGTGAAGCATGGAACAATAATTGGATACCGTATTCATTGAAAGCAGGGGAAATACTTAACGCAGAAGATACTTTTACAGCAGATAAAGATTATAAAACTGCCGAGTGGGCTTTCCAGCTAGGTGGAGAGCTGGCAGGTTCGTTGCCTATTAAGATAAGTTTTATATCCATGTCACTTGATGATCCGGATTTTATACCAACCCCAAACCCCACGCCAACACCATATAGGGATATCCGAGTAAATCAGCTTGGATATTTCCCTAATAGCGTAAAAAGGGCAACATTTAAAGTATCTAGTGGGTCTGTTGGCCCGACTGAATGGAAATTAAAAAATAATGAAGGTGAAACTGTTGCAGTTGGCAAGACTATTGTCTTCGGTCCTGATCATGCATCAGGTGATAATGTACATATAATTGATTTCTCAAGCTTCACAACACCGGGCAAGGGTTACTACTTGTCTGTAGGCAATACCCAGAGTTTTCCTTTTGATATTGGTACTGATATGTATACACAAATGAAATATGATGCACTGAAATATTTTTACCATGCAAGGAGCGGTGTTGAAATAAAAATGCCATACTGTGTTGATAGTAAATGGGCTCGTCAGGCAGGACACCCTAATGATGTAGCTGTACTTATTGCTGGAAGAAACTATTCGGGTCCATCATCAATTAATGGTACAGGAGGTTGGTATGATGGTGCGGACCAAAGCAAATATGTTGTTAATGGTGGCCTTGCATTGTGGATAATGCAAAACCAGTATGAACATTCTAAAGCAAAGGGTTTGTCCGATGTTTTTGGCGACAGTAAGTTGAATATACCTGAAAGTGCTAATGAAGTAAATGACTTATTGGATGAAAGCCGCTGGGAAATGGAGTGGATGCTGAAAATGCAGATTCCTGAAGGTTATGATAGAGCAGGTATGGCAGCAGATAAGTTAGCTGGTGAAAAGTGGAATATGCTCCCATTAAGACCTGATCAGGATATGGAAAGGCGTATATACTATCCACCTTCAACTGCTGCTACTTTAAACCTTGCGGCATGTGCAGCACAAGCAGCACGTATTTGGAAAGATATCGACCCTGAATTTTCCCAAAGATGTTTTATGGCATCACAGACAGCATATGAGGCTGCAAAAGCAAACCCAGCTATATTTGTACCATACGCATATGACTCAGGGAGTCTAATGTATGGTGATAATTATGTTGAGGATGAATTTTACTGGGCTGCATGCGAGCTCTATGTAACAACAGGAGAATCTGAGTATCTGACAGATCTTAAGGGGTATAAAGACAGCGAGAAGATGCCTTATACTTTATCAGGATTATTTGAGAATTGTGGCGGGTGCTTCGATTATTGCACTACTGGAGGATTGGGAACACTCACATTAGTACTTCATAAATCATCTGAATTTCCTAATGCAAAGGAAAGTATAAAGAAGGCTGCTGATAACATTATAGGCGTTATCAATAAAGAAGGTTACGGTATTCCTTTATGTGAATCAACCTATGAAGATGAGTTGGGTGTTGGAGGTGATATAACAGGTTATCAACATGCATCAAATTTATATGTTATTAATGAAGCTATTGTTTTGGCATATGCATATGATATAAGTAAAGACATTAAATATATAAATGCATTAACGGAATCTGTAGACTACTTGATTGGGCGTAATCCTTTATTTAAGGTGTATGTAACCGGGTATGGTGAAAATCCGGTAAAGAATCCCCATCACCAGTTCTTCTGCCATCAGTTTGACAATAATTATCCATCTGTTCCTCCAGGATTTCTTGTAAGCGGTCCAGACTCATCTGCAAATCTTGATTATTACGAAGGAGGATGTATTCCTAAAGGGGGATTTCCTCCAGCCCAGACAAGCTACTTAGATCATGTTGAGGAATGGCGGACAAATGATGTAAATATAACCTATAATGCATCTTTAGCTTGGGTAACCTACTATCTGGATGCATTTGGCAAGGAAATTCCCGTACAGTCAGTAATTACACCAACTCCAGAAGTTGTTTTAGAAGATATCAATAAAGATGGTACCGTTAATATTTCTGATGTTGTTTTGGTTGCAAAAGCATTTGGCACAACCTCTGGCAGTATAAATTATGATCCACTGGCTGATATTAATAAAGATGGTGCTGTTAATATGACGGACGCTATTGCAATTGCAGGCAAATTTGGTTACACCTATAGTCTTAAGTAAAATGATCTTTATTCCTTAGTAAAGTGAGGGATAAAGAATGATGAAAAAGCTGGTTATATATAGAGATTAATAGATCTATTCTATACTGTAAATATAATTTCACAGCAAAACATACGATGTTTTATAACACAAATGGTATTTTAAAATGCAAAAAACTCACCGGATATCGGTGGGTTTTTTGTTGCTCAAAATTGTACCGCAATTTTGCCTAGTTTTTACCGATACTTAATGGGTAACTATATTGTAGAATATAAATATAGAGATATAGGTATGTGGCAATATATGGAAACAAAAGGAAAGGGGAGTTTAAAATGGAAGTCAATTGTATTTCAAGAAACTTTTTTTCATTAGGAACTGTGAATTCTATTAAAATTTATAATTCTGATGAAAAAGAATTGCTTGAACGAGCTGTAACAAGGGTAAATGAAATAGATGATTTAATGTCTGCATATAAGGCGGACAGTGATGTTTCAATACTAAACAGAAATTCAGGTAAAGGATTTGTTGATATACATCCAGATACATTTAAGGTTTTAAACCGTTCAATAGAGTTTTCACAAATGTCTTCCGGTGCTTTTGATATTACAATACGTCCTATGGTTGAGCTTTGGGGTATTGGAAAGAAAAAGAATTTCATTCCTTGTGAAGATGAAATCAATAAAATAAAAAAACTGGTTAATTACAAGGGAGTTTTGCTTGATAAAAGCAGCTGTCGTGCATGTCTTGAAATTCCAGGACAAGCTATTGATCTTGGGGGTATTGCAAAAGGATTTGCGGCTGACGAGGTTAAGAGGATTCTGATAGAAGGAAATGTTGAGAATGCATTGATAAATTTAGGGGGTAATATTGTCACAATTGGAAACCGTCCTGATGGCCGGCCATGTCAGATTGGCATACAGAATCCTTTGGAAGCAACGGGTAGCCACCTTGGTATTTTGGCTGTTACAGACAAAACCATCGTTACTTCAGGGTGTAATGAAAGATTTTTTATAAAGGACGGTATTCGATATCATCATATACTCGATCCGCGAACAGGAATGCCTGTTAAAACTACGGCTTTAAGTATTACAGCTGTAGCAGAATGTTCCATGGATGCAGATGCACTGACAACTGCATTATTCGTTCTGGAAAATGGTTTTAGAGGGGATGGGCTGGATTTGGTCAGGAGGTTTTGTGCTGAAGTGATAATAATAAATTCCGATGGAGAAGTTTTGATAACTGATGGTTTGAAGGAAAGTTTTAAAGTTAGGAGTCGGTGTTATGAAAAAGAATAAAATGTTTTCACCTATACAGTTAGTAAGATTAATTGTACAAATAGCATTTTTTATATTGCTGCCAGGCCTTTATGTTAACGCATTTGCAGGTATAAGGGAAATTTATACAGGACTTATTCATCAAAATTTCAGCCTTAGTGAGCACATTCCACAGTTGGTAGGTGTTATTGCAGTAGTCCCTGCAACAATATTGTTAGGGCGATTTTTTTGCGGATGGATGTGTGCTTTTGGAACGATGGGCGATATATTGTATTATTTTTCAAGAAAAGTTTTTAAGGTTTCTTTCGAAGTGAATGAAAAAACCGATAGAATATTAAAGTATCTTAAGTTTATAATTCTTGGTTTTCTTTTTATTGTCGTATGGAGTTTAGGTGCATTGAATATTGGCTCAGCAAGCCCATGGAATGTTTTCGGTATACTGGTGGCCTTTGGTAAACTTCCGGATTTTTCTTATGCGGTTACTGAATTTACAATAGGATTTTTAATATTAGTGGCGATTATTGCAGCATCTTTTTTTGTGGAACGCTTTTTCTGTCGTTACTTATGTCCGCTAGGTGCCGTTTTTACAATTATATCAAGGTTCAGACTTATAAAGATAAAAAAACCCGGACAATTATGTGGTTCTTGCAAAGCATGCACAAAAAGCTGCAGCATGGCTATACCACTATATAAACATGACAAAATTAACTCAGGAGAATGTATTTACTGCTTCAATTGTATTACTGCATGTCCTCGGAGTAATGCAGGTGTAAACATAGCAAATGAAGAAATTCGTAACGGTGTTGCTGCCACGCTAGCTGTCGCATTCATGTCAGGCTCATATTTCACAGGCAACCTGGTTGCAGAAGCGATTAATTCAAATGATATGAATAATACAAACAATATAAATAATACAAACAATACAAACAATACAAACAATATAACAGCATCTTCAGATCAGCCTTCAAAATCAGCTGGCAGCATATACAAGGATGGTACCTATGAAGGTTCAGGTACAGGGTTCAGAGGTGCTACAACAACTGTTTCTGTAACAATAAAAAATGACAAAATTTCAGATATTAATGTTGTATCTCATGGAGATGATGAACCATGGTTTAATCCTGCATACAGATCTGTGACTAGTCAGATATTAAGCACACAATCAACAGATGTTGATGCTGTCTCAGGAGCAACTTACAGCAGCATGGGCATAATGGAAGCAGTTTCTAATGCGTTGCAAAATGCTAAAACAGGAGTGTCAGCACCTGCACAAGAGAAATCTGTCGGCAGTATTGAAGAGAAATCATCCGGTAGTATTGAAGAGAAATCATCCGGTAGTTCTGAAATGAAACCCGGTAATAAAATGAAGCCTGACAGAAGGGGTAAAAGAGGGCAAAGGCATTAAGCCAGAGACATCATAGTTATAGATCAAGGTTCACAAAATAGCAAGCCGCTTTATTTAGGACCCTGACTCCAGTCTCAGCAGCAACCTGAATAATTAGAAGTTGTGGACGTACAAGCACCTGATCCATTCCGCAATAACGGATGCAGTTAAAAACCATTGACGGTACGTCCATAACAGTATATCCAAGGTTTCTGGTCAGTACTGTGAACCCCCAAATAAAGAGCATCTCATTGAAGCTCCAGCCTTGCAGTTGCTTGATGTTGGCGAATATTACAGATAACAATAGCAGTGCGGATCCGTCATGGAGCATTGCTGCTACGGCTGAAATTGCTCGGGAATTACTTTGCTTAGTATATCTGTCATTATGTCTATTTCATTTTTTGTGACAATCAGCGGTGGCATTAACCTAATTGTGGACGGCTTTGGAGAATTAATAATCAATCCTTCCTTAAGGCATTCCGATACAATTTTGCTGCCATTTTCACATGGTAGATCGAAAGCGATGAGGAGCCCAATGCCGCGAATATTCTTCAGGCCGCACTTTTCTTTAATCCTATTCAAACTGTCTACGATATATTGACCTTGAACCAATGCATTTTCCGGTAATTTCTTATTAATAACTTCGTTGACAACAGCAAGGCCGACTGCCATGGCGAGAGGCTGCCCGCAATATGTACCGCCCTGGTCTCCGGCATCAAATATATTAAGCTTTTCTTTTGTCAGCATGGCAGAAAGTGGGAATCCTCCTCCGATGCCCTTAGCGAGTGTCATTATATCCGGCTCAATTTTATAGTGCTCATATGCAAACATTTTTCCGGTACGGCCAACCCCGGTTTGAATCTCATCGAATATAAGCAGAATGCCCTTATCATCACACAATTTCCTTAAATCCTTAGCATATTTTTCATTTAGTGAATAAACTCCGCCCTCTCCCTGAATGGGTTCTATCATAATAGCACATGTATTTGAATCTACTGATTGGTAAATAGCATCAATATCATTTATAGGAACGTGTTTAAACCCTGAAACTTTAGGTTCAAAAAGTGCATCCCAATGCTTTTTGCCAGTTGCGGACATGGTAGCAAGGGTCCTTCCGTGAAATCCATTAACTGCTGTAACTATTTCAAATGCTCCGTTAAGATACTTCGCTCCGTATTTTCTAGCAAGCTTTATTGCACCCTCATTGGCTTCAGCACCGCTATTGGCGAAAAATACCCTGTCAAAACAGGAGATGTTTGTGAGTAATTGTGCAAATTCAAGCATAGGTTTATTATAAAATGCTGGGCTTGCATTAATAAGCAAGTCAGCTTGATTTTTCAAAGCGTTGCTAATAGCTTCAGGACAATGACCCAAGCAAGTTACAGCCCATCCGCCGATAAAATCCAGATACTTTTTTCCGCTGCTGTCCCACAAATACATTCCCTTACCGCGTTCCATGACAATATCAGGCCTCACTGCTGTAAATAAAATTGACTTCGCTGATTCAGTTAAATAGTTATCCACTATAATCACCCCATTAAATATGATTGCATAATTATACACTATAATGCATAAATATGCAATTGTATTTAATGGACGATTAGCGAATGCAAAATGATAAAAAATGGGCCGTTGCATTTTGCACCAGCTCATTTTTTATTTACAATGTTATGATATAGGTATGTTGAAATTATACTGGAAGTAATTTTTCAATCTTGCCTTATTTCGTTGATGTATTTACCCATTTAGCAATATCATCAATTACATAAAGCGGGACATTGCTGGCAGCAAATGTGAATACTGCTGTCAGGTATTCATTCTGGTAAAAATTCCATATTCTAAAATAGGCAAATCATATTGTTTTTTCTCTTAGTATTTGCTAAATTTAAATTGATAATACAGTAATTTTATCGCACATCTAAATTTTTGTTATTTTTAAATGAAATTCCAGTTTGCAGCCAAAAATAAAATAATAATGGGGGACACTATGAGAAATAATTTCCGTTCCAAAACGCTATGTTTAATCATTGCTTGCACTATGACATCAGCTTCTTTGATTGGTTGCAGCAGCAAGTTAGCAGAAAATACTAAAACAGGCAGTGGTGATAAGTCTACACCTACAGCTTCAAGTGTAAGCACGCCTGTGCCTCAAGCATCAGAATCCGAACTCCCACAAGCAAAACCTTCACCTGAGAAGGTAAAGGCTAAGGCACTTTTCTTGTCCTCATGGCCGCTTAGCATCAAGAGTAATGTTGATCACTTTATCGAATTGGCAAAAACTACTGAAATTAATGCCTATGTTATTGACATTAAGGATGATACAGGTTATGTAAGTTATCCATCAGATGTGCCGATTGTAAAGCAACTTGGAACTTATCAGCAGAGATTTAAGATAGAGGATGTAGTGAAGAGATTTAAGGAAAATGGTATTTACGTAATAGGAAGGATAGTATGTTTTAAAGATCCGGTAATATCAAAGAAAAAACCTGAATGGGCAGTAAGAAATAAATCGGGAGGCTTTTTAATCCATAACGGTATGACATGGGTTAATGCATATAATAAAGATGCTTGGAAGTACAATGTAGATATAGCGAAGGAAGCACTTTCAAAGGGAGTAGATGAAATACAATTTGACTATGTCAGATTCCCGGATGGAAATAAGTCTAATATGGTATTTCCAGGTGCAGGTGATAAAAAACTGTATGAGGGAATCAACGAGTTCCTTGCGTATGCAAGAAGTGAAATGCCTGATGCTGTACTGTCGGCTGATGTGTTTGGAATAATATGTGAGAGCCCTAGCGATACTGAAAAGATAGGGCAATACCTTGAATATATAGGAAAAGATGTGGATTATATAAGCCCAATGGTGTATCCATCCCATTATTATTTAGGGCAGACGATCAACAAAATTGTGTTTCCAAAGCCTGATTTAGACCCATATAATGTTGTCTATAACACATTGAAAAAGGCAAAAGACAGAATTGCTGCGGTGCCGGATTACAGGGCTAAGGTGAGGCCTTATTTACAGGACTTTACTGCTTCCTGGATAGGGTCGGGAAATTATATGAAATACGGTGCTGAGGAAGTGAGGCAGCAAATTAAGGCAGTATATGATGCTGGCTATGAGGAATGGATCTTATGGAATTCAAATGTTAAGTATTCGGAAGCTGCCTTAGAAAAAGAATAAAAAAGAATAAAAAAGAATAAATAATTAAGGCTGAAAAGCGTCCGAGTTGTCAGGACGCTTTTTTGATGTGCGGAGAATTATGAAGTATTATGAAATGTTGTGAAATATTGTGAAATAATATGAAATATACTATGTTGCAATTTTTTACGACAACAACTAAGGTGGCAAATTATAACTTTAGAAAATGCTGTGCAGGAATTTATTAAACAATGTAGAATTATATTTTGTATAGAAATATAGTTCTTGAATGGTATTTTGATCTGTTTTATTACCGCTTCAACAGAAATTACTTAGAATATCCTATACATTAATAAAGCTGTTTTTATTGCGGTATATTCGGATTGCACTTTTTATATTTACAAGTATTGATAGATTATAAGTGTTAAATCTTTTACATTTATCTGTCGCGAATCCCGCTAAAACCGTTCGTTTATTTGCTCTGACAAATGTAAGATTAATAACACTATTAATATAGAAAGGCTATGGTATGGAGTTTAATTTTATAGATTTGAAATCTTATGAAGCCTATAACGCCTGTAGAACCCTACGATTTATAAGCTTTGCGGGAGCATTTCTTACGCCGATAATAACATTTTTTTGGTTTCCTCCAACCGACTATTTTGCAGCTATTTCATGCGTAATTTATATTTTGATATTTTCATCTTTGTTCATTTTATCAATAAAAAATAACTTTGTTAAAAATAATGCTTCTTATTTCCTGACTTCACTATATATTATGACTTCGGGAGTAACTATATTCTTTGCATATATATATAATTTCATGGATATACAATTATGGCTGATTAGTTTTTTAGCACTTATAGCCACTATGTCTATGAAAAACACAAAACTTATCAAGATTTATCTAACTACAATGCTGGTATTGACAGTTTCGGTCTTTTACTTGCTGAAAGATCCTATTGTAAGCAGGGAAAAGACTGTTGTAGTTCTTGTGATACTAATAGTAGTTGGATACACAAACATCAGGCTCAGGACATATCAAAATATATTAAAAGAAAAAGAAGAGAGCTACAGAAGTCTTGTTGAAATTTCACCTCAAGCTATATTTGTTCGTCACGATGGAAATATAGTATATTTAAACCCTACTGCACTTAAAATGTTAGGGGCCTCAAATGTAGAAGAAGTTATCAACAAGCCGATGATGGATTTCATACATATTGATTACAGGGAAGATGAGTGTATTAGAATTAAAAATGCACTTGTTGGTATCAAGGAAAATTCTGTTCAACAAAAATTAGTTAGACTTGATGGAAATTATGTTTTAGTCGAATCAAATATAACAAAGATTAAACTTAATGATACACAAGTTGTCATGAGTATATACAATGATATATCGGAGCGTAAGAAATGTGAAATTCAGTTGGTAGAAACCCAATTGCGTTATCAGAATCTTGTAGAAAGTGCCCTGATTGGTGTGTTTCTAAGCAAAGATAACCGATTGGTTTATATCAATCCTTATCTCGAGCATTTATTAGGGTATAGTTTGGAGGAACTGCAGAATATTGATGTGCTAAATTTATTCCATGATGATGATAAAGTCAATATATCTGATAAATTCATATCAGGCATCAATAAATCGCTTGGTGAACATTATCAATTCAGAATTAATAACAAGTATGGTGATAAGATTGATATTGAGGTTTCGTTTGCTTTTACAAATGATGAGAACAATGATTCGTTTATAGGAACTGTTCTGGATATAACAAAGCAAAAAAAGGCCGAGGAACAAATCCGGCATATGGCTTATTATGATGCATTGACATCCCTTCCAAACCGTCAAATGCTAACTGATTATCTAAGTGAGCGTATTATTATGAGCAATATTAGCAATCACAGGATTGCAGTTGTATTTATAGATCTGGATAGATTCAAATTGATAAATGATACACTCGGCCATAATTTTGGAGACAAATTGCTGCAGGAAACTGCTCAAAGATTAAGAAACTGTGTAGGTCAAAATGATATTGTTTCCAGGTATGGAGGGGATGAATTTGTTATTATTATAGATAATACTGATGAAAATACTGTTTCACAAATTTCCAACAGGATATTATCACAATTTGTGTATCCTTTTAAGCTTGGAATCAGGGAGGTTTATACAACGCCGAGTATCGGTATAAGCTTCTACCCTGAAGATGGACAGGACGTGGATACCCTTATTAAAAATGCAGATGCTGCAATGTACTGTGCAAAGGATAATGGTAAAAACAACTATCGGTTCTATACAGCTTTATTAAACAAAGAGGTCTCCAGGAAAATGGATCTTCAAACTTCCTTAAGAAAGGCCCTCGAGAATAATGAATTTGTTCTGCATTATCAACCACAGTTTGATCTCAAATCAGGATTAATTTACGGGTTAGAAGCACTTATAAGATGGGAAAGCCCTTCAAATGGACTTGTTTCTCCCATAGAGTTTATACCGTTGTGTGAGGAAACCGGACTTATTATTACTATCGGTCAATGGGTGATTGAAACAGCATGCAAACAGAACAAAATATGGAAGGAAGCAGGTTATCCATTCAATCATATTGCTGTCAATGTTTCTGCAATTCAACTAAGACATTCAGGCTTCTATTACATGCTGACAGATACTTTGAAAAAGCTGGGAATGGATCCTCAGCATTTAGTGGTAGAGGTAACAGAAAGTGTTATGCAGGATTTAAATACTTCAGTGGTTATCAATAAGCTTATTTCCTCAGGAATAAGAGTTGCTATTGATGATTTCGGTACTGGTTACTCATCATTAAGGTTGCTTAAGAATGTTAAGCCAAGTATAATAAAAATTGACCCTAGTTTTACAAGAGATATTATTAAAAATAATGATTCTCTTGTTATTTTAAAACACGTATTGAACATGGGTCATGAATTGAATTGTTTAATTATTGCGGAGGGCATAGAGTACGAACAGCAGGTATCATTATTAAATAAGCTTGGCTGCGATATCGGTCAGGGATATCTTTTCAGCAAGCCACTTCCCAGCTCAAGTATTGAGAAATTCTTTGATGATAGATTGTTAACACACTTCTAATATGAAGATGTTGTAATAACTGGTAGTAATTCTACTTTTTCCTTGACCTTTTATAAAAATGTGGTAAAGTATGCCAGTAATTAAATAGTACATTTAAAGAAACGACACATGTGGGGCATTTGCACGTAAATCTGATTACGGTACAAAGGCTTAAGTGTGTCTTTTTTATTGCCTAAAATAGGGTTGAATAAATATAAAGGTAACTGTTATTTTGCCAAAGTAATTATATAAAAATTTTTCTAATTCTCTCCTGAAATTCTTAAAACCTCCGAACAATATTTATATTATTTGGGAATGATGAAATGTTTTCTAAATAATATCTTACAAAACTTAATTATTACAAGGAGGGAAACTTATGAAAATAAAGAGAACATGGGAATTTTCAAACAAAATGCTGTGCATTATTGTAGTCTTATTTACCATAATGTTTGCGATTTTTACCCAGAGCTTCAATTGGTGACGTAAGTGCTACGAAAGTAAATGAATATCATTTGATGAATACACAATTGAGCACAACCGAGATGGATAGGATTTTTGCATCTGCAGTAGCAACAGGGGTGCAGAGCGGCACAATCTGGGGAAATAACAGCGGAACTGCAGCTAGTGATGGGAATAAAACAATATTACGTGCAAGGGGATGGACCATCTACTAAGTAATATATTAATCATTTCTAAGTACATAATCTTTAGTAAACTATAAAATTTTGCCCTTGCAACTCTCCAGGCTGCAGGGGTATTTTTTTGAGGATAATAGTGGTAAAATGATTTGAAACTAGTTTTAGCACATACAAATTCATATTCTTCTAAAAAATCCTTGTTTGCATAAAGATGTCATAAAATCAGACAGACAAAAGGGTAAAAATAAGATAGAATAAGATTATTGGAGTGAGTCGAAATTTTATTCCTGAAGAAAAGCGAAAATTATTATTGGGGGGTATTAAAGGACCCCCTTTGGCTGTGGGTTTCTATAAACAGAAAGTTAGAAAAGCTTCAGGGATTCTAAAAAAGGAACTGGATGGGTGGAAATGAGGTTGTGGTGGTCATGCGTTTTTGGCGTATTTTAGATATTCAACCAACAAGTGATGTTTCAATAATCAAAAAGGCTTATGCTATAAAACTTAAGAAATGTCATCCCGAAGATAATCCTAAAGGTTACCAGAAACTGAGGGAGGCTTATGAGAGTGCCATAAAGCATGCAAAAAGATCAAATACCGTTAAAAATGGAAATGAAATTGAAGCAGTTGAAAGCTCTGAGGGATTTAATTCAGTAAATAACCGGAACGAGGTAGATGAAGATCATTACAATTATGACGATAATTCTAGCTACATATATAACAACCATAATGACGACATAAATAATTCTAATAATGAAAAAAGGAAACTTGAACAAAGATTTGATGAAATTATTGAGGAAGCAGAAAAGATATACAATGATCTTTCCTTGAGGATTGATACAAATTGCTGGAGCACACTTTTTAACATAGACATGTTTTGGGATTTGGTGAATAGTCAAAAGATGACATATTTGATGCTAAACTTTATTACTAAACACCACTATTTTCCAAAAGAAATATGGGAACTCCTTGACTTGAACTTAAACATAAGACAAAACATTGAAAATATAAAAAATACATTCCCCAATAAATTTGTCCGTTATATGTTAAGAAGAATAAATGAGCCAAAGGGTCTTGAATATAAACATCTTATTAATTTAAATCTTAAAGATGTTGAAGACTTTATAAAATATAGAGAAAAGGCTTTTGATGAAATTCGAGACAGGAATTTTGAAGATGCTTATAAATCATTTACAAAAGCCTTGGAGATATATGCTTTTGATCCAGATTTGATAAGGCTACAAAGTCAGTACTATACTTTTAATGATAATACAGATTTAGCACTTATTTATCTGAATAAGTTATTGGAAAAAGATCCTACTGACATTGTCAGTTTATTAAGCCGAGCTAAAATATTCTATGAAAACAAAGAATATAAAAATGCAATTGAGGACTTGAAAAGCACATTGAAAATTAGGCCTGATGATATAGAAAACCTAACATTTTTATCCCAATGTTATATTAGTATGGAAAATTACTTTGAGGCAAAAATCATAATCCTAAAAGCGATAGATATAAACTCAGAAGACAGCAAATTAAAGGAAACTCTTCTCGAAATCAATAAAAAAATCAGGGGAAAGCTATCCTATGATCTGCTTGACAGGCCTCGGGATAAAGCCTTAATAGCCCAGATTAAGCAAATTGATGCTGAAATTTATGCTAATTACCAGCAGGATTATAAAAAATATGAAGAATATGACCCTGAAGTGAGTTTGGTTAGAAAAGTCTTTTCCCAAGAGAATATCAAAACGTATATTATTCTCTTGGCTGTACTTATTGCAGGTATAAATCTGTATAAACGGTACTTTAATCAAAGTGAGTTTAGTATCCTATTGGTAAATCCCATAAGTTATTTTTTAGGGTTATTTTTTCTAATGTTTATCATTTACTTATTACGAAAATAGTTATAACTTTGATGATTATAACTGTTAAAAAATGCTGATATTATGATTTATTAATTAAACCCTTAAAGAGCAACGGAATCCCCTTGAAGCATAGTAGGATTCTGCCCCATTGTGGTATACAAAGACAGTGTCGTAGCGACGATCACAAAAGATAGCTCCGCCGAGTTTTCTAATATTAGCAGGTGTTTTCACCCAGCTTGATGTTTTAGTATCAAAATTTCCAAGTTTCTGCAGCTCACGGTATTGCTCTTCCGTTAAGAGCTCAATGCCCATGGCAACAGCCATATCAATAGCGTTATTTTCTGGCTTATTTTCTTTTCTTGACGCTAATGCTTCACGATCGTAACAAACACTTCTTCGGCCTTTAGGACTTTCAGATGAACAATCATAAAAAATGTATTCGTCCGTATCTTTATCATGACCAACAACATCTGGCTCACCACAGGTTCTTTCCATTTCATTGAGTGCCCACAGCTTTTCGGTATTAGCTTCCAGCTTTGCTTGTACTTTATCCCATTCAAGGTCTTTATGGAAATTCATATTTTTCTCAAACCGAGCTTTTAATGTAATGAGCAGTTCTTTTCGTTGTTCTGGTGACAACTCCTTTTTATTGCTGACTTTATTATGATTAGCCATGTTAATCTCTCCATCATTGTTTTTCTGCTTGTTATATTAGTTTTCCCTGTATTCATCACTTTGAAACTTAGACTAATAAGTAATTTCAGACTTTTTATAATGCTTCTGGTATTATTATATATGATACAATAACAAATTGAAATTTTGTTTGATATGAAAATTGTAAATATAAGTATTTTTATAAATTCAATTGATGAGGCTAACTCATACATAGACAATTCATCAGCAAAATAGCCGTTTGAGTAAGAAGGACTTAATAGAAAAGAATAATAAATGGGAGCATGCTTGTAGGCTAGAGCATGAAGCAGTCCTCCTGAATAAGGATTCGACACATTTAAGGGCAAATCCAAGATAATAAATAACGTTATTGTTGATATAGGAGCTGTACAAATCTTACCTAAAATCACAAACTTTTTCCCGAAAAATAGTATAATGTTTTAATGTAACAAGTATTTAAACACCTTCTTTATAAAATTAACAGATACTTTGTAGGGGGGATATATTACTCTCATATCATAGATGGTCTGATTTTTTAAAACACTTTTTTTATGAGAAAATGTTTCAAAAGACATTCTTCCGTGGTAACTTCCCATTCCACTGTCACCGACACCGCCAAAGGGTAAATGTGGAGTTGATATATGGTTTATAGTATCGTTAATACACACTCCTCCAGATGATGTTTCACTTAATACTTTAGATATGTTGCTTTTATTCTTTGAAAAAATATATAATGCTAATGGCTTTGGCCTTTTGTTAATGAAAGAAGTTACTGTATCAAAACTATCAAACTCCAGTATCGGCATAATTGGTCCAAATATTTCTTCCTGCATTATTTTGCTATTTTCTGAAACCTGATCTAAAAGTGTTGGAGTAATCTTTAACTTATGCCGACTGCTTTTGCCGCCAAAAATAATATGCTCATCTTTGATTAGTGATAAGAGTCTGTCAAAATGTCTTTCACTTACAATACGACAAAAATTTTCACAGGTTAATGGATCATTTCCGTAGAATTCCTTAATTCTGTCAATAATATTTTTTACAAACTCATCCTTGATCTCTTTATGAACAAATATATAATCCGGTGCAACACATGTTTGTCCGGCGTTCATGAATTTTCCCCAGGCAATTCTTTTTGAGGCATTCCTTATATTTCTTGAGAGTTAAAAGTTCTTACCATAACTTACATATGTAATAAGCTTGATGCAATAGCTTGCCCGTGGTAGATTAGATTTGCGAAGAAATAAAAAACCAGGGGGCAAAACAAATGATCAAGCTTAT
>JAEYYB010000138.1 GCA_023430975.1 Bacillota bacterium | reverse complement strand
ATTCTTATTACAATCATATTATCGAACTCACGTTATATTAAAAGTGATAAATCTATTACATTTGTCTGTCGCAAATCCCGTTGAACCGTTCGTTATTTGCTCCGCCAAATGTAAGATTATTAACACTCTTAATATACTACATTTAAGTTGCATAATAACTTGATTATTTTGTTTCATATGCATATATTTATTTCCAATATGTATAAAAGTTTGTAAACTCGCCATTTCCCAGGTGTATTGAATTATTTTCTATAAAGTATAATCTTTATTAGTTTTGACAATACTTATTTATACAAAGCTAAATAAGTTAACTTATGAAAATTAAAGATATACATAATATTTTAGGGGGATTTTACAATGAAAAGAATTGTATTATTTAATTCCAGATTGAGACCGGCTATAAAGTTGACATCAAGCATCCTGGCACTTTTGATTCTTATTTCGCTACTTATATGTAACTCTTATTCTGATGAATTTAACAAAAATCTGTCTGATGATATTATCAGGCTCCATGTGATAGCCAATAGCGATACACCTGAAGATCAGGCACTTAAGAGAAGTGTGCGGGATGTTGTATTGAAATATATGAAAGAAAACCTAAAGCTTGATTCAAGCCTTAAAGATGCAAAAGATATTCTCAACAAAGACATGGACAAAATAACCTCCATAGCAAAAGAAGAGGTATTAAGATGGGGTAAAAACTATCCTGTAAAGTCAATGCTTGGTAATTTTCCTTTCCCAACAAAGACGTACGGTGATATTGCTTTACCGGCCGGCAATTATGAGGCGCTGAGAATAGTAATAGGTACAGGTGAAGGAGCTAACTGGTGGTGTGTGCTGTTTCCTCCATTATGCTTTGTTGATGCAACCCATGGAACCGTACCCGATGATGTAAAGGTAAAACTTAAAAATTGCATGTCGGAAGACGAATATCAGGTTATCACATCAACTAACAATGATGATATCCCAGTAAAAGTAAAGTTTAAAGTTATGGAATTTGTTAATGGTTCCAAAATAAAGATCTCATCATTTTTTAATAAAGTGTTCAAGAAATAAGTAATGCCTTAGAAATAAATTCGTATTCTCATCGTCCAAAATCCCGAACGATTTAACGGGGTTTTGGACGATGAGAATCGGATATTATTTCTTAGCCATTACAAAGTGCACAATCGGCACAATTCCTCTTTGTATGGATTTTATCGTATTAGCAGACTGCGATAAAATCCTATTTATATTCTTTAAAATAATTACTTCTAATTATAATATCCGCTATTTCCAGCCCTTTAATTTCGCTTTCCTTTTGTTTTTGATCTATATCTATGCTTCCAACCCTGCTTCCGTTTGCCAGTATGACAAAATTCCTTTTTGTATTAAGCAGATTTCTACCCATGGCAGAATTGGAATATTCCTTTTCATCTATCCCCATAAGGCTTAGCAATGTAGGCATGATATCAATCTGTCCACCTCTGACACTCACAGTCTCTCCTTTACTACCCTTACTATAGATCATAAAAGGAATATAGTTGTAGTTTTCCATCCACCAATCCTCTTTATTTTTCATGCTTACAATATCATACCTATAAAACTTATGAACACCACAATGATCACCACCTAAAGCAATCACGGTATTCTCCAGCATACCTGCCCTACCCAGCTCATCTATGAAATTGCCTATCTGTTTGTCGGTATAATGAACAGACTGAAAATACCCTCCCAACCTTGTTTTGTCAATATCCACAGGAATTGTCATTGATTTATACTCTTTAGGAAGGCTAAATGGTCCATGACTGGACAAGGTAACCATAAATGTATAAAAAGGCTGTTTTTGTTTTAGTATTATAGGCTTAACCTGCTTAAAAAAAGATCCGTCACTAATCCCTAAGCCTATTATCTCGTCTATATCAAATTGGGACGAGTCTATACATTTTTGGAATCCAATGGATTTAAGTGCTCTCATCCAATTCCAATAGCTTCCCTTATCAGGATGTATTGCGGTAGTTGAATATCCTATCTTTTCAAGCTGCAAAGGCAGTGAGTTATAGTAATTATCAGGATACCTGAAGAATGTGCTTCCCCTTCTTACGGGATAGATAGAGGTATTTACCATGAAATCTGAATCAGAGCTGGTCCCCATATTTACCTGCTCCTCTACATGATTTAAAAAAATACTGTTTTTCATGAGCCTGTTAAGGTTAGGGGTTATTTCCTGTCCATATACCTTTCTGTTCAGAACAAAGTTTTCAAGTGACTCAACCTGAATAAATATAAGGTTTTTGCCTTTAAACATACCTTTATATTTATTAACCGGAAGATTCTCATTCTTGGCATCGTACCAGTCTTTTATCTCCTTAACCTCTGCCTGGCTCAGTTTAACCGTTTTACAATCATTGTAATACACTATAAGGTCATTTATATGGTATCCAATGGGTGATAACCTCTTAAATGTAAGATCAGGCCTCCAGGTGACATCAAAAATGAATGAATATTTGTCCTTAAGTCCCAAAACCTTGGTTTTAAAAGGGATATGCAGCAAATATCCGGCTGAAATCAAAAATAATACAGAAAAAACAATGGGTTTAACACTTGATGTAAATAGCTTTTTCCGCAGCCATACTATTATAAATAGCATAATCGGAATATCTATAAATAATAGTATATCCCCTGCACTAAAAAATGATATGACGGAATCGGACAGGTTATCAAGGTTTCCTATCTCCTTTAACATATGAGGAGTTACAAATTTCTCAAACGCCCTGAAATATAAAATATCAATAATAAATAATACTGATATAAAGACGTTTGTTATAAAAAGGTATATACCCCTACCTATCCCCTTAAACAGAAAACATCCTGCCAAAATAACCAATATGAAAAAGACAAAGAAAAGCGGAAAATATATAGTTGATAACCCTTTTATTATATTCACTTCTGAAAAGTTCGGACCCTTTACATATCCAAGAAAAACTACCGATTTAAATGCGATGGCTAAAAAGGTATATAAAAAACAAATTTCTTTAATCGTAAATTCACCACACCATTTGCCAATCCTTTTTATAAATTTCCAAATATCAATTACCATTTTATTTATGCCCTTCATTATACACTCCCCTAATAAAACTCTTTATACAAAATAAACATATTAAAGCAATTAATCTTCTAATATATATGAAAAGTGTTAATGATCTTACATTTGTCAGAGCAAATAACGAACGGTTTTCACGGAATTTGCGATAGACAAATGTAAAAGATTATTCACTTTTCATATAGTAAAATTGATAAATGTAAGATTATTAGCACTTTTACTATAGTTACATAATTATAAACTTTATTACACATTTTGAAAAGAAATAAACTCGAATATTACTGTTTTTTATTTTCCAGTACAATATGTTGCTTTTTGTTGATTATTGTTACTTTAAAGAGTAAAATATAATTACATATTTACAATATAAATTTGCGATTAGGAAGGTACTATATGATTCGAAACACAAGCATTACAAAAGATCAATCGTTAAGTGCTATAAAAAACGGTGAATTCGGCAGGGACGTTATAAGCTCCCAGAATATAGTCATAGTAATCATGACACAGGATTGGTGTCCCCAATGGATCGATATGAAAAGTTGGGTTTATTCCATACAGACAGACAAAAATATTGATATATATGAGCTTGTTTATAATAAAACCGATTATTTTTATGCGTTTAAAAACTTTAAAGAAACTCGCTGGAAGAATTTTAACATACCCTATATCCGTTTTTACAAGAATGGTAGCATGTATAAACAGACTAATTATATCTCCCAAAGTGAGTTTATGAATATACTTGAGTCAATGTCCTGATAAAATTGCATCTCTTTGTTTTCCTCCTGCATATCTTTTTAATTTTATAAACAAGCCACACAAAAAACATACTATACTCCGAAACACTATACTAGGAAGGGAGTTTGATTTTTCTTGGCTATCTCAAGTATATTCAATCTAAATAGAAAAGTTGAGAAAACTGGAGATTCTCGAGATAACTCCTTGCTCGAAATACTTGTAAAAATTAAAAGAGGGGATGGTAATTTAAGAGAAAGCTTCATACTTGACCATAAGCCTTTTATATTCAGGGTTGTATCAACAGTTGTGGGAAAATTTATAAACGAAGATAACCATGATGAGTTTAGTATTGGTATGGAAGCTTTTAATGAATCTATAAATAAATTTGATCTTAATAAAGGATCTAATTTTTTCATGTTTTCAGAACAGGTAATAAAAAGTCGTATAATTGATTTTTTGCGGAAAAATAAAAAAAACAATACAGTTTACCCTTTCTCCAGTATAGATGAATATGATGCATTTGAAGAAAAATATCTAACTTCCGACTCCCATTACAATTATGAAAATATTGAGGCAAGCGAAGAAATTGATGCCTTGAGGCATGAGCTAAAGAAATATGGCATCACAATCGCGGATCTTGCTGTAAGTTCTCCAAAGCATGACGACTCCCGCAGGCTTTGTATAAGTATAGCAAGAATACTTGCCAATGACGCTCAGCTTTTCGAAAAGTTGAAGAAAAATAAACACATACCTAGAAATGAACTCCTAAAAAAGGTAAATGTCCATAGAAGAACGATTGAGAACAACAGAAAATACATAATTGCTGTTTCAATAATTTTAAAAAGTAATCTTGAAATATCCAAGAGGATTTTCAAGTATGCGGAGGAGGAGATAAGCTAATGAAGCACAGCGGTACTATTGAATATGATATGGAAAATTCAATAGATAGTGCACAAGATGACAACTATGATATAGGAATAGTTTATGAAATGTCTGACAGTGAGGCTGTTGTACTAGACTCAAAAGGCCGGTTTATTTTCATTCGCCGTAAAAACCATATGAAAATTGGGCATACTGTAAAGTTCAGGCTTTCAGACGTTTTGTCTCACAGAAATATAAAGCATAAACTCTTTCCCTTTTTATCTGCAGCAGCAGCTGTACTGATTGCTGCTCTGGTTTTGATAAAAGTATACAGTCCTTTCGCAGTCCCAATATATGGGTATATTGATGTTGATGTGAATCCAAGTACCGAATTTGAATTTGATAAAGACCTTAAAGTTGTAAACGTTGTTGCTCTTAATAATGATTCCATAGGAGTGATTGATGACCTTGGCCTGTGCGGTAAACCTGTAAATCAGGCACTGGGCGAATATATTGAAAAGCTCATTTCCATTGGTGTTATAGATAAAAAATCAGAGAATTTCGTCTTACTCTCAGCAGCATTAAATGATTCTGATGATGAAGTTGCTGTAAATTCTCTTCTGTCAAATAGTCAGAAAAAAGTTGATATCATTGCCAAAAGCCAAAAACTGAAAATAAGAAGTGAAGCCTTAAGTCTTGCTTCATCCGATAAAGAAGCTTCGTCAAGAAATAATACATCCATGGGAAAATATTATTTATATTTGAAAGCCATTGAGAACGGAAGCCAATTAAACAAATCCAGCTTAACCGATACCCCTGTTAATCAGCTGGCGGAGTTATCAGGCTTATTTAATGCTGATAAAGAAGGCTCGTTACCCACAATCCCAAATACTAACAAAAATACCACAAACTCCAGTCAGCCTTCCAAAAAGGCAGATGCTTCAATGACTGTTCCAACATCTACGCCGAAACCTGCAACACAGATTTTATCACCAACTCCAAAACAGCCATCAATTATATATACCAATACACCTGCGAAAGCTACACAAATGCAAGGCAGCAATACTCCTGCTCCTTCGAAGGTTAAAGCATCCGATGTAAATGCTACGCCTTCCAGCAGCACTACCGGTAAAAATAATTCTGCAAAGAACGGATCAAATAGTGTGAAGCTGGAGTTTTACAACAGAGATAAACTAAATCGCACTCAGGGAATCAGTTTGGATTTTAAAGTTACAAATACAGGCTCCGACGCAATAAATTTAAAAGACCTGAAGATAAGATACTATTTCACTAAAGAAGGGGATTCCAAGCCCATATATTCATCATATTACTTCAGTCATGGAGAAAAAACCGATGTTCATGGGAAATTTGAAAGCCACTCCCCAGCAACAGGGACAGATCATTATCTGGAGGTATACTTTGATAAAGGCACCCTGCTTCCCAACAAAGAAGTGTATGCATTTGGCTCAATTACCCAGGAAGATTGGGGCTATTTTGAACAGGATAATGATTATTCCTTTGATGCTGAGGCAAAGGATTTCACTGTTCAGGATAAGATTACTGCCTACATCTCCGATGTGCTTGTATGGGGAAAAGAACCCAATTAGGTGCCTTAACTATTATATAAACAAAATCACGATGTGATTTTTCAACATTGTTGTGAAAAATTGTGGTGTAGAATACACCATAATTTCCCACAGTTAAAAATTTAGAAATTAGGAGGTATTCAAGATGAACCATGTAAAAAAAAAGAGTTTTAAGAATCTGATATCTTTATTGCTTGCACTGACTGTTATATGTGCGACATTCCCTGCAATGAAGACATCAGCTGTTGTAACCCAGCCCTACAAATGGAATAATGTTAAGATTGGCGGCGGAGGCGGATATGTTTGCGGTATTGTCTATAACCCCACAGAGAAAGGCCTTGTTTATGCTCGTACCGACATGGGAGGAGCATATATAAGAAATAAGACAACATTAGAATGGGAACCCTTAACTGACTGGGTATCACCGGATGAGTGGAACCTTTTAGGATGTGAAAGTATAGCCACAGATCCAATTGATCCAAAAAGAGTTTATATAGCAGCAGGTACATATACAAACAGCTGGACAACAATGAACGGATACATTCTGCGTTCCAGCGATTACGGTAAAACATGGGAAAGGACTGAGCTGCCGTTTAAATTCGGTGGAAATATGCCCGGACGTTCAGTTGGTGAGCGTTTGATGGTTGATCCTAACAGCAATAACATATTATATTTTGCTGCAAGAAGCGGTAAAGGTTTGTGGAAGAGTACAGACTACGGTAAGACATGGGCAAAGGTCAGCAGTTTCACAAACGTCGGAAACTATGTTGAAGATCCGAATTTCGAATATTCATCTGACAATTTGGGATTGTGTTTTGTAACTTTTGATTCATTTAAAGGTACTAAAGGTACTCCAACAAAGGACATTTATGTTGGTGTTGCCGATAAAAAGAATCCGTTATATGTAAGCCATGATGCAGGTGTAACATGGAAACCCGTTGAAGGTCAGCCAACTGAAAGTACTTTTAAACAGCACAACAGTAAAGCCTTGAAAATTGGTATCCCCCATCATGCAGCTATAAATAACAAGGGAATTATGTTTGTCACATATTGTGATAGAGGTGGCCCTTATCAAGCTGATGACGGTGCAGTTTACAAATATGATACAAATTCAGGAAAATGGACAGATATAACTCCTCCGTCAGACTATAACTGGGATGGATCCCCAAAATATGAAAACTATTATGGATATTGTGGTTTAAGTATTGATGCACAGAACCAAGATACACTTATAATATCATCACTTCAATCCTGGTGGCCTGATAACTTTATCTTCCGCTCAAGGGATGCAGGAGAAACATGGGATCCAATATGGAAAATGGGTAATTGGCCATCAAGGGATATGAAATATACTATGGATATTTCAAAAGCACCCTGGCTTACATTTGGAAAAGAGATAAACGCAGCAAGCGGCGGTTTGGTGACTGGTATGGATATAATGGATAATCCTGCACCAAAACTTGGCTGGATGATGAGTGCCCTTGCAATTAATCCTTTTGATTCAGATGAAATGATGTATGGAACAGGTGCTACTATTTATGGTACAAAGAATTTGACCGACTGGGATAAAGGTAAATATGTAAATATTGAAGTTATGGGTATGGGAGTTGAAGAAACCGCAGTATTAAGTCTGATCTGTCCACCAATTAATGGTGTTGAATTAGTAAGCGGCGTTGGCGATATCTGCGGGTTCGTACACGAAGATTTAACAAAAGGCCCGGATATGATGATGACAAATCCTAGATTTATTAGCACTACAGGTCTTGATTATGCGGAGCTCAATCCAAAAACCATAGTAAGAGTGGGTAATAATGATAAAGAACAATACGAAATGCTCAAAAAGAGTGTTGCTATTTCAAAAGATGGTGGTAAAACATGGTCTGAAGTTCAACCAAATGTCAGCTATACATTCCCTTCAACTAATGCAGATGACATTGTACAGGGTGGTACTGTAGCAGTATCTGCTGACGGTTCGACATTTGTATGGTCACCAAGTACAAGTCAGGGAGTTATATGCTATGTAAACGGTGGCTGGAAGGCAGTAAGCACACTTCCTGCAGGTGCAAATATTTGTTCAGATAGAGTTAATCCAAAAGTATTCTATGGATATGCAAAAAATACTTTCTATGTAAGTGATGACGGCGGGCTAACATTCAAAGCTGTAAAGACAGGTCTGGATGCTGCTTCTGCAAAAATCAAAGCAGTTCCGGGTAAAGAAGGCCATGTGTGGATTCCAGGCCCTACGGAAGGTCTTTCATACACAACTGATGGTGGTAAAACAATTAATAAAGTTAATGGTGTTACAAGATGTGATGTAGTTGGCTTTGGTAAAGCAAAAGCCGGTGAAGATTATCTTGCTATTTATATATGCGGTGAAACAGATGGCTTATATGCCGTATACCGTTCTGATGATATGGCTAAGAACTGGATAAGAGTAAATGACGACCAACACCAGTATGGTTCAATAAACTACTCAATTACAGGAGATCTAAGAGTTTACGGACGTGTTTTTGTGGCAACCAACGGAAGAGGTATTGTATACGGCGAGCCAAACGGTACAGCGGTATCACCTACCCCTACCAAACCTACTTCACCAACACCTACTCCTACAGGCCCTGTACAAGGCAATAAGCTATCAGGTTACATAGCACCTGATTTCACATATAATTCTGAAGCAGGGAAAACAGTTAAAGCCGGCTTCAAGGTTGAGCTGGTTGGTATAGGCCACTCCGCTACAACCGACCAGAACGGTTATTTTGAAATAAGCGGTATAACGGAAAAAGTAGCATCATTTGATGTTAAAATAAGCAAATCAGGCTATCTAGCAAGGGAAATAAACAAGATTGTAATAGACAGTAATAAAGTTTTAGGTACATCTGCTTCCCCTGTTCCTATGTGGGCAGGCGACCTTAACCAGGATGGCACTATTAATATGTCCGATATAATTATAATGGCTAAATATTTCGGTGGGGTTAAAGGCGATGGAACATACTTACCGGATGCCGACCTCAACTCCGATTCATCAATAAACATGTCGGATGTAATGATATTGGCTAAACACTTTAACGCAACAACATCAAGCTATCCAGCTACAGGTATATAAAAGCATCTCTTGCTTTTTATACAAAATCACCAAGTGGTTTTGTAACCCTGACTGTTGTGGTGAGAAATTGTGGTGCAGAATACATCATAATTTCCCAGACATATACAAATTAAAAGTGCTATCAATCACTTTTAATATACATTTTCTCTTAGATTTGGCGTGTGCACATTTCTCTTTGGTGCATACGCTTTTTTTATGTTTATAAAGAACACTTAGTTATTTTTTATGTTATACTATGGTTAATTTAATTAAGGCATGATTGAAATATTACTTACCGTTTTGAGCGTATGTTCACGAGTTAAGTTAACACGAAAGCCAAATTATACGGGAAGTTATATTTTCAACATGCCTAAATAATCACTTAATAAGGAGATGGAATTAATGCCAATTGATGTTACAACAGGGTTAATCATATTAGCTGTGCTTGCATTTCTTGGAGCAGCAGCAGTTTACAATAGAATTAAAAACAACAATAGAATAAAAAGTCATATTAAAAACTCATGGGGTCAAGTACCTGAAAATAAATATAAGCCAGGGGACATGGAATCCATAGCCAGTTTCTATAAAAATCTATCAATTACAGAAAAGGATCGCTTTTACATTGATGATATAACCTGGAACGACCTTGACATGGACAAAATATTCACCCGTATTAACAATACCTGTTCATCTCCCGGAGAAGAGTTTTTATACTATTTAATGAGGACTCCCGATTTTCTTGCAAATGAGCTGGCTGATAAAGAAAATCTCATGGAGTTTTTTGATAAAAACAGCACCGCTAGGGAGGAGATTCAATTCCTGCTTTCAAAGATAGGTAAAAACAGAAGTTTCAGTCTTACCAATTATCTTTTTAAAATGGTAAGCTATGACTCACGGAAATTCATAATTTACAGGATACTTTCCTTAATTCCAATAGTTTCTTTGATAATTCTAATATTTAATTTTAATTTGGGTGTAACACTACTAGCTTTATCTTTTGTGACCAATATAATAGTCTATAATCTTGCCAAAACCGAGCTTTCAACCGAGCTTGAAGCAATAAGCAGAATTATTTCTATGGTTAATTGTGCAATTAAAACAGCTGGTGTAGGCAACATTTGCGGATACGAATCAAAATTGGCAGACACATTAAAAAATGTTTCAAAGATTGGTAAGCTGAGCTATTCTGTTGTCCAAAACAGCAGCGACCCTTTTACAGAAACAGTTAAGATTGCATTGTTGGTTGATGTTTTAAATTACGGAAAGATAGTCAAATTAGTGGTTCGCTATCAGGAGGATCTATTAAAGGTTTATAAAACATTAGGTCTCTTTGACAGCATAATTTCAATTGTTTCATACAGAAAAAGCATCCCTTACTTTTGTATCCCTAAATTCAACGAATCTAGCAAAACCGGCAAAAGGTTTATAAACTTTACAGATATATTCCATCCCCTTATTAAGGATCCTGTTCCAAACTCCCTCACTGCTTCCGGTCCGGTTTTAGTAACAGGCTCCAATGCTTCCGGGAAATCTACCTTTTTAAAAACCGTTGCAATAAATGCAATTCTTGCACAAACCATTAATACATGCCTTTGTCGTGAGTACGGAAGTAGTTTCTTTAAGGTATACACATCAATGGCACTAAAGGATAACCTGGATAACAATGAAAGCTATTACATTGCAGAGATCAAATCCCTGAAACGAATTTTGGACAGCTTTAATGATGATGTACCATGCCTTTGTATTGTTGATGAGGTACTACGCGGAACTAATACAATTGAAAGAATTGCCGCTTCAACTCAGGTACTTGGATACATGGCCGCAAGCAACAACATGTGCTTTGTGGCAACTCATGATATAGAGCTTACACATATACTTGAAGACAGCTTCACCAATTATCACTTCCAGGAAAAAATCGAAGGAAGCGAAGTCCTTTTTGATTACAAGCTTTATGAAGGCAGGGCATACAGCAGAAATGCCATTAAACTTTTAAAGCTTCTTGGTTATGATGATAACATCGTAAATGAAGCGGAAAACCGAGCCTCTTTCTTCACCAATGAAGGTATCTGGAAAAAATATGATTCTGTATAGAAATAATGTTAAAATGCAATATATAATGTAATAACAAATAATAAATACTGGAATTATGTATTTTTTGAAATGCCCTAATTAAAAGCGATTATGTGATTTATTAATTTAAATGTGGGAGGCAATAGGGTTTTATATGAATAAGCATGATATAATCCATATCTTAAATGAAATAGGAATATTACTGGAGATCAAAGGGGAAAGCTTTTTTAAATCAAAAGCTTATTATGACGCTGCTAGAGCAATTGAATTCATGGATGAAGATATTGAGCTTCTTGTAAAAGAGGACAAGCTTAAGGAGCTAAAGGGATTTGGTACTGCTTTGAGTCAAAAAATCGGCGAACTGGTTACAACAGGAAAACTCTTATATTATGAGAATCTTAAAGAATCAATTCCTCAAGGACTCATTGATATGCTGAAAATTCCAGGCCTTGGCCCCAAAAAAGTGCGTGCCGTATATGAAAAGCTTGGTATAACTACTATTGGAGAGCTTAAGTATGCTTGTATAGAAAACAGGCTTACAAAACTTACAGGCTTTGGTGAAAAAACACAGCAAAAAATACTTGAGGGAATAGAAAACCTCAACAAGTATGCCGGCAAATTCCTATATCCCCATGGATACAGGCTTGCTAATGAGCTTTTAAAATCACTAAGGGAAAGCAATGCCGTTATCCGATGCAGTGAATGCGGAAGTCTCAGAAGAAAAAAGGAAATTATAAAGGATATCGATATTCTTGTAAGCTGCAACGACAGTTCTCAAGTAATGGATATATTCACAAAACATCCCCTTGTGGAGACAATAACATCAAAGGGTGATACCAAATCCAGTGTTATACTGAGTGAGGGAATAAGTGCAGACTTAAGGGTTGTAACCGACAAGGAGTATCCATATGCACTTCATCATTTTACAGGAAGCAAGGAGCACAATACAGCCTTAAGACATATGGCAAAGCAAATGGGTATTAAGATGAATGAATATGGACTTTTTAAAGATGATTTACTTATAGAATGCAGCACTGAAGAGGATATCTTCAAGGTATTCGGTCTTCAATACATACCGCCGGAGCTTAGGGAAAACAATGGTGAGTTCACTGCCGCATCAACCGGGACTCTACCAGAGCTTATTACCATTAATGATATCAAAGGTGTTTTTCATGTTCATACAAATTACAGTGACGGTTCCAACAGCATTGAAGACCTTGTAACATATTGTACCCAGAAGGGATTCAATTACATTGGAATATCCGATCACAGCCAAACTGCTTACTATGCAGGAGGTCTTAAGGTGGATGATATAAAGAGGCAGCATGAAGAAATTGACAAGCTTAATGAAAGGTACCGTGATTTTAAAATTTTAAAGGGTATTGAGCTTGATATTCTTCCGGACGGAAGTGTTGACTATGACGATGAGGTACTGTCCTGGTTTGATTTTACCATTGCCTCGGTACATTCATCCTTCAATATGGATGAGAAAGATATGACAGGCAGAGTGATAAAAGCGATGAAAAACAAATATGTCTCAATACTTGGGCATCCCACCGGGAGGCTTCTCCTTTCAAGAGAGCCTTTTAAAATAGATATTAAGGAGATTATTAAAACTGCAGCAGAAGAAAAGGTAGTACTGGAGATAAACGCCAACCCTCATAGGCTTGATATGGACTGGAGGTACTTGAAAAGTGCTTTGGAAGAAGGCTGTAGGTTTGTCATCTCCCCTGACGCCCACCGCCTTGAGGGCATAGATGATATTGAGTATGGTATAAATGTAGCAAGAAAAGGGTGGCTTTCTGCCGAAAGCGTTATTAATACAATGGATTGGGAAATTCTCAGGTTTGGTAAATGAATTAAAAGTGTTAATAATCTTACATTTGGCGGAGCAAATAACGAATGGTTCAACGGGATTTGCGACAAACAAATGTAAGAGATTTATCACTTTTAATATATAATATCAAGCAGCCAATAAAATATGGTAGATATCAAATTTTATTGGCTGTTTATTATACTTTTATGAAAGATGTGCGATTAAGGTTTTCCTATAAACAATAGTTGTTATCAACCATATCCTTGGCTTTTACTATAGCTACATTGGCAAGAGGTAAATCATATTGTAAAGGCTTTATGTTCGCTTCAGCCCTTGCTTTGTTTACCAAATCCCAAAGTGCCTGCTCATCTGCACTAATACCTCTTGGTACAGGAGTATTTGTTGCAGTGGGTGTCGGCTTCAATGTAGCTGTTGGTGTTTTGGTAGCGGTTGGCTTTACTGTACTAGTCGAAGCTACAGTGTAAGTCTGCTTCGACGTAGCTGTTGGCGTTATGGTAGGAGTCAGTACTTTTGTAGGAGTTAGCTTTAATGTTGGTTTTACAGTAGGAGTAGTCACTGATGCTTTTGCCGGTGTTGGCTTTAATGTTGGGGTTGCAGTTGTTTTTGTCGGTATTGGAGTTTGTGAAATGCGAATAATTTTCACCGATATCATTTTGTCATTTAATTTTCCTTTGGTAAAATTACTGTTATCAGCTTTTAAAACCCAGCTCTTACCTGTGAAATTGTCACAATCATATACTGTAACCTGATAACCTTGTGTTATTTTAACAGATGAAATATCATTATTCTTAATCCCTTTTGCAACAAGATTTTTTAGCGTATAGTTCCCTTCCTGTAAAGTAACGGAATACCCTTTATAGTTTATATGTTGATAAAATACTGCAGGTCCTTGGCTGGCAACAGATAAACTTAAAACTTTTTTATTCCCGTAATTCTTGGACTTCTTTAGATTGTTAGAGTATGTATTTTGTTTTGTCTGGGGTAAATTTGTATTACCTTTACAAGCATACCCCGATATAGAAACTGATGAAACCAAAATGGTTGCAATCAGGCCCATTGAAAGCTTAATAATGCGTTGCCTGATTTTTGAATTCATTGAACATCATCCTCCAATCATAAAAATTCAAATTTGTCCTATTCAATATTACATACAAAATATTCCTGAATTTGTATAGGACTTTAGACTAATTATTTAAACAAATCAGATGTTGAACTATTTCTATTCGTAACTCAAGGGTATTATAAATTAAATTATTGATCAGAGGGAGTGACAATCTTGAAATTTTAAAGAAACTACTTAATACAATTTCATGCTGATACTATAAATATATTAAAAGTGATAAATCTATTACATTTGTCTGTCGCAAATCCCGTTGAACCGTTCGTTATTTGCTCCGCCAAATGTAAGATTATTAACACTTTTAATATAGCTATATATAATATGTATTATTGCATAGCAATTTATAGTATCAGCATGATTACTGAAACCGAACTAAATTTCTATTAATATGGGAAGTATCATAGGCTTTCTCTTAGTCTTCTGATAGATATACTCCCTAAGAGTATCCTTGATAGCTCCCTTCTTGCAAGACCAGTTCTTTCCTTCACATTTTAAAACCGCTTCCTTGCATACCTGTTTTACTTCGTCCATAAACGGCTCAGATTCCCGGACATATACAAAGCCCCTTGAAATAATATCAGGCCCTGTAATAACATTGCCGCTTTCCTTCTGTATAGTTACAACAACTATGATAAGACCGTCTTCCGACAGGTGCTTTCTATCCCTTAACACCACATTTCCAACATCACCAATGCCTAGTCCATCCACAAGAACTTTTCCGGAAGGAACAGTCCCATTTATATTGGCACCATCAGAATTAATTTCAAGGACTTGCCCTATTCCCATTATTATTATGTTTTCTTTACTCATCCCAAGGTTCTGAGCCAGGTTTGAATGCTTCTTCAAATGTCTGTATTCGCCATGAACGGGCATAAAATATTTAGGTTTTATAAGCCGCTGCATCAATTTAAGCTCTTCCTGGCATGCATGGCCTGAAACATGAATATCTGCAAGGGATTCATATATCACCTCTGCACCCTTTTTAAAAAGCTCATTGACAACACCATATACTGATTTCTCATTTCCTGGAATAGGTGTGGCCGAAATTATTACCAAATCTCCCGGTATAATTTCCACCTGCCTATGTTCCCCTATTGCAATTCTTGTAAGTGCAGACATAGGTTCTCCCTGGCTTCCGGTAGTAATAATAACCAGCTGGTCCTGATTTAAATTTTTTATACGTTCAATATCTACAAGAACACCTTCCGGTATGTTGAGGTACCCTAGTTCCATTGCTTTTTTGCTGACATTGATCATGCTTCTGCCGCATATGGCCACCTTTCTGCCATATTTTACTGCCGAATTTACCACCTGCTGTATCCTGTGAATATTCGATGCAAAAGTTGCAACCAATATTCTGGTTTTTGCGTTCATAAAGATTTCTTCAAATGTTTCTCCAACAGTCTTCTCCGACATGGTATATCCCGGCCGCTCCACATTAGTACTATCGCACATAAGCAGCAAGACACCCTTTTTGCCCAACTCTGCAAACCTTGGTAAATCAATTGGCTCTCCCGAAATAGGTGTATAATCCACCTTGAAATCTGATGTATGAACAACCGTTCCTACAGGCGTGTGTATTGCCAGTGCAATGGAATCTGCAATGCTGTGAGTTGAACGGATAAATTCTACTTTAAAGGAACCAAGTTCCAAAGTTTGGCCTTGTTCTACAGTTTCCAGCTTACAAACGGAATTGATTCCGTGTTCTTCCAGCTTATATTCCAGAAGTCCCAGTGAAAGCCTGGTTCCATAGACAGGAACATTAACCTCCTTCAATAAATATGGAAGGCCTCCAATATGATCCTCATGTCCATGGGTAACAATAATTCCTTTAACTCGCTCGATGTTTTTAACCAGATATGTAGTATCAGGCAGAACCAGATCAATGCCTAACATTTCATCATCAGGAAATGCCATACCGCAATCTACAACTATAATATCTTGGCCATACTCAAAAACCGTTATATTCTTTCCGATCTCCCCTAATCCTCCCAGGGGAATAACTTTTAGCTTCTTTTTACTTTTCACCACCATAAACCTCCCAAATTAATTTTATATAATATTATTCCCAAATCCTTTTTAAGGAATTACTTTTTGATGAAATCTTTTTTAAATATTTTATAGGCACAGACTGTAGAAGGCAAGTAGGTACAATTGGAGTTTTTATATAACAAAAGAACATCAAGAGAAATCTTAAGCTTGATGTTCTTTTATTAATGAATATCAAAGTATTACATTCTACAAAATATTCTATACAGTTTTATTGAACTTGGCTGCAACCATTATAACATCCGACATATTGATTGCTCCATCACCATTTACATCACATTTCCTATCGTAATTGCTGTCTGTTGACACCGCATTAAAATGAGCTGCCATCAATATTACATCCGACATATTAACAACCCTATCACCATTAATGTCTTCAGGTGCAGACACAGTCCCTTGTGTCGGAGTATTTGTTGGGGTATTCGTTGGAGTATTCGTTGGTCCGTTATCTCCTACCAGTGCTATCTGTGGGACAGGAGGTGCAGCCATTCCGTTTCCTATGAAGAAACCTGTATGAGGAGGCTGATTGTATGCTACATTCTGCCATGCTATACCATTTCTGTAAATAGGGTCATGCATAAGAGTGTATATTCTTCTATTTGTAACATCAGTAGTTGTGTAAATCCTGAGAGCCGATTCATCACTGGTCTTGCAAATAAGTTCCTCTCTCCAGTCTCCAAGAATATCCGCCTGAAGATTCGGGTTGGATTTAGTACCGTTTATTTTTGTGCAACCGGTTGCACTAAGTAAAGTTCCACCGCCGAACTTTGTTATTGTAGTACCGTCAAGAAGCTCCCTCAATTCGTCACCATCCCACCAGATTGCATGGTTTACCACACCAGGTGCTGTTCCAAGATTCTGACCTGTAGCACTAAATAGCGGTGAACCGGCCGCCCACATTTCTTCGCCTGGTGAAGATGCTACAATGTCGGCCGTACAAGCCCTTCCTGTGTCTTTATCAGCATTCCATCTAAAAAGTATTGTACCTGTTCTTGCATCATGAAGATCTGCTCCGCCTTCCCCCTCATGGCAGGTCCATACCTCCAAACCGGCTCTATTGGGATCCAAGTCTCCAAAGTGCATGGAATCTCCATGCCCCAGGTTTGTTGTGTACATTCCATTGCCGTTATCATCTATAGCACATGCACCATACACAATTTCATCCTTGCCATCGTTGTCAACATCACCAACACTTAAGTTGTGGTTACCCTGTCCGGCAAACTTAGTGTTATTGTTGCTATCAAAAAACCATCTTTTTGTAAGCATGCCGCTTTTAAAATCCCAAGCAGCGACAGTCAACCTGGTGTAGTATCCACGACACATAACTATACTTGGATGAACCCCGTCAAGGTACGCTACACAAGCTAAAAAGCGGTCTACTCTGTTGCCGTAGTTGTCCCCCCACGAAGAAACCGTACCTCTTGGAGGATCATAGTTTGCAGTTGCAAGTGCCTCACCTGTCACACCACTGAAAACAGTAAGATACTCAGGACCAGTTAATATGTATCCATTAGCTGTTACATAGTTTGCATTTGCATCACCTATAACTTTTCCCTTGCCGTCCTTTGTACCATCTGCAGTCTTACAGGCAACCTCTGACTTTCCATCACTGTCGAAGTCTGCAACTAGGAATTGGGTATAATGTGCACCGCCGCGAATATTTTTACCCAGGTTTATTGTCCACAATCGTGTGCCATTAAGCTTATAAGCCTCAAGGCATACAGGATCGGTAACCCCTGCGTTTGCATTATCTTGTGTAGCTCCTTCCCACTTTATTACAATCTCATATTGTCCGTCTCCATCCAAATCACCAGTGCTGCAGTCCCCTGCTGTATACCCACTAACTGGTGCTTTAATAGGTATTGTCAGATAATTCTGTCCCCAAACAGAAGCTTTCTCTGAATCTCCTTGTTCCTGACCGTTTATAACAGGACGTACCGTGTAGGTTGAGCCGGTAGTTCCGCTTGAATCAAGATAATTAGTGCTTGTAGTAATTGGTGTCGAGTTTAATTTAGTTCCATTCCGATAAACATTAAATGCAATACTGGTTGGATCAGTACCAAACATACGCCAGCTTACAAAAATGCCATTACTTACCTTTACTGCCACCAGACCCCTGTCCAGTTTTTCCATAAGACGCAATGTCGCAGCATTTGCTGACTTTCCTGGTATGATTAGGGAAACCATCTGTACCATTACTAAAAGAAGCAGGAAAACCTTCTTTGTCTTTTTTTTGCACTTACTCATTACAATAAAACCCCCTCTATGTATTTTTAATTTAAATCACTATGTAATCTATATGAAAAGTGTTAATAATCTTACATTTGTCAGAGCAAATAACGAACGCTTTTACGGGATTTGCGATATACAAATGTAAAAGATTATTCACTTTTCATCTATAAAGTCTATAATTATATTTTACTATGTACGAACAAATTCGTGAAATATTTTATTAACCGCTTCTTATCTGGATATTAAGAAATACGTAATTTTTTTATTTTTTGGGGGTATAAATTTGAAAAAATATAAACAGAAAAAACTGCTGAAGATTCTATAGTGAATTTTTCAATAGTTTTTTCTTAATCATATTTTTGTTATATTTTTATCCTGCAATTATTTAAGAAGTTCTGATTAAAAATTTTCAAAGATAAACTATTATAAGTGCTTTATATGTATTCATTACAAATACAGAATTTGAAACGTCCAACATTTTGTTGGATGCTTTCGAAGAAAATAAATTTCCTTTTGCCACATCAGCTGGTGTTGAGGTTTTATCCATATAAATGACCTGTTAATCAATGCTCTGACCAAACATTTTTGCAATTACAAGTATGTCAAATATATTTATACAACCATCCTCATTAAAATCACATGCAGCATTATAGTTCTCATCTCCCTTTGATGCATTGAATGATTTTACCAAAATTATGATATCTTCCATATTGATTGTTTCATCATGGTTGAGATCTACATCATTTAAGGTTACTTTTGGGCTAGGTGGCATAATGGAAACGGTTTTTAGGTATTCATTTACTTCTTTTTGCCTGCTGTTGATATGATTAATGATTCCATCACATGCAGCATCAAAAGCAGTTTCGCTTCCAACTAAAAGTGTTGTGTCTGCTGTTTCGCCTTCCTCACCTACAGTATAAGGTCTTATTAATGTCTGATAAGCCTTCACCTTGGATTTAATTTTATCTGAATTAAGACAACCTTTAATTGCTTGATGCATTTCAAAATGATACAAGTTCTTATATACCGGGTCGTCCATAAGTTTCCTGATTAGAGGCCATTTGTCGGTAACCTCACTTAATGACAGACTTAAGCTTTTACCCATCATTCCTTGAGACATGGAAAGATTATGATCCCATGATATCCAAGTTAAGCCATTCGCCTTGTTATTATACAAATAGTAGTTATGGGACATAATGCCATAGCTGTCCCAGTTTACCATCGCTGTGTTGATAGCGAGCCATTTTATAAAGCCTTTTACATTAAAATATTGTTCCAGGTTTGCTCTCCACACTTCTTTATCAGCGTTATCTGCAAATAATGCTTCATGTGCACTCTGTACATCACTCCAGTCAGCATTATCTTCATTGTTTTTCTTTATAAATGCTTCTTCTTGAAATGGAGATGTCCAATCGGCACCTATTCCCTCCGGCTTATACAAGTTTCCTTTACCATTTCCAAATTGGTCCTTAAGCATAGCGTCTGCCGGATCCTCAGTCATGGTATAGAGCCCCCAATACTTAGGTCCATCTCCTGTATCCACATATACTCTGCAAAATGAGCTCTTTGCAGCTGGTACGCCTCCTTCTCTGAAGATTTCTCCTGTAATTTTTTCTTTCATAAAAGAATCGTCATTCCAGTTATTAGCAAATGTCATGGAAGAAAATCCATAAAAGTGCTGACTTTTAACTTCAGGATTTTCATCTTCAAATTTATCAAAGTTTAATCTAAATGGAAGTTTGGTTTTATCTTTCAAAGCCATAAGAGAACTATTTCCTTTGTACCTAAAGCCAACATTCCACCAGTCCTTCCCATCGAAACTAACTGTAACAGGTACATAAATAGGATCTGGAAAATCCATAAAGGCCATATCAGGCCCATCTCCTGGAAACGTTGGCACCTCACCTCCTGGAAATGGCGGTATTTCACCCCCTGGAAATGACGGTATCTCGCCTCCCTGAAATTGTGGCACATTAGCGAAAATGTCTTGCAAATCTGTTTTGATTATCTGATAATTATCCGAACTCATTTTGATATCAATTCTTAGGACTTTATCATCTGGAAATAAAAGCTCATAGTCTGGGTCTGCACTTTTAGAATGTGTTTTTTCAGTCCATCCTTGAGGTCTTCCTATAAATACCTTCTTCTTTTTAAACCCCATAAGACCATCTGCACTTTTAACCATAAGTATTACATCATAATCATCTTCTTCGGCAAATGAATGAGTAACTATAGCTCCCTCAGCCGATGATCCATCTTCAAAATCCCACTCATAGCTTACTATTTCACCTTCTGCAACCTTTGAAGCAGAAGCATCAAATGTAACAACTTCATTTAATGCAGGAGTGATATTGGAAATCTCAAATTTTGCCTCTATGGATTTTCTATCTGCAGAAAAACTTACTGAAAACATGCTCAAACATATTGATACTGATATTAAAAAAGGAATTACTAACTTGCTCATCTTTCTATAGTACATACGCTGCCCCCTTAAATTTTATACTTGCTGATGCTAGTACCAATATTTATACCCATACCTATATGAAAAGTGTTAATGATCTTACATTTGTCAGAGCAAATAACGAACGGTTTTTACGGAATTTGCGATAGACAAATGTAAAAGATTATTCACTTTTCATATAAAAATATAAAATGAAGCTATTAAATTCACCTCCCAAAAAGTATTGAATTTTTATGTATATGCTATATTGATTATATCTATATTTTATCTATAATTTGTATTTTAATCTATACCTATAACTAAAAATGGTTAATTCCCCTGATATCAAAATTTTGGAAGTATATAAGAAAATTAAATCTATATCGTATATGAAGTCAATGTTCTTATTGGGTTAAGTGACTTTAAGCAGGCCAATATATTCAATTCGTATTCTCATGTTATTTCTTAGCCATTACTGTGCGAAATTTATAGCGGAAGTTATTTTTTACGAGATGGACGAATAGCAGTGGACCGGCTTTAATAGTATTTAATTTTGAGCTGCTGTTAATTCCATGTAATCAATATTAGGTCCGCCATCCTTAGTTTTTGCAATTGACCTAATTACATTTATTCCTGCTTTCAATTTTAACGGAACATACTGATGCTTCCACAAAGTCCAACTGCCGGTGGCATTAAAGCTCAAACTGTTGCACACCGGTATGTCGTTTACTATTATCTCTAAAGGCCTATCTATATCGGTACCATTCGCATAACGGAAGTTTAATGTATATATACCGTCTTTTTTTATATCAACGATCCAATCGACGTAACTTCCTTTCTCATTAATAAAATTCACGTATCCACTACCGCTAAATCCACTGTTGGAAGACTCTTTTACACATCTGGAAAATTTGGCATCCTCCCCTTGATAAACAGCAGTTTTATGATAAAGCTGGCTTGATGGTATTATCTCTGCCTTCTGAGATTTGCTGCTCCAAAAAAGCTTAACCTGGCAGGACTTAACGTCTTCGAAATACTCAAGTTTTATATCGTATTGCCTTCCAGCCTCAAGATCCAAACTTCCCTCTGTTTTTGCCGATCTTTGAGACTTCCAGTTGTCAATTATCAATTCATTATTTACCCAAAGCCTCACCCCATCATCCGCGTATGTGCTAAATGTGTACCTTTCAGAAAATCTTGGGACAACTAAGCCCGTCCATCTAACCGAGAAAGTATCATTTCCTATCAATTTATCGGGAGAATCCTCAGCCCATCTGAAATTAATTTCCGGGTCAATTCTGCACATAACTAATTCAGTTAAATCACTATTGTTGTAATACTCACCTTTTAAACCATTTCCCATGATTGCTTCACTTTGTTGAGGCGTTGGCAGTACCCCTGCAGCTTTGCCTTTAGTCAAGTCATTTTCGTTTTTGCTTTTGTCATTGACATGCTGCGGTGATGATGTGGGATTTGCCTGTAACTTTCTGGGAGTTGATGACGGCAAACTTGATATGTTCCATGTTGCAGGCAGTGGGGTTGTTATTGGTAAATTGGTGGTAATAGGTGCTCCGGTTGCTATGATAGCTTTAGTGTCTGTCGGCGGCAGCTGTAATTGTTCAGATCCTTGCTTCCCTTCCATTTTCTCCTGGGAATAAATATAGTATCCGCCCATTGAAAGATTACTCTTTTCTGCCTTTTCTCTAAGGTCATGGGAAACCATGACTATCTTCGCATCGATAAAGCTGCTGTAAGTACTGCTTATATCTTTTTTTATTCTGTCCAGAAAATCATTGAACTTCTTTTCCTCTTCTGTTCCTTTAATATTGCTATCTTTTCCCGGCACGGCAGCAATCAATATACTGTTTTTTTCTTTATTCTTAAAATAGCCCATTTCCCTTGATTTTTCTATAATAAGTTTCACCGCTTTATTGATATTCATGCCTTCTACTTCTATATTGCCCAGAAGTCTTTTACCATCTTCATTAAAAGCCCTGACATCCTTTATATTTTCTGTTCTGCTTACTTCCAGTTCTATACTTGGGTTAATATCTATACTAACATATGAATAGGTTGCATCATTGACAACAAATACACGGTAAAACACAAATCCTACCAATATCACAGAAGCGATACCTGCCAGCAATGGGTAATAGTATTTTATTGTTTTTTTGCTTTGAACTATCACATCATTATCTATTACATCTCTATTGTCAATAAGTATCTTTTGTCCCCTTTGTAAGCCCTCCCTCTTTCTGATCCTTTTAAACACAACATCATCAGTCATGACGATAGCTTCATCCTTCTCAATCTTTACAACAACCCCTATATTATCCAAATCATTCATACTTTTCCCTCTTTTCCATGTTTACAACAAACTCCTTTAGGTCATCAAGTTTGCTCCTTAGTATCAAGCTCACAGCAATAATGAATTTTCTATTTCTAACAACTGTTTTTTTGCTAGCCTGAATTTTTTTAAGCAAATCTGATAATGGAATACATTTTTTCCTAATCATTTTTTGGTACAATTCTTCATCTTCAGCCAGGGTCCTTGCTATTTTGATCGACAATATCCTTGAGTCCTTGTGTTTGGGCGAGGTTGATACCAGATCTCCCAAAGAAATCTCGTAATCCGATAGGCATTTCTCAAAAAGCTCAATTTCCTCCGCCAGTTCAACTTTTTCAAACTGGTAATGGGAGTTTGATACCATATACCTATTGCTAAAATTATAATCGTCTTCTATTGATGAGAACAATAAATTATTCTGGTGTTTCTTGTTCTTCCTGATATTATCAATAATCCTGTGCTTTATAACCATATAAGAGTACTTGTAAAAATCTCCATTTCTCTTATAGTCATAATTGTCTATGGCTTCATTGAATGCTAACAATCCTATACTGAATTCTTCGCTGTTTTTGTTGTCGACATATGCTCCCACAATGTTAGAAACAAGCTTGGTAATATATAATATGTTATCCTTGATGAATTCTTCCTTTAGATCTGTATCTCCTGATTTTATTTTTTCAACTATGTATTCAATGCTGTTTTTATCATTATCAGGGTTAAAACCCAACTTGAACAAATACTATCACACCCTTGCTATATATGCGTACATCTAAAATTTTTTCGGGATATATTTATTAAACATAAAACAAAAACCGCCATGTTTAATTAACATAATAATATTATAACATGGCGATTTGCTTTTTAATTTTAAAAATACAATTTTCTAATCATTCCTTAGTAATATTTTAGTCATTCCTTATATGCTTGTATTGAATTTTAACGCAATCTTTATAACATCGCTCATGTTGATTACGCCATCACCGTTCAAATCACAGTTCCTTATGCTGTCAGTCACCTGGGCATTGAAGTTACGGGCAAGCATTATAACATCCGCCATATTTACTACCCGGTCTCCATTTATATCTTCCACCAATGTTTTGGCAGTAGGAGTTGGGGTATTGGATGGAGCTTTTGTTTGTGTTGGTGTGTTGGTAGGTGTATTAGTAGGTGCTTTAGTTGATGTGAAAGTTGGCGTAGGGGAACCAATGGTCAGCTTCAGGTTTTCATAAACTATGCGAGCAAGCTGTGTAGCTCCTGCACGGTTTGGATGCAATGTATCTCCTGACATATAGAGTGCAAGAGTCGCATCAGGCCCTATGGATGTAAAATAAGCCGAGCTTAATACATTTAAATCCAAAAGCCGTACGTTCTCTTCTTTTGCCAAAGCCATGGTAGCAGATCTATACCATCTGTTGACAGCAGTATGCACATTTGAAGTATTAAAATCTGTTGCCCTTCCCTGGGGAGTTGACAGCACAACTGTTGCACCCGTTGCCTTTGCTTTTACAACCATGTCCCTCATTATTTCCTTGAATTGTGCTTCCGTAGTGTTGTTTTTCTCATTGGTGTCATTAATGCCAAGCTGTATTATAAAGTAATCACCAGGCTTTAAATATTTCATTATTGCTTCAAATTGCCCATCATCCCTAAATCCCCTTGCAATCTGTCCCCCTGATGCCATGTTCCGTATCTGAAAATGGTCTGTGCTTACATATTTAGGCAGCATCTGCCCCCATCCAGCTTGTTCACTGGTATCTAAGGGATAATAATTGCATACCGTTGAGTCCCCTCCTATATATATTGTTTTGTTTGTCGCAGGGTTGTCCGACAGCTTTTTAATCTCAAGAGCACTCAAAGTAAAAGCTGTTCCTTCTTTGCCTTCAGTTACCAAAAGATTTAACTGCCCATCAGTTATAGGAATCTGAAATTTATCCACTGCATTATTTCCTGTCATGTTAATTATCTGAAAAACACCCTCTGCTGCTACACTCGCCCTGCTTGTGTTACCCAGAGTAACTTTCACCTCGTATAAACCGTTGGATAGGTCTACATTGAAGGTATTAGTGCTTTTTGTGCCGTAAGTTAGAAACTGAACGGCATCACTGGCTACTCCGGTTCCTGATGCAGTTACATTTTTCATATTTGCCGGAGTGTTAAAACCATAGCCCAAAGATTTACTGTAAGCAGTAGATGCACTGACTCCAATATAACCTGACTGAACACCACCGCCTCCGAAATCAAACTTATAGTCCGTTGCCGCACTGACATTTGCACCGGGTATATTAAAACTTATTGCTGTAAAAGCAACAATTGCACTCATTGTAACTGATAACCTTTTCCACTTATGCATAATCTGACCTCCTATTTTAATCTATATACACTTCATCAGGATTGGCTGTTATAAATTTATTGAAACTAATGGCCAATTTAATAACATCACCCATATTTATTACTCCATCATTATTTATATCAAACCTTTTGTTTTGCTCATTAACCAATTGATTAAAGTATAATCCTATCAATATGACATCCGCCATATTCACTACATTGTCACCGTTTAAATCCTCGCTATACAGCACTGGAGTATTTGTAGGACTAAGAGTAGCAGTATTTGTGGGTTTAACAGTGTCTGTTGGTTTTGTTGTGTTAGTAGGCGTAGCAGTTGGTTTTATTGTGGGCGTATTTGTGGGCGTAGAAGACCCAATTACATATTTGGAAATACCCAAACCCAATTCTTTTACACCTTCCGAAACTATTCTGGCAACTTGCATTGCACCTGTCTCGGTAAAGTGCGTATAATCGGTTCCATTTGATGAAACCATATAAAAAGGATAAACCTTGTCATATCCTATTGAAGTATAATAGCTTAAACACTTACTCATCAAGTCTATACAAGGTACATTTTTCTCCATGGCTACTTCTTTCATGGCTGTACAATATGCAGGAAAATCATTTTTAAAAGCACCATTAACGTAATTTAATCTTGCAACAGGTGTAAATAATACAGGAACAGCACCTTTTTCCCTTGCCCTGTCAATAAACTGTCTTAAGCATTCCTTATATGTGGTACCAGCTTCTGCATAACGATCAGGATTGCTTATAGTGGCATCATTATGACCGAACTGTATGAACATATAGTCATTAGCCTTTATAACTTTAATAATTTCATCCAGACGTCCATCTGCTATAAAGCTTTTTGAGCTTCTGCCTGCTATGGCTTTATTTACAAATAAGACATCCGATGTAAAATATTTTGCTATAACCTGTCCCCAACCCGCTTGTGGAGCATAGCTTGCCGAATAGCTCTGGACAGTTGAATCACCGCAAATATAAACAGTTGGCTTGGCATCAGCTGCTTCAGCCCGGATCTGCCATAGCGGTATTGCAAAACAAGTAAACAGTAAAAAAAACACCAACCCTAGACTTACAATTTTTCTCATAATACGTCCCCCTAAAAAGTTATAAAATGGAAATCATTTAAATCATTTTTACCTCAAGATATAAGAACTCACACTCAATATTATTAATATGCGAAAAGCAAAAAAATTTTAGGGTACTTTTTAATTAAAATTATTATATAAATATATTGCTTGAAAGCTATTTCTAGTAAATATATACTATTATTAAGCACCTTAATAAGCTGAAGTTTAGTGACATTAATAACTTTTAATATAAAATATTTTCAAACCAGTCAATAAGGAGGTTGTACATGATTAATAAAAATTTTAAAAGAATCCTGATTATTATTATGATCTTCATTTATTCATCAGTGGTTTTCCTATCTATTGGCCAGCCGGTATCTGCTGAAAGCTACTCCGGTTATATCATGGGCTATTTTAAGCAGGCATCAGGCGAGTATGGCTTGAATCTCTGTTACAGCACTGATGGCCTTAACTGGAAAAATATCAAAGACGGCAAACCCGTTCTTTATGCAACTATGGGAACCAAAGGCATCCGTGATCCATATATCCGCAGAAAGCAGGATGGAGGCTTTGTTATAGTTGCCACAGACATGCTTGGAACAACTTGGTCGGATCACAGCCAGTACATCCATTTGTGGGAATCTGATGACCTTATTACCTTTAAAAACGAGCGTTTGCTCAAGGTTCACTCAACAAACATGCACGCATGGGCACCAGAAGTGTTCTACGACTACAATAAAAAGCAATATGGTATCATATGGTCTGGAAATACCGATTATAATCGCACTTATGTAAATTATACCACTGATTTCAATACAATAACCCCAAGTGAAGTATTTTTTGATCCCGGGTATGATGTAATAGACTCTGATGTCATCCAGCATAACGGCACAGCTTATTTGTTTTTCAAGGATGAGCGTTCAACAGGAAAATCAATTAAAGGTGCCAAATCAACAACATTAAATCCAAACAGCTTCACTGTACATACACCTAATTTTATCACATCAGCCGGCACAGAAGGCCCATTTGTTTTCAAAGATAACAATTCCAACACATGGTATATGTATGCTGATCTTTTTAATCAAAACGGTCAATTCGAGTGCTGGAAAACTACTGATTTGGGTTCTACAAGCTGGACTAAGGTGACTAACATAAGCGTTCCGGCAGGAGTAAGACACGGAAGCGTTGTAAGTGTGACAAAAACAGAATTGGATGGAATTCTTGCAGGAAAACCTGTTGCCACTCCTACTTCCACACCCAATCCAACTCTAACTTCTACACCTGTTTTAACTCCAACTCCTACATCGACTATCCCAAGTACATACACTCTTTCGGGATATGTATCACCCGAATTTTCATACACTGAAAGCTCAAAGCCTTTACTAACTTCAGGCTTTAGGGTTGAAGTCCCTGAAACAGGTAAGTCAGCTATTACTGATCAAAATGGATACTTTATGATAAGAGATTTACCGAAAAATACTTCCGGTTATTCAGTAAAAGTTAGCAAGGATGGCTACCTATCCAGAGATATTAAGAACATTATAATAAACTCCAATACCCAGCTTTCTTTTGAAAATTCTCCGATAAAGCTTATGGCAGGGGATTTTAATGGGGATAATGCTATTAACATGTCGGACGTCATAATACTAGCAAAAAGCTTTAACAGCATTTCCAATGATTCAAAATATGTTGCAAGCATTGACATAAACAGAGATGGATCAATCAATATGAGTGATGTTCTCATTCTGGCAATGAATTTTAACAAAACAAGCTTAAGCTATTAAAATTTGTACCAGAGAAATGCTAAAGATTAATCACTGTTAGTAATTTTCTATTTTTGTCTTAATATAACATAATTACAACAATCATAATTACAATAATCTTGTTTGGGGGGGTAAATATATGATATCAAAAGCTCAGGAAGCAGCAGATATGTTTAATGACGGTTTTATTTGCTCGCAGGTAGTATTAGCTGCACTTAGTGATAAAATGGGTCTTGAAAAGGAACTCGCTTTAAAAATTGCTAATGGCTTTGGAGGGGGTATTGCCAGAAAACAATTAATTTGTGGGGCTGTTTCAGGTGCTATAATGCTTATAGGTTTAAAGTATGGCAAAACAGATGCCCAAGACTCCATTTCCCATGAAAGAACCTATTCAGTTATAGATAAATTTTGTGATGAGTTTGAAAAGAGAAACAAGTCTATAATGTGCAAGGATATACTTGGGTGTGATATGACAACTGCAAGGGAACAAGGGCTTTTTTCCACTATTTGCTCCAAGTGCGTCAAAGATGCAATAAATATAGTGGAAAATCTTTTGTAATATTAAGGCCTAAGTTCCATAAAAAAACAACTGCTCAAATTGCCTGGATTTAAGGGAGTTTGAGCAGTTGCATTATAGAAGGGAATAAGGGTTTGTAATTTATTAAGGTCTTCTTATAGGAGGAAGCGATGTCGGTAAAGGTGTATCCCTTGACATAATATGATCTCCAGGCAGATTACCTGGCTTCAATGTAGGAATTGGTCCAGGAGTAGCACCAGAAGACAATGTAGGCATTGTTGCCGGTACCGGTGTCAGCTTTGATGCCGGTGCTGTAGCAGGTCCCATGGAAGGAATTGCATGGGGTGTAAGGTCGGGCCTAAATGTAGGTTGTGTTACATTGGGATGCAAAGGCAATTTGCCCGGTTCTCGGTTTGTATCCTTTCCATGATTATTCATATCATCCCTATCATGTTTGTCTCTATCAAGAATAGTATCTTTACCAGGTCCCGGCATCTTGCCTGTAACTGCAGCTGTAGAATTTGGTGTAGTTTTTACCGGTGGAATAGGTGTTGTTACTAGTATTTTTACCGATGTTGTTACCGGTACTGTTACTGGTATTACTGGTGTCGCCGTAGAAACCGGATTTGCCGTAGGATACAAAGTAACTTGCGGTAGTACCGTAGATATATCTGTAGGTATCGGAGTTACAACAGCTGCTGGTGTATAATTATAACGTTGATTATATTCATTATCATCATGTTTTTCATTTGTTTCAGACAAAACTTTATCAGAATAAGCATCCCTCTTATTGGATTGACTTTTATCCTGATTAGCTTTATCGGAACCTTTATAATCATTATTCAAATCTACCTCTGCCTTTTTGCTATTGTCTTTTTGCTGTCCATGCTGTTTTCCTGATGGAGTAGGCTTTTTAGTGCCGTTTGATGCTTCATTTGATGCTGTTTTCCCTTTATCATCAACTGAAGCATTGTTTGAAAAATCATCCTTGAACTTGTCATCCGCCAAATATTCAAACAGCTGGTCTACCGTTGCACTTTTTGCTTCTTGCAAAGAAAATTCCCTATTATTCTTACTCTCATAAACAGCATACCTTGCTATGGACATCTTATTTTTCTGGCTGTTTTTTCTAATTTCAGGATCCATGCTTAAATAGGTCTTTACAGATATATTTACATCCTTCTGCTTTGAAAGAGTGACTTCTATCAGTTTCATTGTGTCATCAAGCTTTTTATAATTGTTCTTCTTATCATCTTGACTTAAACCTGTTGAATTAAGTGTTGAAGAAATCAATATTTTATGATTTTCCTTTCTTTTTAAAATGCCTTCTGCATGTAATTTCATGATTACATGATCAATTGCCTCATTTATAGGCTTCCCGGCCGTCTTGCCAAGAGAATTCCCAACTTTTTGTGCATCACTGTTTAATGGTTTCAATCCAATTACACAATTATTTTCATCTATTGAAAACTCCATGCTAGGGTTTATATCCAAATCCACAAATGCAAAAATCTCGGGCTCACTATTTACTGCAAACCACAGATAGAAGCTAAATATTAAAACTAAAACCGCTGCTGCACCTGAAAGCATTTTTAATTTTTTGTATACATTTTCATACTTTGATATCCTGTATTCTATTGTCTGTCCTTCAAACATTCCTTCAACTCTTTTTATCTTCTCGTATTCCAACAAATCATTGAATACAATTGCCTCTTTTTTCTCAAGTTTAATGATAACTCCACTTTTAATCATCCATATTCCCCCCTTTCTAAAACTTCTTAATGAATCCTTTAATAATTTCAAGCTCACTTTTTAATGCCAAACAAACTGCTATTATGTATTTTCTGTTTTTCTCAACAGTTTTAGGATTTACAGTTATGTATGCAATGAGATCTGACATTGGCAATGTTTTTTTACTTATAAGCTTGTTATATAAAAAATCATTATCTGCAATAATTTTTGCTATGCCAATCATAAGTTCTTTGGAATCTTTATGCTTTGGAGACTTCTTTACAAGGTCGTCCATTGTTATTCCAAAAAGTTCAAGCTTCTGATTGTAAATTAATATCTCTTCACGCATTTCATATCTATCATAATGGAGGTATACGGATTTTTGAGAAATGGAGTTCTCAATAACCAGTTCACTTTCTCCCCCGAAATAAGAAAATGGTATTACTTTTGAATTCTTAACCTCTTTTTTTCTATGGTTTATTAACCTTCTACTGATTACAAGCTCTGCAAAGCTTAAAAAGTGCTGCCCCTTCATTATATTATAGCTGCTAATGGCTTCATCAAAAGCCATTAGCCCTATACTAAACTCTTCACTATTCTCTAAATCAATAAATCTGTTCATTTGCTTTGAAACACAACCTATAATAAAAGGTCGGTAATCCTCTATAAATCTTTCCCTGAGTTTATTGTCACCACTCTTTATCCTTTCAATTATCTGGGAAATATCTTCATTCTTTTTTGAAGCATCCTTTTTTTCTCTCTTACTCCAAAGCACCAAACTTCAAACCCCTTTAATATTATTATTTTATATGTCTGATGGTTTTGCAAGTATTATCCGGCAAATTTTGACGGATTACCATGCCAGTGTGTATATGCTTCCAATGTTTCTCCCTTCATTAAAAGTGATGAACTTCCCAGCTTCGAACCTTCTTTCATAAATGTATCATAGAGCACCACAGCACCATTTCCAACGCTTGCTCTTTTGCATATCGTAAGATATGCCATCTTCAAAACCCTGTCCTCAAAAAGATGGGTCTGCATAGTTGAATTAAAGTTAACTGCTGCTTCATTACCAATTCTCACAAGGTCAAACTCCGAAATGAAAATTGTATCCAAAAATACTTTTTTACCGATCCTGCAGCCAAAGAGCCTCATTACTATTGGCAGCATCGGCGTCCCTGCAAGAGGAGTAAGAACATAATCTCCAAGGAGATTTTCGTAAATACCTGTTACAAACTCGGTTTTCCATACAAATTCGCTCCAAAGCGGATTGACACAAGGCTTGTAGGTCCCTATAAGTGAGAACTTTAAAAGTACAACAAAGAGTATCAATGCTATTTCTCCAATAACAGCAGTCGCCGTAATAAGGCCGATCGAAGCCCAGAACGGGAATGTGTTGGCAAAGTAATGGAACAAATATGCCAGGCCATATGTGGCCGCTATGTAAACATTTGTGGGCAGTATTACACGTATAAACTCAATCAACAATCTTTTAAGGTACAAAAGCTTCCCAGGTTTGTAAGTGGTTTCATCACTGAAATCCTTGTTAACATCACGCTTATGCAGGAACATGGCTGGCGTTCCAAGCCAGGATGTGCCGTTTTCCGTTTTACCCTTCTCAGGCGGTACAGACAAAACTCCAAGGAGGCAATCATCACCAATTGTAGTGTTAATGGGCACTAATGCACTATTTCCAATAAATGTCCTTGAGCCAACCTTGGTCTTTTCATACATGACGCAATTGTTGAAAGCTTTTGGAGTACCTGCCATTGATGCATCTGCAAAGAAGCTTCCGTCACCCACCTCAAAAAGCTCTGGAGATATATGAGTAACAGTAGATACTTCTACCTTCTTACCAATCTTGGCACCTAAAGCTCTCAAAAATGGAATTGTGTACAAGGTCGCGTATAGGGTATGTAAAAATTGTAGGCTAACATATACTATGTTATCTGCTATCCACTTTCTAACATAACAAGTGGAGTATACACTGTAAATTCCAGGTTTTATCTTATTCATAAACAATCTTTTAAAAATGATTATCTCCAGGCACAATACTAAAACCATAGCAGTCGCAGTAATAGGACTTATTAAAAGCATCCAGCTTGGCGTCGAAAAGTAAAAGTATCCGAATGCAAATCCCTGGGTAAAAATCAATGTATTAAACAGTCCAAGGAATAAAAGTCCAAATATATGCAGAACTGAAAATACAACCTTTTTGAATAATCCAACCTTTTCTCCTTTATTTAACAGCTCTGTAATATCCCCATCAGCCGTAGAAGGAACTGCGGGCGATCCTGCCCATGTTTCTTTGGAAGGAATAGTCACCTTTGACGGTATCATGGATTGTTCCTTAATCATTGAATCGTCTGCCATTGCAGAATTTATACAAAGTGTTGAATGGGTTCCCACATAGCACCCTTTACCTATGTCTATCCATCCAATCTTCAAATAACCCGACTCAACTATATAACCAAGAATCTGCGAATCCTGGCCTATGCTGCTGTTATCACCGATACTTATAATGTCGAAACTTCCAAAATGATGGGTTCCTATAAAGCAGTCTTTGCCGACCTTCATACCCATTGCTTTAAGATATAGCGGCATCAATGGCGTTCCGCTTATCAGATGCATTGGAAAAAGCGCTTGCAGAAGTCTTGAAAGCCACCAGCGGAAGTAATATATTCCCCACAACGGATAGCTTCCCTCTTTGTATCTTCCTATAATAAGCCACTTGGATAATAAGGCAACAACACATGTGACAGGTATATACAATAAGCCATAAGAAAGTAATACTAAAAGTGCTTTCTGAACATCAAAACTTCTGTTTAATACATTTATTATAACATACCCAGCAGGTACACATATAAAAAATGTCAAAATTACAATGGATAGTGCTTGGAAAACTCCGCATATGAAATGGGCCAGACTTGAGCTTTCTTTAAATGTCTCTGTTCTTTTTCTAGCTCTTTTATCATTTACTTTATTTTCAGTTATTTTATTTACTTTATTATTAGATTTATTTTTCTTGCCCTTTTTATTCTTTGTACCATTGTTTTTATTGTTTTTTGCTGTGCAAATTTCTTTATCATTTATATTAAATTTAACTGACAGCATTTCAATAGAAGGGCACTCATACAAGTCTGATATATTAAGGTCATAAAATTCAGGCTCCTTTCTCAGTTGAGAAACAGTCTGTGCTGCAAAAAGTGAATGACCTCCAAGATCATTGAAGAAATGGTCTTCCCTTGAAATATTATCTATTTTAAAAACCTGCTTTAATACATCTGCAATTTTCTGCTCCACTTTTCCACTTGGAGGAGTGCCGCCTCTTTCGCCGGAAAAATTGCCACCCGTAGGAAGAGGAAGCTTGGAACGATCTGCCTTGCCGCTTGGGAGCATGGGTATTTCATCAAGCATCATCAAATGCTGAGGTATCATATAAGCAGGAAGCTTTTCTTTCATTGTCTTAAAAAGCTCTTCCTTTTTAAATTCATTTTTGTCACCATCTATAACAATATAAAGGCACAGTCCTTCAGTAGAATCATCGAATTTATTGAGTTTAACAACCGACGACTTTATCCCCGGATAGCTATTTGCCACGTTTTCTATTTCAGAAAGCTCAACCCTGAAGCCTCTGATTTTTATCTGGTCATCAATTCTTCCATGAAACTCCAAATCTCCATCTTCGTCCATAACAACCAGATCTCCGGATCTATAAAGCATTACAGGACAATCGATACCGTCATCAAATATATTTTCAATGAACTTTTCTCTATTAAGATCATCTCTTCCTATATAGCCCCTAGCAAGTCCGATTCCTCCTATAAGAAGCTCCCCCGGCTCGCCAATTTCAGCAATCTCATCGTTTTCCTTAACTACATATACAGAGTAGTTTACCAGAGGTTTACCGATTGTCACTTTTTCGTTCAGCTTCATCTCTGACCATGTGGCAATGACTGTTGCTTCTGTTGGCCCATATGTATTTAGTATACGCCTTCCCGGTTTGCCAAACCTTTCGACAATAGACATGGGACATGCCTCTCCTCCAAGTATAAGAAGTCTCAGAGGCTCAAGCTCATCATTTATCATTGACAGAAGTGTCGGGACACAAGATATTACACTGACCCCATACTCACCAAGTATTTTAAACAAATCAGGACCGGATTTTTTCATCCTATCCGTCTGTGGTACTAACGCTGCGCCATTTAAAAATGCCATCCACAATTCTTCCACAGATGCATCAAATGCAAGGGTAAAGCCTTGATATACCCTATCTTTCGGAGTTACCTTATAAATTTCCTGGGATGCACGTATCAGGTTACATGCAGATTTATGCTCGATCATTACGCCCTTTGGCCTGCCTGTAGAACCGGATGTGTATATGATATACGCAAGTGAATTCTTATCCACACCGCTTACCGTTCTTGGAATATTGTTATCGGGGTATGACTTAAGCTTGTCACTGCTTATCGATATTATATTTTCAATGTTGCAAAATGTACTACAGCCATCCAATACAAGAACATACCTTTCTCCGCTGTTTTCTGTTATATATTTAATCCTGTCTTCAGGATACCCGACATCAAGGGGTATGTAACAAGCACCAGCCTTCATAATTCCCATAATAGCAGCATAACACTCTATGGATTTAGGCATAAGCAGAGCAACCCTATCCTCTTTTCGAACACCTTTCTCCCTCAAAAGATGGGCAATCCTATTTGCCATCTCATTAAGCTCTCTATAGGATATAATGGTTTTGTCAAAAATTATGGCTGTATTGTCAGGATATTTTCCCGAAGTAGCTTCAAACACCTCAAAAAGGCATTCATCCCTGATAAGCTCAGGCATCATTTTGCCATGCAAAATTGCACGGCTTTTTTCTTTTGCACCTTCTCTGATTATTTCAAGCTCATGGTTTAATTTAAATGGTAATAACTTAGGTTTCCTAATTGGCTTCCTTGTTGCATTCATTATACCGCACCTCTATATATCAAAAAATTTATTTTAAGGCATTTATTTACACTTGCTCCAGATAAAAATTTCATCCTTATTAAATGCCCGATTGACAATCTATCTTTTTTATAACTCTATTAATACTTTCAAACAATTCAAGTCTAATTCATATGTGGATTTAAGGCAGGATCATTGCGTTCACCTAACCTATCCTTGATTTTTATATATAGATCAGCAATCCTATCTGCAAAAAATGTTATAATAACCATGGCTATAATTGTATTACCAAGGCTTAATTCTTCAACAAACAGGAACTCTGACCATCCGACAATCAGCCAGTGCACAACATATATGATGGTAACCGCCTTGCTCCAGAAGAAGAGCCTGTTCTTTACAAAGGCCGGTATTATTGAGGCAGTTAAATGCCATATTGCCAGCCAAATAACAACAAAAGGTACGAACAATGTATTTGAAAGAATTCCATGTTGATAATAGTTGTAAATGTCTCCAGTTACAATTCCAAGATCAATAGATGGATTCATTATGTAATAAATAATCCCGGGAATTGCCACTATTACTGAAATGCAAGTGGCCCTTAAATAAAATTTATTCTTGCTCTCTGTTCTCATTAACATCCAGGCAAAGAAGGAGCCCATCAATGGATAAACCATCCATGAAAAGAAAGGATGAAATACATATCCATACTTACCGAATATAGTAAGAATTAATGTATCTATAATGGAATTACCTGTGTTAAAACCTGCTACAAATGGGGTGGCAATAGCAATGGCCAACGCCATAATAGGATAGTAAACTTCACTTATCCTAAGCTTTTTCAGAAATGCAGTAAACATCATTGCAAGTCCTGCAAATTGTAATATGTCCCCTTCTATCAAATAGTAATACCATGGTGTTCCGTCTATATTGAGGGAGTAATATCCCATTTTACTGCCAATAAATAATGGTAAGAAGCCTCTGAAAAAGTTAAGAACATATCCGCCAATATATATAATAATACCTCTTTTAAACAAAACAATCGGACTTTGATTTCTTGAGTAAACAAAACCAACACCCATCAAAAACATAAAAACTGGTGCAGCAGGAATAGTTCCAAAGAAGTCTATTACCTTGCAAAAAATCGTATTGCCCGTAGCAATACTTGACAAACCACCTGATACATGAACTAAAATCATGAAGAATACAGCAAGTCCTCTTGCGATATCCATTTCTACCTGTCTCTTAGCATTAACCGGCTGCCTTCTAAAAACGTTGTCCAAAACCTTCATAAATACTAGCCAACCTTTCACCATTAAAAGTAAAATTAAATCACCTAAAGTGCTTTTTCTTTTAGTTACTCCGTATAGATATTCATATACTCTGAACTTTTTGGAGGGGGAAATAAAAAAAATCAGCATAATAGACAAACTAATCCAGCCGGTAAATTATTATTTGATTTAAGTATATATTAAAAGTGTTAATAATCTTACATTTGGCGGAGCAAATAACGAACGGTTCAACATAATTAAAATCAGTATTAATCTTGCATTTGACAGAGCAAAATAACGAACGGTTTAACGTTATTTTGTGATAGACAAACAGCAAGATTAACTGATTTTAATAGATTTGCTTAAGACAAATGTAATAGATTCATCACTTTTAATATGGAAATTTTCATGCATTTATATTATAATACCTTATAGTAAATAGACTGTTAGTTTTGAATTGTTCAATATATAACTTTAAACCATTGCCCTTTCTTGCTATGGTTCTCATAAAGTTTATAATTGTTATTCTTTCAATTACAGGTTCTTCTCGTCCAGCTTGTAGAAATTAACTATAGAGGAGAGAGTTAGAGATGAAATTACCAAAAGTAGTTTTTATCTTTGTGTTTATTGGAATCGCTCTGGCTGTCGGAGTTGTTTTCTATATTACAAAAGATAATGTGCCTTCAAACAAGGAAACAGGCAAAAACAAGATTAATGCCTCAAAAACAGTTAAAGCAACATCCAAAGTAGGAGTCGGTATAGATTCTCTTGAAAAGATTGAGCTTGGTGGAGTTGAGCAGTCGATTTATATAACAGGTAAGGATCAATCAAAACCTGTGTTGCTTTTTTTACACGGTGGTCCAGGGTTTGCCATGATGCCAATGCTGCATATCAGTAATAGTGAACTTGAGGATTATTTTGTGGTTGTTAACTGGGACCAGCGTGGTGCTGGTTTGTCTTATTCATCCAAAATTCCAGAAAGCAGTATGACACTAAAGCAGTTCAACTCAGATCTGCATGAATTGACTAATTACCTCAAAACAAGGTTTAACAAAAAAAAGATATACCTTGTCGGGCATTCTTTTGGAACTGTTTTGGGTATGAAGGCAATTAGCGAGTATCCTGACGATTACTGGGCGTTTATTGGAATCGGACAGGTTGTTGATATTAAGGACAATGAGAAGCTTTGCTATGATTATGCTTTAAAATCCGCTCAACAGGATAATAACAAAGAAGCCATTTCAGAATTACAGCGTGTTGGCAGGCCTGATGATAAGGGCTATAAGCATGGCTCCGGATATGATGTAACTTCAGAATGGGTAGAATATTATGGGGGTGACATCTATGGTGAATCCTCAACCGAAGAAATGGAAGATAAAATGTACTATTCGGAAATATATAAAGATGCATATAGAAAAATTGAAAAAGGCTGGGAGTTTTCAGACCTTTTATTCGAAGATCCTGAGGTCTCAGAACTGGATTTCAGAAAACAACTTGGTGAGGTTGCCGTTCCTGTGTATTTTTTTAGCGGCAAACACGATTATAACACACCATATGAACTCATTGAACAATACTTCAATATGCTTAAGGCACCGAAAAAAGAATTGGTTCCATTTGATAATTCAGCACACTTTTGTTTTTACGAAGAGCCCGATAAGTTTAACAGCACGTTAATTGAAAAGGTATTGCCTGAAACTTTGAATTCAAACGAACTAACTGGAAGATGGGACGGGACCTATTCAACAAGTCTGGGGGATACTGCACTTACTTTGGAAATATCGCGGACGGAAGACGGCGAATATATATCCATATTTTATTTCAGTCCTGTTGATCCAGATTCTTCCACCGATAGCGGAAGTTATTTTATTGCTACAAGTTTTGACACAGCCACCAAATCGGTAAAGCTTACAGGTACCAACTGGATTGTAATGCCGCCTGGCTATGAAATGGTTAACCTGGATGGAAAACTGTCGGGTGATACCATAAGCGGTAATCTTATTTCATCGGATGGATCAATAGTAGGAAGTTTTACAGTTAAAAGGACAAAATATTAAATATATTGTCCGATAATATCAGCATTTAATGGGCAACTTGATATAAATAAACCCAGTGCTTAACGCTTAAGCCGGGTTTATTTTTTATCCGTCCCCACTTAAAAAGTTAAAACCCTTTGAATATATATATTGGATGAGAAAATTAAATACGGTCTATTTACTTATTGATTATTTTTAAAGCAAATTTTTATAGCAAATTTCGAAAATATTATAAAGGTTTGATTAGAAAAAAAATTAGTGCCTCCGTTAAAACGGTCCATAGGCACTTAACAGCTATGCTATTCTTCAAAAAAAGTTTATTTTTTGCTAGCTTTATCTTGAAACTCTTATAACGTAAGCATTATAAAATACTCTTCCTAATCTGTCTTAATAGCTTCCAATGCACTAAGTCTCATAGCTCTTATGGCAGGGTAGATACCTGAGAGAATACCGATAAAAGATGAAAATGCAACTGCCATAATCGCCAGCCACGCAGGTATAATCGATGCTACACCGGGGCCTCCTCCCATTTCTGGGTTCCCTTGGGACATTGAATTTATAACAGTATTAATTACGGTTGATGCACCATAGCTTAAGCCGATACCGATCATCCCTCCAAAAAAACCTATTGATGCTGCCTCTAAAAGAAAAAGTTTTCTGATATCACCAAAGGTAGCTCCAAGAACCTTCATAATTCCTATTTCTCTGGTTCTCTCATAAACCGACATTACCATTGTGTTTCCAATACCTATAGCAGCCACGAAGAGGGATATTGCACCAAGTGCTCCCAGTATCATCTGAATCATGTTTGCAGACTTTTCCATTTCTTTAGCCATATCCATGACGCTATTGGCACCAAGTCCCATTCCCTTTATTCTGTCCTGAATATCATCAATATACTTAATGTCTTTAACAAGTATTTGGGCCCTTTGATATTCATTAGGATTTGCAGACATGCCGCCCATACCCATCATCATTCCTGAGCTCTGCTGGCCCTTTGAATTCTCTTTAATAAGCTTTCTGACGCTTTCAAGATTCATATATACATTATAGTCTTTTTCATTATTGCTTTGCTTTATAATGCCTACAGCTTTTGCTTTATAAAGTTTGGGCGGTTTTTTGTTTTCTGTGGGCTGCACTCCCATCGGGTCCGTTGGCACTTTTTCTCCATAGGAATAGTCGAAAGTAAGCACCAGCTTTTCCTTCATAAGATCAACCGGAGGCTTGGAATCCGGGCCCATCATCATCATTCCCTGATATGAATTCATCCTTTTAGGGTTATAAAAATTCATAGGGACCATCGATCCTACCAATAAACTTAAGTCGTCGGTTTTAGTTAGAAGTCTTCCTTCCTGAGCAGAAAATTCAAATTTATCCATCACATCAGGATTTATTCCTATAACCATCAATTGTGACATATATTTTCCCGCAACACATTTTATACTGGTTTCCAAAAGAGGTGTTACCGCTTCTACTCCTTCCCATTCAGCTATCCTTCTTATTAGTGCATCATTCAGCTTTTCCTTCTTGGTTACAGTTTTTTGGCCTCCCATTTCAGGGGAAAAACCATAATTATTCACATCTATGACCCTTAGGCTCCCAATGCTGAGCATTTGATTATTTATACTATCTTTAATACCAATACCGAAGGATATCATAATAACTATTGAGGTTGTTCCTATAAGAACTCCTAGTACTGTTAGAAAGGTTCGGGCCTTTCTCCTTTTTAAGTTTTTTAAGCCTGTTTTTAATAAATCTATATTATTCATCTAGTGCCATTTCCTTCCTACGTCTTGATCTTCTCACTAACCCAATTACAGTGATAAGGATTACCAGGAATCCTCCTCCACCAATGGCCAGATAAAGAATATTTATCCCTTTCTTTGCAGGCATTTCACCCGGCATTCCAGGTGCTCCAGGCATTCCAGGCATTACAGCCATGTTTTCATCTATTTGCATTTGATCCATAACACTTACGGTAAAAGGCTTCTCAATCTTTTGGCTTTTTCCATTTCCATCCTCAAATGTAAGCACTATTTTCCCTGCATTGCTGCCTGGCTTATTTGGTGTCAATTGAACCTCATAATTGTCTGACTTTCCTGATTCAAAGTTACCTCCATAATATTCTGGGGACTGAACCTGAAAATCGCCCGCAGCCTTTATCAGAACATTATAAACAGTTGATTTGCCCATGTTGAAGAAATTAACCGGAATTACTACCGGCTGCCCTACAAAAGCATCCATCGGTATATTAAGTTCTCCAATTACCATTCTTGCCTCAACATTTACTGGCACACTGACAGTATCCTTTGCAGTTATGGCTGTACCCTTCTCATCCTCATAATCATAGTCCACAGCAATTGGGTATGCTTTTGTCTGTGTATCAGGCTTAACATACATTGTAATAGTTTTCTGGACTGAACCACCCTTGGGAATTTGATCTATAAATAAAGTTCCGCCGCTGTTTACAGGTATAAAAACGCCATCTGCAGGTGTCAGTACAATTTTTAGATTTGATATATCCGATACCCTGCTTGTATTTTGGAATGTGACATCCAAATTGAAATTTGTTCCCGGTTTAATTAAATCCGGGCTGCATACACATCTGCTTATTATGACCTTAGGTGCCGATTTTTTATCCTTATCCTTGGCTCCCTCAACATATACCCCAACATACTGGTTTGCGGTCTGCTTTACCTTGTTTGGGTCTTTGCCTGTCTCATACTCAATATTTATTGAAATGGGATAGTTCTTTGTAACAGCCTCATCAGTGACCAGATAGTCAAACTTCAACCTCTGGGGTTTTCCCACTTCAAGTAAAGGTATAATCTTTGTACTCAATGACTTTGGAACAACTTCCTTGTCGCTTGCCGTTGAAACTTTCAAGTTAGGCAGTTTGGCAGTACCTGTATTTACTATGTCAAAAATCACCGAAAAGCTATCACCTGGCTTTAAAGCATTAGCTGGTGCTGTGAGATTAGCTATTGAAACATCAGGTGAAGATGTTGACTGTTCAGGCTCATTTACTGAAATAAAAAACTGGGATTCTTCAGACAACTGTGTATTGGAAGTATCTTTATATTCAACCTTTACTCCCAGGCCATAACTTCCCGACTCCATTTTGGAAGAAGAGTTAATGGAAAACACAAGAGTTTGCTTATCCCCACCGTTCATTTTCTCTATGTATCTTGAATCAGTGGAGTCAGAAAGGCCAAAACTGTCACTCTTTAATCCGGTTAATGAAACTTTTATATCGTTTGCAGGTAAATTTCCATAGTTCTGAATATTAACTGTCACCTTTGTGCTCTCACCTGCATTTATTGTAGATGGGCTGGATGTTATTGAAGAAACCATTACCCTGGAGTTTTTCAGTGAATTTAAAACTTTTATATTTATGCTGTCCTTGGATGTATAGGCATCATTGCTGGTATTTGTATACTGGAGATTAAGCTTCATCGTGTAAACCTTTTCCTGGGCATTGGGAGAAACATCAAACGTCACAGTTGCCTCCCTTGTTTCTCCCGCTACGATAGAATCAATTATCTGAGCGGAAGCCAATTTATCTGTACTGATGGGCAGCTTGTCATCCGCCTCAGTTGTAATAATTACGTTTCTAGCTTCATAAGTGCTTATGTTTTTTATAGGAAGGGTTATAGTAATTTTTTCTCCTGCCTTACCTGAAGGTATTGCTTTTGTGTCGGCTATAATAAGGCTTGGAGCATACTTTGTGGTATCCACAGGTTGGGGTGCTTGGGTAACTACTGGTACTGGTTCGGTATAGGGTACGACATTTAGGTTTATGTAGTCGGTAGCTGCTGTTTGAACCCCATCCTTTTTGTAAATAAATTTAATTGGGAGTTTTGATTCGGTCCCACCGTTGTATCTTAATTTAAGCAGACATGACTTTATATTAGGATCTTTTGGATCACTCGGATCTTTAGGAACTTGGATTACTCCTACCGACATCCTAGATCCGGTAGTTGCAAAGGAAAATGAATTGTTATCACCTAACTCGATATACACATCTTCTAGATTTTTTTCAGTGTTGTTTTTCAAATTAAGCTTTAAATAAAAAGTTCCTTTAGCAACTTTGTCAGATATGGTTTCACCTTTTTCATTTGTTATTGAGAAGCCATCCACAATAAGTTCTAAATTCGTTTCTTCCCCAGCAGAATTAACATAAACCCCCATACACGAAATTGCAAAAATCAATATCAATGCGACTAATTTCCTCATAAACATTTCTCCTCATTTTTATATAAAATTTATCTATATCTGCTCTACACACTGCTGCCTATCTACTAACTCCACTTTGGATATGTTGCCATCGAAGATATGAATTATCCTGTCTGCATACTTGGCAATGTTAACATCATGGGTAACAATTATAAGTGTCTGATTATTTTCTTTAACCTTTGACAAAATAAGCTCCATGACTTCCTTTGTAGTTCTTGAATCCAAGTTTCCTGTAGGCTCATCGGCAAAAATTAATTTTGGGTTGGACACTAATGCTCTCGCAATACCTACCCTTTGCTGCTGACCTCCGCTCATTTGGGATGGCTTTCTTTTTATTTGCTTATGGAGTCCCACAAGCTGCAGCATTTCTTTGGCTTTTTTATCCCTGACCCTTTTGGAAATACTTTTTATCATGAGAGGAAAAGCTACATTCTCCAATGCCGTGAGATGAGGCATCAAATTGTATGATTGGAATACAAATCCCATGGTTGACCTTCTGAACATGGCAAGCTGATTTTCACTCATTTTTGCAATATTCTTGCCATTTATTATGATTTCTCCTCGTGTAGGTTTTTCAAGCCCTGCAAGCATATTCAGCAAAGTGGATTTTCCCGAGCCCGATGTACCTAATATACATATTATTTCCCCACGTTCAACTTCAAGTTCAATATTATCAAGTGCCACAACCTTTTCACTGTTTCCTATCCTATAAACCTTTCTAAGTCCTGAAACCTTTATGAAGCTCACAAAACACTCTCCAATCTTATCTGAATAACCTGCAGCAATTACATACTTTTATATATTTGGCAGTTATTATAACATATTATATTTTAAAAATAGTTACAAAATTGTTAATTATTTTTTCACATCAATATCTCAATACCCATTTATACTAAAAAGTGATTTTACCGCAACAATACTCCTAATGCTGACAGCAAAACCGCTCTTTTAAGATATACTTTATATTCAATAATTATGAAAACCTAAAAAACATCCCTTTTATTAAAAACAATTAAGCCGCTTGCCAGAAATGCCATAAGATAAGCAATACATATCACAATGGAGAATGTGAATGTGGCCCCTGCATATGGTAAGGATTCTCCAGGCAAATAACGATACAAATCAAGGTTTGGTGTTATAAAGAATTTATATAAAGGATATTTGTTCAATATAATACCGCCTACAAACCCAGCAAAATATATTCCCAAGCTGGCTATAATTGCAAGACCCGTAGTCCTCACAATTGTTGATATGAGAAATGCCAGTGCACATACTATTGAAATGGTAAAGATTTTGGAAAATGCAACAGCAAAAATATGGGTTAACATGTTTCTTTCCACAATATTACCGTTTACAAGAACTACATCATAAATTGAATTGCTATTTTTCCCAAACAGTATAAATCCTAACGCTAAAGAAACAATGAACAAAATCACAGTTAAAACCATGCTTACCAAAACAGCTGAAATGTATTTGGCAGTAAATATCTTCCACCGTTTTATGGGTTTAACCAGCAATTGACGTATTGTCCCTTGTGAGTATTCATTTGCAACAATGTTGGACGCAAAAATAGCCATAAAAAGCACTATTAATACCACCAAATCGCTGCAACTATATACAAACCTCAAAGGCGTAATAGCATTTTCCGGTATGTTATGTTGGAGCCTGTACTCCAAAACTTTAAGCTGATCCTTTTCAAAGTTAATCATTGTTATATCGAATTCCTCTTTATCCTTCTTGGCTTCAGTTTCCGAAATAGACTTCTTAATAGTTTCAATTTGCTTTTGTGTATCATCCCTCCACTTTTCACCCTTGTCAATCGATACGCTCAAGTAGGCTACCAGACCAACAAGTGCAACCATTAAGCAAACAAATACAATGGTTTTTATTTGAAAGAATGTTTTATATAATTCATTATTTATCAACTTTAAAAAAACTTTTATTTGCTTCATATTTAGTTTGCCCCCGTTTTTTCAATAAAGTATTCTTCAAGGGTCTTTTTGCTTGGAATAACAGAAACTATATCCACTTCTGCCCTTACAAGTTGACCTATAACCTTTGATATCACCTCACGACTTTGCTCAATGCTTAAATTTGTTTCAGATATAGAATTAGCTCTTATACCCAATTCAGATAAAATCTTTTCCAGTTTAGCCGGATTTACCGGTTTTAACATCTCAATACTTACGCTTAGATTTTCATTATCACCGGTCATTCCAATATCTTTAGTTTCAATATGTACACCCTTGTCAATTATTGCAAACCTGTCACATATAAGCTCCATTTCACTTAATAGGTGGCTGGATATAATCACACATATGCCATCCTTATGTGCCAATTCTCTTAACCTGTCTCGCATTTCCCTGATACCTGCAGGATCAAGTCCGTTTGTAGGCTCATCCAGTACCAATACCCTGGGATTATTCAAAAGTGCTGCCGCAATGCCCAGACGCTGCCTCATTCCGAGGGAATAACCTTTTACCCTATCTTTTATACTATTTGTCAATCCTACCATTTTTACAACTTCATCTATTCTGTCAGTATTCACATCAGGATACATGTTTCCCATGATTTTGAGATTCAGATACCCGCTTAAATGCTTGTAAAACTCCGGGTTTTCAATAATAGTTCCAATATTGAATATTGCTTTTTCAAAATCATGCTGCACATCTACTCCATTGATATAAACATTGCCACATGTCGGCTTAATAAGCCCTGCAATCATTCTAATTATTGTTGTTTTTCCAGCTCCGTTTGGACCTAAAAGACCAAATACCTCTCCAAAGTTCATTGACATGGATATATTATCAATTATTAGTTTTTTGCCGATTCTTTTGCTTAAACTTTCTAACTTGACCGCTGCTTGAGCCTTTTCCAAAAACATCACCTTCCTGGTTTACATTTAATAATTAACAAATTGTCATCATATACCACTTTGAATTATACAACCTATGAGAAAAATTGTCACCGAAAGTATTAATTGTATATACCGCAAAATAATTGCGTGGTTCTGCTTTTTTTGCGGTTTCACGCAAGTTATAAATTTCCCGGACATAAATAAAATTCATTGAATTATCCCCCTTATTAATGTAAAATTAGATTATCGAGAATAAATTTTACGAGGTTAACTATGGCTAGAATTCCAGATAGAAAATTTGATTATAAACTTGATATTTTTCTAGGTTTTCTTTTTTTAACAGGAGGTATTGTTTATCTAAGAATGTCAATGGCATCCGGAGTCAGATCTGATCTAATTAAAGCCATTGCTTCTTTTGTTTTAACCGCAGCATGGTTTTCACTAGCTTTTTACAATTACAAAAAGAGCAAGAATGTGTAATCATTAGTGTATAATTTCCCATATTTGCTATATGAAAAATGTAAAAGATTATTCACTTTTCATATATGTAAATTATTTTAATTTGCCGTTTATTATATAATTTGGTATATTTAAAGTAGCATATAAGCATTCAATTTAATTATACCTTCACAACGAAAGAGGTGTTGATTTTGAAAGTACGTAAAGCCATAATTCCAGCAGCAGGATTAGGCACAAGGTTTTTACCTGCAACAAAAGCACAACCTAAAGAAATGCTGCCTATCGTAGACAAACCGACAATACAATACATTGTTGAGGAAGCTATCGATTCAGGTATAGAAGATATTATTATCGTTACAGGAAGAAACAAGCGTGCCATTGAAGACCACTTTGACAAGTCCTACGAGCTTGAGGAAGAACTCAGGAAAAAGGGAAAACAGGATCTGTTGGCCCAGGTACAGGACATATCCAATCTGGTCGATATTCATTACATAAGACAAAAGGAACCAAAAGGCTTGGGACATGCTATATACTGTGCAAAATCCTTTATTGGAAACGAACCCTTTGCAGTCTTGCTGGGTGATGATATTGTCAACTCGGAAGTTCCTTGCTTAAAACAGATGATTTCCATATATAACGAGTACAAAACTACAGTTTTAGGAGTTCAACATGTTCCGCAGGAAGATATTCCAAAGTATGGAATAGTTAGCTGCAAACAGGTTGATGATAGGGTTTATAAGGTTAAGGATCTTGTAGAAAAGCCTGATATTGAGCATGCACCTTCCAACATAGCTATCCTCGGAAGGTATATTATATCTCCACATATCTTCGATTTCCTTGAAAGTGCTACACCGGGTAAAGGTGGGGAAATTCAATTGACGGATGCTCTTAAGAGCCTTATAAGCAATGAGGCAATATATGCCTATGACTTCGAGGGGAAAAGATATGATGTCGGAAACAGGCTAGGTTTCTTAGAAGCCACTGTTGAATATGCATTAACCAGGGATGATATAAAAGATGATTTTAAAACCTATTTGACAAAGGTTATTGATAAGTTTTAAATAAATTCATTATGGCTTGCATATCCTTTAAAGGGCGTATGTAAGCCATTTTTATTTAATTTAATTGAATACAAGGGGAGGAATTTTTTTGAAAAAAGCGTTACACCTTACACTTTCACTGCTTCTTCTTGCTTCCTTTTCACTTACAGGATGCAGTAGCAGTAACAAAAAACCAAATACCACAGCTTCAGTAAGCCAGCCAAGCAGCAAAATTCCCAACAGTACAACTGATAATCTGAGGCAATTGGCCGACCAACGCGGCATGCTTGTTGGTGCTGCCATTGAGCCAAACTTTCTTGATGAACCCCAGTACGCAAAGGCTCTGAAAGAAAATTACAATTTTATAACTCCTGAAAACAGAATGAAGTGGGGATTCATTCATCCTAAAAAGGATACCTTTGATTTTAAAGGGGCCGATAAAATTGTTGATTTTGCTATAAGCAACAACATGAAGGTAAGAGGACATACTCTCGTATGGCATATCGAAAATCCTTCCTGGCTCACCAGCGGCGATTTCTCCAAGGAAGAACTTCTAAAAATCCTGGAAAACCATATCAAAACCGTTGTAGGTCACTACAAAGGAAAGGTCCATGCCTGGGATGTTGTGAATGAGGTTATCGACGTTTATACTTTAAGAAATACATTATGGCTGGAAAAAATCGGACCGGAATACATAGAAAAGGCATTTCAATGGGCTCACGAAGCCGATCCTGATGCCAAACTTTATATGAATGACTTTTTCATCGAAGAAAAAGGCGTTAAGTCCGACTATTATTACAAGTTTGTAAAAGAGCTTCTTGACAAAAAAGTACCCATTGACGGAATTGGCTTCCAATGCCATTTCGATATGCAAACCCCTCCTGACATGGGCAGCATTTATGATAATGTAAAAAGGTTTACTGATTTGGGGTTGGAAGTTGATTTTACCGAAGTTGACTTCCGCATATACGGTTATGCCGATGAAACCCAGCTTAAGAATCAGGCAGAAGCTTACTCACAATTGATGAATATAGCTTTAAACTTTGACAAGGTAAATGTATTTACAATGTGGGGACTTACAGACAAGCATTCATGGGTACCTGAAACATATCCTGAGTCTGGGGATGCTCATATTTTCGACAAAGAGTACAAGCCCAAGCCAGCATACACTGCCTTAGTCAATGCTTTAAAGCAAGGGCCTGTAAAAATAGACTATGAAAAACTTAAAAAAGAAGCTTTGAAAAAGAGGGTTATAGTTCCTCCATTTGCCGCTAACCCCGTTTCCAAGCCTCCTGTCATAGATGGTAAGTATGATCCTGAAGAATGGAAGGACGCAGTAGTATATCCATTTGCATATAACCAGTTAAATGAAAACGACCTGCGTCCGACTGAAGACTTGAAGAATGTCAGCGGCTCCTGGAGAATTGTTTATAATAAAAACAAGTTTTATGGAATGGTAGAACGAAATGATAACAAGACTGTTTCAGAGGCTGCAACAGAATATGAAAATGATTGTGTTGAGTTATTTTTAGAGCATAACGGAGAAGTCAACCAAATTAGAAGCCTTATAGGGCAAGATTGGTCCTTCAACCCTGCTGCAGGTGAAAGGAAAGCAGTATGGAGCAAAGACGGAAAGATTCTTGAATTTTCCATAGAAATGCCTGCTGAAGAGGATTTGGCAGGGGTGACAATAGGATGGAACACTGCAATTACGGACAGTGATGACTTCACAGGCGGAAGATCATTCCAGCTGTATCCGGTGAATGGAGCAAACACCAGCTGGCAAGGAAAAGATCTTGCAGCATTAAACTTTGTTAGTGAACAGCAAAAGCCTACTGCAAAGGAGTATACACTTCCACCGTTTATGGCACGCAAAGCATTAAAAGCTCCTACCATTGATGGTGTTGAGGATCCAGGCGTTTGGGACAATGCCGTTAAATACAAGCTGGCATATAACCAGTTAAACCTCAAGGATCAATCATCTCCAAAGAACAACGATGACTGTTATGCTGAATGGAAGGCCATATTTGACAAAAACACTGTTTTCCTTTATATCACCAGAGTTGATGATAAAACAGTCACCGATAATGCTGACGCAGCAGAGAATGACAATGTAGAGGTATCAATAAGACCCGAAGATACAGTAAAAATTCTCCGTACCATTGTTGGTAAAGATATTGATGTAGGAAGCTATAAAGGTAATGCAAAAGCTGCATGGAGCAAAGACGGCAAAGTTTTGGAAGTGGCAGTTGAATTGCCTGTAGAAGATCTTGCCGGAACAACTATACCTTGGAATTTATCCATATCCGATAACGATTCAGATAACGGAAAGAGGAAATACCAGCTCTACCCAGTGCATAAGGCCGCTAATGGCAACAGTGAAAATAACCTATGTGAACTTAGTTTTGAAAAATAAAGAACCTTGATCCAACAATAAAAAGTGATTTTACTGCAATAACAATTTGGCAGTAGAATCACTTTTTTATTTATATGAAAAGTGAATAATCTTTTACATTTGTCTATCGCAAATCCCGTAAAAGCGTTCATTATTTGCTCTGACAAATGTAAGATTATTAACACTTTTCATATAGTAATGGTTAAGTTCAAGTAATTATTTTGTCATTTTTGTAAAAACAATTTTGCCACACTTTCCGTAAAGGCATTGATACATAAGGGTTTCAACCTCTTATCAGCACTTGATAAATTTGCCATATAAAGGCCATCTCTTGCCTGTTCCCCCAGTGTTATGATATTATAATGCCAAAATTGCATTTATTTATATTTTTAACTTTATGTTTATAAATGGCATTGATACATAATATATTTATATAAAATACTAATTTTGATCAAAAGTAATCTTCAGTACAAAATCGCGAAGTTATTTTACAACATTGATTGTTGTTGCGAGAAATTGCGGTGTGAATACTCCATAATTTCCCAGACATGAACAAATGCAAAATATTTCAAAGAGGAGATGAGTATGAGAAAAATTAATTATGCAAGGCCAGTGGTGTTTTTTTTAGTTTTGATCTTATTGTGTTTTTGTTATCAAATTCCGACAAATGCTTTGAGCAATCAGGTTTTTATCAGCCTGAAAGTTAACGGTAATTACATCAAAACCGATGCACCTCCTTACATTAAAAACGGTCGTACATATGTGTCGCTTAGGTTTATTAGCCAGGCTTTAGGTGCGGATATAAGCTGGGTTAAGGAAGAAAACAAGGCCCTTGTTGTAACAGAGCAAAGTCTCATGGAATTGTATGTTGGAAAAAAAGAAATACTTATTAACGGTGAACCATTCACCATTGATTCATCCGTCGAAATTAACAATAGTCGTACCATGGTTCCTTTAAGGTTTATATCTGAAACCCTTGGCTGTAAGGTTGATTGGGACCCCAAATATTATACCCTGTCTATTAATAATGATAAACTAACTGTTCCCGCTTCCTCAGTTTACAAAAGATCATATACAGATGAAGATTTGCTTTGGCTTGCAAGAATAATTCATGTTGAAGGAAAAGGCTTGTCACTTGATACCAAAGTAGCTATCGCGAACGTTGTATTAAACAGAATAAAGAGTCCTGCATATCCCAACACAGTTCAAGGTGTTATATTTCAACAAGGCCAATTTCCACCAGCACATAAATCAGGATTTAAAACCCTTGTTCCTACTCAGGAATGCATAACTGCAGCAAAAATGGCTTATGAAGGTGTCAATAATATAGGTAAATGCTTATATTTTTGTGATGTTCCATTTAAAAGCAAAAGGATTACACTATATAAAAAAATGGACGGAATGCATTTTTACTATTAGGTCTGGAGCGAGTATTTGAGCCCCATACGGCAGAATGAAAGCAAAATGTCATGTGTTTTAAACAGTGTCATAACACACGCCCATGATGACAGGATTGGCGGAATATCCACATTACTTGAACAGAAGATTGATGTAAGAAGTACCAGCATGACCATGAAGGAAGCAGAAAAGAACGGTTTTAATAAACCACTCACTGAATTGGATTTAGAACCCGTTATTCAGGTAGGAGATACAGTAATCGAAACATTTTATCCCGGTGAAGGTCATTCGAAAGATAATATAACTGTATGGCTCCCAAAATATAAAATATTATTTGGCGGGTGCCTGATAAAATCAGAGGATTCAAAGGATTTAGGAAGCACAACAGATGCCAATATTGAGCAATGGCCAAAATCCGTTAAAAATGTATTTGATAAATATAAAGAAGATGCCGAAACAGTAATACCTGGCCACGGTAAATGGGGAGGCATTAATTTAATAGAACACACCCTCAAGTTGCTTGGAAGCAAGTGATTTTAAGTGCATCATTTAAGTGTATTATTAAAGATACCGAACTGTTAATTTTCTATAAGTTCGGTATCTTTAATGATATGAAAAGAGTTAATGATCTTACATTTGTCAGATCAAATAACGAACGGTTTTTACGGAATTTGCGATAGACAAATGTATAAGATTATTCACTTTTCATATAGTTATTTCTAAGGCATTACTTATCACAGGTCAACTTCTCGATCGTCGTATTGCAACTGATAAAAAAATTATAATTGGTATAATCAGCTTGAATAGAGAAGACCAATTGGGTTCTGAGGAACTTCCATATAATTGTTTATTTTCTATATCATTCTTGATATCATCATAGCTAAAATCTATAGACGTAAGTATATATTTATCAGGAATCAAATCTTCAGTGGAAATTTCCATCTGTTTCATCCTTTCCCTTACTTCTGATAACATCTCAGGCTTAATATCTATAACCTGTCCTCTCACAACTGCTTTTTTGAAAGCATTCTTCTGAAGATAATCCATTAGGCTAGTTAGGACAACAATCTTTTTACCGTTCAACACTCCTACACGTACAACAAAATCATCAATACTTAACTTTGAAGGATCGCTCATATCCAGCTCTTTGAAAGACGTACCTAGAATTTGATCTGTGCCCAATACATATTTACACATAAGGTTAAGTCCAATCAATTCACTTTGGTTTATGCTATGTTCATTACCATCGGTTGATAATGCATATGCATTTGTAATTTCAATATAGGCATCATTATTTAAAGACGGTTTTGGTGTATTTAAAGCTTCTATGGTTGACTTGGCGTTACCAGCAGAATTGTTTCTTATTACATTGCTTCGCGTCAAGGCAAATTGTATAACCAAAACAGTAATAATTACTACAACAATAACAAAAACCTTGGCTTTTCCATGCCCTAGCGGACTTTTATATGAAGCTTTATTACCATTATTATCATCACCTTGCAATATCAATTCAATTTCTTGGTCTATCCGAGCAAGTTCAAGCCTTAACTCCTCGTCTTTACGTTTTCTCCGGCTCTCCTCCTTAATTTCCTTCTTAATTTTATCGTTAAGATCACAAAAAAGATTTCTTATAGTTTTATTTCTAGGGTCAATTTCTAAGGCAGTTTGAAGATGATTTTTGGCTTCTTCAAATCTTTTAACCTTAATGTAGCATATTGATAGCAATCCATGCTGTTCTGCATTCAAGTCACCTATTTCCTTCAGTTTTTCACACAGCGTAACGGCCTCATGATATTTCTCCTTCTTGTAAAGAATGTGTATGGAATAGAATAAATTAATAATATCATCCGGTCTAAATTTCAAACACCGTTTAAACAAATCATCGGCTGCATCAATATTTCCCATATGAAAACGGTACATCCCTTGCAACTTCCATAGTTCTGGATCTTCATTATAAATTTCTTCAGCTTGTGTTAATGATATGTACGCATTATTAAAATCTTTTTTATTTATCTCATCAAAAGCAGCTTCTCTAAACTCAAGATACTTTTCCAGATTTATAATATTAATGCCTGCAAGATGAGAATAATGAAGATATTGCTTCTCGTTTACCCTTCTTTTTATATACTTTATGAACGTCCTGGAGTAAACATATTCAAGACGCTCAAGGCTTTTACACCAATCAAAGTGAGTATTTAACAATTTCCATATTTTATTTGGCAAATAATGATGGGATGTTAAAAAAGTAAGCATCCTAATGTTGAGACGCTCCTGGTTTTTTATGTTCCACATCAAATCACAATCCAACAGAGCAATCCATTTCTTCTCATCTATTCTGAATGAAAAGTTATTGTAAATATCGGCTGCATCCTCTATAAATCCGTCATTGGCATACTCTAAGGCAATAACATTTGTTATGAAGTCATTTCTGAATTTAACCTTCGGAGGCTGTATTTCATCATCGATCGGTTCCTGTATTTCATTGTCAACCGTTGCCTGGGATTCTTCGCCACCATCCACATTTCTATTTTCATTTGTTTGGCTGATATCAGCATCTTTGGATTTTCGCTGCATTTTAGCATATTTTAAGGCACTGTCAAAAGCCTCCCTGAGCCTTTGGTACCCCTGTGGGTCATCTTCCGGATGACAAACTTTCAGTTTAGCCGCATATGCTTTTTTTATTACACCTATGTCATCAGTGGGGTTTATCCCCAAAACATTCCATATATCCATTGGAATTAGAACCTCATTTCAATTTCATCAAGCTTTTTCTTAAGGACTTCAGCAGCCTTTCTAATTTCCAGCTCATTTTGACGAGACATGACACTTTCAAAATCCTGTAAAACCATTGAGATATATTCCCGTATCTCTCCAAGAGACTCTTCATACAACCTCTCTCCTCTGGCTATAAGAAGCTTGTTTTCTGTTCTTTCCCTTGGGTGAATCTTTAAATCCTTCAATTGCTTAAGCTTCTCCTCAATCTCCTCCTGTGTCATACTCCCAGGACTTTTCTCTATAACAATCCTGTTTTTTGCCCCTGTCTTATGGGTCAATACCTCAACTTCCAAAATACCGTTGATATCATATGTATATCTTACATCAACGAGTTGTTTTCCCGTTTTTTCTGGGTTGAGAGGTATGTTTAGTTCACCTATTTTTATATTGCCTTCTACCCTTCTGCTTTCCCCCTGATATACCTCTACATGTATCTCCGATTGGTTTTCATATAGGGTAGACAAGGTTTCTACCTTACTTACAGGTATGGGTGTATTCCTCTCTATTATCGGAAGGAAATACCCTGCCTCAAATTTACCGCCGCCCATGTCTTTTGCAATGTTGGTGCCAAGTGAGTACGGACAAACATCTGTAAGTATTACTTCATTGAGTGCCTGGTTACGCTCTTTTAGAGCAACCTGGATAGCTGTACCCAATGCAACTGCCTCATCAGGATTAATACTTGAATTAGGAAGACGCCCAAACATCTTGGATACAACAGATCTCACAACATGCATTCTGGTAGCACCGCCTATCAGTATGACTGAATCGAGATCCTCCGGCATTAGCTCTGCATCTCTTAGTGCACGTTCTATAGGGTGGCGTAGACGAATTAGAAGGGGTTGAACCAGCTTTTCATATTCTCCCCGATCTATAACTGATTCATAGGTTTTATCATTTATGGTAAAAACCATCTTTCCATTGCTGCCATTACTCAGGTTACATTTGCACTGCTCAGCCTGCTTGCTTATAAATGATCTAGCCTTAAAATCAAGGGAATCCAAGTTTAGTCCATGACGTTCAATAAAATGTGCAGCCAGAGTATCGGTAAAATCTTCTCCTCCAAGAAAATTATCACCTGCAATGGATTTTACCTGCATAACACCTTCGAACAGCTCCAGGATAGATACATCAAAGGTACCTCCTCCAAGATCGAATACAAGGAAGCTGGTTTCAGATTCTTTCAGATGCAGTCCATATGATATTGCCGCAGCAGTAGGCTCGCTGATAAGCCGTTCCACTTTGAGCCCGGCCAGTTCCGCCGAACGCTTTGTTGCTTTTCTTTGAGCATCATTGAAATAAGCCGGAACACTGATCACAGCCTCGGTCACCTCACTACCAAAATAAGCCTCCGCATCAGCCTTTAAAGAACGTACAACAAAGGAGGATAAATCTTCAGGAGTGAAAGAATATTGCCCAAGATGAAAAACTTTCTCCGTTCCCATAAATCGTTTAAATGAAGAAGCTGTTAGGTGAGGATGAGTAATTTTTCTTTCTTTGGCTATCTGCCCTACATATATTTCTCCGTTTTCATCAACACTGACTACCGACGGTGTAAGATTTGACCCCAGCACATTTGGGATTAACCTTGGCCCTTCATCTGTCCAGTAGGCCACAAGGCTATTAGTAGTGCCAAGATCTATTCCTATTGTTGGCATATAAACACCTCTTTTTTCAATCTCAATATATATAATTTTAATGCAAATATGTACACAAGTCTATAAATATAGACGTAATCAGATGGAATCTGGTAAATTAATTATTGAAAGAGCTACGCAGCATAATTTAAATATTTGGAGAGGAGAAATTTAAGTGGAAGAATTTAAGTTTTCTAAAAAGGTTCAAAGACGCCTTTGAACATCATTCTTACATTGCTTGGCGGTATACTGGCATTTGGAGGATATGATTTTACGCAAGTGGTATCATCGATTTTGCAGTGATTTTTGGGCCGTTAGCCGCTATAATGGTTGGGGTGATCATTTTTGTAAATACAATCAACGTTCGATTGTATCAGGATCGCATTGAAATAAGAGCCTTGATTAAAAAAACAATATACTTTAAGGATGTTTCAACTATAGATGCTAAAGAATACAATATTGCTTTCAAGAATAGCACCGGAAAGGTTCTGGCTGCTATAACACTCCAATTCATTGGATCGCAATTGTCGGCAATGTTGAGTTTTATCAGAAAGCACAATCCACATATAAAGTTAGGTCCATCATTTATTCCTGAAGCGGAATTCAATGATATGTTAGAAAAGGCAATTGAAAATGAACTCATTGATATAATTGACGAGCTGCCTGAAGATAAGGAGTGATCTCCTCATCCATTTAGTGAAGAAGAGGTAGAAGACTGGAAGGAGTTTTATGGTGAAGAAAATAGCATTGGTTTTAGTGGCTTTTATGGGCTGCACATTAGGAGGTTGCACATCTAGCCAAGTTGATCAACAAACAAATACATAACCTTCAATTATTGAATCTACTGCAAAAAATCAAAGTGCTAATCCTACCGATAAGCCGCAAGAGACAATCAATAATTCGTATTTTGATTTTTATATTTCGTACGATATGATTTTTGATTCTGACAATAAAATTCTAAATTACTTTTTTGATGCAGGAACAATGGACAGAGGCTATGGTTCTTATTATATAATCGATGACAATACTGTAATTAAAATGGAAAAATCGATAGGTACCAGTGCATATAGTTATGAAATTTATAAGAACGGTAAAAAAATAGATGGGGAATCTAAATCTTATAATATGGATTAGAAAATAATTAACTGGTATAACTGGTATAATAAAAGGATAAAATCAACACAAAATTAGGCAAGGATACTTACACCATTTTATAGCAAATCATTTATAGCAAATATATCAGCACAATTAATATATTTCAAGGAGCGAGATAATAAGAATATTTAAAAGATATTATAAGGAGGAATTTTTGTGTCAAATAACATCAACAAAAACAGAGCATTGGTTGTATACTTCTCCCAATCAGGTAATAGCAAATTTATAGCAGAAACCGTTGCACAGGAAATAAAAGCTGACACTCTGGAAATCAAGACCAGAAAAAGTCTGCCCAAAGCTACTTTCTTTAATCTTTTTATAGGGGGAATGCAGGTTACTCTTAAGTCCAAGCCTGAACTGCTTCCATTTGATAAGAATCCAATGGATTATGATCTTATCATAATAGGCACTCCTGTTTGGGCAAGCTCTTATGCCTCACCCTTTAATACATTCTTTTCTCAAGTTGAAATTACGGGTAAGAAGATTGCATTATACTGCTGCTGTGGAGGTGCTAAGGGAAAGACCTTTAGGAATATGAAGAATGCACTAAAAGGCAATCAATTTTTAGGTGAACTGGAGTTGAAATCACCTTTAAATTCTAAGGAAGAAAGCATAAGAAAAACAAGAGAGTGGGCACAAACCCTCAATATTTAAATTAAGTATGACTATATTAAAAGTGTTAATGATCTTACATTTGTCAGAGCAAATAACGAACGGTTTTTACGGAATTTGCGATAGACAAATGTAAAAGATTATTCACTTTTCATATAAGAAAGGAAATTGAATAATGACAAAATACATCGCATTTTTGCGTGGTATAAACGTAGGCGGCAAAAACAAAGTTCCTATGCCTGAATTAAAAATACTAATTGAGCAAAATGGCTTTGTTGATGTTGTGACGTATATAAATAGCGGTAATGTTATTTTTTCCAGTGATAGATCCGACGTGGAAGAAATAAAAAAAGAGTGTGAAGCATTTATAGAAGATAAGTTTTCTTTCAGAATACCTGTCGCAATCGTTCCTGGCAAAGATCTTTTAGATGCACTCGACAATGCTCCATCTTGGTGGAATAAAGATGAGGATTCAAAGCACAACGCAATCTTTGTAATACCTCCTGTTACTGTAGATGAAGTATTTAAAGATATAGGTACAGCAAAGCCGGAATACGAAAAAGTAGATTTTTATGGAAGGGTTATTTTCTGGTCTGCACCAATAGAAACATTTTCCAGGACAAGATGGTCAAAGGTTACCAGTTCATCTTTATACGATAAACTGACCATACGAAATGCAAATACTGTAAATAAGCTGGCACTGCTTATAAAGTAGCCGGCCTTATTATACTATAAAACAAAAGGTAAGGAATTTGATAATGAAGGATATAACATACCAATGTTCTGAAGATGAGCTGAAAATTCAGTCTCCTTTTTCTGGACTTTCACGATATTTTTTAGTTCATTATGTGTTGTAGGAAGTATACTATTGATAATATTTACCTCCTATGATTGGCTTACAGCTTTTTTGATTATTGCAATTTGCTATTTAGTGGCCAATAAAGAGCCTGTTGAGTGTATATTTAACAAAAATGATCAAAAAGTTACTGTTACGCATCAAAATCTAATAAATAAGTATGTTTCTGTGAAACCTTTATCTGAAGTAAGGCGTTGTTCGGTTAAATTATTTACAGAGAATTCTAGTGAAGGACCTGAAAGTTACCGTTTATACATAGAATTTAGCAATAATAAAAAATTAACATTTCAATCAAATAATAATATTTTATTAGAAAACATTGAAAAAGCAGCAAAGGGGTTTATAAATCTCAATTAATTTGATAACGGTTACCACTTTGTAATAATTTTTAACTATTTTGTAATTTTTGAATACTTCAGTTGGTGTATTATATATAAAGTAGATTTTATTGACAACACTACGGCGGTAGTAAAAACTCTCTAAAAATTACTCTTTGTAACCATAACTATTTAAATCCTCAGGTAGTACATTAATATCCAGGATGAAAATTTTATAGGTATAAATCTTTACATACCTCAGCTACCGCCGGTTTTTTTTATATTTTAAACAAATCAATCTTATTTATATCCCAATATCATCATATCACAGTGTTTATAGCTTTACATATTAGCAGAGCACCAGGTAATATAGAAAATGTGCTATAATGGAAATGCTGCTGATATATATTAAAGCCATAAACAATATTACCAAGGAGATTCATTTGCCATGTCCCAAGGAAAAATTATAAAACACTCTTTAATATTATTACTCGGTTTGTTTTTCTCGCAACTCCTGTTTTACTATCTATTTGATGATTTCTTTGTTCGAATTATCAATACATCATTCTTAACCAATATTGGGTTACGGGTTTCATTTGCCTTTGTTTTATACATAGTCGGCATCTATATTATTGATAGAAAAATATCCAAAATACATATAGATCTGCTTGCAGGCATTTACTTTTTAATGGTTCTAGCACTTTCACTCTTAAGAGAATACCACAATTATATTTTTATAAATTTGAATCCTCTGGCTATGATAAATGATTTTGATCGTTATTTTAACCAAACCTTAATTATTCTTATTGGAAATCTGCTCATATATGTTCCATTAGGTATGTATGTAAAATATAAATTCAATCTGACCAATTTGAAGCTGGCTATGTGTTTCCTTCCTTACATATTCCTTCTTGAAGCAACCCAGCGGATAACTCATCGTGGGATATTTGATATAAATGATATCATAACCAATGTATTAGGTTTTGTTTTTGGCGGCATATGCTTTACTATATTTCAGAAATAGTTGGTGTTATCCCTGATGCAAATGGTTTGGGAAAGCCTGATATTTGGATGGCTAAGAGAATTATTCCTACATAAAGCACTTTTCCATTAAGGGAGGGAAATCCTTTGAGAAGCGAACAGGAAATGTTTGATTTAATAATCGGTGCTGCACAGGCAGACCAACGTGTACGGGCAGTTTACATGAATGGCTCTCGTACAAATCCCAATATCGAAAAAGATATTTACCAGGATTATGATATTGTATATGTGGTCACAGAAACCAAGTCATTTTTAGATAACAAAGATTGGATTTCAGTGTTTGGCGATATAGCAATTGTCCAAGAACCGGACAGTAACGACTTGGGTTGGGGCATAAATGCAGACTTTAATCGTTCTTACACATGGCTTATATTATTTAAAGACGGTAACCGTATCGATTTGAATATTCAGATAAAAGAGGTTATGTTTGAAAAGTATGTACGTGACAGCTTAACAATACCGCTTTTGGATAAAGACCACTGTTTGCCTCAGATACCCGCCTCAAATGATTCCGATTATCATATAAAGAAACCTACACAGCAGCAATACAAAGGCTGCTGTAATGAATTCTGGTGGTGCTTGAATAACGTTGCCAAAGGGATTGCCAGAGATCAACTTCCATATGCCATGTGGATGTACAATGTAGTCGTTCGCGATATGCTTGTAAGAATGATTGATTGGTATATCGGGATAACCGTGGGTTTTTCTGTATCTGTGGGTATGAGTGGAAAGTATTATAAGAAGTATCTTAAAAAAGAGATTTATGAAATGTACTCAAAAACATATTCAAACAGTGATTACAACAACTTTTGGGCTTCAATATTTATTGCCTGCGAATTGTTCCGAACAATTGCCCAGCCTGTTGCCAGTCATTTTGGATATACCTATAATGTTACTGAAGATGCCAATATGATTGAATATTTATATAAAGTAAAAAATAATAGCTTATAAAAAAGTGCAAAATTAAAAACAACCGGCATTGGACAATCATTACCGGTTGTTTTTAATTAAGAGTAACAATCAATAATTAATATGAATAACCGAATTTTAAAACTATCTTAATAACATCAGACATATTAACGGAGCCATCTCCATTCAAATCACACCTAAAGTCAAAATTGGTATCGGATTTTATTAAACCGAAGCCCTTAGCAATCATTGCAACATCCGCCATATTTATAGTAAAGTCTTTGTTTATATCCTCATTTAAATAAATCAACCCTTCGGAACAATAAGAATCAATATAATATGCAGCCCACGCCAGACCTGCATTAAGGTTAATTTTTACCACATTGGTTGACCATGACTGTTCATTGTCAAAATAGCACTTTTGTGCAGGAAATTTCAGTTCCTTCATTTGGTATACCAATGTCAAGTGATCCTGTCCGCTGGAGTTTGGCCCGCTTACAAGAAAGCCTGGAGGAACAGGTGGAAACGATGGATCTGCATTGGGACAGAAGAAGCGATGATTCGGGTATTTTGCCGGATCATCACCATACCCTGTTATGTATGATTTATTGTTTACATTACGGCCAATGAGGTAATCCATCGACTCCATTATGCTTGATATGTATTTATTCTTGTGGGCAAAATCATAGGCATATGCCAGAACAACTGCCTTGTAAACTATATATGAATTTGAATCTGTTGGATAACCATAGTATTCTTCTATTATGTCAAAGAAGCTTGTTTTAAATGTTGATTCCGGAAGAGGCATACCGTAGCTTTCTTTCTTTTGCTCACTTATAAATATATCAGCTGCCTTTATAATACTTTCTATAACTTGAGGAAATTCATTACTGCAAGTAAGTGCAAGTGTAATAGTTCCAAGAGCTCCAGTGGATGAGCAGTTGAAACATCCCTTTATACCCTGATCCTCACCTGACAATTCTACAGGTATTTCAAAGCAATTTTTATAGGATTTTATATCGGTAATATAATTTTGTTCTCTGGTTGTTGCATACAACTCACATGCTGCCCAGTAAAATTCATCTTCCAAATAGTTATCACCATAGGCGGTGCTTCCAGTTTCCTGACCGTTTTTCACAAACATGGCAGGGTTTTCTTTTGCTGCATTGTAGGCTTTTACAGCAGCTGTAAGGCATTTATTCGCGAAGGCAGAATCAACATCCTTCCAGATTCGTGCTGCTTGTGCTGCACATGCTGCAAGATTTAATGTAGCAGCCGTTGAAGGCGGAGAATAAATTCGTTTTTGAGTGTCCTGATCTGGCCTTGTAGCAAGCCCTGTCCAGTTTTCATCTGCAACTTTGTGTGATGCCATTCCTTCTTTATCATATCCTGAAGGAATCTGCATCTTAAGCATCCATTCCATTTCCCATCTGGTTTCATCCATTAAATCATTTATATCGTTATCGCTTTCAGGAATATATAGCTGCTCCAGAAAAATAGCATCCGTGCCTCGAAGTTTTGAATGCTCATATTGATTTTGTAACAGCCATAATGAAAGTCCCCCGTTTACAAGGTACTTATTATGATCTGCACTATCGTACCATCCGCCTGTGCAATTAAGTGTTTTTGGTCCAGTATAATCTGTACCTTCTTTTAAGCTTGCTGTGTCATCTGCATGTCCTGCCGGACGAGCCCACTGACTCTCAACACAATATGGCATCTCAATTTTTATGCTGCTTCTTGCATGATAAAAATATTTCAGTGAATCATATTTCATATTTGAATAAAGATCCTGTGTAATATCAAACTTATGGCTTACTGCATTTCCAACAACAAGTTGATAATCTTTACCATATGCGGTATAACCGGTAAAGTCAATAATATGTACATTCTCTCCCGATGAATGATCGCTTCCTGAAGGGATTGTCTTACCAGTTGCTACAACCTCACCGGTACTATTTATGAGTTTCCACGTTAGGGGAGTAGATATTTCCTGCCCCTGTAAATTTAATGTTGCCTTTTTAGGGCCGGATGGGAAATATCCAAGCTGGTTTACACGAATATCCCGTAAAGGAGCAGGTGTTGGTGTAGCTGGATTATTGCCTGATAAAGTGACCGATATTATCTTAACATCATAAGGCACTTCCCCTGCAAGTCTGCCTCCAAATTCAAATGACAGCTCAGCATTGGCAATATCTTTAGGAGAAGTAAACTTTTGATTAACACTCAGTACCTCATTTGCTTTTATTGAATATGGAGTCAGATAGCTGTTCAAAACTTCGGTGTATGGGTCGGTATATTCCATTATTTTAGCATTAAACTTGCAATCTTTTGTTGCGGTCAATTTAAAAGCGATATTATAAGTGACACCTTTATATAGTGAAAAGCCTCTATAACTTACTTTAATATCAGACTCATTTTGCCCTTTATTATCTATATGTACCACATACATATCGTCCTCAGCCCTAGTATATGCATTATCAGGAGCACTTTCATGGAACGTCCAGGCAAGTGAGCTGCCTGTTCCTGAAAATACCTTTTTTTGCAGCAGATACGCGTTACAGGTTGTATTTACGACCAGCAACACAATAATAAATAATAGTCCAACTGATAGTTTTTTTATCATAATCTTCCCCCCTAAAAAATTTCCATTATGTAAATTATTATATACTGATTTACAAAAGAATGCTAACCCTATTTTCGCTTATATTTCTACAATAACCTTTATTTTGTTTATCACAGTTTACAACACTACTAACCTCATTAGTTTCCAGTTGAAGGAAAGATATAGCCAAACAAAAAATGTTCTCAGTGCTGTCACCAAGAACATTTTTTGTTTTATCTAATCTTATTTATATCTACTTTTTCAGAATCTTTATGGCTCGTTTCCCCATGTTATATTTCCAGAAACATATGCTGGAGTCTTCGTCCATTTTTCATAATTACTTACACCATTGAAAGAATAATCATTTCTCTGGTCGTAATCTCCCCAATTAGCTTTAGCCATTCTTGCTCTTAATTCCATGCTTTCTCCAGGAGCAAGAGTACCTGCAGCTGTATCAAATCCAATTTCCACATAGTAATCTGCTGTGCCTGAAGTATTATCTATCTCAAAGAATTTTCCTATGGCATATTGTGTTCCCTTGCTAGACCAGTCACAATAAAACACCTGTGAATCCTTTGAATCGATGGTATAATAATATCTTACCGTTACATCCGATAAATTTATCGGTTCAGCACTTGTATTGGTTATTTTATAATTCATGCTGCAATTATTTGTTAAAGATGTTATATTCCCATTATAGAAATCAACTTGTAATTTTTCTTCAACAGGAAGTATAGATGACTCTTGCAAATATTCTATTTCTGCAAGCTGTATGATTCCATCTCCATTATTCTTTGTTATATCAAGCTTGTAGTACATATATGGACTTGTATTGGCTGTATTGTATACCTTTCTCTGGAAGTAATCAGTGAATGTTTCTCCACTCCTTCTATCCAATTCAAACCACTCAATATTATCGTTAGAGCCATACAAAACCCAGTCTTTCGGATTTCTGCCGGGTGCATCGTTAGCTGATGTCAGGGCATAACTGCTCATTACAAATGGGCTTAAATATTTTATAGTTATTGCGTCTTTGCTATTAAATGTTAACCATTTGGTATTTGTCAAACCGTCAAAAGCTTTTTCCTTTCCCTCATTAGGCTGATTTTCTCCGCCTGCAGTTACCTCACACAGGTCAAATTCACCTAACTGAATCTCTTCACCCGAATTATTGCCAAGGATATTAAGCTTATAGAAAACATAGCTTGTATCATTTTCAATAGAATATGATTTCTTAGCAAATCTGCCCTTAAATGTCTGATTGCTTCTGGTATCCAATACCACCCAATTTATATTGTCATTAGATGCCAATAGCTCCCAGTCCTTTGGATCTCTGATGTTATAGTCATTGGCAGATGTCAGTGAATAGTTAGTGATTTTTGTGGGTTTCTGGAAATTATAAGTAATCCAGCCTGTTTTCGCAAATGTAAGCCATTTGGTTTGGGGATTGCCGTCGAAGGCCTTATCCATTCCTTCTCCTGCCGCTGCATTATCTCCGCTTGCAAATACTTTCTGCTGGTCGAATTTATAACCGAACATTTGAATTTCCGATATTTTAACAGTATTGCCACTTTGACTATTCATTTTAAATCTATAGTACTTATATGGCATCGAGTTATCAATGATAAAATATTTGGTTTCCGATCTTTTTAAGAAGGAAATATCACTTCTAGTATCTACAGCCTCCCAAGTTATGTTGTCATTTGAACCTTCCAAAGACCAGCTTTCTGGGTCCATCTCAGCCAAATCGGCAGAATTAGTTATTGAGTAGCTGGTAACAACATAAGCAGTATCCTTAATCTCATATTGAACTTCTCCTGCCGGAGAGGTTACACTGGTTTGAGTCTCAGTGCTGTTATCAAAAGCATTATTGCTTGAAGCTGTTCCCCCCTCAGTAATATCTGGTGATAAAGCTCTGTTATATGTAAATTGGGTACCTGCGGCATTAATATTTGTAAGGCTTATGGTTTGATTGTAATTACCATCCCACCATCTGGAATCAGGTCTTGTGTTGAGACCAAAGCTAGCATTGTTACCGGCCTTGAAAAGGTCATTGGCATCGCTGCCCCGTCCATTTTCAAGATCATACTTACCGTCAGCCTGCTCTACAGAAACCATGTAATGCTTGCTTGGAGTCATATTCTCAAGATTGTTGCTTCCTTTTTCATCAATATGCCATATAAGTAACCCTTCTCCCGGCATGCTTGTTCTGTAACCCTCTTGTTTTATACTCTCAATCATAAAATATTCTTTTGTATCCGGATTTTTTACAACGTAGGGATTAAGGGAATTCTGAGGAACATCAACTATGGTGCCGTCAGCTAATGAATCTAATTCAATAGGAGTTCCCCAGCCGGAACGGATAGAACGGAAATATGGATTTGGAGGCTGAGGATTTTTTCCGTTACCGCTTGACATCAAATCAAACCCTCCTGTACCGCTGGATTCATAGCCATAATCGTAAGTATCAGGCCATCCACAAAGCATATGTATAAATTTTAAATAATTAAATTGCACTAAGAACACTATTTATTCTAAAATAAGTGCATTTAATATAACATCTGACATTTATATATAAACATCTTTTCATGTTATTGTCAAATTAATCATTAATTTCCTTGCATATAGGAATAATCCTTATATATTTTAAGTTTAGGTTAAAGAATGGAAATATTATTATTATGGCATGTATGGAATATATTACGAATAATATGTGTCAGGAGAAAAAAGATGAAACTTAACAAGAATACTAAAATTGAGACGAATAAAACTGTTTGAAAAAATCGGACTTAAAAGTATTGGTATTGTTGAAGGATTATCTGAAGAGTTCCATTTTTTAATGGTGAGTATTTGTATCAAATGCTTAAAGATGAGTATCAGGAGGAAATTAAATAAGCAAAAAGGCGGTAATAAACCGGCCTTTAATCAAAAACAATCGGGAACTTTGATGCACAGCACTTTAACAAATAATCCTTATAGCCGTAACCCGTACCCTTTATATTATATTTATTTCCATCTTTATTAACTTCTAATGAAAAATAGTCTGCATCAATATAATCATTAACCTCACTTTTTACCTTGTATATCTTCAAATCATTCATAAGATAGTTAAATATCTCTTCCATTTCCGTGTTGGTAAACTTACCGCTCTTTTCATTTAACTTGTTATTCTTCTTGTCAACTAATAAAAAATTATAATTTCCTTCCTCAGTTATATTTATGGTTGCCTCATCCCCTTTTTTAGCAGGATTTGAATAAAAGTAATTAACTGAAAATTTAGTTTCTCCATTTATGTATTCGTACTTTCTGTCATAAAACTTGGAAATACCGACAATTACTAATGCTAGAATGGCTATAACAATTATTGATAACAATACTTTCTTGCATTTCAAAAGAATAGACACCATAAATTCAGTCCCTTCTGCTATAAGCTATTTTGATTGATTTTTGATCCATCCAACCATATTCTATAACATGCGACATTCCCAAGACAATCCCCAATGTACACATCAACTGATATTTTCCTACCGTAAGTGCCTTGATCTGCAATAAATTCTACAGTTTTGGAATCAGTACTGATATCTGTGAAGTATCCTGATTTTGCTTTCCAAAAGAAGAATGGATCACTTGAATTACTGGTACAATCTGATAAAATATTTATATAAAACACCGCTATGCCGCATATTGGCACTAACACATGGAGGACATTAAAATGGCTTTGAGAAACATCAGGAAACTAGATGATGAAATCTTTAGAAAAAAAGCAAGAGAAGTAAATGTTATTGATAATAAAATATTAACATTCCTTGATGACTTGGTAGAAACAATGAGGAAAGAAAATGCCATAGGTCTTTCTGCCATGCATGTAGGTGTTTTGAAGAGAATAGTAGTTGCAGATATAGGAGAAGGTCTTATAGAAATTATAAATCCCAAAATTATAAGTGAATCAGAGGAGCAGATAGGCGAGGAAGGCTCTGTGAGTTTACCTGGAAGATACGGTGATGTTAAAAGACCTCAGAACATTGTAGTAGAAGGGCTAAATCGTAAAGGGGAAAAAATAATTGTATCTGGAGAAGGACTTTTAGCAAGGGTTTTATGCCATGAAATAGACCATTTGGATGGTATAATATTCACAGATAAAGTTATTAGGTATAAATGATAAAAACTATTCTATATGAAAAGTGTATATGGTGAGATAATATATGAAAAAGCTTATAATAATCAATGGCACTATGGGTGTCGGCAAAAGCACCGTCAGTAAAGAAGTAAGCCATCGACTTCATAATTCCGTATGGCTGGATGGTGACTGGTGTTGGATGATGAATCCTTGGAACTTCAATGATGAGAATAAAAACATGGTTTTAGATAACATATGCTATATGCTTACTAACTTCCTTAAAAATTCCTCATTTGATTATGTTATTTTTAGCTGGGTGCTTCATTTAGAATCTGTCATTAGTGTTGCAAAAAATTTTCAACAAAAAGTCAATGTAAATTCATTACTGGTATAGCTTGCACCCATAAGAAAATAATGGGTAGTGCAAGAGAAAAAGAGAGTGATCTCTTAAGGCTGAGCACTATTAAATTTAAAAGCTTAATACGATTAATCTAATTTATACAACTGCCGAACTGCTTCAAATTCTTGTTTCCAATTAAGCCGTTTTTGCCTGGATGATGTAGGAGGCTTCTTAGGAGCTAAGTCCTCTTGCAGTTGCGAAAGAGAGTTCCAAAGTCCACCTGCAATAAGCCTTACTGTTTTTAAGAAGTCATACTTTGTTCCAACAAGCATATGCATTAGCTTTAGAAGACAAAACAATATAAGGGCGGAATATATCTGGATTAGTACAGCATTAAAGCTCGTTCCAAAGAATTTTTTAATCTTAAGATGCTGT
>JAEYYB010000117.1 GCA_023430975.1 Bacillota bacterium | reverse complement strand
CCCGCTTTTTTCAAACTCTTTAATTATATTTTCCCATTCTTTATATAACATAAGATACCTCCAAGTTTTTGTTGTATTATCTCATGTCAATAAATTGAATAACAGACGGGTTCTATTATACGCTTACACTGAAAAGGCATTTTTTAAAAAACTCTTTAAAAAGAGTATAGGTTGATAGTGGGTTCATGCTTTTACCGTATAAAGAAGTAGAAATAAACTTCAAAAATATGAAGATGTGTGTTAAAATTTAGTTAATGTGTATATGAAGTTTGACACAATGTAGCACATGGATATTCGTATACTTATAGTGCGATAAGGTAGGTAAATTATGGCGTTATCTTACAAAAAATTATGGAAGCTAATGATTGACAAAGAAATAAACAAGGGAACTTTATGTCAGGAAACTGGAATCAGTGCAGGTACAATGGCAAAAATGTCAAAAGATGAACCAGTTACACTAAAGATTCTTGAAAAAATATGTGATGTTTTAGAATGTGACATAGGGGACATTGTTGAAAAAATCCCAGTTCAAGAGAGCAATAGGAAGGAATAGAAAGCAATGGTCATAAATAAGCATGGTAGTTTCTATATGAGAAGTGGATGGGGAACTAAAATTATTCAGGCAGTAAATGAGAATGACATGATATTTACTCCAAGTAATGAGCAAATGGCGATTGACAATATTGGTCTTGGAAGGATTATGATCAAAGCTTTGAGATATTGGTCAGTGGCGATGGGATTGACAATGGAGAATAAAGTACCTGAAGGTATTCGGCAGGCACCTACAGATTTATTTCGTATATTGGATGAAAATGATAAGTACTTTCAGAAAAATGGCTCATTACTGCTTTTACATCGCAATCTTGCTTTGAATAAAGAAGAAGCAACAGCGTGGTATTGGCTTTTTAATGAGTGGGACAATTTAGAGATTAATAAAGAAATATTTTCTGATGCGTTTCATTCCTATCTTGCTGTAAATGGTATGACAATTAAGAAAGATGCTGTAGATAAAGAATATAATTGCTTAAGAAATACCTATATCAGTGAAAAAACGTTTGATCTGAAGAGTATTATGGATGAAGACACATATCCTTTTTTAGCACCAATAAGGATTTTATTTATAAATGAAAAAAAGAAAATTGAAAAGGCACAGTTGACTAAGAGTGATGTGCCAATTGAACTGTTGATTTATTCTATTGCTATGGATAATGCTAATACTGAACATGCAGGTTTGCAGATAAGCATTGATAAATTGATGGAGGAAAAAAGGCAAATAGGGAAGTATTACAATATACGATATTCAAAACTAATAGAGGCTTTATTGGAGGCAGAAAATAGAAAATATATTAACTTGAATAATAATTTTGGTAATAGATTTATCGAGCTTGTTGACATGGATTATTCAAGACTTTTAGAAAAGTATTATTGGGATAAGGAACGATAGAATATGAATTATACAGAGTTGATAACAAAAAAGAAGCAATATAAGTATTCAGCAAATGTCTTTTTTGACTTGAAAGATGAAGAGAAGTTGGCAGGATTTATCCCCAATGTAACAACAACAGAGATTATTGGTGAGTATCTATATAGCATAATTGAAAAGAATAATGATGTGCATTCTAGAATTCTGTATGGTTCATACGGTACTGGAAAGTCTCATTTGCTCACGGTTCTTTGTGCAATTTTGGGGCATTGCAATGTTTCAGGAGAAGGGTTTAAGACCTTTTGCCAGTCCATTGGAAAATATGATGCAGCATTAGCCAGCTTTCTTGAAGGATATGTGAAAGAGGCCAGACCGTATCTTGTAGTTCCGGTTTATTCGGATTTTCCAGAGTTCGATAAATGCATTTCATATTCTTTGAAAAAGGAATTGGATAAGAATAATATCAAAATATGTTTTAAAAGTTACTTTTACGAGGCAAGAGCACTTCTAGATAAATGGGACTCAAGCGAAGAATCCTCAAAAAGGTTAGCTGAGGTATGTGAAAAAGCAGGAATTAATTTGAAAGAATTATATATTGGTCTAGAAAACTTGGAAACAGTCAGTGAGAAGAATTTTAATGATGTTTTTAAAGGAATGACTTTTGGTGCAACTTTTGTTAGTGAAACAGGTAATCTCATAGACAATATTGAACTTGCAAATCAAGCTATACATGAAACACATAGAGGAATCGTGTTTGTTTTTGATGAATTTGGAAGATATATTGAAGATTCCGGTGAAGATATAAAAGTAAAAGTAATTCAGGATTTAGCAGAGTATTGTGATCATTCCGAATATGATGACTATTTGATTTTGGTTTCACATAAACAGTTATCTCTTTATACTGATAAAATGAAAAAAGAGTTAAGTGAGGAGTGGAAAAAGATTGAAGGACGTTTCAAATCAACGTCTATAAATATTAAATATGATCAATGTTTATCGCTCATTCCACACATTATTCCTAAAACAAGCAAATGGGAAAATTTTAAGAGCAAATATGAAACAGAGTTAAATGAATTATACAATCAGGCATGGGAGTTTAAGGGGTTTCTTTTGCCACCAGAAGGTGGGAATCCATTTGAAGGAGGTTTTCCACTTCACCCTATAACTCTATATGCTTTGGATAGATTATCAAAAAAGGTAGCTCAGAATGAAAGAACATTTTTTACTTATTTGGCGAGTGACGAGGAAAATTCCTTGTTCACACAGCTTAAAAGTTTGAAAGATGATAAATTCCATTTTATTGGGTTAGATAACATTTATGACTACTTTGAATCAAATATCCGTTCCTTTAGATCTACAGAGGTTTATTTAGTGTATAAGAAATTGCAATATGCATTGAACAAGCTAGGTAATATTGAAGAGAACAGAATAGAGATTCGTGTCCTTAAAGCAATGACAGTAATATATATTATTTCTGATTCTGCTATTTTGGCAGCTGATAGAGATACATTGACACATGTGATTGATTGCGATGATGAAGAAGTGATTACTGCTATTAAAAATATCGAGAAACTTAAGATTGTTAAGTTTATGCGCCAATATGGGTATTACGATTTTCTAGATAGCAGTATATACGATCTGGATTTAATGATAGACGAAAAAATAGAATCTATTAGTGATGATATGGCAATTACAACTTTGAATGAGGAGTTCTCGGGATTTGTAATTTATCCTCATGCGTACAATCTGGCCTATCACATGAACAGAATTTTTGCTCCAGTATTTGTTCAAAAGAATGAAATGAATAAAAAGAGTTTCTTTAGAACACTTCCGAATTATTATGATGGCATAATAGCATTTGTAATGGATAAAGATTTCGATGAAAAAGAATATGCAGCAATTGATGGACTACCAAAAAGAATGATTATGCTTATTAATCGTGATGCAGATATGGTAAGATATGAGGTAAAAAGATACATTGCCATTAAATATTTTTATTCAAAAAGAGAAGAACTAAAGAAGGATGATCCCACTGTTGAAAAGGAATTAGGACTATATCTTGATGAGCAAAGAGGAATAATAAATGATATTGTCAATCAGTGGAGATTTCTTGAAACAGAAAAGATTATTCCTTTCATGAATGGTAAGGTGCTTGATATAAAATCTGACGTTGGATTGTCAGAAATTGCATCTGAACTGATGAAGAATACCTTTTCAGACACTCTTATTGTCAACAATGATTTGATTAATAAAAATGTGATTTCTGGGGCAATCAAAGTAGCAAGGAATAAGGCACTCACTTATATCATAGAAGATGATGATATTATGAAAAATTGTGCATTGTTATCGCCTGAGCATACAATAATTAGGTCGGTTCTTTCAAAAAATGGTCTCTTTAATGGGGAAACAATAGATAGGTTCAATTCCTTTCCAAATGGAAAAGATGCTGGAACTCCTGTGAAAAAAGCATTAGAAAAGTTTTTGAAAAAATGTCAAGAAGCTCAAACTGTTTTTGCTGAAATATTTAAAGTATTAAAAGAGCCACCTTTTGGATTACGAGACGGATATATTTCAATTTTGATTGCTAACGCATTAAAACCTTATGAAAATGTATCATTGTACTTTCATGGGTCAGAAAGGGATTACTCGTTAGAGGAACTATTAAAAGCTTTGGAGAACCCGGATGATTACTCCCTTTATATTTGTAATTGGCAAAGGAAGCAAATTGAATACATCGAAGGGCTAGAAAGAATTTTTGCAGATTATATGAGCAAGCAGACAAAGAATCGGCTTAAAGAATTACATACTGCAATGAATAGACACTTTATTGCAATATCTAAGGCGGCAAGAAGTACTGATAGATTTGTTTCCGACAAAACCAAGCAGTATAGAGATATTTTGAGTGTTTCTTATAAAGATTATAATCGCTTCTTTTTTGAAATACTCAAGCAGATATCAGATGATGAACAAGAACTTGTTATGCAGATTGAAACAATAAGACTAGAATTGGAAAATGTTCCTTTTTTGCAGATTACGAGTGTTGAAAAGGTTCTTAGAAAAGTACTTCAAATTGAGGATGGAACAGGCGTTGTTCATTGGCTACAGAAGAAGTATGAGGATGATTGGAGTTTTAAAAAGCATAAAGCTTTTGATTATCATACTAATTCGCTGCTTGAGTATTTGCAAAATATGAATGTCGATGAATCAGATAGTCAGCTTTTTCAAGATATTGCAAAGTTAGTAACTGGTTTTGAAATTGAATATTGGAATGACTCTAAAATTGAGGATTTTGAAGAGAAATTTGAAAATGTTATTCGACAATTAGATGAGTATGAAGCACGTGATGGAATGAATGATAATGAAATTAAAATTGTAATTCAAGCTGGTAATATGGAATCAAAGGCAACCCAATTTGACAAAAAAGAACTAAGTGGGAATAGTCAGATAATGTTTAATAAAATGAAATCCACATTAGACAATTTTGGACAGGCAATTAGCTATGAAGAAAAAATGCAAGTTATCGCAAAGCTTTTAGATGAATTAATATAACAGAATGGGGCAAATAGATGGTTTACTGGTGTCATAAATGTTGCGAACCAATATTCAGTAAAGAGATGCACGAATGTAATTGTGATGGAGATATTGCTAAGATTTCAGAAGGGACAATATGTAATCCGGTTTTCATTCAGGAAAGAAAGCTACTGAGTAAGATAGTTGGTTTAAACTTAATAGAAAAGAAAATATGGTATTTTGGTGCCAGTAAGTATTATTACGATGGTGAGATGCACAGGATACCATATAGAGAATGGTATAGAGCAAAGGAACATTTGAAATATGCTGAAGAGTTACGAAATGATATTCAAATTGAAAAAGATTACTCCTCATATATGGGAGTGGTTGAAGCAAACAAGACGTATATTCAGAATCTTGTGTTTGAGGCAGAAAACTATATTGTAGATATTTTGAATAAGTATAAAAACGATGACTATATTCCTACAGTTTCGTTTTCGGGAGGGAAAGATTCTACAGTAGTCAGCAGACTTGTTAGAGATGCATTACAGGATAATACGGTGATTCATTTCTTTGGAGATACTACACTTGAATTTCTTGAAACTTATGAGTATGTAATGACAAAGTTTAGGAGAGAAAATCCAATGGTGCCAATGTTGCCAAGTGAAACGGAAAATGACTTTTTTAAGCTTTGCAAAGTGTTTGGGCCACCTAGTTATCACGAGCGTTGGTGCTGTACTATTTTTAAAACTAGCAATTTAAATAAAGAGTTAGAGAACCTTCCGGGTAATAGCCTATCATTTCTTGGTATCAGACATAGTGAATCACTAGCCAGAAAATCTTATGAAAGAACACAAGAGCATTCAAAGATATCGTCACAAATCAATGCAATGCCGATTATAGAATGGACAGATTATGATGTTTGGCTTTATGTTCTTTTCAAAAATACTCTCATCAATGATTGTTATCAGTATGGATACAAGAGGGTTGGATGTTGGTGTTGCCCTAATAATTCTGACTGGTCTATGATGCTGACTGAAATATATCATCCTGAGGATATGCAAAAATGGAAATATACGATTTATGAGTTTGCAATGAAAACTGGAAAAACTGATCCAGATGATTATTATGAAGAGGGTAGATGGAGAACTCGTAGAGGAGCCAGTGGACTAGAAGTTAAGAATGTTACTATTACAGACACTGCCTGCAATTTGTCTGATAGGGCAAGAAATATAATTGTTGATAAGAAACTAAATAAGGATGTGATAGAGTTTTTCAAACCTTTGGGTGATTTGAAAATAGTAGAAAAGAAAGACGCTACTTATATCTCAGTTTTCGATAAAGATAAATCTGAAGAATATAGAAAATGTTTCGAATTAATTATTACATATGGAACCAATGTCATTAAGGTTTTACCAGAGGAAAGGATTGATATTCCAAATCTTGTTAACCGAATTAAATGTCAAATTAGAAAATATCAGTTTTGCATTCGATGTTCAGCATGTGATTCTGTGTGTCCAAATGGGGCGATTGATACAATCCACGGAAGGTACACAGTAGATGTATCAAAATGTAAGCATTGCAAGAAATGCATAGCAAAGTTTTATAATGGATGTATAATTTGCGACAAGGTTGCAGGAAAAAAGGGGAGCTAATGATATACTTTGATAATGCTGCGACAACTAAATATAAACCGGAAGAGGTATACAAAGCTTTTGAGTATTATGTGCGAGAGATTGGGGTCAGCCCTGGAAGAGGAAGTTATCAGCTTGGTATTGAGGCTTCGCGTATGTTATTCAAAACAAGAAAAAAAATTGCTGAATATTTTGGATTAAGTTCCAATAGTGTGATATTTACTAAGAATTCAACTGAGGCTATTAACTTGTTTTTTAATGGTTATTTAAAACAAGGAGATCACGCAATAATAACTTGTTATGAACATAACGCAGTCTTAAGACCTTTGCATCAGCTGAAATTAGCAAGAATAATTGATTACTCAGTAGTCAGTAGAGAAGATTTAGAACTGGAACCTGAAGAAATCTATGAAAAATACGCAAAAGAGAATACTGTGCTTTTTGCAACAACACTTGCAAGTAATTTGACAGGAAGAATAGTTTTTTCTTCAGAGGTTATGGAATTTATGAAAAGTAAAGGCTTAACTACCTTTGTAGATGCATCTCAAGGAGCAGGGAAGATACGACTTGTAATGCCTGAACAGAACATAGATTATCTTGCTTTTACGGGACATAAAGATTTGATGGCACTTCCAGGAGTGGGAGGATTGTGCTGTGTTGAGAGACCAGCATGGAAACCTCTGATTCAAGGCGGAACAGGTGTATTAGGAGATTCATATGTGAATCCAGATGTTTTTCCAGAAGAATATGAGGCAGGGACACTTAACATGCCTGCTATTTGGTCCTTAGAAGCGGCCTTAGAGGTTTGTACAGAGAGATTTGAGGAAAATCAAAAAAATGAAAGTGAATTGGTGAAGTACCTTCTTGATAAATTTAATGGTTTAGAACATGTAATAGTATATGATAAGGATTATAAGCGAGTAAGTACGGTTGGATTCAATTTAACGAATCATAAATCCAATGAGGTTGTAGAATTTCTGGATAGATGTGGAATATGCACGCGGGGAGGCATTCACTGTGCAATACTTGCTCATGAAGCACTGGGAACTAAGGAATTCGGTGTAGTAAGAATAAGTATGAGTTCATTCAATACAAAAGAAGAAATAGATACATTGATTAAACACTTGGAGGATTGTGGGTGATATAGATGTATATTGTTTTTTTTAGCACTAGTGATGTGTTTGAAGCAGAAGAGAGATTAAATAACTCAAATGTTGAATGTAAAGTTGTTCCGACACCAGTAACGGATAAAGCGTATTGTGGTGTGTGTATTGAGATAAATGATGACAAATATGAATCAATTCTAGAAGGAATGGAATATAACATAGTTAAATAGGAAGAAGGATGAAAATGGCATTTACGGAACTTGACTTGAAAAGGCATTATACTACATACAAAAATAATATTGTTAAGGAATTTTACACACCTGTATTAAAAGAAACAATTCTGTACCAGCGTTCTGTTGGTTTTTTTTCATCCACTGCTTTGATTGGATTAACCAACGGCTTACAAGGGCTTGTTAAGAATACTGGAAAGATTCAATTTATTGTGTCGCCTTATCTTGATAAGCATGATGTTGAAGCAATTAATAAAGGTTACGAAAAACGTAAGGTCATTGAAAAAGCCTTATTGAGAGAATTGAAAGAGCCAGTAAACTATTTTGAAGAGGAAAGATTGAATTTATTGGCACATCTCATCGAAGACGGTACTTTGGAGATCAAGGTTGCATTTACACCACCGGATAAGATTGCCGGAATGTATCATGAAAAGGTAGGTATTCTAACTGATGCCGATGGTAATAAAATAGTTTTTACTGGTTCTATGAATGAGACAAGTAATGCTTTTTACAACAATTTTGAGTCTATTGTAGTATTTAAAACATGGGAAGAGTCAAAAAACTATGCAGAAGATATGCAGGAGGAATTTGAGGCATTGTGGAATAATGAGACAAAGGACATAGAAGTCATTGAATTCCCTAGTGTTTTGAAAGATCGAATAAAAGTTCATAAAAAGAAAGTTCTGAATGGGGATATAGACATAGAAGAGTATGAAACTGAAGAGGAAGATAGCTTAGATATCGGAATACCACAAATGCCAAAAGGATTTGAACTTCGTAAATATCAGATAGATGCAATCGAACAATGGAAAAATAATGAATATCATGGCATCTTTGATATGGCTACTGGAACTGGAAAAACATATACAGGTTTAGGTGCTGTTGTTAAGTTGTTTGAGGATAAAAGAAGATTAGCAATTATTATAGTTTGTCCATATCAACACTTGGTAGAGCAATGGGTGGAGGATATAGAGCTATTCAACATGACACCAATCATCGGCTATTCATCATCAAAGCAGAAGAATTGGAAGAAACGATTAGAAGATGATGTGCTTGATTTCAGTATCGGAGTAATTGATTCCTTTTGTTTTGTAACGACAAATGCCACATATTCTTCAAAATTTGTTTCTGATATTATGGCAAGTTTAGGTCGGGATACGCTTTTACTTGTAGATGAGGCACATAACTTTGGTTCTTCAAGGCTTCAGAAAAAGCTATATTCGAAAATACAATACAGACTTGCATTATCAGCGACTCTCGAAAGGCATGGAGACGAAGAGGGAACAAAGTGCCTGACTGATTATTTTGGAGAAAAGTGCATAGAGTATGATCTTAAGAGGGCAATAAAAGAAGGAAAGCTTACTCCGTACTATTATCATCCTATTAGCGTTTATTTAGATGATGATGAACTGGCAGAATATAAAGATATTTCGTATAAAGCCTCAAAAGAGATACATCGAGATAAGCAGGGAAAAATAACTGTAACCGAAAAAGGTAAAATGTTGTTGATGCAGCGAGCCAGAAAAGTTGCTGGAGCAAGGGGGAAACTAACAGAATTATGGAAGTTAATGAAAGACTACAATACAGATTCTCACATGCTGATTTACTGTGGAGCGACAAGGGTCCAGAACTTTGACCAAGATTCCTCTGAGTATGATGAGGAAGGGGAACGTCAAATAGTTTTGGTATCTCAGATGCTTGGTCATGAGTTTGGAATGAAGGTAACACATTTTACTTCAAATGAATCTGCGGAAGAGAGAGAAATTATAAAGAGACGTTTTGCCACAGTGGATCCATATCAAGCGATAGTTGCCATAAAGTGTTTGGATGAGGGTGTGAACATACCAAGTATTAAAACCGCTTTTATACTTGCTAGCACTACAAATCCAAAAGAATATATTCAGAGGCGAGGTAGGGTGCTAAGATTATCAAAGGACAAGCCGTATGCGGTTATTTATGATTTTGTTACACTCACACGTCCACTAGATGAAGTTGATCCATATAGCCCAGACTATAATTGTGAAAGGGCATTAGCAAAGCGTGAACTTGCTAGAATAAAAGAGTTTGGCGAGATAGCACTGAATTCGAGGGATTCTGATGAACTTATTAATGACATTGAATGCACTTATAAGATAAGTAATTATGAATTGGAGGATGATGAAGATGGATCAGAATTTAGATGAGAAGAAACTGGACAAAATCAAGCTACGAATTCTTGAAATGGAGACAGACAATATTGTAAAAAAAGAATCTAATCCTGCAATGGAAGACAAGATTAGAAAGATGATAATTTCGGAGGTGGAGAAAAGGTGATTCTAAACAAATTGGAAATGTATAATTTCAGACAGTACATAGGTCATCAGAGCATAGAATTTTCTACTGATTCCGAAAAGAATGTTACAGTTTTGATTGGTGTTAACACGTCAGGTAAAACCACAATTATAAGAGCGTTTGAATGGTGCTTTTATGGGAAAAATGACGGCTTTGATGATAAGGTGCTTCTTAATAGTGAAGTCCGTAATAATATGAATGAAGGAGATATTCAAGAAACATGGGTATCTGTGACATTTATTCATGATGAAAAAGTATATACCATCAAGCGTTCATTTAAATATGTATGTAGCGAAAGATATTTTGAAGGTGATAAGTTAATCATTAATTTGAATAAAAAGCCAGAGGAGAATTTATCGCTGGAATATTTACAGAGTGATGGACAAACTAAAACACCAATTGACAGAGCTAATATTACGGAATCTATGGATAGAGTTTTACCTAAGGATTTATCTGATTATTTCTTCTTTGGAGGAGAGCGTATTTCGGGTATTGCTAACAGAACAGACTTGTCTAAAGCAGTAAGAGGGTTGATGCGTTTGGATGTTTTAGAGAATGCGAGTAATCACCTTAAAACAGTTGTGAAAGGATTTGAAGGTGAAATTGATACCACTGGAGATTCAAATGCACAACGTGCAAAAGATGGATTAGAGACATATACAAAGCGGAAAGCTGAACATGAACAGGAATTAGCAAACTATGATAAACAGGTACAGTATTGGTTAGGAAAAGAAAAAGAGTATAATGCTGAACTTGCTAAGAGTAATATAGAACAGGTAAAAAGAGCTAAACAAGACAGGGATAGGGCACAAAAGGCCCTAGAGGCAGAGTTGCAAAGACTGGCTCAGATGAAAGCCGAAATGGTAAGGGCATTTAACACAAGACCTTTTACTTTCTTTGGATTGCCAGCAATTAAGGCATCCTTAGAAATGTTGGAAGTTGCAAAGGAAAAGACTGGTGGAGTAAAAGAAAGTATACCATCAATGGAGCAAGATGCTGTGGATTACTTAATAAATAGAGGTTATTGTATTTGTGGTACACGCTTAGATGCAGGAACTATTCCATACAAGAAAGTAATGGAAGAACGTAGAGTTCTTCCACCGGAACATGTAGGAGATGCTGTTAGACAGTATAAAGTTAAAGCAGAGGGGTATCTAGCGGGTACAGAAAACTTCAAGGATAAGATTGAGGACAATTTTAAAGAATATCGGGCTACCAAGAGACGAATTGTTCAGATACAGAATGAACTAGAAGAACAATCAAAGCTCATTATTAATGATACTGACGCAAAGGAAATTGAAAATAAAAGAAAAGATGCTTATACAAAATATCTTGAAGCAAAATCAGATTATGATGTATGCTTAAGAAGGATTGGTGAATGTGAATCTAACATCAAAAACTGTGAGTCTGCCATTGCAAGATATGCAAAGAGCAGTGTTAAAAATCAAAGAACAGCTCGGTTAATTGCATATTCACAAAAAGTGTATGAGTGGTTACTTGAAACCTACAGAGGGAAGGAAGAGATTGTCCGCGATGAGCTGCAACGAAGAGTAAATGACAATTTCGCCAAGATGTATCACGGAGAACGTTCCATCGAAATTGATGATAAGTATAGGGTTAGATACAGTGATATTACCACTGAGGAGTCTGATGGTTTGAAAGCTGTAAAGAGTTTTGCTTTTATATCTAGCTTGGTTTCGATGGCTAAAGATAAAATTCTTGATGAGGATGATATGAAGCTTGGTCAGTGTTACCCTCTTGTTATGGATGCACCCTTCTCAAATGTAGATGAAATACATATTGATAATATTTGCAGAATCCTTCCAAGTGCTGCTAATCAGGTAGTAATGGCCGTAATGCAGAAAGACTGGAAGTACGCAGAAGCTAATTTAGATAAATATGTTGGGAAAAGCTATAAAATCGAAAAAGACAGGGATGCAAATGGTAAGGAAATTGATACTGCAACCCATATTATGTGAGGAGGAGCCGCATGTTTGATAAAGATTTCAAAATCACCGGAAAGCACGCAAACTACTGGAAGGACCTATGTGAATTAGCAGGTAACGTTCCGGATAGGGATCAGCATGCAAATTTTAAGATTTTCAGTGCTTACATAGACGCATATATTGTTTGTCCTTTAATAGGTTATCAGTACAACCGGAAAGGTGTTATTGATAATTCGGAAGAAGGAAATGCAGGTATGCTTGCTGATGTATTCAGAAATAGAAGACCAGAATTGAAATATGTATATCAGTTACTAATGCTTGTAGATGATGAATCCGAACCAGACGAGGACAAGAGATTATATCGGGCGTTTACGTTTTCAGAAGAAAATGCTGAAAATAAGAAATTAATTGAGGAGAATATGAAGGTGTTTAATAGTTATTTTCTTGGTGGATTGGAAGTTTTACATGAACAATTTGTAGAGCAATGTCATGATGATGATGACTATTTAAAAGCTATGGTTGATTTTGTGAAGCGGTTCTATGAAGAACAGGATGGTGAGGCAATTAAGGAAGGGATTGAGAAAATTCTAAATAAAAGATAGGTGATGGTGCATATGTTGGATAATTTGGCGTGTGGACTAGACATAGGTGATTTCTTAGAAGGACTAGAAGATAGGTTTGAAGAGGAAAATATTACGTTGATTCTTAATAAGATTGGTCTACTTTCTAATCACTCAAAGTGTGTTGTTGAGAGATTTGAGAGGTTTGTTTTTTTGCGAAGCAATCAAGATGAAATATATAACAAGCAAGAACGTAGATTCATTGAAAATGTAGATAAAATTTATGTGTATCCTGATTATTATAAGAGAACTAAAAAAGGGAATATGCCATGTCGTATTATTGCGGCTGACCTATCTGATGGTGGTGAATCTTTTTATAATGGTGTAGCTTTCATGAAGTTAGTAAACAAAGCATTTCCGGGGTTTGGAGTGTTTTTGCTTAAGTTGAACGATGGGTTACATTTTGGGTGCCGTCTCTTTGAAAATGACGGTTGTAAGGATTGCACTTTATCTGAAACAGGATATTTCAGAAATATTGCATCTGAAATATTTTGGTGTGATGATGGCAATGATTTTATTTCTTATTATTCGTCTATGGTTGAAATAATAAGCCAGAGATTTGGGACTGCTAATATACTTGACTATGATCAGGAGATTAGAAAGAGAAGAGGAATAAATTACAGCTACTTAGATCTTATGCATCTTATCCAATATGATTGCAAGGTAGATACTTCAAAAGAAAGAGAGAGATATGTTGAATTTTTTGATAAGAAACTTGAATATTACTTTCAGCAGGAATTAAGCTGGTGTTTGGAGGAATTAAAGAATATTAAATCAACACAAGTAAATACATTGGAAATGCTTTTTGAAGCAGAGGAATTGGGGAAAATAGTAAGTAAAGCATATCAGAAAGATCAGGATATCCTAGACAAACTAGAACTTGATGAACAAGATAGTTCTAATGTGAATATTTATGAACAGTTTCGGGATAATCCAGAAATGATGATAAAGATGATTAAGATTCAAAAGGGCATTAATTAGTTTAACCTGATAAAGTCGTATTTGTATCATTTTACCTTGTTTTATTATTGGTATATTGTATAATGTATCAGCTATAACCACAGTATATTGTGGTTTGTGGAAGGAAATGAATTTTTATAAGTTCAATCTAATTATTAATTAGTTAGAAAGTTGGTGATAGTATGAAAGGATACGACCTTTCGGAAGGAAATTATGTAAAGCGTCATATTTCAGAGGATGAATTGTGGAATACAATGAGTTGGCTTTTTTCAACGAGGTCAAAAAGTGATTCGAGCTATAAATTTATCTTCTTTAAGGCAATTCTTGATAATCTTGATGATCTTGGAGATACTTATGTACTTGAATTTGACAGGCTTTTTGAAAGGTTTACTGAAATCGGATGGAATTTGATCTTGAAGTACGGGATTCGGCAGAAGGCTATAACAAAAGGAAAATCTGAAACATATTTGGAGCAAGTATTACATGCATCATGTGAGACAGATAGTTTTGCTTCCTTTATAAATTTAGGAGAACATGAACGTAAACGTATATGTAAAATGGTTAAATTAAAGTGCAAGACCTATGTAGTTGGTGCATTGTATGGTGATACTAATCAGTTAATGTATTCTTTTTCTAAGAAAGGAGAGTGGATTGAATTAAATCCCCGGTTGGTTGGGTTTTTTAGGAAAAACAAAGCGATTATTGAAAATCTAAATTATTATAAATGGGCTAGATTTTATGAGAGTATTAACGATGAAGCACTTGCAACGCAGCTTAAGGATATTATAGATGATGACGTTATTAGAATAAATGAGTCGGTATATAGAGGAGTCCTTGCATATGAGTTTGAACGGATAGAATCTAAAAGTGAGTATAAACAGCCAATAAATACCATGGAACTGCTATTTATGTCGGAAGAACATTCATCATATGGCTCTGAAATTATAGATACTAATATTTCAAATATTGATGTGGAAACAGAATTGTATGAAGATTTCGATACAATGCGAGCTTACCTAGCAGAGCCCCTTCAGCTAATTACTAAATTAAAAAGAGAAAGGGGAATTCTTTTTCGAGATTAAAATTCCTATTAGCCATAAAAAACTCCTGTTGTGAGTTGTGAATACTTATTCTTTGCAATAATATAATACCAAGAATAGGAGGCTTTTTTAATATTTAAATTAGATTTCTTTACCCATAAATAACAAATAAGAATGATCACTTATATCTTAGCATGAAACATAAAATAATAAAAAATGAGTCCTGCAATAAGCAGAACGCAGAACTATTTGAACTATCTAGTTAATTAAATATTAAAGCACTCTCCTAGTCTTTTATGATTTTTGAATATTGATAGTACGGAGAGCTCTGAGCTATTAATTTTTAATCCTTCAATCCTTCATACAAAAATTTCATTGTACGACATTAATAATTAATAAAAAGTAACTATTCCGAAACCATTTCTGTAACAGCAACTTCTTGATCCAATTCTGTTATATATAATTCACTTTCTTTTATGTCTGCTTTCAAAAACTCTTTAAGTTTATTCTCCGAGAATTTCAAAACCTTCTCACTATTATCTTCAACAATCAATCTGGAACAATTGCCTAAGAAACTACTCTTATCAACAATACTTACTGGAATGTTACATCTTAACTCACCATTTTGAGTAAAAACAGTGTTAGATATCTTTCCAGTTACTTCATTACCATTGTAAAAACATTTAGAAAAGTAGGGTAATTTAACAATAACTGTTGGATTTATGCTTTCAATATTATGTTCTGAAGAGAAGTTTATATAAATACCTTTTTTATTGAGGTATTGTATACCATCCTTTGATTCTTGTAATGATAATAGTCTCTTTCCTGAAGCACAATTGTATTTTAATGCTCTATTATCATATAGTAATTTCCTTATATATTCAAAACTCTCAATATCATGCGAATATATTTCACTAATCAATTGATGCATATCATTTAGATCAATGCAGCAATCTATAACATTGTTTCCATTCATTCCACGCTTTTCATATAATGTTATAGATTTATTCAGATTATTTATTAAGATGCTACCTAATTTGGGCTTATATTCGTCAATAAGATCGAGTTGAACAGGAAGCCCAACTCGCCCCCACCATGATTGTGCTTTTTGAAATATATGCATGGAATACTGATTATCAAGCCTTGCAAGCCTCTTGATAGGGAAAATATATCTTCGATTTTCACCTTCATTTTCGATTTTATACTCAAGCCAAGATTGCTCGATTGGCATAAATCCAAAACTTCCACAAAATTTACGTGCATCAGCTGTATTAATAATTTCCCTAGTCAATTTCTCCAATTTAGCCTTATATCCATCAGCCCAAAACGCTTCAGGCATTAAAACTTCATTATTCTTTTCCTTTACTGTTATTACTGCTTGTCCATCGGCGTTTATAGTTGTCAAATCCAAAATTTCAAGTGAAAATGTTATAGTATCATCTAGTGAAAATGTTATGTCTTCATTATCCCAGTTATTAATGGTTAAATGTCTTGGACTACCGTTATCGCTACTCTTGTCCTTTCTTTCTAATACAAGCATACCGGTCTTTGAAGCACGTTTTCCATCTTTCCTTACTGTAAGTGTACATGGTTGAGTCATAAGTATAGCTTTACTGTTAACACCATTACACTCAATTTCAAAAACATCACCAAAGTCCACAGGCTCAAACCGTTTATTGACAGTGCTATCCCACATTTCAGAACAAATGATTTCTTTAAGTGAGACATCCTCTAGAAATTCGTTGATGAGAAACTTAGATTGACCTATATTCTTAAGTTTCTCATCAATTTCCTTAACTATGCCATCATTTCTAACTACTGTCTTAGCTATATGCTTAGATATCCATTCTATTAAAAATATGGGTTTAGCTAGACCCTCGTTTTCAACTTTACTTTTCAGTACTTCTTGCAATGAACGTGCATTGAGTAAATAAAACTTATCTAATACTTTTTGGCTACTTTCAATTAAAATATTGTCAATAGCTTTAAGTAAATCATAAAAAATTAGACCGCCATGTAAGTTGTACAAAGCATCAAGTATAACTTCATATATTTCGGTTTTGTTTTTAAGTGAATGTTTACTAATAAAATCATACAGCGAATTTTTATAGTTTTTTTCTGCCTGTAATTTTTTTATTTCCCTGAAATATAGACTTTTTTCTATTGGATTTGACATTGTAAATTTCTTTTCATCAATATAAAAAATAGGGTCTTTGCTAATAAAAATTATACATCGAGGTTTTAAGGGGTCATCCTTTTCTGATAAAACCCTTACTAATTCTTGTGACATGCGTGGAGAAGCACCATCTATTTTATAGTCCAAAAATAAAATTGTATCGCTATCAAGTCCTCGATCTTGGACTTCTGAAGTATTAGTATAAGTTAAGTAATTATCGTCCCCGAATATTTCCTTTACCACATTTAACAACTCATTAATCTCAGAATGAGCTGTATTAATTTGTTCTGGAAACGCTTTTAGACATATTTTTAGGACGTTTTCATCAACTTCTCCGTGTTCAGCCTTTTCCAACTGTTCATCTATATCAATTCCTGCTCTTTCCATTTCATATTTAATATCAAACTCAGGGCTGTCATAATACCCATTTAACACACATAAAACCATTTCTGCTTCTTCTACTTTTTCACTTTGACCAATTCTGTCGTCAATTACTATTGCTTTTGAAATATTCATTGATGCTAATATCTCTTTTATTTTATCATTTAAAACTGCAGTTTTATTATTCTGCATTTTTATCACCTCCACTTTTAAACAAGACATTTAGAAAAATCTAGTACAAACTTATAATATCTATCAAGTTTATTTCTTTCGTTACTTAGCGATATATCTGCATTATGATAATTAAGAATTTCTTGTACAATATAAAGGCCTAAACCTCTTCCTTCGTCATTCTTTTTCCTTGTAAAAAAAGGTTCAAATATCAACTGTGCATCTAATTCCTGGATTCCTGGTCCAGTGTCCCAAACTTCGATTATTCCATCGTCTGTTAAACTAATATGAATTTCCAATGACCAGCTTGGAAAATCCTTCTTATGTTTTTTTAACCAATATCTTGAATTTTCCAATATGTTATCAAAAACTTGTATTAACATACCTTCATTTGCCTTAACCATACATTCTTCTGTTTTATGCCAAACAAACTTTATTATAGTTTCTTCATCAATTTTCCAAATTGCATTTTTACTTTTGCAAACACCTTTAATAACACCTAACAAATCTAGTTTTGGCTTAGTCCTCCGCTTTGTGACAGACTGTATGTCTAAACGTGAGAGTGCTGTTTCAAGCGATTTTGTATTATTTAATAGAATCTGAAGTACTTGGCTTTGTCCAGGTATATTGTTCTTAATTTGCTGTAAATACCTCGTAATATTCCCAATATATCTGAACATTTCATGAGCGACGGACTCAGCGGCCATACCAATACCCACAAGATCAACAATCATTCTTTGTTGATCATCGATTTGTTTAATCTTTCCATCTAATTCGTGTATTATTGTATTTATATTATATACTTCATTTTCCATACAACTTACATTCTTTTTTAAAGAAATAAAGGATGATGTCAACTTTTTATTGTAGCTAAATATATTTTTGAAACTATTAATAGCTTCTAAATCTTGCTTTATATCAAGTAAGTTTTGCTGAAAAGGCTTCATAGCTTCTTTGATATCATCTGTAACTATCGGACCTTTTTGTTTCTCTTTTTTGGGATAATGAATATCTATAACACTTTGAAAACTCTTGATAGTTCTTTGTAATAGTTGTACTAAGTTATCGTATGATTTATTATGTACTAGACCTTCTCTGTTAGTTTGATCTCTTAAGTTTGGGTTTTGTATTGAAGAAATAAATATTGCACCAACTGTTCTTATAGTATAAAACTTTACTCCACTTCTTCCCTTAAGTTCGTTGTCAGAATCTAGCCTAAGCCAATCATTACCAGGTTCGGCATAAGGTAACACTCTGAAATTATCTCTGTATATCATTATACCTCCACAATACTGATTAAGTAATTCTCTTACATCTGACAATTTCTCATAACCTTTAATTTCTTTTAATCTATTTCCTCTTCTATCAAAAAAATAAATGTCAAAGCTAAAGTCACCAACTGCTCCTTCTCCCTCTAATTCATAAAAGTTTAGTTCTTGTATTTCCTCACTATGTGAATTATTGAATTCTTCCCCACTTTCAAGACGAATAAAATATTGGTATTCTAACTGTCTTCCTTTAATGCTCCCTTTGATTTTATATGGGGCTTGATCTAGAAGTTTTCTATCAAGATTTTCCGGATAAAACCTGAAGAACTCTCCTTTATGAGTAGTGATTTCCAATTTTATCTGAAATCCCTTACTGGGTTTGAAAGGGTTCACATATTTCATAAAGTTTTTTCTGTAAAATGTTTCAAATTCTTTCGGTGTCCAAAGTTCGGGGTCACAAAAATCTTTCAAATTATATATTTTTATTTTTGTGAATGAATCAGGATACCCCTTCTTTTTTATTGATTCTGAAGATACTTCAAATTGGTGAACACTTACTTCATCCAAACGTTTTCTGCTATAATATCCAAACTGATTCCAGTTAATACCTAGTATGCTACCATTTTCTGATTTCTTAGATTTTGTTAGAAGTACAACCCTTTCTCCAAGTTTCATAGTAGAAAAACGCCCTAACCCTTTCTCGCCTTGGGGCATCTTAACATAAGTATCATGTACACTATTATTTCTAAGCTTGTCTTTTTCCTCTAATCTATCAAGTGTTCCAATAACAAGATACTTGTTTTTTATATCATCATAAGTCATGCCATGGCCATTATCTTCAATAATCATTATCTTCTTTGCTTGGTCTATTTTTATATGTACATAACCATTATCTTTATTATATATTCTTGTTGCATCGTAAGAATTTTTTATAAGTTCAAGTAAAGCTACTTTAGTACTACTTATTAACTGATCACCCAGATGAGAAATTAACCTAGCCATCGTAGTAAACTCAGCCATTCTGATCCCCCTATTATTTATAATATTTATTTAGTTAAATTTTAAGATTAAGAATTTATATTTCACATTGCTTGGCATACCATGGGTACAGTAATAAATATTACATTACTACGTAAATAATACCATAAAAACTATTAGAATACTACATAATTAGTCGCATTTTCAGCTAGAATGTATCCACCTTTTAACTATTATCGATAACAAACTGGTAATTCCAAGGTAAGGAGAAACTCACATATCAAACCTGTGGATAAATTATATAAAATCCCTGTAAGCAATAATGTTACTGGAACATAGAGAATTCAATAGAAATGTTATAAATTTAATATGATTTTGAGCAAGAAAATAAAAAAACTGTTAACATAAATGATATGCCTGAAAACAAAAAATGGACGCTTACTTTCGGATCGAGGTTTACAGTAGAGACCATGCCGTCTGTTAGTGCACCAAGCTAAGCATGGCATCATCTTGCATGGTAAAAGTCCCTGTTGGTAAGACTTAGCCAGTCAACCATTTCGAGTATTGCATTAAAACTGGTAACAGTTAGAGGAAGTGTACACAGAGAACCATATAGGCCAAAAGGGAGACCGCACTCCTTGAAGAATATTCAGCTCCGTAAAGCCTAAAATGCAGATGGCGATATGTTTATCGTCATGGAAGCATCAAAAATTGCAAGATTCCCAAGAGTCTGCCGGAGTTCGAGGACGTGGCATGAATGGGGAGAAGATGCAAAGAACTTAGGAGGGTCTAAGGCACCCAATAGGAGTTAGTAAAAAATATGGGATAAACATAGAAATTCAGCCAATAATTATGTTGCAGCCTGCAGAAATCTTGGCTTCAAAGGACTTGCCGAATTATATTATCAACACTGAAGTGAGAAGACTCAAAAATGGGGGAATCAATAACCCCTGATACCAATGAAATGGAACAGATAAACATTTTGAAGAAGACGAGCTAAATTTTGAACCACAAGATGTATCGCATGCAGAATAAAAGAATACACTCATCTTTGGAAACTTATGATACATATGTCCTAGAAACTGTACAAACGCGATATGGCGGGTATATGCGGGTAGATGCTTTTCATCCGTTGATTTTAGAGATGATGCAATGCCAATATTCTCACCAATAAAGTGTACCATGAAAAATTAAATAAATCATCCCTTTGTTTTATGAGAAATTTTTTTAGGTAAACATTTTCTGTTATCATCCTTAGCCTTCCAGTACATTTCTGTAATCGCTCTAAAAACTTTATCTTTATCTTCCTCATTTAACTCATCATCAGTAAATAACCTGCCAACTTCTTTAACCAGTTTCTTTGCATCTTTTTTTCCACGGGTACCGTATTTGGCTGCGGCTTCCTGGAGAAAATTGCCTTTTTCAGACATTAAATCTTCAATTGTTATATCTAATACCTTGCAAAGTCTATTTAATATGGCTACATCTTTTGGATAACGTTTATTACTTTCATAGTTTTGAATAGAACGCAAAGATAATCCGGTATTGTTTGCTAACTCTTGTTGGCTCATTCCTGCCAAATTTCTCAAATTTTTAATTTTATCACCAAACAACATAATATTGGCCCTTTCTAAGAGGCAATTTTAGTGTAAAATAACGCACATAAAATAATATTGATAAACGAACAAATATTGGTGTATAAAGTGGTTTGCATTGCGTGCAACAACGTTCGTAATCAATATAGCATTTTTATGAAACGAATGTCAATAAGAGCCTGAGAGAGAAGAGATATGTATAAAATGTATTGCATGAATAGAAATAATAAACGATAAAAAATAGTTCAATATTTATTTAGCAGCTTTCTTCTTTCCAATAATTGAAATTGAATATTTATAATGATAAAATGCAAGTAGTGAAAAAGGTAAATAATCCTAGTATATAGGGGGAAACATTTATGAATAGAAAGCAAGCATTAGAACATTTTAAAGCAGGTCCTTTGAAAGAAAAACAAATAGAAAAACGAGGGCAGTTAAGAGATTATTTTAATATGCGTAAGGATAAATTGATACCGGATTTTGTTGAATCTTTTAGGCGAATATGTATCAAGATAGCTGAAATGCAGGCTAGGGGAGAGAAAGATAAGATAGGATACATCACTTATTCGGCAATGGCAAGTAATATTGCTGATAGAAACTATATATATGTGATTGATGCATATAATGTGGAATGGTTTTTTGATGAGGTTGAATGCCGTGATAGCTATGATGTTAGCTGGGCCTTCCGTTTTTTAGATGAATTTGAAGCAGAGCTTGAACCCCAAAGAAAGCTTTACATGGACAAGATCACAAAGGCAGATATGGAACAATTTAGATTAGAGGGATTTGGTATATATAATGCAGTTATAAAGGATTTTATACGGTATGCAATGCCTTATGCCGTAAAAATAGAGGAGTATAAACAAATAGAAAAAGCTGATGTATTTGAAGTCAGAGCAGGCCCCTATAAAGGTGCCAGTGAGTTAATGTACAAGGAAGATAGACGTATAAAAAATTCTTCAGAAATCAAGGTATGGCTTGAAAGTAAAGAAGAAATATATGACTATGAGATATTAAAAGATTTGGATTTAGCAAATGGTGATTATGAAGGAATAGGCGTAAGATATGGAGACTTTAGCAGAAGTAACCTGGAAAATTGCAACCTTAAGAAATGTAATTTTATTGGAACAAAGTTTATTGAATCTTCACTTTTAGGTACTGATTTAGAAGATTCTGCAATTGATCGGGCTGATTTTACAAAATCAGACTTGAAAAATGCCAATATGAAAGGCGTTAAAGGATTATATACTAAATTTGAAAATACTGACATGGAAAATGTTATTTTGACACAAGCCGAGCTAGTTGATGCCAATATGAAGAAAGCGAATTTAAAAAACTCTATATTTACAGAGGCATTAATAATTGGAGTATGTTTTGATGGGGCAAATCTTGAGAATTGCAATTTTGAAGGAGCAGACCTTACACAATCTGATATGAGAGGAGCAGTGTTAAAAGGGATTAACCTTAAAAATGCATTACTGGATAATACAAAATTTTTTAAGAAAGATCTGGCCTTATTAAATCTTGATACAGAACAAAGGGCTGCAATAATACTTGAGGAATAGGGGGGAGCAACGTGTCAAAATCAGAAGATAATGCAAGAAGTGCCCATAAACTTGATAAAATTTGGGAAGATCCTGTAGAAAGATTTAAATGTGTAAGGGCTGAACGTGAAGCAAGATTAGATGGTTGGAAAAAGAGTATGGAAGAGGTTATCAAAAGTAATGCTGATGAAAGAAGTCTACTTGAAAGGTCTCAAATCTTACTGCAAAGGAGAAATCAAAACGACCCTGAGACACAAAAACAGTTAAAACTAATAGAAGAGAAGTTAACCTTCCTTGAAACAAGAGATGAGCTTATGGCAGCTGGAGATATACCTTCCGATCCTACAAAGATATCTAGCAAGGATTTGAAAAAGATAATTAAGAGTGCAGATATAGAAAATAAAGAGGCAGAAATATTTAAGGATATTTTTGATGAAAACGAAGCTAAAAAATGTCCGTTCTGCGGTATGACATTCGATAATCTAGCTGGTCATCTTAAAACAAATGATGAAGAGATCCAAAAGATGAACAGTATTCCTAAAAGGGAATCGGAGTATCAAGATAATGCAACTAACGCTAAGGACTTAATGAACAATTTGCAAAATAACCTTGATATAAAAAAACTATCTGAGGAAACCGGGCTGGATTTGGATATCAGCATGTTTAATTTTCAATCTCACCATCTAATTTCGGTAGCACCTTATTCTTTTACAATGCGTACTGCCAGAATGTTAAACTTGATTGATTTTAATATCAATTCGGAGGCCAATTGTATAGCACTTCCATCTATTGATGCTAAAAAGTTTTCAGGTAAAAACCCTAAGAAATCTTTTGGTAAACAACCAGGTAAAGGTAAGGAAAGTATTTCTACTGAACAAAAAGATAAAATTACTGAGGCAGCTATGAAAGCAGCAGGACTCCAATGGCATTTAGGCCCTCATCTCTTTGAGCCTCCAGGAAAAGATGCTTATGAGCTTCAAATTGTAAAAGCCCTCGGTAAAATGGAAAAACAAATGATGAAATTGAAACTGTGTGGGGATAATTTTACTCCAGAGGACCGAAAAAAAGAATTGGAGAAGTTGAAAGATAAATTAGAAAAAAGAATTGAGAAAATTAAAAAAGACATGGATGTAAGTAAAGGCCAGAAACCAGGGGAGCGAGAGCATATATTAAATGAGCAAGCCCATAAATATGCTACTGAACTTGATGGTAAAGTCAATTGAGAGAAGGGAAAAATATTATGAAAAAATACTATGTATTGGATTCTGATCCATACGATTATGAACATATTATGAGAATTGGGATTCCAGCTGATTTTAATCTGGATAAAAGAGCTTTATATTTTGGGGAAATGCAATATATTGATCTCCAGCAGGAAGTTCTTGTACTGGTTAAGAGAAATGAAGAATTGCCTGATATTTATAACTACGACCTTCCGTTGATTTCCCATCGGATGAAAGGATTGCTGGATGACATGGGAGTGGACAATATCTATTATAAACCCATTCTTCTGGTGGAAAGTGAAAATAGCTATTTTGAGTATTATGTTCCGTTTGTGAGGGCAATTGACTGTGTCAAATGGGAAAAAAGCGAATATAGTGAGGAAACAGGCGGCTTAAAAGATATTGAGGGTGCTTTTGAGATTGATGATCAAAAAGTAGGAAATTATAAAATAGTTAAAATTGAAGGAGCACTGAATGAGATTTGGGTGATAAATGAGGAATTAAAAGAAGCACTTGAAAATATGGGCATAAAAGGTGCAATAATGGTTGAGACAACTTCCTATGAAGATTAAAGGTGAATGATATGAAATATTTTTATTTAACACAGGATAAAAGTGTATCAAATATTGTAGAGCCTCAGGAAATGACGAAGGCTATTAATAAGGTGCATGTTAAAAATGGTAAATTGCAGTATTTGGATAAAGACCCTATACAATTTTATGTTAAAGATAAAAGTGATAATGTCTATGCTGATTATATAGAAAATCCATTTCATTTAGTATCGGACAGGTTTAAGCAGGTGCTAGATAAGTTTCAGAAATACATATTTTTCAAGCCAATTGTTTTAGCTGACGTGAAAAGAATGAAACAAGAATTGTACTGGCTTGCAATACCTGAAATAATTGACTGTCTGTCAAGTTTAAGTGAATTTGACAAGATCGGTGCAGTAATAAAACTTGTAATTGATGAAAAAAAGGTTGGATACTTAAAAGTCTTTAAGGTAAAAGGCCTGGGAGAAGACTATATAATTGTTGATTCAGATGTTCGAGAAGCAATCCTGGCTGCAAAGATACTTGGTGTCACTTTTAACCCGGTTGATTGCTCTTAGAAAATACTTTTCCAGGAATAAGGCGAGTTTAAGCTATTGTAATGGATTTCCTTTTAAGATTATCTGGAGGTTTGAGAGGAGACTAGGATGAAAAAATTATTATGTAAATTATGTCTACTGGCAGTATTGGCAGTAACTATTGTATCAGGATGCACTAAAGAGGGGACTTCCTCAACAGTTCCAGAGCAGAAGGAGGTTAAACCTACCACATCAGAATTCGCAAATGGAGAATCTTCACCTAATGTTTTAGAAGATGCAGAGGTTAAACCTACTACATCAAATTGCATAAAAGAAGATTCATTGGACGTTTTAAAGCAGGTAGAGGTTAAAGGCGGATTAAAATTAACTGCAGGGCCGGAAAAAGTCAAACCGACCGATAAAGAAATTAAGCAATCAAAGGTCTTATTGTCAAAACGTTTGGACTTAATGGGTATTGAAAACTATGATATTAAATTTGATGAAAGTGGTAATGTGATTATCTATTTTGCAAGCTATAAAAACTTAAGCACTGAAGATATTTACGCAACAATGGATAGTATTATTAGGCGGGGAGAATTTTCTGTTCAAGAGCTTGAAGAGAGTGAAAATTTAAGTATTAATCCATCGGGCAAAATTATTTTTGATGGAAAAGATATATTAGATGTTAAGGTATATAAACAAAGTGAGAAAGTTTCTCTGATGATTAAACTAAATAAAACCTCGTCGGAAGATTTTGAAAAAGCTTCAAAAAGGCTAATTGGTAAACGTATAGCTGTATTAAGTGATAGTATGATAGTCTCAGCACCGACTATTAATGCAGAAATTACTGATGGGAAATTGGTACTAGAGGGGTTGACTGAAAAAGAGGCAATAGAACTGAGGAACATGATAAAGGTTGGAGTATTGCCATATGAATTGACAATAAAAGGATTGGATGTTATTAAGCCTAAAAAGTGATAAAGGGTGAATACAATGACGATCTTTGAAGCAATAAAAAACCGATCATTAAATGATTTAAAAGCAGTTGCAGGAAAATCAAATTTAAATGAACAAGATAAGTATGGGAGGACACCCTTGCATTATGCAATTGTTCAAAAAGCCCCTATAGAATTCTTTTCAGAATTAATCAATCTTGGAGCTGATGTATATATTGAAGATAAACTTCAGGATACTGTTCTTGATAAAGCCATAAAATTTAAAAATATTGAAGCAATTAATATTTTACTGGAAATGGGATTTGAATTAAATCATCCAAATGGAATATTCTACACGCCATGGTATAGAGCAAGACATAATCCTTCATTAGCGGACTTACTTATTAAGACTAAAGGAGCATTTCGCTTAACATTATCAGATACAGAGAAAGAAATAGTTGATGATTTATTATATTCTGATATTGATGAAGTGATAAAAAAGATTGATAAATTAAACACAATAGAATTAACTCATGCTTATGTATCTCATTTTAATTGGGATGATGATATTGAGCCTATGATGATCCTGATAGACAGGACATACTGCTCAATTGTAACAGCAAAAGAAATGTTTGATTTGGCAGATGGTGAGTACTGGTTGGAAAACCATGATGTTGATGAGTTTGGGCAAAAGTATAAAGATTTAATAAATAAAATATTACTTAGGTTTCCGGAAATAAATGAGTATTAGTAAGAATTTGTTAGGAGTAAAGTGAATATGTATAAGTTTGGTAAATTTCTATTTGATGATTTTTTAATGTTACAAGGAACTCTACCATTAATTATAAAAAAGACAGGAATACGGATTTATGATTTCAACTTTCGTGATTTTTTAGAATGTAGATCAATATTTGCTGAAGTTGAACTACCTGTTGTTTTAAGGATAGGGGCAGTTGATGATTATCATAAGCTATATGATACAATGAAGGAACAAGGAATTAATATGATACATACTCCCGAAGAGTTTAATCTTTGCACGCTGCTTCCAAGTTGGTATCCTTTAATAAAAGACCTGACACCTAAAAGCAGGTGGTATGATACTTTACCAACTGTTGAACAAGTAGAAACCGATATAGGTTGGCCAATATTTGTAAAAGGAGCACATCAGACAAGCAGGCATAAAAAGGCACTTTCAATTATTAATGGGCCTGAGCAGTTTCAAAATTTGCTTGAACATTGGAGGAGAGATCCGATACTCCATTGGCAGCCTATGGTATGCAGGGAATATGTTAAACTTGAGCTTGTTGAGGACAATGTACCTGATAGAATACAAAGCAGCTTGGAGTTTCGCGTTTTTCTTTGGAAAAACCACGTGGTTGGCGTGGGCAGATATTGGTGGGAAGGAATACATTATGGAATTCCGGATGAAGAGATGGAGAAGGTTACATTGCTGGCAGTAACAGTAGCAAAACGTTTGAATGTCACTTTCCTTGTAGTAGACATTGCAAAAACAGAAGAAGGTAAATGGATTGTTATTGAAGTCAATGATGCTCAAGAAAGCGGATATGCGGGAGTTTCTCCCATATACATGTGGCAAAAGATTATAGAAATGGAGCTTTCATAATGAGCAAAGTGAAGGAAATAAAATTTAACGAAAATACTAGATCATTTGCTGGGATAAGAGAAATGCATCAAAAAGTGTTTGATTTTGGATGGAGGTCTAGAAATGAAGCCTTTTCAAGTAAATTGCAGTGAATTAATAGCTGACTTCGGAATACATGAAGATAATGATGTGAGAGATTTGATAATGTTTTTGGCTGAAGAATATGATATTGGCATTTATTTTGAAATAACAATAGATGATAGAAAGGAATTCTGTTTTTTCAATAACATTTATTTTGATATCGAAGTAAATAAGATGCCTTTTAAAATAAGTGTAAGTACAGGAACTTTCGACGAATGTTGGACTGCAAGGCCGAAGAATAAAGCGGATGTAAAAAAGTTAATTAGTGGTATTGAAAGATGTAGTTTTATTAGTGACGGGGAAGTTGTTAGTAGGGGCTCAAATTCAATTGCAAGAGAATTGAGAGACAAAATAATTACATTACTTCCGAGGTATCATACTGAGATTGAGAATAAGTTAATTAACCAGATAAATGTTGATGAGATTTTTGATATTGACATAAAGATTGGTAATGGATCCAGTCTTACTTCACTTCGATATGGTTCCAATGGATATGATGACTTGTTGGGATGGTATTTTGCATGTGAATCCCATGATAAAATGAATTTTCCATTCTTTGAATGGGCTGAAAAGGAGCATAATGCCAAGATAAGAGCTTTTGGTGGGGGAAGTGGATATGATGAGTTCCTAAAAAATCCAAATAGAGAAAGTTTGGAATATTAGTGTTGGAGGTCTAGGCATGAACCATTTTCAAGTTAACTGTAGTGAATTAATAGCTGATTTCAATATTCATGACGACAAAGAAGTTCGAAATATTCTTGCCTTTCTAGTTATGGAATACGATGTTGATCTTTATTTTGAAATTAGAGTATCATGGGAAAAGGAATTTTTCTTTAATGAAAATAGATGTTTTAATACTGAATCAGATGATATACCATTTAATGTTAGCATAAATAACTTTCAACATTACGAATACTGGGTTGCAAAGAGTGAGGATAAAGGCTATTTAGAAAGGATTATTGAAAGTATTGAAAAATACCAAATCCAAAGATATGATGAAAGTGAATTTGTTGCTTCCAGCTCGGTTGCCAGGAATTTAATAAATAGAATAATTGCCTTAACACCAGGTTATTTCCAATACAAAGATTTAATTGAAGCAATAAACTTTGATGAAGTTTTTGAACTCAATATAAAAATTGGAAGTGGTACATATGTAACTACACTTTGTTATGGTTCTAATGGATATGATGATGAATTAGGCTGGTATTTCAATGCAGAACACTATGATCAGTATACTTATCCGTTTTATGAATGGGCAGAAAGAAATTATAATGCGAAAATAAAACCATTTGATGGAGGAAGACTGGATGGTTATTTTGATTATAAAGAAAGCCCTGAGAGAGAAAGACTGAGGAAAAAACTATGATACTATCTGTAACCCCATCAAATAAATGCAATAAGGAAAACCGCTGTATATATTGCTACTTATCTCAGAAGTCAGGAGAAGCACCATTTAATCAATTATATCAAAAGATGTCTGAGTTGATAGAAATTCATAATCCAAGTATAGTTACTTTTGCCTACAATAGTGGATTTTCTCTTGATTTATTCGGGAAATTACTTGAAAGAGCACATAGTCAGGCTGAGGTATCTGTAACCTTGCAGCCGGATTGCATTATGTCTTTAGAGAGTATCATCAAAAATATTGATTACATAGCATTATCACTAAATACTTCTAACCTCAATGAAATAGACATTAAAGCAATTACCGATGAGTTAAGAAGAAAGAAAAATATAAAAATAGGGATGAATTTTTTAATGGATGAACTTCCAACATTAAGGGATGTAATGGCCTTTTTTAGGAAGTACCAAGATTGTTTTGAACAGTTTCATTTTTTACTTCCTAAAAAGTATTACATACCTTATGAATTAAAGGATGCCATTACTATAATAAAGGTTATGAAAATGATGTTTCCGGGAAAGGTTTTTGTTGATGAATGCCTGAAAACTATTATAACAAATACTCCATGCAGCAGGAATGGCAATTTGCTAAGTTTAAACGCTGATTCTTCGGTTACAATGTGTTCGTTTGCAGATAGTGATGATAAGGAAATATTAGTGGAAAGATGTCCGTATTTGTTGACAAATCAGGATGGGAAGGAATCGGATGGATAAGCTGGGGATTTAAAGGTTGTTATATTATTGATAGACAAATTTGGTAGGGAAGTTAGGAGTGCAGGACTTTTAATCTTTTGATGAAAAGCGTAAGGGTGGGGGTCTTTTTGTTGGAATATTGCTTAAGTAAAGAATTTGCCAGAAAGCTATGTATTATGCTGGATACAGGCTTAATATCTCATCAGCATTACTCTCGATGGTGTGACGAAATTATAGAGACTTTTGAAAAGCCTCCATACTGGATTATTGAATTATCATTAAAAAGAGATGTTCATGAAGCGTATAATGTTGTATGTGAATTTATTTATTCTGAACCGTGTATAAAATTCAAAGATATTGATGATCTTTATGTGGCTTGTCTTTTTCTTTCATATGAACGGGGAAAAATAACCTGGGAATCTTTTCTTTTAAAGGCTGGTCAATTTACTGATGGTTCGGATAGTGCAAAACATGAATGTGAGTATTTTTATATGATGTTAAATGACTATGAAAACTCTGATTATTTAAAAACAATAGAAGAGAATCAAAGAAAAGAGATTACAAACGAATTTAAACTTGAAATAGATGAGATATCTAGGGACTATAGTATTTTTAATAAGTATTTATGAGGAATTTGGAAAAGGAAGAAATGGTATAGTGGTTTATTAGAAGTTAACAACATTGAAAATCTCTTGTGTGGCGATTCGCTAAACATCATTTTTTGGAGGAAAGAAATGAGTTATGATTTAATGGTTTTTGAAAAAACAAAGGCTCCAAGAACAAAGGCGGAATTTATGAAGTGGTATGAAATTCAGATTGAGTGGAGTGAAGATCATGATTATCAATCACCTTCTGTTTCTTCATCTGCACTCCAGAATTGGTATCAATCAATGAAGAGAATTTTTCCACCTATGAATGGGATAGATGCTCCATCTGATGATGAGCTGGAAGAGAATGAGGAGTTAGAAAACCGTTTGACGGATTATTGTATAGGAAGAGATATAATCTATGCTGCATTTTCTTGGTCATTGGCAAAAGAGGCATGTGAAAAAATGAAACAACTCGCGAAACAGCATTGTGTTGGATTTTTTGATGTTAGCTCTGATGATGGTGATATAATTCTACCAGATGGGACGAAGATTGTTTAATTCCTGGGGGGTGGACATTAGAATTCAATAATTTTTATGAATGTGAGCCAGATAGTTGTGATAGCTTATGGAGTTATTTCAATGAGGATTTATTAAGATTAAAAAATACAAAATTTGATCTTATTCTTGATCTTGGATGGAGATAGCAATGGTAGATATAGATCGGAATTGGTATTGCATGGATATTTGAAAAAACCACTTGAAAAATTCGAGTCTAGAAGTACAAAAGAAGCAATTGAAATGATTGAATTATGGACAAATTACAGATTCTACAGTAAATATATTTAGTAAAGAGGAAGTAGTTTACTATGAAGAAAAATATTGTGAGTGTTGACGACGCTTTTAATTTACTCAAAGAACTTAATGCTCCTGTACATTTGATAACCCATGTAAAATTGGTTAGTGAGGCAGCTGAAGAAATCATGGAAAAATTATCAAATTCAGGTATATCGCTAGATTATGATTTTATAAGAATTTCTATTATTCTTCATGATATTGGAAAAATAATTCATATATCAGAACTAAATGCACCAGGTCACTGCCATGAGGAGGAAGGGGAGAAAATCCTATTAAAATTAGGTGTTGACACAAGAATTGCCCGTTGTTGTTTATCTCATGCCAACTATAATAAAATGATTTGTTCTACTGAAGAGCTTATTGTTGCATTAGCAGATAAGCTATGGAAGGGTAAACGTGATGAAACTTTAGAATTAATGGTAATTGATGAGGCTGCTAAAGAATTAGGAAGAAAACGATGGGATATATATATGGATTTAGATGAATGCTTTGAATGCGTTGCTGCTAAAGGTCATGAGCGGCTTAGCCGTAGTTTCAAGTAAAAAAGATTTTTGATAGTGAAGTGATTTGCTTTAATATTACAAAAATGTTACAACTTAAAATATTCCTTGACGGGACAAGATTACCTGTGTTACCATATAAACACTGTGCCTAAAAAAATGTTGTTGAGTAAAAAACTAATGAGGGGCAAAGAATACTTGATTTTGATTATGAGAAAGGAGGATTACGATGTATAACCTGAAAAGTTATAATCTCGATAAAAATAATATTACAATTGAATTATCTGCGAAACAAGATATGAATACTTATATACATTGGCTTAATCCTCTGCTTATGAAGTGTAGAAATAGATGATTACAAATAAAATTTCTCACAGTTTATAAGAGCGGTTAAGTCGTAGAGATTAGGACTTAACCGCTTTATTATTTTTGAATTCTTACTAGAGGTGCAAGGAAGACTATATCGTATTCGAAAGGAAAGGAGGATCATCAATGTACCTGATTGAAAAAGGAAGACTCGAACAAATTAATATGGCGATTGATTTGGAATATAAACCAAGTAAGGATTTACTCGTACATTGGCTTAAGCCTCTATTGCATAAATGCAGAAACCAATCTTATCTGGATAGGAATTAGTTAAGGGTTATATATAAAAGCATTTATCAAAAAGAGTGGTTAAGTCCAGAAAAGGATTAAACCACTTTTTGTTTTTATCAAAAAAGAATGTGCCTATGGAAAAAGTATGTAGAGCACTCAGGATGCATGGGCGAGCAGTGTAGCGGAGCGAAACGACCAGCCCGGCTTTTAACCGGGTGGGCGTGGGTTCAAGTCCCACCAGGCACACCATTATGGTGGGTTGGTGAAGTGGCTATCACATGAGACTGTCGATCTTAAGTCAGGGGTTCAATTCCCCTATCCACCGCCAAAATTTGGGGCCATAGCTCAATATGGGAGAGCACTTGCCTTACAAACAGGAGGTAGAGAGAGGGTTCAAATCTCTCTGGCTCCACTAAAAATTATAATATGCAGGGATAATCGAATTGGCATAGATACTTGCCTTAGAAGCAAGGTTTTGAGGGCTGGTCGTTTCGCTTCGCTACACTGCTCGCCTATGCGTCCTAGGTTCGACTCCCTCTCCCTGCACCATATTTACTCCGGTAAGTAGCTTAATGGTAAAGCTCCATGCTGATAACGTGGAGAGTGGGAGTTCGATTCTCTCCTTACCGACCAATATTTATGGCGGGTTCTTCTAATGGCTAGGAAATGAGGCTTTCAACCTCATAATAGAGGGTTCAACTCCCCTATCCGTCACCACAATTTTATGGGTGAGTGTGCCGAGAGGCGAAGGCAGCGGTCTGTAAAACCGTGACATTGAAACACCGATGGTTCAAATCCATCCTCACCCACCATATAATTACTTGAGGTGCTTTGAAGACTACATCGGCTTTTAACCGCGTTGTCGTAAGTTCGAATCTTACCTGCCCCGGAAATGGGGCAGTAGCTCAGTTGGTAGAGCACTTTGTCTTCAGCCACTTTCCTTAAGTAAATTAAATATTTTGTCCGAGGTGTTGCAGACTTTCCGGACTAAGCAATTTTTTATATCTCCCCGTAGCTCTAGGAGGGAAGAGCGCCGTAAAAAGATTGACTGGAACGGGTTGCAGGGTGAGGGTTGAGGAAGCACCGAAAGGGATGAATACCCGAAGCGGGTGAAATTCCTGCATGCTGAAATGCGTAGGGAAGCACATTATCCCAGGCTCATGCTTAGGAAACGAGTGCGGGTTCGAATCCCGTCGGGGAGATTGGGAATAATAGTAAAATTAAGATATAATTGTTGATGAGGAGTCAAAATGAATAGTATTTCTATAAATACAAAATATGATAAAAATGCACGGCCAGCCTGGACGATTAATAAAACTATTGTTCAAAATGCACGATATGTCAAGCAAAGTTGCAGCTATGACAAATTTGCAGTTTTTACACTGACTTTTGAACCGTATTTTTCTGATGTGGACCCGACAGTATATTTTGTTAATCAAGCCTTTCTTCAGAGTGACCTGGCTGGAAACAGGGAGTATGAAATTGACTTTATTAGTTATGTGAATGCAATTCATCAAAGACTTGAAGAGGAATTCAACAATTTACATGATAATAATAAGCCAATCATTAATGTGAAGATTACATTAACAGATCTATATATAAATACTACTGATTCTAGTGAAATGTGTTATAAAATTGCGACTCATTTGGCATTTAATAAAGTTATGGTTGATGAAAATCTTGTCCCTGTTTTATAAAAAGATAGACCAAAAATTTGAAACAAATGAACTGGATTGTTCAAAGAAAGGAAGGAAAATGAATTACATTATATTTGACTTAGAAGCAACTTGTTGGGAAAATGATAAGTCCAAAGCCAGTGAAATAATTGAAATTGGTGCAGTAAAATTGAATGATAAGCTGGAGGTAGTTGCTACCTTCTCAAAGTTCATTAAACCTGTGATATACCCAGCACTTTCCGATTTTTGCATAAAACTAACAAGTATAGAGCAAAAAAATGTTGATGCAGCAGATATTTTCAAGAATGTTATGGTGGAATTTGAAAACTGGATTACTGCCTCAGATACTGAAGTGGCTTTATGTTCATGGGGGTTCTATGACAAGAAACAGATATATAAGGAGTGCAAACTAAAGAATTATTCCGGTAGAATCCATAGTCTACTTGATAACCATATCAGTATCAAACATCAATTTGCTGAAATCAAAGGCATAAGTCCTTGCGGTATGAGCAGAGCATTGGATTTGCTTGGGTTGCCTTTGGAAGGGACACATCACAGGGGAATTGATGATGCGAAAAATATTGCAAAGATTTTTATAGCAGTATTTGATAAACTTAAAATGTCGTAATAATTAGAAGAAACCACCAGTTTAACAATGGATTTTCGGAGGTTTTATAGATGGAAATAAAAGATATTCAAAAAAATTTGGACAAAATCAGAGGCTCTAAAGATATGTGGAAGGAGTTTGAATATTCTGATCCAGATATTAATTATATGAAGAGGTATGCTTAAAGAATTTGATCGTTGGAAGGATACAGGGTTAGGTAGAATGTTAACAGAAATATGGTTTGACATTTGCTTGGGATTTATAAAATTAAATGACATTGAGCTTGCTAATGATTGTTTTGTAAATGGAGATAAAATGATAAAAACAATCAAATATTATCATTTGAATATGTTAGAGAAAGCCAACGATTGCTGTAACAGGCTTGGAATAGTAGATAAGCAGAGATCTTATATGAGGTTACTGGAAAAAGAGCGTAAGCGAGTAGAAAAAATGTTTAAATAATATTATTGGGGGAGCTATATGAAACGTATTTTTGCTTATTTTGATGATGAAGGGGTCTACGTTTATCAGGCGTTTAAACCAAATATAGTTAAAAATGCTGTTGAAATTGGCACTTTTGGTAAGGGCTTTGGTTTAGATAGAATCACTTGGATAAAACCTTCATTTGGATGGATTTTGCATAGGTCAAGCTACGCAACCAAGCACAGGATGGAAGCTATTGCAAAAATCAAATTATCACATAAAGCATGGCTTGAGATACTCTCTCAAAGCGTTTCAAGCCAATTTGACAGTTCAAGGTACAAAAATGAAACTAATTGGAAAGCTGATTTTGAAAAATCTGATGTTATCCATCAATGGGATCCGGATAGATCATTAAATGGAATGAAACTTGATAGACGTGCTATACAAATTGGACTAAGAAATGAAGCGATAAAAAAATACGTATATGAATGGATAATTGGGGTTGAGGATGTTACGGATTTAGCAAAAGAAATATCCAATATCATTAAATCTAGTAAAGATGTGTCTAACTTACTTCCTGATATAAGCGAATATCCAATATCAGATGATTTGAAAAATATCGTTGGATATACCTGATGATATTTCTGCGTTTAAAAGGAGGAAGGGGGATAATCTTATGCTGGAAATAATTCAACTAAAAGAGAATATTGATAATTATAAAGATTTATTAGATGATTTTAAAAGTTTATTGGACCTTCCTAAAATAAAATCAGAAATAAATACAATTGAACAGCAGGTCTCAGAAACGGGATTCTGGACAAATACAAAGAATCCTAAAAAAGCTATGAAAAGATTGACTTACTTGAAGGAAAAAGTTGAGAAATATGACCAACTTGAAAAAGCATGGAGTGACTTAAAGAATTTATGTGACCTTGCAATAGAGGAAAAAGATGTTAGTGTTTTGGATGATATTTCAAAGACTTTTGAATCCTTAAAAAAAGACCTGTATAAGTTTAGATTGGAAGCAATTCTTTCAGCGGATGGATTTGGAACAAATAACGCAATAATAACAATTCATTCCGATAATAAAGATGAACAATCTCAGGAATATCTTAAAATGCTTTTTAATATGTATTCAAAATGGGGAGAAGAGAATCGATTTACTGTGCAGATGATTTCTGATGGCATTCAGGAATTTGTATTTAGAGTGATTGGAAAATATGCATATGGTTATTTAAAAGGTGAAAAAGGAGTACATCAATTTACCGGTATAACAAAATCGGATAACGAATTGTGTACTTATGAAATATTGGTAGATGTTGTATCTGAATTGGAAGATAGCGAAGAAGTATATGTAAAAGCTGAAGACTATTTAATAAATTGCTATTTGACAAAAGATAAAGAAGGTCGTCACAGGGATGTTTCTCAGGTTGTTCATGTACCAACAGGTATAAACATCTGGTTAGGTTCCGGTTCAGGAGCTACAATGAGAGAGAAGAAATCATCAGCTATTAAAATTATTAATTCAAAACTTCTTGATATGATGAGATACGCCAAGCTTGAAAGTATTGAAGATCTTATAGAAATTCCAGTAAACGAAGCTTTAATGAATAAAAGGCGTTCCTATATATTTTACCCCAATGAAATGGTGCAGGACCATAGAACCACCATTGAGAATGATAGTTTAAAGAGAGTTTTAAAAGGAGAGATTGACGGAATGCTTTCCCTAACGTGAAATCAATTATTAACTTGAATTAACATTAATGGGGATGAAAATTACTGAACCATTAATAATAAGTAATTTAATTTAACTATTTAGGTAACAGGACCGTCAACTCTATGGATAAAGCTACGAATTAATTAGAAGCAAGATAGCTGAAGGTAAAAGAAGGTGTATATATGTTTCAGCAGTGCTAAGATATAACTAAGGGATTAATTAGTCATAAAGAATATATGAATTGTCTCTGGCAAAGTAATCAAAAATTTGAATGAAATATAAATCTTTTTATGAATTGCGAGGTTGAAGAATATGAAGCTTTTTAGGCCTGTAGGAATAAGAGAACTTAAACATATAAAGGAGTCCGGAATGACCAAATTTCCGCCGAGGCTTCCAGAACAACCGATTTTTTATCCGGTTCTGAATATTGAATATGCACGTCAAATTGCATTGGAGTGGAATACTAAAAGTGCACCAGTATATGCCGGCTTTGTTACAGAATTTGACATTGATGATGAATATATAGCAAAGTTTGAAGTCAAAACTGTAGGCACATCGGTTCATAAAGAATTATGGGTTCCCGCAGAAGAGCTTGATGAATTTAACAGTCACATTATCGGAGAAATTCACGTTGTCGAAGAGTATTATGGTGAAAAATATGAAAGTCAGAAGGACGAATAATAGAGGAAATATAGTTGTATAAATGGTTAAAAGATTTTGTGGATTATGGATTTAAAAATATGTCAAATACTATCGTGAATTTAAGGGATGTTGGTGAATTTGTAAATTGTTTATCAGGTAGTAACGTAATGTTGGAGAAAAAACTATTTAGGGGCGGTAAAATTGAATCTGTGGAATGTTTTGCTCAAGTAGGATACCCTAAGACGCTAGTTAATCTGAGGGCTTCTTCCGATAAAATAGAAAAGGATCAAGGTCTGATTCAGTACCATTTTCCAATTGCCAATAGTATTGAAAAATATGATACACAATTGGGGGATGTGAGAAAGTGGTTAAATGGGGTTCTATCAACACTTTCCAGGGATGACATAAAATTTCCGGTTTTTATTCATTGTACATCTGGAAAGGACCGAACAGGGATTGTTGTAGCCTCAGTTCTATGGTTACTTGGTATATCTGAGGATATAATCAGGGAGGAGTATTTGTTAAGCGAAGGGAAAGTCTCAATTCACTCAATTGATATGACTCTTAAAGGTATAAAAAGTAAGATAAATTATTTTAATAAGGTATCTGTACCACAGTTAAAGAATAACTTTTTGACATAAAATAATTTCGCTTAATATTATAAAACGCAATAATAAGATGAGGGATTCATTGTGGATCAACTGATATTAGTGAAAGTGATTGAATACATACAAAATTTATGGAAAAGTCACAATTCCAATTCTGAGTTAGAGGGAATTTGGCTTGCATTACATGAGACAGTAAGTATGAAATATGGTTGCGAGCCTAATACACCAGTAATTAGAGCTTGGTTTATAAGAAATAGCTCTATTGAGGAGAAAAAGCCTATTGATTATATAGTGTTTATGAAATTAGGGCTTGAATCGAAGAAAATATATACCATTGCTTATTCAAACACGGCACTTATAAAGGAGTCAAGCCTGATGTATATAGGATACCAATTAGGTGGGTTATATGGCAGAGGATTGCTTTTTGACATTGATAAATCTGGCAAGCTTGAAGAGAAGAGCACGTTATGGGTTTCATAACTTGTAGGTATCAAAGTGTTGAAATAAAATTCAAAGATACAGATTATACAAAAGAATAGCTAATGGGCTCAACCTCTGAATGGAAATAGAGCTTAAGAAATTAATGATTGTTATTAATTTTATAATAGAAAAGGTTTAAACATGAAAGAATTATTTGAGATTACAGATATTTTCCATTTGCCTAAATTTGGTGTAATTATAAGCGGAAATGGACCACCATGTGACATTGCAACTAAAGAAAGTGTGAAGCAATCAATAAGTTCCAAAGTTCTGATAAAGTTTTTATCAGGTAAGGAAGAAGTATATCAGGTCAAAAGTAAAGATGCTTGTTTTCCATGCTTTTCTTCAGATCCTCACTGGGGTATTCTAATTTTTTTAGGGTTTGATGTGGAATTAAGTTCCATTGAAAGAGGGGCAATTGTGTATGCCATTGAAGATTAATTTTAGATTACTTTGATGTTATAGATAAATACAAAATATAGTTTTAAAATAATACTAAAAGGTAAGATTGCCATAAAGTGAAACATTTTTTGGAACAATTGTTTTTAAAATAAAGTCTATATAATATAAAATTAATATACCGGGAGGAAACAAAGGTGAAGAAATATTGTTTTACTTTAATATGCATTGCCCTAATACAGGTGCTGCTAAGTGGTTGTACAAAGAATGGTGAAAATCCTTCAAAGGTTATAAAGTCTGGTTTTAAGCTTGAGCCAAGTAAAATTGAACATAGTTTTGATGGGTTTGAAGCAGAGCTTGATGGGGAAAATATGGTGATTTATAATCAAGGCTCACTTAAAATTATTGATTTAAGAAGCAGCAAAATTTTGAGTGAAGTCCCTGTATCTAAAGAATGCGGAGTTTTGGGATTTGATATATACGGAGATATTATCACATGGGCTGAGGTTGATCCTAAAAGCATTAAAAATAGTCAAATGAGAGATGTAGAAAAGGAAGTCTCAAATATTTACATTTATAATTTCAAAACTAATACAAAAAGGCAGGTAACAATAGGTGAATATGCAAAAATCAATCCTAAGATATGGAAAAGTTATTTGATTTGGCAGGACAACAGAGATGATAAAGTAAAGGATCATCCAGGGAAGTGGAGCTTATACCTGTTTGACTTGGATAAAGGAGGGAAAGAGAAGAAGATTACATCTACTTTAGCTGCTCATGCAACCTATAATATTTGTGATAATAGGATGGTATGGGAAGACGAAAGAGACTTCAGTGGAAGCGATATAGTTCGCGGGGGAGACAATGTACCTGAGAATAATAAAGATATTTATATGTATGATATTATTGCCGGTACAGAAAGTAAAATAGCAACTGGCCCATATATGGAATGTAAGCCGGATGTAAATGGTAATTACATCGTATGGGAAGATAGAAACAATAACACTCTATATGCTGATATAGTTCTATATAATATAGATAGCAAGGAAAAGACTTATATAACTAAGGATAAAGTTGATCAGGGAACCCCAAGGATTTTTGGGGATTACATTGTTTGGATGGATGAGAGAAGGGGAACATCCACTAATGATATTATAGTTAATGGTAAAATGCCCAACTCTGATATTCTTATTTATAATGTTAAGACAAAGACTGGTCGTATAATGACTGGTGATGAGCCACAAATTCTTCCTAAAATATCATCTGAATTTGTAGCTTTTACATTGTCAAGACAAGTAGAACCGAAAGTCCAGGTTGTGAAGTACAAGTGAATTTTTGGATAAGGGATGAATGGTTTCATGCAGTGCAGGATAAGAAAGGATATAGGATTGGTCCAAGAGGTTGAGATATGAAAATACATTTTGTTGATGATAATTTAGATGTTATAAAAGCATTAGAGTATGCTTTTAAAGAACATAATCAAATTAATAAAAATATGGAAACATCCTTGCTTTAGCAAATGACACTGTAGTATCACCTGCAAACAGTTACGGTTATATGGATGGTGGAAGGCTCTCGAGGGCATTCTATTTGCTATAACAAAAAAGCATGGAGTTGTATTAGATATAACAAAAAAGCATTTATATAGTTGGTTAGTGAAATCCGCCAGCTTGTATTCAAGACCTGATAGTGAAACAAGGATTAAAATTGAGAATTATCTTGAAGATATTTGCAAAAAAGGAGTATTACAGCAAATTGATATATTATACGGAATACCCTGAACATTTAAACCACCCATTAATATCCAAATCATTTACATTCTTTAAAGCTATGGCCAATGCCTCAGAAAGTGTTTCAGAAGTCCTAGCTTTT
>JAEYYB010000158.1 GCA_023430975.1 Bacillota bacterium | reverse complement strand
AATATAAAATTTTCACAAGGATTTTTGTTTTTTGTCTTTCGAAGTCCTTCTTTTTTGAGGGATTGTTTTTTATTGGATTTACTTTGTTGAGCACTTCTGGTATTCAAAAAAAGAAATGGTGTTCTTGCTTTGTACTTACTACACCAAGTAGCTTTTTAAAATTTGAAGCCTCTAAAAATTACTTACAGAGCAGGAAGGGAATACAATAATATATATTATTGTATTCCCTTCCTGCTTTGGAGCTTTAAGGCACTTTGTAAGCTGCTTTAAGTCCCTACGAAGATTCTTAAAGTATGGCTACGTAAGAGTTTCTAAAGAATAGGAGCAAAAGGTCCAGGATTCCGCTTCGTGAGTAGCTTCGAAGAAATTACCTATATTATTTGGAAAAAGTATCCGATAAAATTGTTATAAGAAAACTGCAAGGAGTTGATACAATGCCAAACGATATCACACAGTTAAAAATCCCGATTGAAGAGTTTCAGCCTGACCCAAACCAACCCAGAAAGTATTTTGATGAAACGGCACTTAGTGAGCTGTCGGAATCCATAAAACAATATGGAGTATTGCAGCCCATAATCTACTATGTAAATGAAAGCGGTCAAAAAATAATAGTAGCAGGAGAAAGAAGATATCAAGCAGCCAAAAGAGCCCAGTTAAGCGAAATTCCAGCCATTGTTATTGATGGAACCCAAGCCGATAAGGTGGCATTGATCGAAAATATTCTAAGGCAGGATTTAACACCATTAGAAGAAGCAGAAGCACTCCAGCGATTAAAGGAAAAATACAAGTATTCAAACGAGAAACTATCTCAGGTATTTACCAAATCCCCAAGTATCATAAGTGAAACACTCAGTATAAATAAATTGCCGTATACTATAAAAGAAAGATACAAGGCAAATCCACAGCTAGCTAAAAGAGACCTTATAAAAATTGCAAGAATGAGAAGTGAAGAGGGTCAAATTAATGCATATAACAAGCTTACAAATTACAAACCTGAAACAGCAGAGCCAAAAGACACTGATCAGGAAGGCAAGGAAAACTATAAATTGACTCTTGGCTTTATAAAAAGTTTAACTGCAAAGCTAAGCAAATCAAACATTATTATTTCTAGTGATGAAGAAAAAGAAAATCTTAAAACCCAGATTGCACAGTTAAGTACTGTAATAAATGATTTTTTGAATAAGTACAATTTGAATTAAAAAGTTCGACGCGTCGAACTTTTCCCCGCAGACTATGACTTAACTATGTTACGGGGAATTTATGCAAAAGTTGCCATTAATGAGATATCCCTCTGCACCTCTGATATTCTCTGCTGGTTTCCATGGTATTAATACTTCAGTTAATATCTGAAAGTACGCCATTCATTAGGCAAGTAACTTCTTCTAGAGATGGAGGATTAGAGGCTAAAGGAAATCTTGTACATACAGAAGCTGCTGTTGCAGCAGCAATTTTAACTGTTTTCTCATCATCCAACCTTTAAAAATACCGTAAACAACTCCTGCCCTGAAAGTATCTCCTGCACCTAATGTACTTTTCACTTGAACCTTATAAGGGATAAATCTATTGGTCTTGCTCCCTTTTCTGCCATAAAGAATTCTCTGCTGGTTTTCAGAAATATAATAATTCGGTACACACAGTAACACAGAACTCCATAATTGTATTATATATGATCAAATGATAAAATTGATATAAAGAATAACTGATCATATATAATAATTTGTTTATGATCTAATTAATTTATTTGATGTTGAGAGGTTTGAGATGAATAGAAAATTAATTATTGCTATTTTATATGTTTCTCTGCTTTTGGTGGGATGCAGTAGCACAGCAGATAGAGTTGCTAGTCCTCTTCCGTCCTTTACACCAATTCATGAATCCATGGACATTAACTCAAAAGGTAAAGCAACACCAGACGAAAGTAAAGTTCAAAAGCCAACTCCAGAGACAATAACTGTTGGAGGCGGAACCAAACATCTTACAATTGATATTGTTAAGGAGTTAGCCAAAAAGGGAGAAAATCTTAAGTGGGAAGATTTTAACGATTATATTGGTAAGGACATTGGCAGTGGTTTATATATTATATCTTATCCTATTGATGAGAAGTTTCATTTAAAGATTGGGTCATTACCTGGAAAGTTAGATTATGCTAAATTATGTAAGACAGGAACTGAAAATTCTATTGATATAAGAAGTGGGGACATTGATAAATTTATTAGTGAATAGGGCCCCAGATATTCTCTGTCGGTTTCCAGGAAAGCTTTTTTGGCAGTTCCGCTACATATCTAATTTTATTATCTGTACCAATATTATTTCGTCCACAAGTCTAATTTGAATACCCAATTTTTTTGCAACCAGTATTACGTCAAGCATATTTATTACAGCATCACTGTTAATATCGCAATCCCCTTCATAGCCGTCAGCTTATCAGGTGCATCCATTTCATTTTGCATGCTTCCACCGAAACTACTCTTCTTCATACAACTTGACAAAAATGTAATCATCATAAAACACATTAGTAAAATTACATACTTTTTCTTCATCATATTAATTCCGATTCATCCATTAATATGAAAGATATAATTTTAATTGCTAAATCATTTAACACAATGGCTGGGCAAAGCACCTACAATAAAAATTGCGATTTGAATATGGATGAAGTAATAAACATGTCTGATGTGCTGTGTGCTTCGAAAAGATTTGGAAGCAGTTCTGAAGACTATTATAGTTAATTATAAAATTCTGCGAAGCCGCATGAAATAAGCTTCAGGAGCCGGGAAAGTATACTATAACAGCTTTATAGTATACTTTCCCGGCTCTGGTTCTCCAAGCTCACGTTGTAGTAACTAATCAGTTGCTTATGAGCGTCTCATAAGGCTCTAAAGTACGGCTCCGTTAGCTTTTCTAAAGAATTGGGGGCCTTTGCCAGGGCTTCACTCCGTAGACTCTTACAAGTGCAGTATGAGAAAGTTCTAGCCACCCTGCAATAGACCGCTCATTAACACAAAGCTGAATTATAGATTCATGGAATCCTATGCTTCCATGAGTTGTATCAATTCATTGTTGAACATTTCACGCTGGTCATAGAACAGGAAGTGACCGCACTTATCAAACGGCACAAGCCTGGAATTCCTAATACTGTTCTTTTGTGCTATTGCCAACGGGTATAGGCAGACCTGGTCATTAAGGCCGTGAAGGATAAGTGTTGGTACATTTATTGTTTTCAGGTCATTAAACAGCCCTTCCTCATCCAGCCAGGTGTTTGCAATAGCCGCAGTGGACCAGCTGGCTGCCTGTAGCCCCAATTGGAAAATCCAATCTGAGAATGGGGCGGTTACAGGATTATAAAAAATCATATTTCCAAACCCTTTCAGCATACTGGGCCGGTCGCTATATGTACCTTGTATGATGTTAATTACAGCTTGTTTTTGAAGACCATATGGAAAATGTGGACGCTGGACAAGACTTGGTGCCGCCGCGGCAAAAAGGGCGAGTTTCGATACTCCATAACCGTTATGTCTGGCCATGTATCTGACGCAAATCGCTCCCCCCGTTGAATGTCCTCCGAGAGTAAAATTCTGTAATTTAAGTACATCAACCACACTTCTTACATCATCTGACAATCGGTTATAATCGTAACCTGTCCATGGTCTGTCCGATAAGCCGAACCCTCTGATGTCTATTCCGATACACCTGTACCCCATTTTGGGCAATTGGTTGAACTGGTATTCGAACAAATTATGGTTACCTGGCCATCCGTGAATGAACAAGATTGTTTTTGTGCCTGCCGGATTAATATCCTCCACATAGATTTTTACGTTCGGTTCAACACCAATATAAAATCCCATGTATTTACCCCCATTTATAAAATTTCTTAATATAATATAGGGTATTCACTCGGGAATTTTTATATGAGGGGTTTCGCTTTGCTGAGGTAGAATAATATTGAAAAATTCCTTCTATGTCTAATATAAAGAACAGCCTTTCGGTGGTAACGAAACAGAAAACAGCAGACGAGTTTTAATGTGCCTATAACCTATATACTTTTATTGGTAACAATCTCAACCTCTGATATTCTCTGCTGGTTTTCAGAAACGTATATCAAGCAAGTTTATGATCTTTTTTGAAACTAAAGTCTTTCTACATTTTGTAATTCACCCCACAAACCTTTTAGACCAATTTCTTTCATAAAGTTTCCAAAATCATAACAGTTTTCTTTTTCTATCTTTGGGGTCTTCCACATAGAATCACATTCTTCACAAATATAAATCTGTATGTTTTTACCTGCTATATTCGCTTTACAAACCAGCCCTTGGCCTTCACAAAAAGGACAGAATACCATAACCAGCCACCTCAATGCTTATTTTGCTAATTCTTAAACATTGATCTAGAAATCATTCTTTATACTTTGAATTAGCTTTACAATAGCAACTATAAATACAGCTGCAACTATTAATGAACCGATGGAATATCCAATATTGTATGAAATATCATTGTTCGATGATAATATGTTTTCTATAAATTCCTTTATTGCACTTATCGTTCCAATACATAAAAAAAATGTAATTATTATCTTTAAAGCTTTCATAATTTTAAAATCCTTTACATAAAGTTTTTAACTTATTATATCATTATGGGATGGATTTTGAAATGTCTGGATTTCTATGAATTGGTCCCCTGATATTCTCTGCTGGTTTCCAGAAAAGTATCACAATATTAGTACCCTGAAAAATATAAAATTTAACCAAGTAAAAAAGGCTGCAACTGGATTAATTCTAATTACCGCCTTTTTACGATATAAAA
>JAEYYB010000137.1 GCA_023430975.1 Bacillota bacterium | reverse complement strand
TTCTCTATCACGAAATAACGTTAAAACGTTCGTTATTTTGCTCTGCCAAATGTAAGATTAATACTGATTTTAATTATGTTGAACCGTTCGTTATTTGCTCCGCCAAATGTAAGATTATTAACACTTTAATACTTTTTAATCTAGCACCTGATTTTAACTAAAGAACCCTTTATATCTGTTTTTCCGTCCATCTTTATACTGCTTGAGTTACAGACGATATCTATTCCATTTGAGGCTTCCATATTTATTTTATCCGCATTAATAATCAGATCATTTTCGCTCTTAATCTTAAGCTCGCTATCACACAATATTTCTATTCCCTTGTCTTCATGCATGCTTATCAATACTTTATCGTCCTTTGCAGAAAAAGCAAGTTCCTTTTCTGTAAATTTGTTTTCCTTCTTAAACTTGGTCCTGAAATACTTTTCATCAGGCTTTTGTATCTTATCTCCGCCCTTTGTCCTTCTTCTAACAGAGTCAACTATAATGCCTTCTTCTTCCTTGTTTGTAGGAAAGTATAATTTAACCCTGTCTTCAAGCTCAGGCATGCAATACCATCCCGTATTACCCTCAGAAGTATGGGAAGTAGAATAAGGAAACCAAAATGCTTTATCTTTTGGCTGTTCCTTGTCAATGTCAAGATGAACTCTTACATTGTCTTCCTCTATCTCAATTACTTTACCTTCTACAGCTTTATTACATGCATTTTCATTTAATAAAAGATCCTGAGTCAGGCCTTTTTGGGGTGCAAGGTAATACAAATGCCGCAATACACTGTTTCTAATATAACTTGTCGACCTATATACATACAAGTTTATATTGTTAAATGAAACTGTATCCCCAATATTTAAAATTTTATCGGTTTCCACCTCAAAATAAGTAAAATCAGCCGCATCAATACCATCTACCTTATTTTCCGATAACTGTCTATAATCTTCAACTCTTTTACTTGCACAATAATTAAACTCCTCTAAATTTCCCTTGCTTCCTCCCTCAGGGATTCCAAACCAGAACTTTGGTTTATCCGATAGATGATCAGCAACAAGACCTGTATTAAAATGTGATGCCATTCTCCTTAAAAATCCCCAGTCTGTTTCATCATACTGAATTATAAACTTTCCCAGCTTTTTACCCTTAGCAGCAATGTCTATGGAGTCACCCGGATAATCTGCTATAACCTTTCTTACAAGGTTAGTATAGGTCATATCCTTATCCTGAAAAGAATGCCTTTTAAGCTTGATATCCATATTAAAGGTAGATGAAGCTCCTACAATATCTATGTAGTATACGCCTCTGGCAGCCTTTATACCTATTTCAGTTACAATGCCTTTGAAAAGCTTGGTAGTACCAGAATTGTCATCTGTCTGAGTAACCTCAATAACATCTTTTATTGTTGCTTGCTCAACGTATTTAGCCTTATTTTCATCGGAAATAATCCCTGATATGTATATTTTCGCATGGTCGTTAATACTTTTCTCCATTCTTAAATTAAGAATGGTTTTAACCTCATACGGTGATTTAATCTTAACGTTACCATAGGCAATTGTAGTTTTGCTGCCCATAAACTCCCCCCTATCCAAGGAATGATTTAATAATCATGTCATAAACATTTCCAAATTTATTTATAAATTATTGTCCGTTTTTAGTTATACTGATCATTCCAGCCCACATGCACGTTGTTTTAGAACCGTCTAGCATTGCTGGAAACATTTCCAATAAAACATCCATTTTTACATTGAACCATGGTGTAACTGTTGCAGGTATACATGGCATCTTTTGAAGGACACCACTGGCTGCAGCTGTCGCAGCTGCAACAGTAGGGTTAGCTAGGCTGCTACACAATCCAAAGGGCAATATGTTTATCATTGGCTTAAAGTCCATCATGTTTCCCTGCGGCTTGTTATTGATATAAATTTTGTGATCTATTGGAATCTGAAAAGTACTTTCCTGACTTCCAAAGCTACACTTTAACTTTGCCCCCTGCACTACATAGGTTGCCATAAATAATCCCTTCTTTCATAATCAATTCTTTAATATTAATATAGAAATTCTCATTTTAGTCTTATTTTAATTATACCTTACCTGCTACTTTTGCTTCCTCTTCTTTTTTCATTTTTTCGAGATCAATATTTTTAAACTTGAGTTCCTTAATTTTCTTTTCAATATTCTTAGTTTTCATTAAATCAGTTACTTTCTTATCTTCCTTTACCGGCTTATATTCTTCCACATTCGGCATTTCCAATATCTCTTTATATTTGTCTATTGCATCCTCATAGGTTGTTATTGCCTTGTCATATTCTTTTTTCTTCTCTAAGTTCTGACCTTCTTTTACCATATCTTCTACATCTTTACATTCATCTTCTATTGCTTTACACAACTTTTCTGAAAGTTCTGCGGCTTCTTTTTTCTTATCCCCTGCAGCTTTAGCTTCTTTTAATTTTTCATTAGCTTCTTCAAGCTTTTTATCTGATTTTTCTGCCATTTCAGTATAATAAATTTCATTTGCTAATTTCTTGGCATCTTCAAAAGCCTTTTTGGCTTCAGCAAACTTCCCTTCATCAAGCAGCTTATTACCTTTGCTGAACAGATCTATAACATTAAGGCAATTCTTTGTGTTTTTAATCTTTTTGTCTAAAGTGTTATACATTTCTTCTTTGCTAAAAGCATTGTTATCATACTGAGAGAAAAACTTGAGATTGCCCATAGCATCAGTATAACTTATGTTCGCATTTTTAAAATCCTGCTTGTCGTATTGACCATCACCCTCAAGTATCTTGTTTAATATTGAATGCTTTCTTTCTACTCTTTCAAGTGATTCTTTATCATTTATTGCTTTAACCGCTTTTACTGCATTGGCATATGCCTCTTCTGCCTTGTCGTAAAGCTTATCCTTGAGATTCTTATCGCCGTCCTGCTCATACTGGAATGCATCCTTCTCAAGGTTCTTTTTCTTAACATTCCTTACGATTAAACCGATTGAAGCGACAATTAATATAGGAATGAGAAACATTGCAATCTTTTTAATCAATTTAATCCTTTTATCCTGTTTTGGACCCTCTTTAAACACTTTATTCATAAGTATTACGGCCACTGTATAATTTTCTATAACCTTACTCTGCCTTGACAGGAACAAATCCTCAAGACCACAGATGATCTCACTAGGCTCAGTGCCTTCTTTCAATGCTTCTACCAGGTCTAGAGTATCAGTATTTTCCCAGAATCCTGATGTTGCCATAACAACAGAATCACCATCATTGAGCTTGAACTTTTTGGATATAAACGGAGTAAACCCTTTTGCATTGCCGATAAAGTTCGTCAAATTGTTGCGTTCATCATGTATGTTGCATTCTTCCTCAGAAATCTTACCTGCATCCAACATCATCTGGGCAACACTCTGATCCTTACTTCTGAAGCTGAATCCGCCTTTCCTGAAATGATAAAGTCTTGCATTTCCGGAAACAACCCAGATTATGCTTGTATAATCTGTAACCATTATTACAATACTTGATTTGAGCCTCACACTTGTACTGTTTGCAATAAGTTTTTTATGGACATGCATAATGTAATTTTTTATTTTTCTTCTTGACATGGTTGGATTTTCCATAAAATATTCAAAAAAACAATTAACAGCCAATTCTGCACTCTTAACTTCCTCATCCGAATCCAAACCATCTGCAGCTATATAACATGCATAGTCATCCAATTCTGCATATGCAAAAAAATCTTTATTTGTTCTATAAGTACCAGCTTCTGAAGTAAAGCCTGTTTTAAATTCAATGCTGTTCTTCCTCATTGTTAACCTCCGGCATACATTACCCCTATATACAATTTATTTATTGGCATACTTCCAAAATAACAATGGTAGCATTATCCTGCTTAGGAAAGTTCTTTGCCTTTATCATCTCTATTATCTCTTCAGCAACCTCATATGGCTTTATTCTTTCCGCCATTATTGTTTCCATCTCAATCTCAGTAATGCTGTTATACACACCATCACTACACAGTATGACCTTATCGCCGCGTTTTAGCTTAATAGGTTTCTCGCATATTTCTATATCCTTTAGAACTTCAGCCCCAAGATAGCTTGTAATTCTTTTTTTCATAGGGTTATTAAGCATCTGCTCTTCCGATATCTTACCTGATATATATTGTTGCTCAAGTTCGGACTCGAATATATGCTTTTTATTTAAGTTCATAACCTCACCATTTCTAAAAAGAGCTATGGCACTATCACCAATTGAGGCCCAATAAAGCATTTCATCAGTGATAATTACAGATACGAGAGTCGTACCTGACCTTGCCCCTTTTGACTTGTCGAGGATAGCTCTATTACTAATGCGTGATACATTCCTGAAGAAATCCTCTATGGGATATATGCTGTATGAGTTGGAAAACTCATCAATAAATGTATTAACGGCAATACTTGAAGACACTTTTCCGTTAGTATATCCACCCATACCATCTGCCAATACAGCCATAATGCCTTTTTCATTTTCTACTGTTGAAAAACTGTCCTCCTGCTCGTCCCTTTTACCTATTGTCTGCCCGTTGCCTATGACAATGTAGTTATCCTTTTTCATATTTATTAATCGATATCTTATATAAAAAAGGGCACAGACTACCAATAAAGATATGAGCACAAAAACGTAGGGACCTTGCAAGTATTCCATCATAAGAATCATTCCTCTTTATCATCGTTTTCCCAATCAAAATGCACACCGCATAAAGGAATAAATATCAGTTTACATTTACCTATTTCAATAAGGTCATATGGTGATAATTCCACTGGTACAAATGCAACCTCATTATTTCTATAAACCATTCCGGCACCTTCACCTGGAATAAGATAAAAAACTCTTTGTTTCGGATCATAACTTATAGATGCGTGATTCCTTCTTGAAATGGATACATCACCTATAATGGCAATATCCATATCATCCGATCTGCCGACAAAATTTCTTCCTTTTCTTATCTTATAGTCTTTTCCCTTTTGCTCTCCGTCAATACAAACAAGCCATCCAACAACAGGCTCAATACCCAAAGGATCATCAGTAGTTTGTGTCTTCTCTCCGTCCATTGCAGGCCTCATAACTTTATTTCCTGACTTTTCAAGTCCTGCATCACAAAACGGACATTTATTTCCATATCTTTTTGTATTATACATATGCCCATTAGAGCATCTCACCAAATCACTAGGCATGTTAATTCCTCCAACTTTCTAATACTTTTTAATACTATTTCAAAACAAGCTTGGTATTTGCAATGTAAAGTGTATCCCCTGCACTTAGTTCATATTGTTTTCCTGCCTCAAGCTTTAACTTAAAATCATCATTTTCCTTCTTTAGTCCGGTACCGTTAGAAGATCCAATATCCTCAATGTACCAGTTATTATTTGAATAATTCATAACAGCATGCTGTCTGCTTACCAAAGATGAATAAGTGGTTTCTGATAAATCTATATCAACCTCATTTTCGTTCGAATTTTTTCCAATAAGAAGTGATACTTTACCTTTAAGATTCCATGTTTTAACACTTGAACCATCATCATCCAACAAAACAACTTTTGTTATATTGGAACTTGTTGTACTGGTAAATCCAATGGAGATAAACTTAAACACTCCAAAGCTAACTATCAGTAAAATGGCAGCGTAACCTAAATAATCAAGAATGGGCTTATCATTATCAACGAAAAATATAAAGTATAACGTAGCCAGAGTTATAATAACTATAAGAATATCAATAATCATAATCCATAGAGCTTTTTTCTTGTCAGAATAGGTCTCCATCTTCTTTTCATTGACAAACTTCTTAAAATTATTCTTTACATCGGGTACTTTCCCACCGTTACCCATAAAGCAACCCCCTTAAAAAATAATTAATATTACTTTTTTCTCCTGAATCCAAAGAATTGTTCAAATGCAGCTGTGGTATCAAGAGGATTTTTTTTCTTTTCTTTTTGTTTCTCAGTCTCTATATTAACTTTGTTGGTTCTGGGATTGAATCCGAAAAACCGCTCAAAGCTTCTTTCAACATCTTCAAAATCAAACTTGGCAGGCTCTGTCGACTCTGATCTTGGACTTTTTGGTCTCCCTCCCTGCTGTTGGGAAGATTCGCCGCTGCCTCCATCAAGCTTGGAATCATATGACTTTCTTTTACTTTCATCGCTTAGCGTATCATATGCTTCCTTTATCTCAATAAACTTTTGCTCAGCTTCTTTATTGCCCTGGTTCAAATCTGGATGATACTTCTTCGCAAGCTTTTTATATACTTTTTTGATCTCTTCAAGAGTCGCATTTCTTTGAACTCCCAAAACTTCATAATAGTTTTTCATAGCAATAATCCTTTCAATGTTTCAGATTGAAATCAACTGATTTTAATCAACCTCAACACTTTTGAACTTAATTCCGAGGTAATCGCTTCTAATAATACTTTCAACTACATCCAGATCTACAATAATAAAGTATTCCCGAATTCCATCTACGGAAAATATATGTTCCCCTAACAATTTGCTCCTGTCCAGTACCAATCTCTTTATTGTGCCGTCGGGATTGAACTCACTCAATTTTGAAAGGCATTCAACCTTATTAGGTATAACGAGATGGTATATATGTGTATCCATATGCTTGGGATCCCCTATTACAACAGGTTTATAAAACTCACCATTTCCAAACATATCAAATACCTGTTTAATCTTATCAGATATAAGTAAAACAGGCTTCTCTATAACGTCGATAAACTCACTCTCATCTTTATCTTTTACATAAACCATTACAGGGTCAGTATTCAAAGCCTCAATATCTGCATTTCTAACATGGTCTTTATTAATTACCTTTGATAATCCTGACGGCTCAGCATAGTTTATGATTCTATCGTCCTGCATTATTATAAAGTACTCCATCCTGTTCCACCTGCATCTACGGAATGATTAAAGAATTTATTTCTTTATAATCCCTTAAAATATATTTAAACTATATGTTTTGCAATAATCGTTTTACATTTTTATTTATAGGATTTAAAAGGCAGAAACTTCTGCCTTTTAAATCCTATAAAACATTATACGTTTATGTAGCTATCGACATAGTCATAAGGAGTATTCCTTATGCACCATATCCACCTTCAATCTTAACGTCTTTGATGTTTTCTCTCTTCTGCTTCATAATAAGAGTGAACTTTCCTTCACCTTCAGTATCATTGAATTCTTCAATGTAATCTACACAGAAAGCTTCTGTAAAGGTATATTCTCTCATAACAAAGCTACCAGCAGTTTGAGTAACAACTACATTCTTGTATGGCAGAGCACTTTCAAGTGTCCATTTAGCCATTTTTTTAGTATCTTCCTCAGCTGCTTGTAATAAATTTCCCCTAATTTCAAGGATTGCTCCAACGTCATGTGACCTTGCGTTTGAATCATCAGGAGTATCTGTCTTATAAACAACAGATTTTATAGTTTTTTCATCGAGATTGAAGGAATCTCCTCCTCCGCCTACACTTGCAGGTGTTACAGCTAGTTTGAATGCCATAATTGAACCCTCCTTATTGTTTAATAAATTAATTTGATATATATTAACACTAAGTGCATTAATACCCAATATTACTTAATACTTACAAAATCAATTAATTCTTTGAAATAACAACTTCCAAGTTCTTAACATTACCGTTAAATGTCAAGTCAATATTGCACATGTTTGTCATTTCGTCTATTGTGAAGTTCAGGTCATCACCTGGCTGCACTATTGAATTAATAAACTTGCAGTCAGCCTTCCAAACTTCCTTCTGGCTCTTTGGATTATTACTGAAGAATGTCTCGATTTTGTCCTGCTTAAAGTCATTTGTAGTAAATCTCAATATTCTTTCAATATATGTACTTACTGTTGTCTTATATATTGAGTCAAAGCCGCTGTCTGTCATAGCAAGACTTCTAGCTTTATAAACAGTAATTCTCTTTACATCCTTGCCCTCTACTTGTGCATTTTCGGATGAGAATACAAATCCAAAACTTCTCTTATTAATCTCATCCTTTATGTTATTGGTAAAACCGGTTATTTCCTTAGCCATGGTTGTTACCATTCTTAAGCTGTAATCTTCTCTTTCAATATCAAACCTTACACCTGGATAATTCCTGCTGGCATTTTTAAATATTTCCTTCAAGTACTCAGGACACTGATATGCAGCTACTATACCTGCTGCTACATATGAAGCGTCAACATAAACACCCTGTATCCAAAGCTTCATTATATCTTCCTTTGAATCAGAAACCTTAACTTTGCCATCCTCTGTCTTCTGTATTATCGTGTCAATGACAACACCTGACTTGTCCTTGGGTATTATAGTAAAGTTAGGCAGACATGGTATTGCAAACTCACTATATTCCTGCCTTGTCATCATTTGGCATTTATCCATGTATTTATCAACACCCATTGTTGCAAGGTTGTTGAAAGTAGTTTCATCGTTTGCCTGGAAGTTGAAGAATACCTGTACCCTGTATTTTTTAAGTGTTTGCAGCAACGCTGTAAGGGACTCCATGGTATTTCCTTCTTTTTTAACTTCTTTATTGCCGGCAAATATCGCTCTTCCTATCTTCGGCTTACCAGCAGACTCTATTTCAATTGCTGGAACGATACCGAACCATACAGTATTCGAAAAATCATTTTTTGCATTTACTGTATTGAGGTAAGTTTCAAGCCTTGGCATGTTGTTGCTTTTAACAGTCATATCAAGCTTATTGTTTGATATGATAAGTGAAGGCTTCATTCCTCTTGTCTTTGTGTTGTATTGGTCAAAGAACATTTTTACACCAAGAATTTTTTCAACTAATGGCTTGGATGCTTTAACAAAATCGTCCTTAGCCTTTGTATAAAACTCAAGGTATGCTCTATAGTTGGCAATTTCCCTATCTATATCAACCTCTGTTAATGTAGCAGGCAACGGACAGAATGTCCTTACCACAAGATCCTTAACATAGGAAGATGGTGAATCTGTAACCGAATCATAATCCGATTCAAAAATTGTAACAAGGCTATTGTTGCTGTTTTCTGAAGCAAGCATAAGTGCATTGTTTTCTTCCTTGGGAGCTTCAATTATTTTGAGTTCTCCGGTTTCACCTATTGTGAGCATACCCACCTGTACTGCCTGGGCTTCTCCGCCGCTTTCTCCGCCTCCTAAAAGAAGTCTTGTTTTAATGTCTTCTATCGCAAGAGGAAGCATTGCCATTACGTTATTATAATTTTGTCTTGCTTCTTCGAATTTATAGTTTAGTTTATCTCCCAAATCAAGCTTTTTAGGATCACCTTCGTCCAATTCATCATACTTGTCAAAGAGGTAATGAATTTCTTTTCTGGACTGTCTTATATCATCCATAACCTTTTTAGGAGATATCATATCCAGAACCTTGTCGAACCTGAAGTCAACATTTATGATACCCTGGCTTCTTTTTGTGTCGATCAATGTAAATAGCATTTTAAGAAAGTCATTGTTATGATCAAGCTTAATTTCAGAAATATACTCAGGTGGTATATTTTCCGGTCTCTTTAGAGTATAAACAACAGCACCCTTGCCATCATCAGCAGCTGCATTAAAAAATGAGTATACGCTTGGTGAAAACTTTTCCAAGAACTCATCGAAGCTTCTTACGAGGAGCTCCCTGTTTATCTCTTTTATTTTTTCATCATCAAGGCTGTCAACCCCTTTGACATCACCCACAAGAGTTAGAAGGTCCAATCTCTCCGGGTTGATCTCTTCAAATAGAACGCATCTATTTGTTTGGTTAATGATATCCATTTTTATCCCCCTTAGTTCTCAAATATAAATGTGATTAATCTTATTTATAAGCCACTAGCAGAAACCACATCATTCTTATCTTTTTTCTGTTTTAAATAAAGGCTGAACAATCCTTTTCCTGAGGACGAAGAATATGTTTCAGAGTAATCCACAACAAAAGCATTTGGAAAAGTAACCTTTCTAACAGTTTTATTATCTTCTCCTATGACCTCAACATCAACATTCCTGTAAGCCTGACCATCATCAGACGGCAGCAGGGACCAGGAATAAAGTCCTATAGTAGACTCTCCATATCCTATCTTGCCTACTATCTCAATTACATTTCCAACATAATTTGATTTAGCATCTGAGTCATTAGGCGTATCAACCCTGCAGCTTACTGACTCCACACAACTTTCAAGAGTAATACCTCCGGATATTGTTACTTTGAAAGGCATATCTCAGACCTCCCTTATAGTTTATTTATTTATTTAGTTTATTTATTTAGTTAGTTTGTTTATTTATTTTTTTTAAAAATCAGTGTTATCTCTTTATTTGTTTCATTCCATTTTGTTTCCAGTCCTAAAGTTTCACTTACAAATCTCAATGGAACCATTGTCCTTCCATTAATTATAAAGGGTGCAACATCCAATTTTGTCATTTTTCCGTCAACCATTGCATAATCTATATCCACATAAAGATCTATTACCTTTGTACCTAATGTAATTGTTACTTTTCTTTCTTTTTCATCCCATCCTGTACTAGCTCCGATATGCTGTGCTATGTACTTTACCGGTATTCCTGTTCTTCCATTTCTTATATTAGGTGCAACACCAGTATCCATTTTATACTCTACACCGTTCACAGTATATTCCGATTTACTGATATAATAGCGAAGAATTGCATCGGTTGGAGCAGGTGTTGGTGTCACCTTCGTCGGTACAGTTGTACTCGCAGGAGCGTATACCGTAGTTGTCACGCTTGGCGAACTTTTTATATCTATATCAGTACTTTTTAAGCCTGGTAAACGCTTTTTCAATTCTGTAAGCTTATCAGTTGTTATTGCAGTGTTGCCTTTTATATACAATTCCTTAATGCTGATAATATCATAAATCGGTGAAGCATCTGCAATTAAGTTATTGTCTAACCTTAAAACATTAAGCTTCTTCAATCCTTTCAAAGGAGTTATATCATTTATTTTATTGAATGATAAATTCAATGAGGTTAGTCCTTGTAACTTGCTCAAAGCACTGATGTCAGATATAGCATTTTTATTTAATGTAAGGCTTTCGAGCTTGGTAAGATTTTTAAGGGACCCTATATTTACTATGCTGTTACCTGATAGATCGAGTTCTTTCAAGCTTACCATGTAATTTAATCCCTCAATTGAAAGAATCTTTAGCCCGCTGGCATTAAGTTTAGTAAGTCCTCTAATATCCTTTGGCTCTAATTTCCCACTTGCCTTACTATTGAGTGCCTTTCTTATAGCCGCTTCCAAATTACTGTCAAGTCTCACATCAAAACTGATATCAGTTTGCTTTATGTTCTCATAGAACATGGCAATAGGTGTAAAAACATCCAATGATGGATCATTGCCCTTTACAAACAATGCAGTTAAACCCTTCAAATTCTCAAGAGCAGACATGTCAGTTATCTTGTTGTCTCTCAGATCCAGATACGTAAGGCTTTCAAAATATTTAAGATCTTCAACATTAGTTATACCCTTTGCAGATAAGTCCAACGAGAATATATCCTGAACATCAAATTTATAAACATCTCCTGAAGGCTTTTTAATCGTTGCACGTACTGATTCTTCAAGAGACTTATCCTTAAACTTTATGGGAGAGTCTCCAACTACATAGATTCTTTTCAGTTCAGGTGCAAAACTTACTTCACCACCGAACTGCTCTACAATATATTTTAGAGGTATCATATATTCTTCTTTTGTACCGACAGGATAGGTTCCCATTATATTAAAAGAAAGCTGATGAGAAATCCCATTTATTATTATTGTTTTATTACCCTTTGCAATTGTAATTTCCCTATTTAATTTGGCATTAGTCAGTTTATATGTATCCTGTGAAACAGGTTGTGCTGTAATGCCAAGTGCACTACATAAAGGCTGCATCGGAAAATATATAATTCCGTTAGAGTCAATTGCACCCGGCTCTGCTCTAAGTTCCTTGTAATTCACAAATACAATTTGTTTATTATCTTCCGCCTGATTCACTGCTCCAAAGCTGTTTATGAATAGTATAAACACAAGCATTATTATCAGGCTTTTAACTGACTTTTTTTTACTACTGATCATTTTTATCTCTCCTCTAAATTAATTAATTTCACCTAAAATGCTATTTTGGGTGTAGGCGTCGGCTTAGGCTTTGTTGGTGCCGGTGGCTTTGGATTTGTTGGCGTCGGCTTTGGTTTTGCCGGCGTCGGCGGTCTATACTTTGTTGGTGTCGGTTTATGCTTTGTTGGCGTGCTAATTTTCGGTTTAGTATTTGCAGGTACGGATACAACTGCTTTTGTCGGTGCTAAAGTTGGAGCCACCGTTGGTGCCGCTGACGGTTCTTCAGTTGGTGTAACTGACGGCTCTTCAGTAGGCTTAGCTGTGGCTTGCTCTGCAATTGTTGGTTCGGGAGTAGCCGTGCTGGCAACATCAGTTTGTACAGGCTCTGTTGATTCTATGTCTGAAGGAAAAGGTGTAGATTCAGACACAGTAGACACTGTAGGAGATGTTTCAGGTTCAGATGTGCCTCCTTTGCCAGGAATAACAAAAGCTACAAACAATATAGCTATAAAATTAAATATTATTAACCCTCTAATAATATTCAAAATTTTAAGATACTTTTCTTTATTATCCATTATATCCCACCTAATAAGTAAATTTCTTACGATAATAAAATCAAAACAATATAAAATTATCAAGATATGGTGATAATGTATTAAATTAACCCTCTCAACTTAAAACATACAAATTATGCCACTTTAGTGCAAATATATCTTATAAAAATACAATTTTTCTGTTAAGTTTTTGTCCACTTCTTCCGAGAATACTATAATATGACTACGAAAAAATTTTATCATACGCAATTTCACATGTCAATGTATTCCATGCCATGTATTTATGTATTTTCTTTGTATATATATTGTATTTCATGCTTGATATTTTAAGCGTAAAAACACTCCATGTTACCCTTCGTTTACGTTCGCATTAAATGTAAATATATTACATAACACGAAGCTTTTGTGTTTATATTTGACATTTTATGTCACAATAAACTTATTATTCTCTACATTTTTCTGTATATTTACAAAAGATTAACACTACAAATTAACTGTTCAATTGATGTGAATTATCGCTTGTGTATTTCTGCTTACGCTTTTGCTTATAGTATTCAATGTATGAAAAGAGTTTCAGAAGCTTAATGGATGAAAACCTTTTTCTGTAGTTCAGAGATAGGTTTTTCATGATAACCAAAGAGTATATCCCTGATATTTCATAGTTACAATTCTTAAGATTCTCAACTTCATCTTTAATACGCCTCTCCTGCGAGTTTTGAGGTGTTATTCCACTCAGATAATAATATATAGTAGCAGCTACACTGTACACATCAGAGAATTTACCCTGCTTTGTGTTCTTGGAATAAAACTCCAATGGCGAGAATCCATGACTAAAGAATATTTTCTTTTCTTTTTTATCCTTAAAGCTTACAGCCGCACCAAAGTCTATCAACACAGGCCCCCTTTCTTTGTGAAAAATAATATTTGAAGGCTTGATATCTCTGTGAATTATACCTTTTTTATGAACATGCTCTACAGCATCCATTAAAGGTATAAAAAGATCCTTAAACAACCCCGGAATAGATACTACTTTTTCGTCTTTCATATGGTTGTTAAGTGTTTTACCCTCGCAGTATTCCAATACAATGTATCCAGTATCATTTTCCTTAAACTCGTCAATACACTTAACTATGTTTTTGTGGCTGTATTTCTTAAGAATGATACCTTCATTTATGAAATTATCCACCGCTTCGTCATAAGCCTTCCTGAACGAAGGCATCCTGAAAACCAAAGTCTTTCCATCCATATCCCTTAAAACTTTACCCTTTGGATAATATTCCTTAACAATACATTCCATATTGCATGCCATGTCCTCACACAAATATACAATAGACAAATCGCTCACATGCAATTCTTTTTTGATTCTGTAGCGTTCCTTAAGGACAATCCCTTCTTGAAGCCATTCATAATCCATTTAACCCTTTACCTCCGTTAAATCCAACCCCATCCAAGGGAAAGTTTGCTATAAATAAATAATAACTATGACACACAACTAAGTCAATAGTTACCGATACTATATACACTCAATACAAAAGTTTTACAATACAAAAATTGTTGATAAATTTATAAAATATGATAAAATTAATTCAACTACATGGAAAACATTACCGATGTTTAAATTTAGAATAAAAGTGGTTGGCTAAAATTTAACACTTTTAGTATATTAAAAGTGTTAATAATCTTACATTTGGCGGAGCAAATAACGAACGGTTCAACGGGATTTGCGACAGACAAATGTAATTGATTTATCACTTTTAATATAGATTAAAATAGAAACTTATAATATATTTTTTTACTTGAATTTTGAGGAAGAAATGGAGGGGGTAAAATGTCAAATATTTTAGCAGGTCATGAAATTCAAATACTACCATACGATATCCATCCCACTGAACTTACCATCGTTCGAAGGATCAATGAGCATGTAAGGGTACACTTCACCGCTATTGTTCCCGAAGGGCAGAAGGATAAGTATATACAGATGACGGATATACAATCCAAGATTGAAATCAACCATAACGGCAAATCTTCTTCTACGCAGCTCTTTAAGGGAATTGTCACCAATATCGAAGTTAAAGCTTTCAGAGATGTTTATTATCTTGAAGTTGAAGCTGTCTCATATTCATTCAATCTTGACATTAAGCTTATAAGACGCTCCTTCCAGGATAAAGCCATGGCGTATACCGACCTTATCAGAAAAGTGATCAAGGATTATTCGGGTGCTGACTATATTGATGAGGCTGCCAAAGGCTCAAAGACTGATAAATTCATAATTCAGTATGATGAGACTGATTGGGAGTTTTTGATTAGAATGGCTTCACACTTTAATACCGGACTTGTTCCCGATCCTATATCTGATAAACCAAAGTTCTGGTTTGGGGTGCCTCAGGGAGGCAGCAAGGAACTGGATGAATTTAACTTCAGTGTTTCAAAGAAAATAAGCGATTTCAGATATTCATCTGAAAACTTTATAGAAGGTATAGATGACAAGGATTTTATATACTACAAGGTTGAAACTGATAATGTATTAAATATCGGAGATTCTGTGAGTTTCCAGAGCAAACCACTTTATGTGTACGAATCCGTCGGACAGCTTTTAGACGGGGTATTTAAGCATGAATACACTCTGTGCCCCAAAAAAGGTTTAAGTCAGGACCTTATCTTAAATGAGCATGCAGTAGGGTGTTCTGTTGAAGGTAAAGTAATTGAAATAAAAGAGGACAATATAAAGGTTCATCTGGAAATAGATGAGGATCAGCCAAAGGATAAGGCATTCTGGTTCCCATATTCCACAGCTTATACTACAGAAGGAAACACCGGATGGTATTGCATGCCCGAGCTTGAAGACCGTGTTAAATTGTACTTTCCTACTAACAAAGAGGAAGAAGGAGTTGTTACAGACTCAATAAGAAGGCGTACAAAGGGCGGAGACTTTATAAAGGATCCTGATGTAAAGATATTCAGAACCAAATTCGGCAAACAAATACTGTTTAATGAAAAGGAAATCATTATATCTGCGAAAGATGGTGAGATCCTGATCAAGCTTATTGAAGATAAGGGTATTGAAATATACAGCAAAAAGGACATTAAGATAGTTGCAGATAAGGGAATTTCCATGGAATCCAAACAAACAATCCAGATGTCTGCAGCAACCGGTATTGGGATTAAATGCAAGGGCAGCCTGATTGAGATGAACGGAATTACCACAATAAAAGGGGATCAGGTTAAAACAAATTAATTAATTTAAGGAAGAAACGATATGGAAGACATGACTAACCTAAAGGACGTAATAATCCCTGAGAGATTAAGCAAGATGAAGGACTTGCAGCAGCATAAGCTTTTAAATGACATTATGAGGGATTTTTTAATCAACCTTATAGATTACCAGGATAGTGCCAACAAAAAGCTTGTTGAAAGGGTCTTTAGTGAAGTTCAGGATGTTGAGAGCAGGTATGATATCTTTGTAACAATTGCACAAAAAGAAAATGTTAGTCCTATAGATGAATTTTTATTCCCTGTTTTCCCGGAAGATCTGGAGATTAAAGAAATAAGCTCTTTGGATATTTTAGATGGAATAAAAAAGGGGGATGACATAAAACTCTCAACTATATTTTTGAAGTGCGGTTATACGATTATCAGAGAAATAGCCAAAAGTGCCCGCAAATTTTCAGGTGAGATTATTACCGATAGGAAAAGATACAGAATTAAAGTCAAGCTTGTTCAGAATAAGACTTATTCAGACGAAGTGGAAAATATATATAACATTTTCCAGAAAAACAGTGCTGCCTGGAAGACCCTTAACAATCCATACCTCAATAAGTTTTTTGATGTAATACTTACAGGCTGTGAAGGCATGATAGAAGAAGATGAGGAGATTCAGGAGATAAACTTTGACCTGGAAGAACATGAACAATACAGGCTGTCAGATATGGTGCTTTTGTGGAATGTCCAGAAGCTAAACCTTAAAAGCGATGGGTTTCCCATGCCCGCCATCGATAACGTCAACTTTGAGCACTCCATATCACTGAATAAACTTGGTTACGAAAACGGTTACCTGGTGGATGTAAATGAGGCTCTGGTAAAATATATCAAAAGAACTGAAGAAGATCTTATAATAGTATCGCCCATGGAACTTGCAAGCACTTGGGATATTATAAAGATAGCCCAAAACCCTGAGGAAGAAAAGAGAAAAACCAAGTACGAGCTGGTATCAAACCGTCGTAAACCCGGGTTTATAAATAGATTTGCTCAAAAACAGAATTCACTTATAAGGACTAAGGGCGAGATATCAAGAATAGCTAATTCATTTGATGTTTCAAAGTATTTTGAACTTATAAGCATAGATATTCTCCAAGGCAAAGTCGGTTCCTCAACAACCTATGATTTAAATGCCTTTATAGTAGATGATATCAGAATTGGAAATGACAAAAAGATCATGCACTTGAAGTTTAAATCGGACCACATGGACGATTTTCTTATCCACGACCATTTAAGCTTTATAGTGTCTGAAATCCAGATGTATTTTCCCGAATATGAATGTGAAGGGGAGCTTGTATGAATTATATCTGGGATATTATCATAAAAGCAAGACAGCTTGGAATAGATGAAACCAAAATCAAGTTTATAGCTGCTAAAAGTTATTCTCCATACATGGAGCTCAGCAATGAAAACATAAACTTCAAGGATGTTGATCAGGAAGTTGAATTAAACCCGTATTACAGGTTTTATGAAATTTTTAAATACTTTTTCAGCCTGGATAATTTTGAGGATCTTGAGCTAAGAGAAACATTATTTGATGTTGCAATTCACTTTCTCACAAGCATTGACCTCATGTCAGGTATGAATAAGAGAGAGTTCTACTCCAGGTTTATAATAGCGGATATCAATAACGGCCTTCTTGGAAAAGATATAAAAGAAGGCTTTGAGTTGTTTGATAGAATGAACCAAATCGTTATAGCACAGAACATTATTAGGCTGTACATAACCGGTGAGGGACTTTATCTCCTAAAAGATACTGTTAGAAGGATTTTTCACAAATCCACCATATATGCCAATTACGAAACAATTGATGAATTGTTGTTTTATATACCTTATGAGAGAAATGATATTAATGTAGCTAAATTTGAGTTTATTAAGACCCTATTCCTGCCCATCAATTTCCGGGTGGAGGTTTATTGGATGGATCACTTCGGCATCATAGGTACTGATGAAACCATGAAGATAGATAAAATAGCATTATATTAAGGAATGCCTTAGAAATAGCTTAATTGGATGTTATTTCTTAGCCATTACTGATATTTATAAATTTTAGGGGGGATTCATATTTCTATTATATACAGAGACGGTATAAAAAGATTATATAAAAGGACTGAGCTTAATGAGATGACAACCTTCCAGCTTCGTACCATCTGCTATGATGAAAAGTTGGTAAAAGGTATTGTCGATCACCTTGACAGAGAGAAGCTTATAAGTACTATCCTGAAATTCAGAAGTGCTGAGGAGAGTCTTTTTATCAGTGACTACAGGGAAAGCGGCTTTGAAAAAATCAACAAGATAATTAAAACATACCTGGTTACGCCTCTGCAGGACAGAGAAAAGATTAGAATACCCGCAAAAATAACCTTATACAACGATATCGGCCTAAAAAAGGAAGATATGTACAGGATTGAAATTGGAAACGATATAGAAGAGTCCAATGTGCTTCTTATAAATGAAAACAACAATCTTTGCGGTATATTTAACCTGGTTAAGGATCTTACAAAAGAAGATTCTTACTTTCTTGTTGTCAATAACAACCTTAAAATTGAGAAAATAAACAGCAAAAATTACAGCTTCCTCTTCTTTAAAAAGGATGATTCCGAATACCTTTACAAAGTATATTACTCGGACAAGCCTCTTCCTACTCCAAATCTCCAGTATTACAAAATTCCTGTAATAGATTTGGAATTTAGAGAGCTTGAAGAAACCGACACAGTTCTTGCCATAGACTTCGGTACCTCCAATACCACAGCAGGTGCCTTCCTAAGCAGCAGCTATGTGTCATCTCCATGCTATAACGATATTCTTAATGAACGCATAAAGTTAAATGAAATAAATGTTGTAAAGTTTTTGGATGTCACAAAAAAGGATGAAAAGTGGATTGATATAATACCAACATTGGTCTATGTTGCAGATTGCTCAGACTCTCAAGATATCAAATACATTTATGGGTATGAAGCAAAGAATATTTTAAGAAGATATGATTATACGGGTAATGCAAGCTTTTTCCAGGGAATTAAAAGATGGGTCAACAATTATCATAAGATGGAAGAAATCTATGACGAAAAGGGACACACTGCATTAGTTAGCAGAGGAGATATTATAAGATCTTATGTAAAATATATCATCCGTATTGCCGAGCACCAGTTCAAATGCAAGTTTAAAAATATACATATTTCAAGCCCTGTAAAGCTTAAACAGCAGTTTTTAGAGATGTTCCAGGAGATCATACCTGAGTACAGGCTTGAAATCGAAGATGCTCTTGACGAAGGAATTGCAGTTTTATACAACACAATTGCAGACCAGATTGACAAGAACAAGTATATTGATGGCGATGAATATAATGCACTTATAATTGACTGCGGGGGCGGTACCACCGACCTATCCTCATGTTCTTTCAGAATAGAGGAAGGCTACATATCCTACAAGATTGATATCAACACAACATACGAAAATGGTGATACCAATTTCGGCGGTAACAATATAACTTACAGATTACTGCAGTTTATGAAAATACTCTTTGCCCAGTATTACAAAAATAAAAATGAAGTATTCGATATTGACCACCTTATAGACCTTCCTAGCGGTGATATATTCAGGTATGTTGACGAGTACGGCGTTTCTATGGTATATGAGCGGTTTGAGGAATTTTATAAAGAGGCTGAAAAAATAATACCTACAAGGTTTAAAGAATACGAAAACAAGTTGAGCGAAGATTATCAGCGAGTTAAAAACAATTTCTACTTTCTATGGGAAATCGCCGACAATATGAAGAAGGAGTTTTTCCAAAAAACCAACATACTTAGAAACAAGTTTAATTGCACAGATATAGACGGACAAGAAAGTGACCTTCATATAACAACCCTTAACAAATGGTGTCTTTCAGTAATTGATAAAGGGAATTTTAAGACGGTTTATGAGGTTCCTGATGTTGTATTTAATATAAAGGAAATCAACAAGCTTATAAAAGGCGATATTTACGAAATTGTCAGAAAATTCCTGGATACCTTCTATCAAAACAGAAAGCTCCAGGACTACTCCATTATAAAGCTCACAGGTCAATCCTGCAGAATTGATATTTTCAAAGAAGCATTAAAGGAATTTGTCCCTGGAAGAAGCATTGAGTTCAAGCAAAGGAAGGAAGATGACGAGAGCATTCCTGACCTCAAGCTGTCCTGCTTGAGAGGGGTTTTGCGTTATCTCAACTCCAAGAAGATTGGAGATATTGAAGCAATCATAAGAAACAACGTTCCTGTTATCCCATATTCTGTAAGTGCACTTACCTTCAATAAACAGGAAAAAATGCTGATATGCAGCCTGGACAAGGTAACTCAGGCAAAAGGCTTTATATCAAGACCTATTGGTGTATTGGAAATAGAATTTTCATTAAAGAGCCATGAGGGTGCTTTAAGGCAGAAGTACATATATAAAAATGACTTCAACGATTATAAAAGGATTTTGCCTGAAGAAGTAACCCAGGAATACCATGGAAAAATAATGCAGGAGGATACAGATACAATACAAAACGGCGAAATCCGTTTCTTCCTATATGCCCATGATAAGAACTGGGGCTTCCATGTAGTGCCCATTGCAAGAAAGGATGATCACCTCTATATTGGTAAAAAGAAATTCTTTGCCTTTGAGGATGACTTATCCGAGCTTGATTTCTTTGATGGTTTAAAATAGTAAGGTCCGGGGGAGGAGTTATAATTGTTTTTAAATATTTTCCCTAATTTCGGTAAGGGCAGAATACTAAAGAAAGAGATGCTGGAGAATCTTAGGGATTTTCCAAGGAATTTTTTCGACATCTATTTTAAGGAATATTCAAACGGCATAATTGCAGGTACCGACATACATATCGGTGGTAACAACATTTCCGTCAAAAGCGGTATTATTAAGCATAACGATCGGATATACATGCTTACTGGTGAGTATGAATTTCCCTATTACAATACAAACAAGGAAGTTGTAATAAAGGTAAAATTCCTTGGAGACAGCTCTGAAGGAGACTTCAGCACCCATAAAACCAAAATATTTATAGATGACGTAATTGAAAAAAGCGATGATGAGCTGGAGCTTGGCAGATTCAAACTTCGTGAAGGTGCAATACTTAGATCGGTATATACCGACTTTTATGATTTTGCTACTGAGTTTAATACGGTTAACATTATAAATGCAGAATATTCAGGCTATGGTAAAAGCACCCTGAGTCCTGATATATTAAGGTATTTTTCCAGAATAGTGCTAAAGCACAGCTCCGAAAACATATATGATGTCAGCTTTGCGATGCACTGTATTAGTGAAAATGAAGTTACAAGGGATATGATCTTATACTATATAGCAAACAGGCTTAAAATGGATTATAAGGAATATACCAATTTAGAGATATATAAGCATTTGAAGACAATTGTCAAGGAAATTGAAAGCGGCGTAAGGAGAGTTGAGGCACGTCCTAACAGGCCGAATAGGATTATTGTAGATTGATAAAGCAGGGAGAATTTCTCCCTGCTTTATTTATGGGAAAATCCACTATATATTATTAGTATATTGAAGTGTTAATAATCTTACATTTGTCACTCTAATACCCGTTATAGAACTATCTCGAGCTTTATGAGCTTTGCCAGCACCTTAACGTCCTTTTTAAACAGAGTAGTTGTTATAAGGCTTCCCCTATTGCTTACAACCAGAAACTTTGAAGCATCTATAGACTTGATCTGCCTTACAACCCTTCTTTCATTTATCTCAACAAAATAAATTCCGTCTTTTTCAAACTCATGAGTGCTGTGGCACAGTGCAACATCCCCTTTGCCTATCCTGAAACCTGCCATATCATCATCTTCTATGGACAAATAAAACACCTTATCCTTGGGATAGCCTTCAACCTTATTTGAAATTATGGGCATTTTCCTAGTATCCACAGCCTTGTCCATTTTATAATTGTATACCGGAACCGCTGCCAAAACTCCTGCCAATGCATCGTTCCAAACATCCTGGACAGGTTTTTCAACTATCCTGACTACTTTAGGGTCAGGCTCAGGCTTGTTATATTTTTCATCATCATATAAATCAACCTTGCCTATTTCTTTCCTTAAAGCCTTGGATATTTTATTTACCAGTTCCTCACTCAATATTTTTTTGCCTGATTCAACATCAATTATAAAGGCTTCCGATACACCTACAATTTTTGCAAGCTGCTTTTGTGTCATTCCAACTTCCTTTCTCAGCCTGCTAATTTCATTACCTAGTCTACTCATATATATTCTCCTAATTAACAATATTTGTTTATAGGGCTGCCTTAGGTATGCCCTAAATATAACTTCCCGTATAATTTCGCTTTCGCATTAACCTCTATTTCAATAACCATTATATTTTAAAAAAGTAACCCTTTCAAGATACTTGTCCTAATCATGCACAAAACACTGCAACCTATAATATTCCCATAAATAAACTCAATTGGATTGAAAATGACAGAATTTTAATGAAAATAAGCAATTTTTTCGTTGAATTAAAATTTACTATATGGTATTTTTAAAATTACAGCTATATGGAAAAAACGTGTATTTCAGGAATATGCTACCTAATTCAAGATTACAAAGCATAAAAATACTAAGGGTTTTTGAAAATACATAATACATTTTTGCAGTGAAACATATTGGCAACCACTGGAAATGATATACTAATTATAAATTTTAAGGAGGAGTAACAATGTTTTTGAAAAAAGGTTTTATTAAGTATTTGTGTTTTGTTCTATCCAGTATCATGACTGTGAGCATGATGACCACTGTCAATCTATGGGCAGTTACAGAAGATACTATGGCTATCATTGTTGAGGCTTCGCCATCAACAAAAGTACCTGTGGATGAAAATGGTCTTGATTCACAGAAAAGAATGGTTTCTTACTTCGGATCACCTATTATTGACGGTGATATAGATGATGTTTGGAATAATGCACAAGAGGTTAAACCACAATGCATAACAGGCAGTGTTTATGCTTCAGCCACTTTTAAATCCTTATGGGATGACAATGCCTTGTATGTCCTTGCAGAAGTAAAGGACGAATATTTGTCTGTACAGTCCTCTAATTTATATATGCAAGATTCAGTAGAAATTTTTTTAGATGAGAAAAATGATAAGACTGTAGACTATAATGTTGATGATTTACACTTTAGAGTAAATTATGAAAACTCCCCATCCTCTGACATCGGTGATATAGAACGGTTTTACACCGGTGCGAAAAAAACAGCTGATGGCTATTTGATTGAAGCAAGAATTGCATTGAAGGACAAGCCTTCAAATGGAAAGGTTCTTGGATTGGATTTACAGATTAATGACGGACTAGGTCCAGACAGAGTCGGTACCATTAATGTTTTTGATTCTACAGGCAATGGTTGGAGAGACACCAGTGTATTTGGAGAAGTCTTGCTTACCGGAAAGATAAATGGTGCAGTCAGTGGATTGAATCCTTATAACCTTATGAATCTTATTAATAGTGCGAAGAAAATTGATTTTACACGTTATATAAATGAAAGTGTAGTAACAGATGCAGTAAAAAAAGCAGAAGAAGTTGTTGCAAAAGAAAATGTCACTCAAAAGGAAATTGATGATGAATTAGAAGCCTTAAAAGCAGCTATTGGAAAGTTAATTCTGACAGATGAAGCAGCTAACGAAAAAGAATTTAAATTGGTTCCTGATGAATATAGAGCAGATAATGAGCAACAAGGAACTATTGAAAAAGTAGAGTATAGCGTAACTAATGCAGTTTATTCAGAAAAAAAGGACACTAAATATCTAAATGTATATCTCCCTTACGGATATAATGCATCTGATAAGAATAAAAAGTATAACGTTTTATATCTTATGCATGGTGGCGGAGAAAATGAGAATTTAATATTCGGTGGACCCGGTGAGAGAAAAGAACTGATGAAAATCCTTGATAATATGATTGCAAAGGGAGATATTGAACCACTTATAGTTGTAACACCTTCATTTTATGGTGGTAAAAATGATGTGGCATATTTTTATCAGGAATTGACCGATACAGTTATTTCCTTAGTTGAAACAAAGTACAATACCTATTTACCATCAGCAAGTTTGCAGGGTATTAAGGCTTCAAGAGATCACCGAGCTTTTGGCGGATTCTCGATGGGCTCGGTATGTACATGGTATACATTTATTAACTGTATTGACTATATCAAATATTTTATGCCGTTAAGCGGTGACTGTTGGGCACTGGGTCAGAAAGCTGGAGATAGTGATTCTCAGAAAACAGCAGAGTATCTGAACAGTATTCCTAAAAGTGCCGGTTATACTGCACCAAAAGATTTTAAGGTGTTCTGTGCTACAGGCAAAATGGATCCTGCATATAATAACATGAAACCTCAGATAGATGCTTTAAAACAATTAAAGGATAGTTTCATATATTCGTCAGATACAACAAAAGGGAATTTCTATTTTATTGTGAGTGAAAATGGTACACATAATTGGAGTTTTATAAATCAGTACATATATGACATATTACCTGATGTATTTAAAGATGAAAAATTAGCTCCTGTTCCAACTAGTACTATTGTTCCAACCAGCACTCCTACAACCAGTACAAGCTCAGTAGGATCACAAGTCAATAATCAAACTTACACTTCGACTCCAACTGCTATACCTACTGCAACCGCTACATCTACTGCAACCACTACACCTACTGCAACTGCTACACCTACACCTGTTACAAAAACAGAGGAAAATAAGGGAAAACCGGCAGTTGGTTTTAAAGATATATTGAATCACTGGGCAAAAGACTTCATAAACGATTTGATAGCAAAGAACATCTTAAGCGGCTATGAGGACGGTACAATCAGACCTGATAGAAACATATCAAGGGCTGAACTCACGGTAACTGTACTTAAAGCGATGGGATTAAAACCATCTGAAAAGCCCGCATTGGATTTTGCCGACAAAAACAGTATCCCTTCATGGGCGGCAGGCTATATAGCACTGGCTAAAGAAAAAGGCATTATATCGGGATTTGATGATAAAACATTTAAGCCTGATAAGGACTGCAGCCGACAAGAAGCAGTAACCATTATCATGAAAGCATTTAATCTTGGGGAATCAAAAAATAAGCTCAAGTTTATAGATGCGAAAGATATATCAGATTGGGCATATAAGTTTGTAGCTAAATCCACTGAGTCCCAAATTATCAATGGATATGAGGACAATACATTCAAACCCGGTAAAAGTATTACCAGAGCTGAGATATTTACTGTACTATCCAAGTGTTTGAAAAAATGATTTACTGAGGTTTAAAAGAAACCTTATGATCTAAGAAGCATTAAACCGGCAGCGTTTGAATATTTTTCAACAACTGCCGGTTTTATTCTTATACGACTGAGTTAAACAAACGAGCAAGAATAATAACATCTGCCATGTTAATAGCACCATTTTTATCAAAGTCACACATATCGGTATAAACTAAATCACCTTTTACTGAATTAAATTTAGTAGCAAGAACTATTACATCAGCCATATTTATATAACCATCATCGGTTAAATCATAACTGATCTTTTTTGTAGGAGTTGGGACAGGTGTGTTTGTCGGTGTGTTTGTTGGTGTGTTTGTTGGTGTGTTTGTTGGTGTTGGAGAAGTCAAACCTTTAAATATCAGCTGTGAATACTGATATAAGCTTTCCTTCCACATAACAAAATCATGACCACCTGCTCTTGTAAAATATGTATGTGCAACACCATTTTTATCCAAATGATCATGAACACCCTTAGCATTGTTTATAAGACTATCTTGTAAACCACAGGAAATATAAATTACTCTCATATTTTTCTTAACTTTTTCTGCATCGGGTACAAGTACAGTTGGAGAATTAGTATTTGGTGCTGGTGAAAACGCACCAATATACGCAAATAAATCCATGTATTTAAAACCGAAATTCAATGACTGTCCTCCACCCATGGATAACCCGCCAATAGCTCTATTTTCGCGATTAGTGAGCACAGGATAATTCGACTCGATGTAAGGAATCAAATTATCTTTCAAATCATATTGAAAATTATCAAAAGCTGCTACCTTATCAGAAGCATAAACATCTCCAACTGGCCTGTCATCAGCCATTGCACGGCCATTTGGCATAACTACTATCATATCGGCCAATTTGTTTTCTGCATATAAGTTGTCAAGAATATTTTGAGGATTACCTCCGTTTTTCCACTCATCATGATCGCCGCCAATACCATGCAATAGGTACAGAACATTGTACTTTTTGCTGGTTGAATACCCGGGCGGAGTATAAACGTTTACTTTTCGGTTAGTTTTTGTTGTAGTCGAATAATATGTCTGTGTTGTTATTGTTCCATGCGGAACATTTTTTACTTGGTCAAATCCCGACGGTGCATCTGCTGATACAGTAATGGCTGAAAAATTTATGCATGTAACAACCATTATACTGCTAAAAAATACACATAAAGCCTTTTTAATCATAGTATAAACCTCCAATAAAATTTTGTTGAGATACTTATTAATGTAAATATCTATTTTGTTTTTATTTATCTGGATATTTGGCTATATAATTCCTCCTTTCAATTATTTCTTTAGCCCATTATCTTTTGTATGATTAAAAAATATATAAAAATTGCTGTTCACAAATATTATAGCATTTCATAATACATTATTCGTTATAAGATATTTTTTTGTGTTCTATTTACTAAAAAAAATCAAATATGTTTAAATGTGAATTCTTGCTCACCCTTTAAAGTAATCTTCATCCATATCATCATACCTAGTTTTTCTATGTACTTTTAATTATTGC
>JAEYYB010000124.1 GCA_023430975.1 Bacillota bacterium | reverse complement strand
GTCTTTATCATAGTTAAATCATCAAATTCTTGTCAATATTACTTCATTATATAGTTTTGAGGGTACAAAATCTTTAGCTGTTACTTCCGGTTCGAGCGGGTGTTGGCGATTTAGCCAACACGGAAGCGAGTTAGCGGAAGTTAGGATAAAGATTCAAGAAATCGCTTGGACGTTACTTTCGCTTCGAGCGAGTGTTGACGAGTTAAGTCAACACATAAGCGAGATTAGCGAAAGTTAGGATAAGGGATTTCAGAAATCATTTAGATATTACTTCTGATTCGAGCGGGTGTTGATGAAACTAAGTCAACACGTAAGCGGGATTAACGGAAGTTAAGGATAAGGGATTTCAGAGAAATCACCCTTAATAATTAAATAGTCAAAAGTTGATGAGGCAAAAGCCTAGTCAATTAAATTTTCTGGTGATGATTACGAGAAGGTCACACCCGTTCCCATCCCGAACACGGCAGTTAAGCTTCTTAGTGCCGACGATACTTAGACGGTTGCGTCTTGGTAAAATAGGTAGTCGCCAGATTTATATCAGAGCCTTATGCGAATAGTATGAGGCTCTGTTTGCGTATACGATTCTCTATTGTTGATCAGAGCTTACTTCAAAACAAACCTTATTATCCTCATCAATAAGATCAGATTCAATAAATGTAGGATTTGAGTCCTCCAAAAGATATACATTCAGTCTACCTTGCTTAACGGGAGATATAAGCTTAACAACAAGTAGGGAAGTCTTTTCATTTTTTAAATACGGAACCTTTTTTAGAATGTACTTACCGTCTCTTGATATAACTTCAGAAATTCCTGTATTGCCAAAACTGCTTGCAGCAACCACCTCGAACGTATCTACGTTTGAATTGAGATAAATTTCTTTTTGGACTCTTGCTGAAAGGAAGGCCTGATCAATAAAATCCCCGTAAAAATCATCGTCAAAAGTGAATAGTCTGCAACTAGAAAAATGTTCTTCAATGCAACCGTTTTAATGAGTCTAATTTTATACTATATTAAAAGTGAATAATCTATTACATTTGTCCGCCACAAATCCCGTTGAACCGTTCGTTATTTACTCCGTTACGCCACCTATTTTCCGCCAAATGTAATATTATTAACACTTTTAATATAGCATGATATCAAAAATTCGTCTCACTATTTATAAAAGTAAACTTTGGGAGCATAGTAATATATACAAGCTTGGGATAGGATTGTAAAAGGTAGTAAAGAGCATTATAAGTTTTTCAGTACTTTTTGCATGGTTAGTAAATTGCAATGAATTAGTCACACACCTTAATAGAAGGATTATTTCAAAAAATATCGAATATATAGTATGAATTTATTTTTCAACATTATTTGTTATTTCTGGATTTGAATTAATTATGCACAAAAAAATACAAAGAACTTCAACTATGTGAGTCTTAGCATGATGAAATGTAGAATTATATTTAGATAGATTTCGTTGAAGCTGGTATTTGCACTTGTTTCAATGGAAATACCTTTTGCATGAAGGGAGGTGGCACATTGTTTCAAAACGGAAGGAAAACCATAGGGTTATTTGTAAGTGGTTTTCATAATGAATACCCAAGTTTGTTTATTCCATCTGTTTCAAGGGAAGCTGAAAAGCTGGGTTACAATGTGGCGGTGTTTAATTTTGTTGGTAAAATATCTTTGTCTGAGGCTTATGGAGAAGGGGAGATAGGACTTTTAGAAACAATACCGTTTGAAAAATTGGATGGTATTATTTTGCTGGATGATATTTTTGTAATTCCCAGTTTTCTTGACAAAATATACAGCCGAATTGAGAATAGGACAAGTTGTCCCGTAGTACATAAGGAAGCCAAAAAAGAAGGAGGGTATCAGCTCGAGCTTGATCATGGAAAGGGAATTGAAATGGTCATGAAACATTTAGTCTTGAATCATGGATTTACCAGGATTTACTATATGTCTGGACCAATGAGTCATACTGATGCTATTACCCGGCTTGCAAGCTACAAAAAGTTTATGGAAGAATATCACCTGCCATATGATGACAAATATGTTTTCGAAGGTGATTTTTGGACCACTTATTGCGTTGAGGCGGCAGATTACTTTTTGGCACTAGAGGAGGAACTGCCCCAGGCCATAGTCTGTGCCAATGATTATATGGCTATGGGCCTTTGTGATGCATTTATGAAAAAAGGAATTAATATTCCGGAGGATATTGCAATCTCCGGGTTTGATAATATTTGGAAGGCGTCTGTTCATATCCCTTCCATAACAACAGTAGGATTTCCAATAGTAGACATCGCAGTTCAATCTGTACACATAATTGATGATGCGTTGAACGGTTGTTCTAAGGAAGGAATAATTAAAGTTGAACCTGCTTTGTATTGTAACAACTCCTGCGGGTGTGGGCCTGGAGATTTGCATGAAGTATTAAAAAGACGCAGTACCTTGTTACAGGAATACAATTATCTAATGGATACTACATTTGTAGATATGTTTGTTATCATTTTGGAGCACATGAAGGCAGACACAATTATGGATATTCGAAAGATATTTTACGGTTTTGTCCATGATTTCAAGGATTCCCATAGGGTAAGTCTTTGTCTGTATCAGAATGATAAAGGTGTAAGGTCATATGAGGAACCAATCGAGATGGTTACAGATACAATTTATGTGGCGGCTTCCGTAGACCGTACCAATCCAAAAGAACCTATATATAAGGAGGACTTTTGCATTCCAGCAAAAGATATACTTGATATAAGTAGCTTCAAGGATGAGCCGATAATATGTCAATTTATTGATATACATTTTGAGAAGCATCTGTTTGGGTATTTGACAATCTCGTACAAAAATCATGCCACTTCTACCAGTTTTGCTGCATTGTTTGCAGTAAATTTGGCAACAGCGATGGAGGCTATGTTAAACAAGAATAAGATCAATTCACTAATATCCAATCTGGAGGAGCTAAATATCAGAGACCAATTGACCGGTGCCTACAACAGGAGAGGATATGAGCTTCTTTCAGAGGACATCTATCAGAACGCTGTTCAAAATCAGAAAGAAATGCTTTTTATGGTTATGGATATGGATGGTCTTAAATATATAAATGATAATTATGGGCATTCAGTTGGAGATCAGGCGATCGTACTTCTATCCAACGCACTGAAGAAGGCTTTTCGTCAAAACGAACTTGTTGCCAGAGTTGGTGGTGATGAGTTTTATATTATTGCTAATGATTATTCGCAGGAGATATTTGACGACTTTATAAAACGGTTTACAATCATATTGGATCTTTTGCGCAGGGATAATTTACTGGAATTCTGTATTACTGCAAGTTATGGATATCAGATCCTGCAGCCGGAAGCGGGAAAACAGGTAAAAGATTACATCGAAATCAGTGATAGGCTTATGTACCAGAAAAAGAATGACAGAAAGAATAAGAATCTGTATAGTTGCAGATAGTGAAAACTGCATACTTCAATGTAGCCAGATAAAGAGTTTTTATATTAAAAGTGTTAATAATCTTACATTTGTCAGAGCAAAATAACGAACGGTTTAACATTATTTTGTGATAGACAAATAGCAAGATTAACTGATTTTAATAGATTTGCTTAAGACAAATGTAATAGATTTATCACTTTTAATTTAGTTAAGATTAGTCACTTAAAATTAAAATAAAAATCAAATTAAAAATTAAATAAAAAATTATAAAAAAACCTTGCATATTTGCAAATATTATAGTAAAATATTAAACGTTGTGACATGACATACGATGAAACTGGAGATTGCTGCTCAGATGAAGCAGGTAACTTCAGCAGAGAATGTCCGATTCATGAAACCGGGCGACAAGTCACTGTACATTTTGCAAATAGCAGTTTTGTGTTTGTGTATTGGAGTACAGCCCAGGTTATATTGCCTTTTAGGCCTTATAATTTCTGGGTTTTTATATGTTAAGGTATGAAACACCCGGCATAGTGTACAGATTAATGCTTGTTGTAAGTAACAAATTGAGTAATTAAAAGGAGGCTTTTGTAATGGCAAACAAGCAAAAAATAAGAATTCGTCTAAAAGCGTTCGACTATCAGGTTCTTGATCAATCAGCCGAAAAAATAGTTGATACTGCTAAAAGAACTGGTGCGAAAGTATCTGGACCGGTGCCACTACCGACAGAAAAAGAAATAATCACTATATTGAGGGCGCCTCATAAGTATAAGGATTCCCGTGAGCAGTTCGAAATGAGAACTCATAAAAGATTGATTGACATATTACTGCCAACTCCAAAAACAGTAGATGCACTTATGAGATTGGATTTACCGGCAGGAGTTGATATAGAAATAAAGCTGTAATAACGGCTTCTAGTCAATAAGGTCAAGTTCGTACTGGTTAAGTATGAACCAATAACCACAGGAGGGAAGAAAATGAAAAAAGCAATTCTAGGAATTAAATTAGGAATGACACAAATCTTTAATGAAGATGGTTTGCTTATTCCGGTAACAGTTATCCAAGCTGGACCATGTGCTGTTGTTCAGAAGAAGACAGTAGATAATGATGGATATGATGCCTTGAAAATAGGATTCGTTGATGCCAGCGAAAAGAGACTGAACAAACCTGATAAAGGACAGTTCGGTAAAGTAAAGGTAGCAACTAAAAAATATCTTAGGGAAATAAAAGTACCTGATATGCAGACCTACGAAATCGGTCAGGAAATAAAAGTAAGCGATATGTTCGAAAATGGAGTTCGTGTTGATATATCCGGTATATCAAAGGGTAAAGGTTTCCAGGGAACAATTAAAAGATACGGACAAAAGGGTGGTAAAGAAACCCACGGTTCCATGTATCACAGAAGAGTTGGTTCCATGAGTGCCAACACCAACCCGGCACGTGTTTTCAAAGGTAAAAAGTTGCCAGGTCATATGGGTGTGGATAAGGTTACTGTTCAGAACCTTGATGTTGTAAGAGTAGATGGTGAAAAGAATCTCCTTCTTGTTAAGGGAGCTGTTCCAGGACCAAAAGGCGGATTGCTCTACATTAAGGAAACTGTTAAAGCTTGATAAAACGAACTAGGAAGGGAGGAAATGAAATGCCTAAGGTTGATTTATATAATATGAGTGGTGAAGTTGTAGGAAATATAGAATTACAGGATTCTGTATTCGGAATTGACCCAAACGTTCAGGTTATGCATATTGCGGTATTGAACCAATTAGCTAACAGGAGACAAGGGACTCAATCTACAAAGACAAAGAGTGAAGTTCGTGGCGGTGGTAAGAAGCCATGGAGACAAAAAGGAACTGGTAGAGCAAGACAGGGAAGTATCCGTTCAGCTCAGTGGATAAAGGGCGGTATCGTTCTTGGACCAAAACCTAGAAGCTATAGTTACACAATACCTAAGAAGGTTAAGAGACTCGCGTTAAAGTCAGCATTATCTTCAAAGGTAGTTGATAATGATATATTAGTACTTGATAATCTTGCTGTAGAAGATGGTAAAACAAAGAAAATGGCTTCGATTTTAGATAGTCTCAAGATTGACAAAAGTGCACTTATAGTTTTATCAGATGACAGTGATTTAGTAGCAAGAGCTGCTAGAAACATTCCAGGCGTTAAAACAGCATATGTAAATACAATTAATGTATTTGATCTCTTAAAGTATGAAAAGTGCATAATTACTAAGGAAGCAGTAGCTAAAGTAGAGGAGGTGTACGCATAATGAGAAGTGCTGAGGATATTATTTTAAGACCATATATCACAGAGAAATCCAATGATGGATTGAGTGAAGGAAAGTACACCTTTATAGTAGCTCCGGATGCAACAAAGACTGAAGTTAAATACGCAGTAGAAAAGTTGTTCCAGGTTAAGGTTCTCAAGGTTAATACAGCAAGTTATGAAGGAAAAGTTAAGAGAATGGGTGTGCATCAGGGCCCAAGACCAGATTGGAAAAAGGCTATAGTCAAAATTGATGTAGAGCCTGCAGGACCAAAGGAAAAGTTTGTAAGGGTTCCTGAGAAGATACAGAAGGTTGATAAAGAAGGAAAACCTGTAGTTGACAAAAAGGGCCAGCCAGTTATGGTAATTAAGAAAGTAAATGGCAAAGTTAAGTACAAGGTTGATGAAAAGGGCAGAGTAATCAGGGAAAAGAAGACATATACACCAGGTGCTTACCTTGATAAAGGCGGCGTCCTGAAGAATCCAGGTAAAAAGTACAAAACTAGTATTGAAGAGTTTGGTGTAGGTCAATAACTAATGTTTAGTAAGGAGTGAGAAGAGATGGCAGTTAAAAAGTTTAGTCCTACTACTCCGGCAAGAAGGTTCATGACTGTTTCAGCTTTTGATGAAATAACAAAAACAGAACCTGAAAAATCATTGCTAGCTCCATTGCAGAAGAGGGGCGGAAGAAACGCATACGGTAGGATAACAGTTCGTCATATAGGTGGCGGTGCAAAACAAAAGTACAGAATCATAGATTTTAAAAGAGATAAAGACGGTATAAAGGCAAAGGTTGCAGGAATTGAGTACGATCCAAACAGAACAGCAAATATAGCACTTCTTCACTATGTTGATGGTGAAAAGAGATATATAATTGCACCAGTTGGATTAAAAGTAGGAGATATTGTTGAATCAGGCGAAAATGCTGATATCAAACCAGGTAACTCACTTAAGCTCATTAATATGCCGGTTGGTACTTTGATTCACAATATAGAATTAAAGCCTGGTAAAGGCGGACAGCTGGTTAGAGCAGCAGGAAATGTAGCACAGCTTATGGCTAAAGAAGGAGATTATGCACAGGTAAGACTTCCTTCAGGCGAAGTAAGAATGATAAGAATGAATTGTAAAGCAACTATCGGTCAGGTAAGCAACATTGAGCATGAAAACATATCCATCGGTAAAGCAGGAAGAAAAAGATGGATGGGTGTTAGACCAACAGTACGCGGTGTTGTTATGAATCCATGTGATCACCCTCACGGTGGTGGAGAAGGTAAATCTCCGATAGGTAGACCTAGTCCGGTAACTCCTTGGGGTAAACCAACTCTCGGTCTTAAAACTAGAAAGAAGAAAAACAAGAGCGATAAGTTCATAGTTAAGAGAAGAAACCAGAAGTAATTGTTTTATAGGTCATTAGGCATAAGTAAACAGTTTACTTATGAAGGGAGGATTATAATAAATGAGCAGATCTTTGAAAAAGGGACCGTATGTTGATGCCAAACTTCTTAAAAGAATTGAAGATATGAATGATAAGAATGAAAAGAAGGTACTCAAATCATGGTCAAGAGCTTCAACTATATTTCCACAGATGGTTGGTCATACAATTGCTGTTCATGATGGTAAGAAGCACGTACCAGTGTTTGTATCGGAAGATATGGTTGGTCACAAATTAGGTGAATTTGCTCCAACTAGAACATATAAAGGACATGCAGGAAAAAATGAAAAATCCAGCGGTGGAAGATAAGAGTGCTGTATAAATGCAAGATAGCTTTGAAAGGAGGAATTCCGGTTGGAAAGACAGATAAGATCAAAAGATGAACTTCTTAAGGATAAAGAACAACTTCTTGAAACTTACAGTTCTGTTCATAGAAAAAATAAAAAGCCTGTAATCTTGTCAAAGAGAGAAAGAAAGGCTTTGGGAATAGGAAAAGATGAGGGTAGAGCAGTGCTTAAATATGCTCGTATATCATCAAGAAAAGTTAAGATTGTTATTGATTTGATAAAAAATAAGAATCTTGAAGAGGCATACGGTATATTGAGATTTACACCAAAAGCTGCTTCCAGTATATTATTAAAGCTTATGAAGTCTGCTGAAGCAAATGCTGTAACAAATAACGGACTTGATAAGGAAGACTTATATGTAGCTGAAGCTTATGCAACTCAAGGACCTACATTAAAAAGAATTATGCCTAGAGCTCAGGGAAGAGCAAATAGAATCAATAAAAGAACAAGTCATATAACTGTAGTATTAAAGGAAAAAGAATAAAGGAAAAGGAGGTTGAAGAATGGGCCAGAAAGTTAATCCACACGGTTTAAGAATCGGAATAATTAAAGATTGGGATACCAAATGGTATGCAAGTGATAAGGATTTCAGCGATCTTTTAGTGGAAGACGTTAAAATCAGAAAGTTCATAAAAGGCAAATTGTACTCTTCCGGTGTATCAAGAATAGAAATCGAAAGAGCTGCAAGTAAAGTTAAAATAAATGTTAATACTGCTAAGCCAGGCCTTGTAATAGGTAAAGGCGGTACAGGTATTGAGGAACTCAGAAAAGAAGTTGAAAAAATGACCGGAAAAAGTGTTTTAATTAACATCACTGAAATTAAAACACCTGACATGGATGCTCAATTAGTAGCTGAAAATATAGCTACACAGCTAGAAAAGAGAATTTCTTTCAGAAGAGCAATGAAGCAGGCAATGTCAAGAACAATGAAGCTTGGTGCAAAAGGAATAAAAACTGCTGTAGCAGGCCGTTTGGGCGGTGCTGAAATTGCAAGAACTGAACATTATCATGAGGGAACAATTCCACTCCAGACTTTAAGAGCAGATATCGATTATGGATTTGCAGAAGCAAATACAACATATGGTAAAATTGGTGTTAAGGTTTGGATATATAAAGGTGAAGTTCTTCCTGCTGCTAAGAAGAAAGTGGAAGGAGGAGATCGCTAATGTTAATGCCAAAGAGAGTTAAACGTAGAAGAGTTCATAGAGGTAGAATGACTGGTGTAGCAACCAGAGGTATAAAGGTTTCAAACGGCGAATTCGGTTTGCAGGCTCTTGAGCCAGCTTGGATAACAAGCAATCAGATAGAAGCAGCCAGAATAGCTATGACAAGGTATATAAAAAGAGGTGGTCAGGTTTGGATTAAGATATTCCCTGATAAACCTGTAACCAAAAAACCAGCAGAAACACGTATGGGTAGTGGTAAAGGTTCACCGGAGTATTGGGTAGCAGTAGTTAAACCTGGCAGGATATTATTCGAAATCGCAGGCGTAGCGGAGGAAACTGCAAGAGAAGCATTAAGACTTGCAATGCATAAGCTTCCGATTAAGTGTAAATTTGTGGCCCGCGGCGATGAAATGGACGGTGAAGCAAATGAAAGCTAGTGATTTGAGAGAAAGAACTCAGGCTGAATTAGAAAAAGAAGAAAAGGATTTAAAAGCAGAACTGTTTAAATTAAGGTTTCAGCTTGCAACTAACCAGCTTGAAAATCCAATGAAGTTAAGGGATGTTAAGAAATCAATTGCTCGTGTGAAGACAATAATACGTGAAAGGCAATTGAAAGGGACTGATAAATAAAAGACCCTGAAGGGAGGTAAATAAATTGGATCAAAGAGCACTTAGAAAAACAAGGATTGGTAAAGTAGTAAGTAACAAGATGGATAAAACCATCGTTGTAGCTATAGAAAACAGTGTTAAACATCCGCTGTATGGAAAGATAGTTAAAAGAACATATAAATTAAAAGCACATGATGAAAATAACGAGTGCAATATAGGCGATAGAGTTAAGGTTATGGAGACTAGACCATTAAGCAAGGAAAAGAGATGGAGACTTGTTGAAGTTATCGAGAAAGCACAGTAAGTCATGGGAAGGAGGTATTAGATATGATTCAAGTCCAATCAAGACTAAGAGTTGCTGATAACACTGGAGCAAAAGAAATTATGTGCATAAAGGTTCTCGGTGGTTCATGGAGAAAATATGCCAATATAGGTGATATCATTGTAGCTTCGGTTAAAAATGCAACACCCGGTGGTGTTGTGAAAAAAGGTGACGTTGTTAAATGCGTTATTGTTCGTTCAAGAAAAGGCGTAAGAAGAAATGACGGTTCATATATAAAATTCGATGAAAATGCAGCAGTTATAATCAAAGAAGACAAAAACCCAAGAGGAACACGTATATTTGGTCCAGTTGCTAGGGAATTAAGGGATAAAGATTTCATGAAAATATTGTCCCTCGCACCGGAAGTTCTATAAGGGAGGAGGCGGCTTAAATTGGAAAATAAGAAAGTTGCACATATAAAAACAGGAGATACTGTTTATATATTGTCAGGCGGTGAAGGAAAAACCGGCGATAAAGGTAAAAAAGGAAAAGTATTAAAGGTTCTTTCAGATAAAGGTATGGTTCTTGTTGAAGGCGTGAATATGAGCGTTAAGCATAAGAAGCCAAGAGGAAGATACCAGCAGGGCGGAATAATTCATCAGGAAAGCCCTATATATGCATCAAAGGCTATGGTTGTATGTCCAAAGTGCGGAGAACGTACAAGAGTTGGAAAACAGAAGCTTGAAGATGGACATAAGGTAAGGGTTTGCAAAAAATGTAATGAGTTTATAGATAACGTTTAAACTCTGTTCGAAAGGAGGTAATTGGTGAATGACTAGATTGCAAGAAAAATATGTTAAAGAAGTTGTTCCAGCATTACAGGACAAATTCAAATTTAAAAGTGCAATGCAGATTCCTAAGATTGAAAAAGTTGTAATTAATATGGGCGTAGGAGACGTTAAGGAAAATCCTAAGGCTATAGATGCGGCTGTTAATGATTTGACTGCTATAACAGGACAGAAACCTTTTATAACTAAGGCGAAGAAGTCTGTAGCGGCTTTCAAATTAAGAGAAGGTATGAATATCGGATGTAAAGTAACACTTCGTGGGCAAAGAATGTATGAGTTTGTAGATAAATTGTTTAATATTGCAATGCCAAGAGTAAGAGACTTCAGAGGAGTATCCAACAATTCTTTTGACGGAAGAGGTAACTATTCATTAGGTGTTACAGATCAGTTGATATTTCCTGAAATTGAGTATGATAAAATTGATAAGATGAGAGGCATGGATATAACATTTGTTACAACAGCAAAAAGCGACGAAGAAGCGAAAGAGTTGTTAAAGCTGATGGGCATGCCATTCAGCCGTGCATGATAAGGAGGGGACCTAAGCGTGGCAAAAAAAGCGATGATTTTGAAGCAACAAAAAACTCCCAAGTTTAAAACAAGAGCTTACAATAGATGTAAATTATGCGGAAGACCGCATGCGTATATAAGGAAATTCGGTATTTGTCGTCTATGCTTCAGAGTATTGGCATATAAGGGTCAAATACCTGGCGTAAAGAAAGCAAGTTGGTAACCAGAAAATTTGGAAGGAGGTTTAACATATGCAAATTACAGACGCAATAGCTGATATGTTAACCAGAATAAGAAATGCTAGTTCTGCAAAACATGAGTCTGTTGATATTCCAGCTTCAAATATAAAGAAAGCAATAGCAGGAATTTTATTGGAAGAAGGATTTGTGAGGAATATTGAAGAAATAGAAGACGGTAAGCAAGGCATAATCAGATTGGCTTTAAAATATACACCAAGCAAAAGCGGTGTAATAACAGGAATTAAGAGAATAAGCAAACCAGGATTAAGGGTATATGCCGGTAAGGATGAACTTCCTAAAGTATTGGGTGGCTTAGGAATCGCAATAATCTCTACATCAAGAGGGATTATGTCAGACAAAAAAGCTAGATCTCAGGGAATAGGCGGAGAAGTACTGGCTTTTGTATGGTAATATAAAATAATTCTGAAAAGGGCTAAGGCTCATAATTTAAGAACAGGAGGAAAGAAAATGTCACGAATAGGCAGAATGCCGATAGCTATACCTAAAGGTGTAGACGTAAAAGTTGCTGAGAACAACTTAGTTACGGTTAAAGGCCAAAAAGGAACTTTGACAAAAGAGTTCCATAAGGATATGATAATTAAGATAGAAAATAATGAAATAAATGTAACAAGACCTTCCGAGCAAAAAATGCATAAAGCATTGCACGGACTTACAAGAACCCTTATTAACAACATGGTTGAAGGTGTAACAAATGGATTTGAGAAGGGTCTTGAAATAAACGGGGTAGGTTACAGGGCAGCTAAGCAGGGAAAGAAACTGGTTCTTACCCTCGGCTACTCACATCCTGTTGAAATGGAAGAGCCTGCAGGCATAACAGTTGAAGTGCCTGCTCAAAACAAAATAATTGTAAAAGGTATCGATAAGCAAGCAGTTGGTGAGTTTGCTGCGAAGATAAGAGAAAAGAGAGAGCCTGAACCATATAAGGGTAAAGGTATTAAGTATGAAACTGAAGTTATCAGACGTAAAGAAGGTAAGACCGGCGGAAAAGGTAAAAAATAAGAAAGGAGTGAACTTTAATGATAAATAAGCCTAACACTAATAAAATAAGACTAAGAAAGCATTTAAGGGTACGTAAAAAAATTAAAGGTACTCCTGAACGCCCAAGGTTGAATGTATTTAGAAGTCTAAATCATATATATGCACAGATTATAGATGATGCAAACGGAAATACACTTGTTGCAGCATCAACCCTTGACGAGTCTTTAAAAGGAAAATTTAAGTTTGGTGGGAACAAGGAAGCGGCTATTGAAGTTGGCAAGCTTATAGCTTCTAAAGCCAAAGCAAAAGGAATCCATAAGGTTGTTTTTGATAGAGGTGGATACCTGTATCATGGTAGAGTAAAAGAGCTTGCAGAAGCTGCAAGAGAAGCAGGCTTGGAATTTTAATAGAAGGAGGGACAAAAATTGCAACGAATTGATGCGAATTCATTAGACCTTAAAGAAAAGGTAGTAAATATAGGTCGTGTTACTAAGGTTGTTAAAGGTGGTAGAAATTTTCGTTTCAGTGCACTTGTTGTTGTCGGAGATGAAAATGGACATATAGGAAGCGGAATTGGAAAAGCAGCAGAAATTCCTGATGCGATAAGAAAAGGAATTGAAGATGCTAAGAAGAACCTTATAAAGGTTCCTCTAGTTGAAACAACTATACCACATGAATCAACAGGTGAGTATGGTGCAGGAAGAGTTCTTCTAATGCCTGCCAGCGAAGGTACAGGAGTTATAGCTGGTGGTCCTGTAAGAGCGGTTCTTGAATTAGCTGGTATACATGATATCAGAACTAAATCATTAGGATCAAATAACCCGATAAACATGGTTAATGCAACTATAAACGGTTTATCACAGCTAAGAACAGCAGAAGAGGTAGCTAAGCTTAGGGGTAAAACCGTTGAAGAAATACTGGGCTAGGAGGGTAGCAAACATGGCTGGTAAATTAAAAATTACATTAGTAAGAAGCATAAATAAAGCTAAAGAAGACCAAGTTGCTACAGTAAAAGCTCTTGGCTTAAAGAAAATAAGAAGTGTAGTTGAACAAAAAGATAATCCTCAGATAAGAGGAATGGTTAAAAAGGTTTCTCATCTTGTGGCAGTTGAAGAAATATAAGAGGAGGTGTAAGATATGAAACTTTTCGAATTAGTACCTTCACCAGGCTCAACGAAAGTAGCAATGAGAAAAGGTAGAGGTCCAGGTAGTGGAAACGGTAAAACAGCTGGAAAGGGTCATAAAGGTCAGAACGCACGTGCTGGCGGCGGAGTTAGACCTGGTTTTGAAGGCGGTCAGATGCCGTTATACAGAAGGTTACCTAAGAGAGGCTTCAATAATAAAAACTTTGCTAAAGTGTATGCTGAAGTAAATGTTTCCGATTTGAATGCATTTGAAAATGGATCAACAGTTACTTTGGAGCTTTTACAGGAGAACGGTTTGGTTAAAAAAGTAAACGATGGTGTAGCTATATTGGGTAACGGTGAGTTAAACAAGAAGCTTACTGTTAAGGCAGCTAAGTTTACAAAGAGTGCTTCTGAAAAGATAGAAGCTGCAGGGGGAAAGGTCGAGGTGGTATAATATGGGCATGTTGGAAATATTGAGAAATGCCTGGAAGATTCCCGATTTAAAAAGAAAACTTATATTCACAGTATGTCTTTTGCTTGTTTATAGAGTTGGTTCCCATATACCTGTTCCGGGTTTGAATCCGGCTGAGTTCCAGAGGTTGGTTGAACAAGGCGGACAACTTTTCGGGTTTTTTGATATAGTATCAGGCGGAGCCTTTAAGCTCGCAACGATATTTGCAATGAGTATTACACCATATATCAACTCGTCAATCATAATGCAGTTGTTGACGGTCGCTATTCCGAAGCTGGAGCAATTAGCCAAGGAAGGCGAAGAAGGAAGAAAAATTATTGCCCAATACACCAGATATGGAACCGTTTTACTTGCGTTTATACAGGCTGTAGGTCTGTATTTCGGAATTAAAGGTGCGGTTGTTAATTCAGGTGTATTAAGCTTTATTACAATAACTTTTACATTTACAGCGGGTACGGCATTCCTTATGTGGCTTGGTGAGCAGATCACAGAGCACGGTATAGGAAATGGTATATCACTGATGATCTTTGCAGGTATAGTTTCAAACGGTCCTTCAGCATTTGCTGCGTTAATAAACATAGGAAAAGCTGGTATGACTGAAGGTAATTTTCTAATGGCATTGGTTAAGATAGTTGCTATTTTAGTAATGTTCTTAGCAATGATCGCAGCTGTTGTATGGGTATCACAGGCTGAAAGGCGAATACCTGTACAATATGCAAAAAGAGTAGTTGGAAGAAAAGTTTATGGCGGACAGAGCACTCATATTCCTATAAAGGTAAATATGGCAGGTGTTATTCCGATAATATTTGCTATGTCTATTATGATGTTCCCATCACAGATTATAAGCTTTTTCTTTGCAGACGCAAACAACTGGTTTGTAAATTTCTTTAAGAATTCATCAGGCAGCGTCTGGTATGCTCTTTTATACTCAGTACTGATTATGTTCTTCACATTCTTCTATACCATGATTGTGTTTAATCCTATTGAGCTTGCAAACAATATGAAAAAGAACGGCGGGTTTATACCGGGAATAAGACCAGGTAAACCAACTTCTGATTATATTTCAAGGGTATTAAACAGAGTAACATGGTTTGGAGCATTATTCCTTGCAGTTGTAACTGTATTGCCAATAGTTTTACAGAATGCAACTGGATTAGCTAATGTGTGGTTTGGAAGTACATCAGTCCTGATTTTGGTTGGGGTTGCATTAGATACAATTAAACAGATGGAATCACAAATGCTTATGAGGCATTATAAAGGATTCCTTGAATAATATATAGAGAGAGTATCTAATGGTGTTTTGGTAATGGAGGAATAGAACTATGAGATTGATTTTATTGGGGGCTCCTGGAGCAGGTAAGGGTACACAGGCAAAGAAACTTTCACAAAAGTTGTGCATACCTCACATATCGACAGGTGATATATTTAGAAACAATATGATAAATGGAACTGAACTGGGAATAAAAGCGAAGGAATACATCGATAAAGGTATGCTTGTACCTGATGAACTTACTATAAGCATTGTCAAAGACAGGCTTATACAGGACGACTGTAAAAATGGTTTTATTCTTGATGGATTTCCAAGGACCATTCCTCAAGCAGAATATCTTGAAAAGACACTTATTGAGATAGGAACAGATATGGATCATGTTGTAAATATCCATGTTGCTGATGAGGAAATAATTAAAAGGATGTCTGGAAGAAGAGTTTGCCCTAATTGCGGAGCAACATATCATATTGTTTTCAATCCCACTAAGGTAGATGGCATTTGTGATAATTGTAATACAAATGTCATACAGAGGGATGACGATAAGGAAGAAACTGTAATTAGTAGGCTTAAGACATACCATGAACAAACAGAACCATTGATAGACTTCTATTCTAAAAGAGGTAAGATACTTACTGTAATTGGAAAAGAAGAGATTGAAGAAACATCAAAAGCTGTTATAAAGGTATTGGGTGTATGACAGATGAGTATTCAAAAATCTAAAGCTGAAATAGAACTAATGAAAAAGTCAAGCGATATATTGGTTAACGCCCTCATAAGGATTCAAGAGGCGGTTAAGCCAGGTGTAACAACTTTAGACCTGGACAAAATTGCTGAGAATTATATCAGGAAATGCGGTGCAATACCCTCATTTTTAGGATATAAGGCACCCTTTAGAGGAGCAGTTGATTATCCGGGAAGCATATGTGCTTCTGTAAATAATGAAGTTGTACATGGCATTCCCGGTTTAAGAGCTTTAAAAGATGGCGATATTATTAGTGTTGACATTGGGGTCTATTTTAACGGATTTCACTCTGATGCAGCGAGAACTTTTCCGGTAGGTACTGTTACTGCGGAAGCACAACATTTGATTGATGTTACTAAACAAAGCTTCTATGAAGGTATTAAAAACGCCGTAGTAGGCAAGAGGATACGAGATATATCAGCTGCTATACAGGATTATGTTGAGTGTAACGGATATTCTGTGGTAAGGGATTATGTCGGTCATGGCATAGGAACAGAGATGCATGAAGAGCCGCAAATTCCTAACTACAGTTTCAAAGGTGCAAATCCGAGGATTGTGCCTGGTATGGCACTAGCTATAGAACCTATGGTGAATGCAGGAGATTATAACGTAAAATTGCTTGAAAATAAATGGACCGTTGTAACTTTAGATAACAGTTTGTCGGCTCATTATGAGAATACGATCATTGTTACAGAAGGCGAACCTATGATTATTACGGAAACACCTTAGAAGTGCAGGAAAGTTTAAAATACGACAGCATTAAAGAGGTGAATTCCTTGGAATATATAATAGGTCAGGTAGTTTATTCAAAAGCTGGGCGGGATGCCGGTAAGAAATTTATTATTATAAGTATTCCGGACGAATCATATGTGTATATCTCCGACGGCGACCTTAGAAAAATAGAAAAACCCAAAAGAAAGAAAGTAAAGCACCTTATAATTACTGAGGAAGTTATAAAGCCGCTGAATGAGAAACTTTTGAATAATATGAATGTTACCAATTCTGAAGTCAGAAGGGCTTTAGAAGATCCTCAACAATAACAGGAAAGATAACGGAAAAGTGATTTGATAAGGAGGTTTTAATATTGTCTAAGGAAGATGTAATAGAAGTAGAAGGTAAGATAATAGAAGCATTACCAAATGCGATGTTTCAGGTGGAATTGGATAATGGACACAAGGTACTTGCCCATATATCTGGAAAATTAAGAATGAATTTTATAAGAATTCTTCCTGGTGATAAAGTAGTTATAGAGCTTTCACCCTATGATTTAACAAGGGGTAGAATAACTTGGAGAGCTAAATAATTTAAGGAGGAGCATAAAAATGAAGGTAAAACCGTCAGTAAAACAAATTTGCGAAAAATGCAAGATAATTAAAAGAAAAGGCAGAGTTATGGTTATTTGCGAAAATCCAAAACATAAGCAAAAGCAAGGCTAATTTTGGATAAATATAAATTGTGTAAAACTTTCTTAAAAAAAATTTATGAAGGAGCGGCTGCATGATGGTTATCATGTCCGGAAATTAATTTTATTAAGAAAGTTATCATAGTAGCTAGATTATTGAACTTGATTGAATTTAACGGAGGTGTAAAAAGATGGCTCGTATTGCCGGAGTTGATTTACCCAGGGAAAAAAGAGTAGAAATTGGGCTAACTTATATTTTTGGTATAGGCAGACCAAAGTCAAATGAAATTCTAAAAGAAACTGGGATAAATCCAGACACAAGAGTCAGAGACTTGACTGACGACGAAATAAGCAAATTAAGAGAAATAATAGACAAGGATTACAAGGTTGAAGGTGATTTAAGGAGAGAAATAGCTTTAAACATCAAGAGACTTATTGAAATTGGATGTTATAGAGGACGTAGACATAGAATGGGACTTCCTGTAAGAGGACAGAATACTAAGAATAATGCGAGAACAAGAAAAGGACCTAAGAAGTCTATCGCTAACAAGAAAAAGTAATATTGAATAAGGAGGTTGAAGAATAAAATGGCAGTTAAAACCGCTGGTGCAAAAAGAACGACCAGAAAAAGAAGAGAACGTAAACATGTTGAACGCGGTCAGGCACATATCAGATCAACATTCAACAATACAATAGTTACACTCACTGACGCTACTGGAAATGCTTTGTCATGGGCTAGTGCGGGTGGACTGGGTTTTAGAGGATCCAGAAAGAGCACACCATATGCCGCTCAAATGGCAGCTGAAACTGCTTCAAAAGCAGCTATGGAACATGGATTAAAGTCTGTAGAAGTTTATGTAAAGGGACCTGGTGCGGGAAGAGAAGCAGCTATTAGAGCTTTGCAAGCTGCTGGCCTTGAAGTTAGTTTAATAAAGGACGTTACTCCGATTCCTCACAATGGTTGCAGACCACCAAAAAGAAGAAGAGTTTAATAGAAAATATACGGCAGCATAGTCAAAATGATTATAGATGTTGCCTGTCTCGATTATTATACTGGAGGTGTAGAATTAAATGGCAAGATACACTGGTGCATCTTGTAGGCTTTGCCGAAGAGAAGGTGAAAGACTTTTACTTAAGGGTGAAAGATGCTATACAGATAAATGCTCAATTAAGAGAAGGGTTTATGCTCCTGGACAGCATGGACAGCAGAAGAAGAAGCTTTCTGAATACGGATTACAGCTCCGTGAAAAGCAGAAAGCAAGAAGATATTATGGAATTCTTGAAGGACAGTTCAGAAAATATTTTGAACTTGCTTCCAAGAAAAAAGGTATTACTGGTGAAAACCTTCTCCAAATATTAGAAAGCAGACTTGACAACACAGTTTACAGATTAGGATTGGCTACGTCAAGACCTGAAGCAAGACAACTTGTTAATCATGGACATTTCACTGTTAATGGAAAGAAAGTGAATATTGCTTCATATCTTCTCAAAGTAGGAGATGTTATAGCTTTAAAGGAAAAGAGCAGAAGCTCTGAAAAATTTAAAGCTATTAGCGAAATTGTAGGAAGAACAACAATTCCTAAGTGGCTTGAGTTTGACCGTGAAAGTATGGTTGGTAAAGTAGCTGCAATTCCTGCGAGAGAAGACATAGATTTACCGATTGCAGAACACTTGATTGTTGAGTTGTATTCTAAATAATAGTTTATAAACTTTAAGAATCGTTGGATATAGCAACTGAAATGATAAGTCGGGGACCTATGGATTTTAAATTAGACTATTAAGAGATAAAGAATCAGTTGCCCTCATTAACAAATTAAAGACAAAAAGGAGGGTTTTAGGTTGATCGAAATAGAAAAGCCAAAGATTGAGTGCATTACAATTAGTGAAGATAGTTCCTATGGAAAGTTTGTGGTAGAACCACTGGAAAGAGGATATGGTACTACTCTGGGTAATTCATTAAGAAGGATTTTATTATCTTCATTGCCTGGGGTGGCTGTTACATCCATCAAGATAGATGGGGTACTGCATGAATTCTCAACAGTACCTGGAGTTGTTGAAGATGTTACAGAGATTATCCTCAACATAAAAGGATTATCTTTAAAAATGCACAGCGAAGGTCAAAAGATAGTTTATATAGAAGCTGAAGGGGAAGGTCCTGTTACTGCTGGTGATATAACTGCAGATGCGGATGTTGAAATATTAAACCCTGATCTTCATATAGCTACCCTCAATGGAGACCACAAGCTTTACATTGAGTTGACCCTGAACAAAGGCAGAGGATACGTACCGGCTGAGAAGAATAAGCAGCCTGGACAGCCTATAGGTATTATACCTGTTGATTCAATTTACACTCCTGTCAGGAAAGTGAATTACACAGTTGAAAATACACGTGTTGGCCAGGTTACTGATTATGACAAGCTGACTTTTGAAGTATGGACAAACGGAAGTATTAAGCCGGATGAGGCGATAAGCCTTGGAGCAAAGATACTTAGTGAACATTTAAATCTGTTCATAGATTTGTCCGATCAGGCTAAACATACAGAAATTATGGTCGAAAAGGAAGAGACTAAGAAGGAAAAGGTTCTTGAGATGACTATCGAAGAACTCGATCTCTCAGTTAGATCATATAACTGTTTGAAGCGTGCAGGAATTAACACTGTAGAAGATCTTACAAACAGGACAGAAGAGGATATGATGAAGGTCAGAAACCTCGGAAGAAAGTCTCTTGAAGAAGTTCTGCAGAAACTCAGTGCACTTGGGTTAGCCTTGGCACCAAGTGAAGAATAATTCGAAATAAAATATATGAAGCATCTTGTAGATATATACAAGACCTGTTGATTAAAGGTAAGGGAGGTAAATTAAATGCCATTACAAAGGAAACTCGGACGCGCTACGGACCAAAGAAAAGCAGTTTTAAAAGGTCTCGTAACATCATTGTTCGAGTATGGTAAAATTGAAACCACACTGGCAAGGGCAAAGGAAGTTAAAAATATTGCTGAAAAGTTATTAACAATTGCTATAAAAGAGGCTGATAACTTCGAACCGAAGAATGTTAAAGTCACTGCTGCAAAATTAGATCCTACGGGCAAAAAGATTTTAAATGCTGCTACATCACGTAACAACAAGACTTACAGGAAAGTTGAAAGAGAAGAAAAGAGTGAAAGAAAAGCAGTTGATAATCCTTCAAGGTTACATGCCAGAAAGCTGATTATGAACTGGGTTTACAAGGTAAAAGACAAAGATGGAAACACAATAAACCTTGCAAACAAAATATTCGATGAAATTGCTCCAAAGTATAAGGATACTAAGGGCGGTTACACAAGAATATACAAGCTCGGCGTAAGACGCGGAGATGCTGCAGAAGTTGTTATTTTAGAATTGGTTTAATAAAATACGAAACAGTAACGGGATTAGGTGATAAAAGTATTTCTTAATCCCTTTGTTTTGTAAATAACCCAAAATATAAAAGTTAGATTCTATTTTAAGAGCACTTTAAACCATGGTAAACGGGTCTAAAGTGCTTTATATTAGGGTTTTTCAAGAAATGCCCATATTGAGGCTTTTAGAAATGGCAATTAAATAATTTTAGATATGATAGAGTGAATTAGAATGGATAAAAAAAGAATAGAGCTAAAGAATGTTCATTATTCATACAATAAAGGAAAAAGCAATAAAGAGGAATCACTTAGGAGCGTCAACTTAAAGATTGAACAGGGTGAGTTTATTTCAATAATAGGAAGAAATGGATCAGGAAAATCAACCCTGGCGAAATTATTAAATGCGTTATTAATGCCAAGCCAAGGAACTTTATATATAGGTAATATCGACACTAAAGACAGTAGATTTATCTGGGAGATAAGAAGTAACATTGGCATGGTATTTCAAAACCCGGAAAACCAAATAGTTGCAACTTCAGTTGAAGAGGATGTGGCATTTGGCCCGGAAAATCTGGGTATAACTCCAACAGAGATTCGAGATAGGGTGGATAATGCTTTGAAGACTGTTGGGCTATATGGGTATGCAAATCAGCAAACTGCATTTCTTTCAGGCGGCCAGAAGCAGCGAGTTGCAATTGCTGGAATCTTGGCTATGAAACCCAAATGTATTGTAATGGATGAAGCCACCTCAATGCTTGACCCTGTGGGACGTAGAGAAGTGATGGAAACAGTGAGGGAACTTAACAGAAAGTATGGTATAACAATAATCCATATAAGTCACCATATGGAAGAAGCATGCTTGTTTGACAGGGTAATTGTTATTGATAAGGGTTCCGTAATAATGGATGGCAAACCTAATGAAATATTTTCAAAAGTTGATATAATTAAAGATTTAGGACTTGATGTACCTCAAGTAACAGAGCTCTTTTATGAATTGAACAAAAACGGGATAAAACTCCCTCTAGATATTGGTGATATTGAAGAAGCTGCTTTAAAATTGGTTAAAGTCATAATGGATGAGTGTGGTAGAGATGGCTATAGTAATTAATAATCTTAAGCATACATATATGGTTGGAAGTCCATATGAAAATAATGCATTGATTGATATTAACTTAAATATTAATGACGGTGAATCGGTAGGAATAATTGGGCATACAGGCTCGGGCAAGTCAACCCTTGTTCAGCACTTAAACGGCATATTCGTGCCCGCTTCGGGAAGCATTAATATCAATGGAATTGATGTTAATAAAAAAAATATCAAAGAGATAAGAAGGCAGGTAGGATTGGTGTTTCAATATCCTGAGCACCAACTTTTCGAGGAAACTGTGTCGAAAGATATTGGATATGGGCTTTATAAGCAGGGCTATGAGGGAAAACTGGTTGAGGAAAAAATTCTGGAAACTATAGATATAATTGGCCTTGACAAAAGCTTACTGGAAAAATCACCATTTCATCTTTCAGGAGGAGAGAAAAGGAAGGTTGCAATAGCCGGTGTGCTTGCAATGAAGCCTAAGGTACTGATTCTCGATGAACCTGCGGCAGGGCTTGATCCTAAGGGCAGAGATGAAATATATGATGCGGTTGTAAAATTTAAAAAAGAAAATAATGCTACAATAATACTTGTTTCCCATAGTATGGAGGATTTAGCCAGATATGTGGATAGAATTATTGTTTTAAATAAAGGCAGGATAGAGATGGATGGTTTGGTAGCAGAGGTATTTAAAAATGAGAATATGCTTAAAAATATAGGTCTATCCGTTCCACAGATAACATACTTCATGAGACTTTTAAAGGAAAAAGTTCCTGATTTAAACTCTGATGTGTTTACTGTAAAAGAGGCAAAAGAAGCAATTTTAGGTTATTTGAACAAGAGGGTAAAATAATGATCGGAAATATAACATTAGGTCAATATGTTCATGGAAATACACTATTACACAGGGCTGACCCCAGAACAAAAATAATATTGACCATGATTTTAATGGTTTATTTTGTTGCCATCAACTCATATACTCAGTTTGCGTTGGCTGTAATCTTTACTATGATTGTATTGGCAGGAACCAAAGTACATATCAGCTATGTTATAAAAAGTATAAAACCCATTTTTCTTATTATGGTGGTAACCGGTATAGTTAATCTGGTTGCAACAAAAGGCAATACTGCATTGGAGCTTGGTTTTATCAGGATAACATACGAAGGAATCAGCATTACTGTGAAAATGATTTTAAGGCTTTCTCTTATTATTATAAACTCGTCAATGATTACATACACCACAACACCAATCACTGTCACTGATGCTCTTGAGAGACTGTTGGGCGGACTTAAGAGATTTAAGGTTCCGGTTCATGAGGTAGCAATGATGATGTCACTATCTATAAGGTTTATACCTATTTTATTCGAAGAAACGGATAAGCTGATGAAGGCACAGGCTTCAAGGGGTGCAGAATTCGACCAGGGAGGACTGGTTAATAGGGCAAAAAGCTACATACCATTGCTGATACCGCTTTTGGCAGGAGCTTTCAGGAGGGCGGAGGAGCTGGCAATGGCAATGGAGGCAAGATGCTACAGAGGCGGAGAAGGCAGGACGAGATTAAAGCAATTGAATTACAGCAAAGATGATGTTAAAGTTTATCTATTATTTATTGTATTTATTATTTGTACAATAGTTGTTTACTTGGTAACAAAATAGATCTTAATGTAAGATTATTAACACTTTTAATATATTAAAAATAATGAATATAAATATTGATTCGTCGTCAAAGTTATAGTATTCTTTAATCTAGAAGAGAATATAGCGTAATCAATAAAGGTTTATGATATACAGGGAGGATAACATGTATTATGTAGGTATTGATTTAGGCGGCACCAATATTGCTGCCGGTATTGTAGATGAGAAAGGTTTGCTGCTTCATAAAGACAGTGTACCGACAAAAAGGGAAAGATCCTATCAGGAAATTATTAAAGATATGGCACAGCTGGCATTAAAGGTTATAAAGGACAAGGGACTGGAACTAAAAGATGTTAAAAGCATCGGAATAGGATCGCCAGGAACGCCGGACAGCAAAAAGGGAATACTTGTTTACAGCTGTAATTTGAATTTTGATAACGCACCAGTTAGAGACGAAATGCAAAAATATATAGATCTTCCAATATACCTGGAAAATGATGCGAACTGTGCTGCGTTAGCTGAAAGCATTGCAGGTGCAGCAAAGGACGTGGATGATTCTATTGCTATAACCCTCGGTACAGGAATTGGAGGAGGTATAGTAATAGGTAAGAAGATTTACAGCGGATTTAATTTCGCAGGTTCTGAAATAGGACATACGGTCATTGTATCTGATGGCGTTCAATGTACATGCGGAAGAAAGGGCTGCTGGGAAGCATATGCTTCAGCAACTGCACTCATAAGGCAGACAAGAGAAGCTGCTGTAGCTAACCCTGACTCAAAAATTAATGAGATTATTAAGGGAAATTTGGATAATATAGATGCCAAAACAGCTTTTGATGCGGCAAAAATGGGAGATGACGTAGGACAGAAGGTTGTTGACCAATATATAAAATACATTGCTGAAGGGCTTTCAAACACAATTAATTCATTCATGCCTGAAGCTGTGGTAATAGGCGGAGGCGTATGTAAAGAGGGAGAATACCTCTTAAAGCCTCTTAGAGAAAGGGTTTATGCAGACATATACTGCAGAGGTTCGGTTCCAAAGCCTCAGATAAGAGTTGCAGAAATGGGAAATGATGCAGGTATAGTTGGAGCTGCAATGCTTGGAAAATAGAAATGAGAAATATTAAAGTTACTATAGAATATGACGGAACAGGATATCATGGTTGGCAATCACAGGAGAATGCCATTGCCATTCAGAGTGTAGCAGAGGATGCATTTAAAAAGCTGACAGGGGAAAATATCAAATTAATTGGTGCCAGCAGAACCGATACAGGAGTTCATGCTTATGGCCAGGTAGCCAATTTTCTTACAGAATCCAGAATTCCCGGGGAGAAGTTTTTCCTTGCTGTAAATTGCCTGCTTCCACCTGATATATCCATAGTTCACTCTGAGGAAGTCCCTGAGGATTTCCACTCCAGATTTAGTGCAAAGGGTAAAAAATATAAGTATCTAATATATAATGACAGAGCCCCATCCGCATTAATGCGGAGCAGGGCTTTTCATGTTCCGGCTCCATTAAACCTGGAAGATATGAAAAAGGCTGCAGATTTAATACCTGGTAAAAGGGATTTCTCTGCTTTTAAGGCCAGTGGAAGCAGTGTTAAGGATTCGGTTCGTACAGTGACAGGTATTGAACTTCAAAAAAATGATAAGATTATAGAACTAACAGTATCTGGAGACGGATTTCTTTACAATATGGTCAGGATTATCGCCGGTACTCTAGTTGATGTGGGGTTAGAGAAAATTGCTCCCGATGAATTGAGCTCGATTTTGGAAAGTAAGGATAGGACCAAAGCTGGAAGAACAGCTCCGGCTCAAGGGTTATACCTTGTGGAAGTATACTATTAAAATGGTATAGTGGCATTTCCAAAATATATTATTGAAGTATTTTTTTCAGCATGTTGACAGTGAGTTTTCTGTGTGTTATTGTTGGCTTTAGGCTTAAAAATAATTTATTAATTTTTTAATTTGTGATATATAAGTAAAAGCAATTATGAATAACTAAAATGTAACTTCCGCTATAATTCTGGCTTAAGTATTGGTAAAATTTACCAACACTTCCGCAGAAAGCGGAAGTAATATTTTAGTTGTTCCTTGGTTGCTTGTATGGAAGGAATGATACCTATGAATAAAACTGAACTATTGGGAAGATGGACAAAAGAAAAGTCCGAAGAGTTATACGGTATAAAAAATTGGGGGGCCGGCTACTTTTCAATATCTGATAAGGGGGAAGTGCTTATTAACCCTTATAAAGATGGTGAATCTTCTGCCATAAGCCTTATGGATATAATTTCAGGTGTCAAAGAACGTGGGCTTGATATGCCTGTTTTATTGCGTTTTGAAAATTTGCTGGATTCTCAGATATCCTTTTTGAATAATTCATTCAATGAGGCTATAAAGAAGTTAAATTATAAGGGTGAATATAGAGGGGTGTACCCTATAAAGGTTAATCAGCAGCAGCAGGTTATCGAGGAAGTTACAAAGTTCGGTCAGAGGTATCACCACGGTTTGGAAGTGGGAAGCAAAGCTGAATTGGTTGCTGCACTTTCACTTATGAAGGATAAGGAAGCATGTCTCATTTGTAATGGATATAAGGATGAAGAATTCGTTGATTTGGGTCTTTATGCAGTAAAAATGGGTTACAAATGCTTTTTTGTAATAGAGATTCCAGGTGAGCTTGATATAGTGTTGGAGCGGTCCCAGGCATTAGGAATACAACCTAATATAGGTATAAGAATTAAGCTTTCGGCAAAAGCCGGAGGCCACTGGACAGAATCAGGAGGAGACAGAAGCATATTCGGACTTAATGTTTCACAGGCCATAACAATGGTTGATACATTAAAGGAAAAGAAAATGCTGGATTCGTTAAAACTTCTTCACTACCATTTGGGTTCACAGATACCTAATATCAGGGATATACGTTCTGCTGTGCTTGAAGCTACAAGAGTATACGCCGAATTGGTAAATGAAGGGGCTCCAATGGGTTACCTTGACTTGGGAGGCGGGCTTGCGGTTGATTATGATGGATCAAATACCAATTATACCAATAGCCGTAATTATAATGTTGAGGAATACTGCACGGATATAGTTGAAGCGGTTATGTCAATATTAGACCCCAGCGGCATTCAGCACCCGGTTATAGTAACCGAGTCAGGCCGTGCTGTGGTTGCGTATTATTCGGTATTGCTCTTTAATGTGCTTGATGTGGAAAAGTTCCAGGAGTATGATTTGCCGGACAAGCTTGACGATAATACTTCGGAACAGATCAAAAATCTTTACGATGCTAAGAAAAACATTAATCTTAAAAACATCCAGGAATGTTATAATGACGTCTTGTACTACAGGGACGAGATACGTGAAATGTTTAAGCATGGGCGGATAACCCTTCGTGAACGTTCACTGTCTGAAAAGATATTCTGGAATACCATAAGCCAGATAGCAAAGGAGAAGTTAAAGCTCAAGAACCCTCCGCCGGATCTTGAAGACATTGAGAGTGCAATAGCGGACATATACTACTGCAACTTCTCTGTTTTCCAATCAATACCGGATAGTTGGGCTATTGACCAGCTGTTTCCTATAATGCCTATACACCGTTTGCTTGAATTGCCGAAACGAAATGCAGTTATTGCTGATATAACCTGTGACTGTGACGGTAAGATTGACCGCTTTATTGATCTGCATGATGTTAGAAACACCTTACCGCTGCATGAGATGAAAAACGGGGATGACTATTATCTTGGGGTATTTCTTGTAGGTGCTTACCAGGAAACACTGGGGGATTTGCACAATCTTTTTGGTGATACAAATGTTGTAAGCGTACGAATATATCCGGATGGCAATTTTGACTTTGTAAACGAGATCCATGGCGATAGCGTGGCAGATGTTTTATCTTATGTAGAGTTTGATCCGAAAGACATGCTTGTAAGTTTTAGAGAAAAAGCTGAAGAAGCTATAAGAGACGGACTTATAAGTGCAAGCGATAGAAGAGAAATTATGAAAGCATATGACAATGGACTAAGAGGGTATACCTATTATGAGAGATAGTATGCTCTGTAATATGGATTAAAAGTGATAAACCTATTAAGATAATTAACACTTTTAATTTAGATACCCATAAAGATTGATTAAAATAAATTACAATATTATTGATAAAAATAAATTACAATATTAAGGGAAAACACTTTGCCTGTAAAGTGTTTTTTCTTTGGGATTTTAGAAGAAAAGTGATTTCATCCACATTGATTTTATCAAAAAAATGAAATGGTGGCCGATTATGTGAGAGATATCGATACAATAGATGAAAAAAATAGAGGATAAGTGAGATAAATTAAAAATATAGCTTGACACTTTGCTGCATTAATATTAAAATATTAAAGTGTCTAAAATTGGTTCATTGTGTTATGAATTTATGTTTTAGTCGTTACTGAAGAATTTTGTAGTTAAAGTATTACTTTAGCATTCTAAAATTCAGATGACTATAAATCAGAAGCGTAATTCGTTGTCAAGGAGGTAGAAAAAATAATGAAAACTTTTATGGCTAAGCCACAAGAAGTTGAAAGAAAATGGTTGATAGTTGACGCTAGCGGCAAACCCCTCGGTAGACTTGCTAGTGAAGTTGCAAAATTGTTAAGAGGAAAGCATAAGCCTACTTATACTCCACATGTTGATACTGGTGATCATGTTATCGTATTGAATGCGGAAAAGGTTGTTCTCACAGGTAAGAAGCTTGAGCAGAAGATGTACAGACATTATTCCGGATACCCAGGTGGTATGAAGGAAATAAAGTATAAGCATTTCATGGCTACTAAACCTGAAAGGGCTGTTGAGCTTGCTATTAAAGGCATGTTGCCAAAGAATAGCCTTGGAAGAGCAATGTATAGAAAATTGAAGGTTTATAAGGGAACAGAACATGAGCATCAGGCACAGAAACCTGAAGCTATCGAATTGGATATTTAATTGAAGGGAGGAGTTAGTACTTATGGCAAAGGTTCAATATTATGGAACTGGTAGAAGAAAGAAAGCTGTTGCAAGAGTTAGACTTATACCAGGAGATGGAAATGTAACTATAAATGATAGAAACATTGATGAATATTTTGGATTGGAAACACTTAAGGTTATAGTAAAACAACCTTTGGTTCTTACAGATACAGTAGGTAAGTTCGATGTACTTTGTAAAGTTGTCGGTGGTGGTTTTACAGGTCAGGCAGGAGCTATCAGACACGGTATTTCAAGAGCACTTTTAAAGGCTGATGAAGAATTAAGACTGGTGCTTAAGAAAGCTGGCTTCCTTACTAGAGACCCAAGAATGAAGGAAAGAAAGAAATACGGTCTCAAGAAAGCAAGAAGAGCTCCACAGTTCTCAAAGAGATAATATTTACATTGTTATCAAATCCTCAAATGCTTGCATTTGGGGATTTTTGCATGCCCGATTATTTTTGCAGTGCTATTGTTTCAGCTCCAGCATTGTAAACTGAAATAAGTGTATAAAGAGCAAATACCAAACTGTGGACTTTAATCGGATGCCAAAAAACCTCCAAGCTTGCATTAATTGCAGCCGGAGGCTTTTTAGGGCTTATTTGTTTAATGGTAAAATCACTTAGTTAATTATAATTATGGTTTCACATATGTGACCATATCAGAAAAAGAATTACGGACACTGGCACTTGACACACTATCCACTTTCCCATTTGACGATGAAGTTTTTCCAATCAGCAACGTCGCTACAAAGGTCTGATCCTCGGGTGTGCCCAGAAGCTTCTTGTATTCTGCCTGCTTGCTGCCATTGAGTGCGATTGTGGGCGAGGTAAGGATTTTTGTCCCATATCCCAGTAATTGTGCCTCTGCAGCCATGTTCTGGCAAGCGAGCCCTGCATCGAATTCAGAGCCTTCCTGACAAGAAATAATAATGACCAGCGGCGCATCAGCCATACCTGCTTTTGGAGCTCCAGACTTAGTGCCCCCCGCACCCGGAGGCGGACCAGACGGCACTTTGCCGGCCTCACCCTGTGGAGGTGTGCCCTGTTGCTGAGAGGCATCTTTTGGGGGAACAGCACCCTTCGGTGGAACAGCACCCTTCGGTGGAGCTCCACCGGCTGGCATGCCTCCACTCATATCTCCAGATATTTTTTCCAACACAGCCTTGTCAGTAACAACAGAAAAATGCCAGGGCTGCGTATTCATTGCACTTGGTGCATTGACGCCTGCTTTCAGGATGGCTTCAACATCTTCTGATGGTATTTTTTCATCTGCAAAAGCCTGAGTTGTTTTCACACTAGTCAGCATCTCTGCAGCTGAACTGTCAGCTTTCTGGGTTGTTTGCGAAGACACTTGGCTTGAAGTATCTGACTGACTGCAGGCGGACAGCAGAACAAGAAGAAAAATTGAGCATGTAAGTATTGAGAGCTTTTTCACATTTTTCACCTCTGTTTAATTTTTTTATACTTTTCTCCTACTTTTGTATCTGTGAGTTTATTTTACTGTTTTGTGCCACACAATGCAAGTTTTGTGCACAATTATTTTGCATGACCTATTATTTTTGTAGTGTTACTGTATCAGCTCCAGCATTACTTGATATTATCCTGACAATGTCATATAATTAATTAGATGATTATCGAATAGATATTATTTACTGAACAGTTTAGTATTAAGGAGAATACTATGTCGGATAAAGCATTTTTTAAGATGGATCCAGTATTTGAAACAATGGGATTGCTTTTTGTTAGTTATAATTTAGAGGAAGTAAAAAAGGAAACAAAGAAGGGTCTTTCGGATGTAGGAATTGACGGGGAACAGTTTTATTCAAAGCATTTTAAAACATTTGATAAATATGTTCAGGTATTTCTGAAAAACAGAGTAGAAAGCAGTGAAGATGCGATTTTCTTTAGTGAAAAGGATTCGAACTACTTTCTCATACTTTTGTCGCTGATTATTGAAAATAAAAGTTGGTTCACATCATTGGACTGTCTGACAGACGATCAGGTTAAGTCTCAATTATTCCATGTATGTAAGACGGTTTTTGATGAAGAAACCAATACAGGGAATCCCAATACTTTAGAGGACATTATTCAATATTTAGAAAGCAGTGTACTTGAATCCGATGCCAAATGGAAAATGCTGCGTATTATGCAGAAGCCTATGAAATATATAACACAGCTTATTAAAATAATAAATTCAAATATGGATGCCTATTTCAAAGCTGTTAATGATGTTATCAAACCGTTGGAGAAACTTCTAGATCAGTACAATGTTCTGGAAATTAATCATGGTGATAATAAATTTTATGAGCTAAAGAATGCAATTTCAAAATCTTCTGTAGTTTATCCTACTCTAATATTTCCTGTGTCACAGCTGTTATTTGTAAAAAGTTGTTATTATGGACTACTTAGCGATAAGGCTATTAAAAATGGAAAAATCGGCCATAATTCCAGGGAATTGTTGCTGCTCAAGCTAAAGGCATTAAGTGACAGTAGTAAACTGGGGATTATATCATCGCTCAAAGTCAGTCCAAAGTATAACTTGGAAATAGCACAGCAGTTAGGGTTGACTGCTGCTACTATGTCCCACCATATGAATGTTCTGTTAAATTGTGGTCTAGTAGGTGTTGAGAAAAAGGACGGCAAGGTATATTACCATTTAAAAAAAGAGAACCTCCAAGACTTGATTAGAGAACTTGAAGAAACTTTGTTATAACTTAAAAGCGAATACTGTCTAAACGTTAATCCCGGCAAAGGCGGGGATTTTTTTTTGAAATATATTAGATACATATCTAATTGTATTGACTTATATCAAATATTAGTGTATCATATACATATTATGTATTAGATATGAATCGAATGTGTGGAGGTCGAGTTATGAAAGAATACCTTAGGAAAAACAAGTTAATAATATCTATTACGGTACTGCTTAATATCGTTAGCTCAGTGGCAGCAGTATTTCTGGCAAAGCTCCTTCAAAAGGTTATCGATGTTGCTATAATCGGTAATATGTCGGCATTTCAGAGGATGCTGGTGTTTTCTATAGTTTATATTATTGTACTGGGTGTTATCAGCTACTTATATTCGTTATGCAGCAAATTACTCATCCGGAATCTGACAATCACGTTGAGACAAAAAGCTTTTTACGGTATATTGAAAAGAAACGTTCATGATTTTACCAGCGTCAATACAGCAGATTATATTTCTGCATTTACTAACGACATAAAACTGATTGAAGAGAACTACATTATTCCATCTCTGCTGGTGCTACAATATGCTGTAATGTTTATTGCAACCCTCGTTTTGCTCTTTGAAATCAGCCCGTTGATTGCATTGTGTCTTATTGGATGCATGATTGTCATGTTTATACTTCCGGGTCTTATGGGAAAATCCATGCAGATGAGGCAGGACTCACTTTCAAAACAACTGTCTGTTTTTACTTTAAAGCTTAAGGATTTCTTCTCAGGATACGAAGTCATCAAATCCTTTCAGATAGGCAATTACATAAAAAAAGAATTTGTATATGAAAACGATAAGACAGCTAATGCAAAATACCAAGCTGATAAGTTGTTTGCACTAAATGAAGGTATTTCGGGAATTCTTGCATATCTTACTCAGTTTTCTGGCTTGTTTATCGGTGCATATCTTATCATTAAAGGTGATATATCCGCAGGTACTTTAGTTGCACTTATTCAACTCTCTGGCACATTTGTAAGTCCTGTTATGATGATCTTGCAGAATGTTCCGAAAATCAAAAGTATTGTCCCAGTTATCAAGCGGATGGAGGAATTGGCAGATTATATGGACACATCATTTACAGGGACATTAGAACCATCCTTCACCGACAGTATTATAATCCGGGATTTGTCCTTTGCCTATGAACCAGATCAACCGATTTTAATGAATGCAAGTTTGACACTGCATAAAGGCAAAAAATACGCGATTGTCGGGAAAAGTGGGTGTGGGAAAACAACATTGGTAAAGTTGTTAACAGGAAATTATTCTTCCTACACTGGAAGCATTACATATGATGGCACAAGTTTGAGGGATCTGGATGTTGAGAAAATACACAATATGGCTTCTGTAATTCATCAGAACATAAACTTGTTTGATGATAACATCAAGCAAAATATTTGTTTATATGATGTTTTCTCTGACACGGATTTGGATGATGCTTTAATTAAAAGTGGAGTGGATCAGTTCCTTGAGCGTATGCCAGACGGTATTTTGTCTAAGGTAGGGGAAAATGGTTCCAATCTTTCTGGAGGACAGCGGCAACGTGTTGCGGTTGCAAGGGCGTTGATCCGAAATAAACCAATTCTCATAATAGATGAAGGAACATCTTCGGTTGATATGCAGACAGCTTATGAGATTGAAAGTAGTCTGCTTGCAATTGACGATCTGACTCTGATTACAATCACACATAATTTGAGTGCAGATATACTGGCACAATACGATCAGATTATTTATATGGAAGATGGTGTTGTCGCAGAGATAGGTAACCTGACAGAGCTGTTATCAAAACAAGGCGGGTTTTATCATTTCGTAAGCATTCAGAAATAGATATTTCGTTATAATAGCTTGGTAATAATTTAAATAAAAAATAGATGAGGCATTATAAAACAAAATGGCTGATCCGGGAGACTATTAGGATCAGCCATTTTTATTATAAGAATTAACGTGAGTTCAATAACAATTATTTAACTCCCGTAGCTATCCGGAGTTGCATTAAAGTGCTTTGCAATTATTACCATATCGGTGATGTTAATACTGTTATCCATATTGACGTCCGATGCGGAATTATAAGTTTGGTCACCCTTTACAGAATTAAATGCCTTGGCAATTTCTACAACATCTGATAAGTTAAGTGCATTATCCTGCTTGATATCTCCTCCCCACATATCTATTGGTTTGGACTCTGTAGATATAACAGTATCACCTGATATAACAACATTATTTATTTCTCTTAATATATAATTTGGTTTGCTTATTTTAATTTTATACCCTTCAGTGTTCTTCGGAAGGTTTTGTATTTCAAAGTAGCCTTTGGAATCAGTGGATGCCGACAATTCCTTGCCTATAACCTCTACCTTGAAACCTGCCTTTATATCTGCAAAGTTTGATGCAAAATCAGGACTTATATATCCAGACAGCTTGTATCCTCCATTTTCAGGCTTGAACACTGCTTTTACTTCCATATTTCCCTCAGGATCAAAGGTTATGGTGTCAGATGTATTAACTACTCCGTTTATGCCTTCCCAGTGATCAAATTTATAGCCTGTTTCAGGAATTGCTTTCAGTGTTACAGGAACGCCCTTGAAGTAAACGCCTGTCCAGTTTCCGGGATCATTAACTCCAGGAGTTGTGGATCTAATGTCAATAGAGTTAATCCTTACATATCCTTGGGCTGTATTGGTTTTCAAATTTATATCAGCTGTTTCTGTTACGCCTATATCCTTAAACTTATTTATTATATGCTGTCTAACATAGGAAGGCCTGTTATTTGCAAAATTCCTGACGGATTGAATATTCATATCCCATGTCAGTTCGCCTGGGTATGTAGATTTTGCATTGAGTCTTCTCCACCTATCGCCGTTTTCCTGGATTGCATCTTCAATTCCAGCTTTAAATTTATCAATTTCATTGTTTACCCTTGCAGGCTGAAAGGATGTATTGATCTGATCAGCATAGCTGTTTATAAACTGAGTTCTGAATTCTGAATTATTCAATAAGGTTTTTAGAAGGAATACTGCCCAAGGTTCGTTGGCATATGAAAAGTCGCCCACCTCGGGAACATCACCGGTAGCAAAAGCTAGTGAATCAAATGCATAGCTTTTCATTTGATATAATCCAAAGCCAAAATCAGTATCCCTAAGAAGCCATCTCCATCTTCCATCCTGACCATATGGAGCTTCGGGATGATATTTGCCGTCATCAGTCTTATATCTCCATATCGATAGATTGTTTCCGGGCCAATCAACATTTCCATAGTAAATTTCGGCTACATTGTAATTAATAAAGTTATCTATATCCATCTTTGTTTTAATATTTTCATAAGTAGCCTTATCTGTTATAGAATTGGTCTTAAGGTATTCAATTATATCCTTTTGATATGCTTTTTCATCTCCAGGCTTACCTTCCTGAACGGAGGGGTAACTCCATACATCAAGAATTACTGCCTTATCCTTGTCCAGATTGTAATGGGATTTTAAATATTCGCTGTCGTAACGCTCTCTGATATTGTATAATCCCCAGTATTCTCCATCGAGAAAAACTACGGAAGGTCTGTATGCAAGGGTATCAAGATTAAGATGTGAAACAAGTCCCTGCATCAAAGCGTCTCTAAACATAACTCCCGTCCAGTCGTTATCATTACCTCCATTTCTTAAAACAAGGCGGCTGAAGCTGTCAAGCTTCTTTCCTGACGCTTGCTTTGTAAGGCCTGGGAATACCTCATATTTATATTTGTTGGTATCATCATATCCGTGGTCGGCATAAAGTCTGAAGGGTTTTTGAGGAACTTTTCTGCTATATCCTCCATTTATTCTTAAACCACTGTTTTGTGAAAATGCAAGAGTTCCGTCACTTTCAAAAAACTCAATATGTACAGGCCTTTCCCATTCGTCTCCTTTATTTTCAAAGTTTTCATTTACATATAACCCTTTTTCATCATCAAATAAATTTGCCGGGTCGGTAACAAGAGATATGACGGGTATCTTATATCTGGTCATCATATTTTTATCCACGAAATATGAATTGGTAATGATCTTGCTTTTTGAGCCATCTTCCCTGACAGCTACAGCTTTTATAGGTGTGCACTTGAAAAGCTCACCTACAGGTTTTTGCCACTTGCTCCATTGATCATTTGATATGTTTGTTATCATTGAATAAACATTCGGATCCCCTGCACGGCTTTTTATATTTATAGCGTCTATGTACTCAAAAGTGCCTTCAGCCCCCGGCACCGGATCAGATCCATCCTTTGTGTAATATATTTTTACTCCTGATTCGTCAGTAGTGAGCTTGAGCATAAATTCAGAGGTATAAAAGCCTCCCTCGTGAGAAAATACAGGCGACTTTACGATTGTTGTTGAAGAGGAGTATATATTGACACTAAGGGGCGTCGCTTTGGAGAATACTGCCCATTCGCTTGTGCCATCTGTCTTTCGACCATAGGACTCATCATCTTTTAATGATATTGCTGCAGAGGTATCAATCAGAGTCCCATCAGCATTTTTCAAGGTTATGGCTTCACCCGATGCACTTATTTTAAAATTTGAGTGCAGCTGTCCATTTTTTGCGACTTTATTCTTATCAGATGCCCAAACAAGCAAGAACCCTTTTGCTGGTACAATACCTTGTGGAAATACCCATGTTGATGAAGAATCTGATAAGGTATACCCGGTCAGGTCAATTGCCGTAGAACCGGAGTTATAAATCTCAATCCAGTCTGAATAGGCACCACCCAAACTACCGAAGTCTGGGTCATCCACATCTCCGTCTCTTATAGTATTGGTATTGCTTGCCATTAACTCGTTAATAAAAAGAACTTGTCCAACTGCATTTACATTATCAGCATCGGGCAGCGGTACACCTGCTGTTATTATAGCAGCAGCCAATAAACCAGTTAACATCTTTTTCATTTTCAAACCCCCCTAAATTATAAAATATTAGTAATGACTAAGATTTAATATTTTAGTCACTTATTTACGTGTTAGTAATCTTGCATTTGGCTAAGCAAATAACGAACGGATAGATGGTATTTGCTTAAAACAAATGTAATGGATTAATTAATCATACATTTGGTGGAGAAAATAACGAAGGGTTCAACGGGATTTGCGACAGACAAATGTATAAGATTAATCACTTTTAATAAATTAAAAGAGTTATTAATCTTGCATTTGGCGGAGCAAATAACGAACGGTTTAACGGGATTTGCGACAAACAAATGTATTAGATTAATCACTTTTAATATAGGTTAATTATATGAAGTATCGAATATAGCATAAAAAGCACAGCTTATTTTTGAAAAGATATTTGCAGCGAATAATAGATTGTTCTTATAAATATTATATATTTAATTGGCATAAGCCTGCAATACAAAACAGAAGAACTTTTATAGAATGTATACGGCTATAAATTCTTTTTGAAAATTTTTTGAAAAATTATAAAAAATACTATGTAGTTATAGGGAAATTATAGTAAACTATAATTAGAGGTTTTAATCTATATTAAAATCACTATTAATCTTACATTTAGCAGAGCAAAATAACGAACGTTTTAACGTTATTTTGCGATAGATAAATGTAAAAGATTAATTGATTTTAATTTTGTATTTTATAAAAACATTTATAGGGAGGGGATAAAAAATTAAGTAGTAAATAATTTAATATTGGGCAGTTTGCAAGGTTACTTTTTTTGTGGGTTAGTTTAACGTTAACCTAAAAAATGCATTTGTATTATTAATGTCTAGGAATTATGGTGTATGCTTATTAAAATAGGTCTTAAGTTCGGACAGACCTATTAATAGGTTTTGGGAGTTGTACGGTGTTTATCACAGATAACGAACTTTAAATTATATACTGTTCTTTATCTGTAAGGAAATGAAAATAATAGGAGGACTAATTTATGTGGAGAAAACTTATCTCATTGTTTTGTATAGTTGCTTTGTTGGTGAGCACTATGCAGGTATTTATCTCTAGTGCAGCCAGCCCGGTAAAAGGCTTTTCGGTGTCGGGAACAAAGCTTTTGGATGCAAAGGGTAATGAGTTTATCATGAGGGGAGTAAATCATGCCCATACCTGGTATAAAAATGATACAGCAGTAGCAATTCCTGCAATAGCTAAAGCTGGGGCCAACACTGTAAGAATAGTTCTTTCAAACGGTGTGCAATGGACAGAAGACTCTGCTGATTCTGTCAAAAACCTTATATCTTTATGTGAGCAGAATAAATTAATTACAATATTGGAAGTACATGATGCAACAGGTAAGAATGAGCAGTCGGCATTGCTTGCTGCAGCAAATTATTTTGTAAAGATTAAGGATGCTTTGATTGGTAAGGAAAATACTGTAATAATAAATATCGCTAATGAGTGGATGGGCGACTGGAACAGTGCAAACTGGGCTACCGGCTATAAAGCGGCTATACCCATAATAAGAAATGCAGGCTTAACGCATACTATATTATGTGATGCAGGCGGCTGGGGGCAGTATGGACAATCCATCAAAGATGGCGGTAAAGGCGTATTTGACTCGGACCCGCTCAAGAATACAATGTTTGCAATACATATGTACGGAACAGCGGGTAAGGATGAAACGACTATTAAAACTAATATCGATGGGGTAATTAATCAAAATCTTTGCTTGATTATCGGAGAATTCGGATGGGATCATTCGGATGGAAATGTTGATGAAGCTACAATTATGAGTTATTGTCTGCAGAAAAATGTAGGTTGGCTGGCATGGTCATGGAAGGGTAATGGCGGTGGAGTCGAATATCTTGACATGTGTAAGGACTGGGCAGGTACAAGCCTAAGCGACTGGGGAAACACAATTATTAATGGCACAAACGGCCTTAAGAAGACTTCCAAGATTTGTTCGGTATTTTCTGGGAGTCCTTCAACACCGACACCAACACCTACATCTACGCCAACATCTACACCTACGCCAACTAAGACAAGTTCTGTACCGACGATACCAACATCTTTCAGCTGGGTAGAAGATGTCAACCAAGACAGAACAATTAATATGTCAGATGTTATTTTGCTGGCACAAAGTTTTGGAAAAGTTTATGGTGATAGCGGCTATAATGCAAGATGTGATATAAACAAAGATTATTCAGTGAATATGGCTGATGTAGTTTTGATCGGTATTAAATTTGGTAAGACCTATTAATGATTGTTTAATATAATAATTATAGAGTAGGACCGTCTTTTCAGATGGTCCTGTTTTTTTACCCATGGTGAGTTATGGCAGTTATGTAAAGTGCTCTTACCAGCTAGTAGACTATGATACCCAAATTCGACAAAAAGTAAACAATTTTTCAAGAAATTTAATAAATAAAATTTCCCTAAATTATATTGACTTGGATAATAGGAGTGATACAATATAATGCGTTGGTAATAAAATCATATACAAAATATTGTGATTAATAGGAGGTAATACTATGAATTTAACTGACAATGCCGTCAAAGTTCTTGAAAAACGGTATCTCATTAAAGATGAGAATGGCAGCGTAATGGAAAAACCCGATGCAATGTTCAGGCGTGTAGCGAAAGCTGTTGCACAGGCTGATATGCAATATGCTTCGCCAGAGGAACTACTGAATATTGAACAGGAATTTTATGAGTTGATGGCAAATCTTGAGTTTCTACCAAATTCACCAACATTGATGAATGCAGGAAGACCTCTTGGACAGTTAAGTGCTTGTTTTGTTTTACCTATTGAAGATACAATGGAAGGCATTTTTGAGAGCATAAAAAATGCTGCACTAATACATAAAAGCGGCGGAGGGACAGGATTTAGTTTCTCCAGGCTTAGACCCAAAGGTGCTTCGGTTAATACAACAGGCGGAGTTGCAAGCGGTCCTGTAAGCTTTATGAAAGTGTTTAATGCAGCTACTGAAGCTGTAAAGCAAGGGGGAACCAGAAGGGGTGCCAATATGGGCATCTTAAGGGTTGACCATCCTGATATTGTTGATTTTATAACATCGAAAAGAGATAATGCAGATATAACCAACTTTAATATAAGTGTTGCTATTACTGAAGAATTTATGAAGGCTGTTGATGAAGGCAGAGATTATGAGTTGATTGATCCTCACAATGGTTTACCCGTTGGTAAGCAAAACGCAAGAGCAGTTTTTGACCTCATGGTAGATATGTCATGGACAAATGGTGAACCTGGAATAGTTTTTATTGACCGATTGAATGAGGATAACGTGACTCCTGAAATCGGGCAGATTGAAAGCACAAACCCTTGCGGGGAACAGCCGCTTTTACCATATGAAGCTTGCAATCTGGGATCCATTAATCTGAGCCTTATGGTTAAGAAAGCCGGGAACAAGGCAGATGTGGATTTTGAAAAGCTTGGAAGGACTGTAAGGAAAGCAGTTCACTTTCTGGACAATGTTATTGATGTAAATAAATATCCTTTACCTGAAATAGATGAAATGACAAGGGGCACAAGAAAAATAGGTCTTGGAGTTATGGGATGGGCTGATTTGCTTTGCAAGCTAAATATTCCATACAGTTCCCAGAAGGCTTGTACATTGGCTGAAAGAGTTATGGGTTTTATTCAGGATGAATCCAAAAAGGCATCAATGGAGCTGGCAGAAAAGAAAGGCGTTTTTCCATTATTTGATAAAAGTATTTACCGTGAAAAGGGAATACGTCTTAGAAACGCAACTACTACGACAATAGCACCCACTGGGACCTTAAGTATAATTGCGGGAGTTTCCAGCGGAATAGAGCCATTGTTTGCAATATCATATATAAGAAATGTAATGGATAATGATGAGCTTTTGGAAGTTAATCCATTGTTTAAACAGATTGCAACTATTGATGGGTTTTACTCCGATGACCTTATGAGAAGAATTGCAAAGAAAGGTTCTATTAAGGATTTTCCTGAGATACCCAAGTCAATACAGAGTGTATTTGTCACTTCCCATGATATATCACCGGAATGGCATGTAAAAATGCAGGCTGTATTCCAGAAGTACACAGACAATGCTGTTTCAAAAACTGTTAACTTAAGGCATGAGGCTACAAAGGATGATGTTAAGGAAGTTTTCGAAATGGCTTATAGGACAGGCTGTAAAGGAGTAACCCTGTACAGAGACGGAAGCAGGGATGCTCAGGTCCTTAATATTGGCAGTGTAAATAAAGCTAATGCGGATGGTACACAGAAATCAGATAACAGCACAGAAGTAAATACACATATTGCTCCAAGACCCAGACCTGAAATAGCTACAGGTTTTACTGAAAAAGTAAGAATAGGTTGCGGAAACCTCTATATTACTGTTAATTACGACGAACATGGGATATGTGAAGTGTTCACAAATACAGGACGTGCAGGCGGTTGTCCGTCGCAGTCTGAAGCAACAGCAAGATTGGTGTCAATTGCACTACGATCCGGTATAGATGCAAAATCAATTGTTGAGCAGCTAAAGGGCATCAGATGCCCATCCACAATAAAGCAGAACGGTATAAAAGTTCTTTCATGTCCTGATGCTATCGGAAGACTTATTGAAAAGGTTGCTAAAATACAGAACGGTAAGGACACTTATGATAACGAGCTCACTGCACCGCCGGAGGATATAATTCCAAGGCCTATGGCTAAGGTTGAGGCGGTTTGTCATGCCTGCGTGGGTGGTGAGTCTGGAAGCAGTATAGGTTCTGATGCAGGTGAAACAAGTGCAGTATGCCCTGAATGCGGACTTGCGGTAGAGCACGAAGGCGGATGTATGGTTTGCAGGAACTGCGGATTTTCAAAATGCGGATGATTTCCATTATAGTGCTTGCAATTTATAAATATTGCTACAATTTAAAATATTCCTTGACGGGATAAAGTTACCTGTGTTATTATGGTAAACATTATGCCTAAAAAAATGTTGTTGTGTTAGAACGTACAAGGGATAAGTAAAGAATATTTGATTTTAATTATAAAAAAGGAGGATTAAGATGTATCATCTAAAAAGTTATAATCTCGAACAAAAAAATAATTCGATTAAATTATCAGAGAAACTAAGTATAAATATCAGCATACATTGGATTAATCCTCTATTTAATAAATGCGATAAACGATTGTGCCCGAATAAGATTTAATAAAGAGATTTACAATAAAAGTATTAAAAGAGAGAGTGGTTAAGTCCGATATTAAGGAGTTAGCCACTCTTTATTAATATTGATATGTAAGTTGCTCAGATTGAGTGCAATTGTGTTATAAAATTGCTGCACATATTGCATTTAATAAAGTTATGATAGATGAAAATCTTATTCCTGTTTTATAAATAGGAATAACTAAATACATATAGGAGTAAAGGAAAATGAAACGAATAAACTGGATTATTCAAAGTAATCTAATTGACAATAAAACATTTGAAGGGCTAAAAAAGGCTGTCACGGCTGATAATGCATCATATCAGGAAGTATATATTATTCCTTTCTCAAATGAGTTGGATATCCAATACGATTGCGATTTTATTAATATCTTTTATGGAACGACAACCCTTATTATGAATGCATCAAAGGTAGAAGTGTATAGAAATGGCATATTCTTTGATAATGGCAGGTTTCAAATGAAGAAGTACTTGGATGAATGGAAGAATAGTATGTTAAACAGTGATGGTAAAGTTTTGACTATATCGGAATTTGTTAAAGAGACACACAATGGTAAAGATGAATTTTTTATACGACCCAATGATGATACCAAGTCTTTTAGTGGTTATGTGACTAACTTTGCTGATTTTAAGGAGAAAGCAACTTGGGCTGATGGTCAAAATCCATATTATCACATGGATTCGCTAATACTAGTTTGTAAACCAAAACAAATTGAGAAGGAATGGAGAAATATAATTGTTAAGGGAAAGGTAGTTTCATCATCCAGGTATAGTGTTTACGGGAAAAAGTCTGTTGATAATAAAGATATTCCAGATGAAATGATTCAATTTGCCGAGGATTGTTGTAAAACATATAACCCTCATGATGTGTTTGTAATGGATGTTGCCCTAAATAGGGATAATTTCTACATAATTGAGTGTAACTGTTTTAATGACAGTGGTTTTTACGATCATGATATTGGAGAGGTAGTAAAAAGTATAAATAATTATATGAGAGAAAGAAACTGAAGTGGAGTGAAACATTATGAATCTAAATAGAATTGAATTTGCAAAAGTATCCCTAATTGGACTATCTGTTGGAGATGCCTTTGGTGAAAGTTTTTTTGGTGAGGAAAATCAAATCCTTGATAGAATTACAAAACGTGAATTAAAATCGCCACACTGGCATTTTACTGATGATACAGTTATGGGGGTAGCGATATATAGAATTTTGGAGCAGTATGGTGAAGTCCGCCAGGATAAGCTTGCAAAGCTTTTTGCAGATAACTATTCTAAAGATTGGCACCGTGGATATGGTGGAACAGCCCATAGTATATTGCGGTCTATTGGCTCTGGCGATAGTTGGCTTATTGTTTCGCAAAAAGCGTTTGACAGAATGGGTTCTATGGGTAATGGTGCAGCAATGAGAGCTGCTCCAATAGGAGCTTATTTTTATGATGATATAAAAAAGATAAAGGAACAAGCCAGATTGTCCGCTGAAGTTACTCACTTCAATGAGGAAGGTATTGCTGGAGCAATTGCCGTAGCTTTAGCAGCAGGTATTGTTCTTGAAAATAAACTATTATCAAAAAATATAAGTGCTGCTGAGTTTATTGAGAAAATATTCTATGAGATGCCTGAAAGTGACACCAAGTATAGTATTCGTAAAGCACTTCAGGTTTCAAAGGATTCGAATATTGATTTTGCTGTTTCAGTTTTAGGTAACGGTTCAAGGATTATAGCCCAGGATACGGTTCCATTTGCAATATGGTGCATTGCTCATTTCAGAAACAGTTATGAGGAAGCCTTATGGAAAACGGTTTCAGCATTAGGAGACAGGGATACAACTTGTGCGATAGTTGGAAGTGTTGTTGTATTAAATACAGAAGTTAAAGGTATACCTTCACTTTGGCTCAATGCTACAGAGCCTATTGAAGAGTCAATATTCTGGTGATTTTAGTGTGAGATCTTTATACTGCTTCATTTAGCTTGTTTGAAAGGACTGTAATTATGACAATGCAGATTGCTGATTCATTTGATTATATAAATAAAGAGTATACAATAATTGCTCGACAAAACAAATCTTTATTTGAGCCATGTGAGCAAGGATTTTCTCCTATCCCTTTTTGTACGGCATGCTGGAGGGGATTTTATTGTACATATTCAATTGATAATGACCATTTAACTGTTTCCCAATTGGGTATTGGGCTTGAGACTGATAGCCCTCCGATTTGGAGAGGCACTAAGCCATCAAAAGCGGGTGATTTACATTGCTGGATATATGAAGGAGTAAACTTTCCAATCGATTATTCTGGCGGGATTATTATTGGTCGAGGATTTGTGAAGGAGTTTTATGATATTCTCGGATTTTATAAGCCGCATTGTTTTGAGGATGTTCTTGAGCTGATTTTTGAAAAAGGTAAGCTTGTAAATAAAGTTGTTCATGATGAATATATGGGTAAGGCGAGAGAGATAATCCGTTCTTCAAGTCAAGTTTATAAAAGATCTATTGGATACTTTGAAGACGCACAGACTGTCACAATAAAAGTTCCAAAAGGAGTGGATATTAAAAGCTTTACATTGTTGGTAAAGGAGCTTGCCTCGGAACACATACTTTCAACAACAATTGAACTGTTTAATAATTTTCGTTCAAAAGGGCATATTGATTTAGATAAAAAAATGTATTTTTGGGAATATCGTAATTTAGCATCTTCCATTGAGACAAAAGGATATAAAAATGTAGTACTGACGGAATATTCAACGGATTGCGATACGCATCTGGAAACTGAAACAGTTATTGCTCAACACCCTAATTCAGGGCAGCTTCTTGAATTGTATAACAAGTACGGTCTAGGTAAAATATATTTGTTATAATATATCAAAAGAAACAAGTGAATATGATGTGGAAACAATTGGTATAGAAAGAAGCCCTCTTCCATCATTGGAAAGAGGGCTTCTCGTTAACTAATACAACGGATTTTACCTGATTTAGTGACCTATAACACCTCTCACAAGCTAAAGGAATCAACATTTAGCTGTACACCGGCGGGAAGTGAATTCCAAGATGGAAGTTCAACCGGCTGTCCGTCTCTGATGCATTTGCCTTAAACGCATAGGTAAATGTATGTCAGCTTGTTGTTACTAACGATTTAAGGTATGATTAAAAATTATTTTCGCTTTTGAGCGGGTGTTGACGAACTAAGTCAACACGTGAGCGAAATTTATAGAGGAAGTTGTTTTTTGATCGTGCCTAAATAGACAGTGAATTACATATTTTTCAAGTCGCTGCTGTCTCTGAGAGATCCCAAAGGTAATTCCAAATGAAGTGAAAAACCTTGATTTTCATCTAATGAACCGTAATTTATTGTTCCACCCAGCTCGCGACACAGATTTTCTATTAGCTGTAATCCTTTATCGTTTGTAAAATCATCAAGGCCTTTTCCGTCGTCTGTTATTATCATATTAAAGTTTGATTCTCCTAATTGCAGAATTATATATACGGTATTGGCTTGACGCTGAGCACATGAATTCTCAAGAACTTCCCGGCATGTAACATAAATTGCGTAACGAATATGATAGGGTATAATTTTTTTTATGCCCTCAGAATATATCTGGATATCCATTTTGCTTTTTCCTGTTAAAAGCTTTTCAAGGGTTTTAATAAAAACGTCGTTTTCAATCAATTTGTTTTTTTGATAATATATAGAGTCTCTTATCTCATTAAGACCATTCTTTGTAGCTAGAATCATTTCTTTTAAATTTGATTCAATATTTCCATCATTGCTAATGATTGACTCTCTACATATTTGCGTCATCTGCAAAATCCTTTTGAAAGTGTCCTCAATAGAATTATAAAGTTCTTTTAGTATCCTGTTTCGCTCATTGGTTATGGCGATCTCCTCCATCATAAGTGATTGTCTTAAAAGTTCCTCATTAACTTCCATGAGTTTTTGGTTTAAGGATAATATTTCATTATTTTTGTATTCCAGTTCTGCATTTAAATTGTTAATTTCTGTTATATCCGAAAATACTATAATCCTTGACAATAATTGTCCTTTTCTATCTGAAATATTTTGTATATCAACTTTTAAAAATCTCATCATCGGCTTATTAATATTTAAAATAGAATTGTCAAGCGTATATTCGCAGTGGAGCATGGAATCAAGTAAATGTCGGGTTTCTGGTGTTTGCAGGGATATTTCCTTAAGATGTTCTACAAGCCCGAAGACTTTTGTATCTTTCTTAAGCACATCTTTCTTTGATATAAAATGGGCTAGTGAATCGTTAAAACTTACTATATTGGAATCTCCGTCCAGTATAAGCACACCATCATCCATTGAGCGTATTAATGAAGAAAAAGACACTGGAACAATGCTAAAAAAGTTGTAGCGTAAGGAACCATAGAAAAAGAATAGGGATGAAAAAAGAACAAATAACAGAGGCTTTGTCTCAATATTCCAGTTAAATATAAGTTGTAAAATAAGATTCATTAATAATAGTACAACCATTAAAACAAGGAAAAATATTTTATGTCGTATCCGATATTTATCATTATATTGCTTTTTGGCAAGAAGTATTAATCCTGCAACAATATAAACTATGATAGTAAAAAATAATGCGTAATAACCTGGTCCAAAGCTTCTTTTTCCGTAACGGGGTACAATATATATAAGTTGATGGAAATAGTTTGTTAGCAGTAAAATGTAAAAAATACCATGAGGAATAAAAAGCAGGAAAATATTTTTGCGTTTATCAGCCCATTTGTTTTCGCTCAGAAATAAGCAGAAAATCAGCCATCCAGGTCCCTGTGTGCAAATTCCCAAATATGATAACCACAACGGTCCAAAGCGGGATAAATAAGTGCTTGAATCGGAAATATTTTCAAAAGCGAGCCCTATTGTCCAGATAATCATTGATAAATTCATAAATATGTAGCTTTTAAGAATATTGTCTTTTTTAGCATTATTATAAACAAAGGCTATCAAAAAAAATCCAATAAAAATAGTTATGACCTGTGACAGTGAAGAAATTTGCTCGGTGTTCCAAAGGCCTTCGGGTGTTTTAAAGCTACACTGCTCGGTGGAGAATAATTGGTCGATCTTAAAATACTCTACAAGCTTCATTGCTTTGACTCCCTCTTTATAGGTATTTCTGCTCGTATAATAAAACCTTTTTGTCTGGATTTATCAGATATAAACAATACTTCGCCTTCAATTTCCGAAATTCTGTATTCTATCCCTTTTAATCCAATGCCCTTATAAACCATATCACAGCCAATTCCATCATCAGCTATTTCAAGGATTATTTTTCCGTTTATTTCTTTAATTGAAATATATATGTTTTCAGCCATACTATGTTTTAAAGAGTTATTGATGAATTCCTGGCATATCCTATAGATATTATGACGTATCCTATATTCTAATATATCAACATCTGTATCAAGTCTAAATTGAATTGCCATACCTGACTTGCGATAGGAGTTAAAGAGCTTATTAAGTATATCCTTAAGGGGCTGCTGCTGAAAAATGGCATGCTTATCATTGACTGAGGAAGATATATTAAACAGTAATTCCTTAGTAGTGGAAGCCATCTCTTCCAAAGAGTCTAAAGCTTCCTCCCTGCGGTTTGATAATAGTAATGCTTCAGTGCATCTTGCAAGTGCAAGATTGCTGGTATAAGCCTGCCCTATAGAATCATGCAGTTCGCTTAGTATACGGTTTCTTTCTCTTGTTATTGCAAGTTCTTCTGCCATTAGAGTATGTTTAAGGACTTTTTCATTTGTGTTTTTTAATTGAAGGTTGATTTTTTCCAGTTCATAATTTTTTTGTTTTAACTTATGATTTAAATTATGGATTGTTGTAATATCATTAAAGGAAATCAGCTTTCCGATTTTTTTACCTTTACTGTTCAGTACATTTTGTATCAATACAAAATACCATTTATCAATGGGAGTATTCACATGAATGTTACCGGATATGTTTTTATCTATATCAAAAAGCATAGCATCCAATATAGTATGGCTTTCCATATTCAAAACCGTTGATTGCTTTAATGTTTCAACAAATACATCTAAAGGAGTAGATTCTTTTATAATTGCCATACTTCCAAAGGCATTAGTAAATGAAGAGTTAAAGGTTACAATATTATTTTTTTTATTTGTTATCAGGATGGAGTGTTCCATGTTTTGTACAATTGATGTAATTGAGTTGGGGACTATTTCAAAGGGCTTGTAACTATCCGGAATACAGCGTAGAACTACATGGTAGCCTAGAAGTAAACATGCCGGTACAAGTTCAAAGTGTCTTAAATGAAAAATTCTCACATAGAAGAAAATTGGTATAAAAGCCAAAACAATTAGAAAAGTAATCTTTAGCTTAAAAGAAATAGCCTTGTTTCTTAAAAAACTATTTAATAGTATTATATTAGCCAAGAGCACATATACTCCGCTGAGAATCAAGATGCATAAGTACTCTGAGTTAAAATCCATTTTAATAGAATGTGGCTGAATATATAGCAAATTATGAAGCGGATTGGTTACTATTAGTAGAAGAACTAAAAGAAGGGGAATTAAGCTGATAATATTAAGCAAAGAACATTTTTCTTTATTTTTTTGTGCAATAAAATAGGAAAAGGTTAACCACGCATACCCAATAAAACAAAAACCAGTATAAATCATGAGGCTGGGAAACAAAGTAAATACAAAGTGACCTTCAGTTGACAACTCAAGTAAAAATCCTGTAGATAATAAGATTATTGATAAAGGTAAAAACAATAAATTAAACTTAGCTTTGCTGCTTTTTGTTCTGAAATATATGTCACAAAATAATACAGAAGCATAAACGAAAGTAACTACCATGAATATATAATTGATTATTAGAGAATACATATTAATCAATTCCTTGCTAATCATTTCATCAAAGATGGTAATTGCTGTAATTGGACTAAGTGGTAAAAATAAACTAATGATTGCTTTTACTATAGTTATACGTCTTTTTTTATATCATTTCAAGTGACAAATGTAATGACTTAAATTGCATTTTGTAATATTTATATGATTCCATTTTTTACTGCAAAAAGTGATAGCTGCATCCGATCTGTAAGATCCAGCTTTCTCAATATTTTGGATATCTGATTTCTGATGTGGCCTTCGGATATAAACATTACTTTTGAAATCTCCTTATAGCTTTTGCCATAAACCAGGTATTTGATAATTTGAATATCCTGCTCAGATAAAAGGGGGTTGCCATCTCGGTCAACAAGCTCTTTAACTGGTTTGATTTCCTGTTTGCTTTTTTTGCTTTTTCTTGTTATGGATTCGAAAGCATCTTTATGAACTGTATAAAACCCTTTATAGGCATTTTTGATAGCTGCTGCAAGCTCATCAGGTTCTATATCCTTAAGTATGTAACCGTCAGCTCCGCCTCCGATTGCAGCTTGAATATCTTCTTCCTCCTTAAACGTAGTCAATATTATTACTTTTATATGGGGATACTTTTCCTTAATAAGCTCTGTGCCTTCAACACCATCCACATCAGGCATCCTAAGATCCATAAGCACTATGTCGGGCATTAGCTCCGAACACTTTTCAAATGCTTCCCTTCCGTTTGAAGCTGTTCCAACAACTTCAATATCTTCATTTACCTCTAACATAAATTTTATGCTGTTTCTAAGAATAGCAACATCATCTGCAACCAGTACCTTGATCATACCTTTTTTTATCACCTTTCATCTCCCAAATCTAATAAAAAACATGTCGAATTTAGATGATATTAGTATATCAAAAAGTCATGTTAATGTTAATTTCAAATTTGACAATTGTCATATGTTTTTTTGATATAACGATAAAAAAGTGACAAAGTGCTGAAAAAAAGTGACAAAGTGCTATATATATTTAAGTTATAATATTGATAATAGAATTAAAAATACAAAATGTGTCAATCATAAATTACGAAAACCAGTAAAACAAGATTGACATGCATAGAGAAATATTATAGAATAATACCAACACAATTTAATATTATATTATTTTTGATTGATGGAGGGATTTAAATGAATAAGCGTATTAATATTAAAAAAATTATTATTGGTATGGCAGTAGCCTTGGCGTGTTCAACCGGTGTAACTGCAATTAATCATGCAGTACAAATAGTACCTGCGATTGATGGATATGTGGCAGCCGATCAGGATGGTTCAAGAGAAGGTTTTAAGGTTGACATAGAGAATAGGCTTGCAGTTTACACTAATGCAAATGGATATTATAAGCTCAATAATGATTCGCCAGTATTTACAAAAACAATCAAAATATCAAAAAAAGGATATCTGGCAAGGTATGTAAAAGGTTTGGAAATAAGAAGCAACGCAACCGTTGGAACAGCAGATGCCCCATTGATTCTGTATGCAGGTGATGTAAATGGCGATGATACAATAAATATGAATGATATTGTGATGATGGCAAAAGCATTTAACTCTACTTTAAACGATATCCAATTTAATGACGCTGCAGATATCAATTCCGATAAAACAGTAAATATGACAGATGTTATAATAGTGGCTAAGAATTTCAACAAGTCATCAGGAGACTATGGAATGCCAGCAATTGACGGTGGAGAATTTATAGAGCCGTCATGGATTCCATCACCAACAAACACACCAACAAACACACCAACAAACACACCAACAAATACGCCAACAAATACCCCGACACCATATGTGACAACTGTAGCGTCAGTTCCCGCATCAGCTACATCGGCACCATTGGTTGATTCAAGTAACCTTAAAGCCACTACGATAAGCTTCAACTCAGAAGAGAAGATAACAGCAGGTAAGAATATTATATTTTGTCCTACATTCCAGATGGCTTGGGACGGATTAAGTGGTCTGGTTGGAGATAAGCTTTCTTTAAGCGGTGACCCGGTACCGGTTGACATATTAAATGGGGGATTTTCCATGGTTAATTCACTGTCACCAGATAGCTATCTTACCAAAGCCGGCTATGGTCAGAATACTGTTGATGCTATAAATAAAGAGCTTGAAGAAAGATTTCCTGAACCTCCAAGTTTGGATTTAAAACTGGCACCTAGCGATATGATTGCATATGCTTATTTATATAAGACACTGAGTTTTGCAAAAGCTTTTGATGTTATGAAAGATCCGCTTAAATTTAATGGAGGAAATGTAAAGGCATTCGGAATAAACTCTTTTTCCAAGAAATTTGATGATCTGAAAAAACAAATAAAGCTGTATAGTTTTAAAAATAACGATGATTTTATAATCAAGCTTTTAGGGCAATCGGAAAAGGATGAGATAATACTTGCAAAGGTGCCTAAAGAAGAGACTTTATATAAGACCTACACATCTGTAATGGATCGTGTAACAACGTCAGCAGCTTCTAATATGGATCCAAGGGATTCTTTGATGATTCCAGTTTTAAACTTCAATATAGGCCATAATTATACCCAGCTTGAAGGCAGGGCGATTTTAAACCCAGGTGCAAGTGGTCGTTTTATAAGTACGGCCTACCAGAGCATAAAGTTCAAGCTTGATGAGACAGGTGCTGCGTTGGCATCGGAGGCTTATATAGTGGCTCCTATAGTGGTATATAATCCTAAAAACCTTGTGTTTGACAGCCCCTTCATGCTTATCATGAAGGAGAAGGATGCACAAAATCCATACCTTATGATGTGGATTGACAACACCGAGCTTTTGACAGCTTATTAAGAAGTAGGTAAAACCCCTATTGAATAATATTTATAAAAATAAAGAGAAGTCCTCATTGGGTTGATATCCATTGAGGACTTTTTTATGTCTGGCCTCATGCTGCTGACATGGAACTATGAGGGGATTTATTATTAGGTTTTAAAATATGACAAAGTGCTATAAAGTGATGACAAAATGATTTACAAATGTAATGTATAATTAACATGACGTTTTTAGAAATATTGTTGCACTGCTGTTTTGGGGAGACAAAACAGGGGGTGGTTGAGTAGTAATTTGATAGTGTGCAAATGATTTTGAGTAATGTGCAGCATTTAAAATGAGGGGGGATGTGAAGAAAAAATACTGTGGTTTAATTTCCAATCTATTATCATATCACTTTAAAAAGGGGGAAAACAAAGAATGAAGATTTTTTTAAGGGTCTCATTACTTGGAGCAATTTTTGCGTTGCTTATAGGGGCTACTGCATTTGCTGAAACAAAAACAGTATCTTTGAATGATGGTAAAATAAAAGATCCTGTTAATGCAATAGTTGGCGATGGTAAAGTCAAAACATATGAAATCAAACTTGTTGCAAAAGCATCACCGCCAATTCCAAACTTTAAGCTTACTCAATCAACTAAAGACGTAGAAAAATATGAGGTGTATGTCGAGGGGAGCACAAACTTACTTATTAGAGGAGTTCGAGTTAGTTCATTTTTAATGGAAAAAATCAAGCTGGATTTTTATGATCAGGGGTCGCTAATAGATCAGCATAATATTGAAACTATTGGGGGGGTATTAGATGATAGATACTCAATTCCTACTAGATCAAACACGGTGGTCATAAAAGTAAAACCTTTTAAAGATGGTGTAGAGCCTATATTTAAAGTACAAGAGATCAGTTATATGATTGATGCTATGGAAACAGCAAACAGCACTATATCTTATACAGCTATTAAAGAGTTTATAAATGATAAGGAAATGCTTTCATTCCGAAAGGTTTTTGGAGGAGGCTCCATAACTTCTTTAGTGGGAGATGAACAATACAATAGAGCCTCAGGAGGAGTATTATATGTAGCTTCCCATAGTAACGGAGACAAGATATATACTGATACTCCAAATAATGATGTTGAGCTGGCCAGTTTATACGATAATCAATCGGGTACAGACTGGATTTTGCAAAAAAGCTGCTATGCTATCAATTTAAGAAGCGCACTTGATTGGAGAAACTATTTTACATCCAACTTAAATCACTTTATCAAAGGTGTTTTTGGCGTATCAGGTTCTTATAATTCATTGAATTGGTCAAAAGACTATATAAATTTTGCTAAAAAAAGGGCACTGCTTTCGGTAACTATGAATGAAAATGCTAAAAAATTCAATGAGCATTGCACAAAACCTGCAGATAATATTGATAGAATAAACTATGACACATTAGCTTATACAACAGTCCTAATTAATGAAAAAAACATCTTTGATTCAATGTTTGAAATCACATCCTCAAATTCCAATCCATCTCGTTACAGGCTATACAGGTTTCAGAGATCCTATGGAACTTATACAATTACACCAGAATCTCTAGGACTTGTGAATGTAGAATATGCTCTAAATAGTACCACTAATAAATATATAGTAACCTATAGTTTTACAAAAAATAATCAACTATTAAATATACAGTTGGAAAAGGCTTCTTTGGAGGCTGGAAACAATCCTTCTGAAATTGAAGAAAATGAGAAAAAATATCTTGCAAACTATTTAAATAATCTAGATATAAAAGCATTCGATGAATTGATGAGAAAATCCCAGGGGCAAGATGGGTATGGATTCAGAATGATGGATGTTATTCCGGAAATAAATGAATTAAAGAAAGAGGGAACAGAGTATTACAATCCAGGTGCTTACAAGCAGTGGATTCTTCATTGGCTTACCCTTTATGAGGGGTTAAATACAGTTGATAAAAACATTGCGTCAGTACCATTGGTGGAGTCAATAAAATGTGATGCTTTAGGGTATCCGGAGGTTGAGTATGCTGTAATATCTCTTCAAAATGGTTCGTACAAGTTTGAAACAACCGATGGAGTAACAATAAAATGGAACCGTGGTCAGTACTTCAAAGACCATCCAATTAGAAATGAGGTGCAAATAAAATGAGAAAGCTATTATTGATCTTTGTACTTTTATTTCTTTCAATTTCTTATGTATTTACAGTAAATTCATTTGCTACTGAAGCAAGTTATGGAGATGGAAGCTATTCCTTTGCCAACCATGCTGCCAGAAGCAACGGAAGACAAGATTGCTGGATGTCTGCTTCAAAAGATAATGAGAAGTTGACACTTTGGTATGGCGGAAATAATTATGATGCTCATATTACAGAAAAAGGTGTATTTCAAATAGTATCCAATGGAGATGGTACAGTAAGTATAAAGTATAACGGAAGGATTCTTGTAGGAGATTCATCAACTTTTGCTGTAAAGCTCCTTCCTGAGGCTACATCTTCCAATTTGGAGGGTTCCAAATGGAAAATAACATCTGCAGGGATGCAAGGTACATGTTGGATTGAGTGGGTTGGTCCTAATTCTGGAACAGGTGCTGTATTGGCAACTAACCCCGTAACTGGTGAATTTGTTGTTTCAAGACCCAATGGCAGTAATGCTATGTGGGATATATACAGGGTCGATAAAAATATAGTTTTTCAGGAGCAATTTCATGCGTATTCTTTCAACTTCTGGAATAAGGTGCTTGGAAGCCTGAATTTTCCTGGAGTATCAGTTTACGCATCTGCAAACAGTTCTGAATATAACATTAACAAAAAGTTAAACAGCTTCGATTACAGGGATTATACCCTTGAAGGCAAGGTTAAGCCAAAGGTTGGAACAGCAGGTTTGCTTTTTAGAAATGACGGAACAAACATGTATTTATGGAGCCTTGACAGAACAAGCAAGCTTGCAGAATTATTTTCCATAAATATTGCAACAGGCCAGAGGACAAAGTTAAAAAGTAAAAGCTTTACCGTGTCATCTGACATAGAAAAGTGGTATAACATTAAAATATCGGTTAAAGATAACAAGATGGTTTTGTTCATAGACGATGTGTTTGTGGATTTTGCAGAGGACAATACCACAAGCAGAGGGCTTATCGGTTATTGGGTCGGTGGGACTGCCACAGCCAGCGGAACTGCAGAGTTTGACAACATACTGGTTAAAAAAGAAACCCAACAGATGTGGTATAAGTCAAAAGACAGTGTACATAATAAGTTTAAGGATGCAGATGGTAAAGTCATCACCATCACTGACGATACAGACATAAATACACTGGACATACCATCTCTTGGCACTTCGAATTTCTGGGAACCCTTTGTGGGAAATTTTAATATACCCGGGGGAACAAGGGTAGAAAGGTTTTTATTTACAACATCTATTGATGTTCCTGAGAATGTATCAAACGTGGTTATAAGCGGCGACGGGACCAGTACTATAACTATTGATGACAGATTAGCTCTATATGTTAATGGACGTAGGGTAGCATATGGTTTGGCTTCAAATGTTCAATCAATTATTATTGAAAAGAAGTATTTGATGCCTGGTTCAAAGAACGATATATTGCTTGTATTATCGGATACAGATGCAGGTGAAATAAAGTTATCCAGGCTTAAGGTTACTACAAATGTTGATTCAAGCTATATCAGTAAAAATATCATAGAGTATAACGGTTTTAAGATCCAGTATGATGAATCAAATCCTATTAATAGTAAAATAATTAAATATCCATCAAATATAATGATTGATGGAATTCAAATGAATGCGGCGGATACTCCTGTTTTTGATGAAAGCGGAAGGATAAAACAGGCATATTTTAACGCAATTCTCACCGGTCCTGTATATAAATATAATGGATGGCATAAATGTCAGAAAATATTTTCAACGAAACCTGAATCCTCTATTAATATTAACTTAATAAGAGGGTATGGTGGCTCTTCATATGCAGTGTTTAATGATGTGATTTTTGAACAGGCCAAATTCGATATATTCGATATGGGTGAGAACATATCAAGTGTACAGGCAATTGTAAACCAGGATGAATCATTGTCCATCAGATCGGATGCCATTTTTGAGATTTTTGGGGAGCAGGAAGATTGCTCATTATCTATAAATATCAAGGACAATTATATATATGTTGGTGCTTCGTCAAGATTTTTACTTGATGGATATCTCTCGGCAAGTAAAAAGATGGTTGGATATGATCAGATTAGCGACATATCTTTAAGCGGGGGATTTAATTATGACATTTTCAGAAAAAAGGTTACTGATGATTATGATATCAGTATAAATACATATGATGGAGCAAAAGTAAGGCTCACAATCCCTAAATTTGGCGAATTATCATTTTCAGAACTTACAATGAATGCAGAATACATAACAGCAAGAAATTTAGGTTTTACCTTTGCAGATGATTGTATTTTTGAAGGATTAAAGACATCTCAGGATCAAAAATGCACTGTAGAATTTAAAAGCCTTACAATAAATAAGGAAGCCTCAAGTCTGAAAGATTTAATTAAGGCGTGTGAGTTGAAGGTAACATTAAAACAGGATGTTGAAGTTTTTGGAGGATTAAATATTAAAGCAGTAAATTCAAAAACGGGAAAGCAAACTGTTTTTACCGGGGAGGTTAAAGAAGGTAATTTTTCATTTATGTTTGATGGGACACTGGAGTTGCCTGATGATGCTAAAACACAAATAGAAACAAAGTTTTGGGTAGATACTGATGGAAACTTCATGGTGGACGCTAAAGGAGAACTTGAAAACGGTCTTAATATTAAAGGCATTAACCTTACTGCAACTCCTGGAAGCAGTAAAGTTGGATTTAGATTTCAGAGTGCGGTTTATAAGGATAACATTCTTGAGTCGCCAAGAAAATGTGCATTTGAGTTTGAAAATGTAGGTACCACTTTAAACATACCTGGTGCCGGAAATGTAATATTTACAATTAAAGAATTTGCACTAACAGATAATGGCATTGAGGACATCAAGGGCGGTATTGGCGGAAGTGTCAGCTTGTTTAATGACAATATGATAATTGATGCAGCCAACGACGGAATAACCCTTGCTTACAATTCATCTGATGGATGGACTGTTAAAGCAGCAGATGTTATGGTGAAGTTTCCTAATGTTGGAGATAACGGAATGGCATGCAAAGCCAGCTTTGATATGAACTCCATAACCGGTCTGGGAACTATAAAATGCAATGTGCCAAGTCTTACCCTTTTTAAGGAGTTTGTATCCATTACTGATCTAGAGGTGGACGTTTATAAGGCTCCGGACACAGGCAAATATACCATGACCATATCTGCAGGTAAGCTTATATGCAATGTGAAAAAAGTATTGCCGCTAGAAAATGATACAACTATCGGAGCAGAAAATGTTACCTTGACTGTGGCGGATTTAAGCAATCCTTCGGTAAGTCTAAACTTGGACAAGTTGGAGTACAATAGGCGGATTGAATTTAATATGGGACTTAAGGTTGTTGCAGAGGGAATAGCATTCTATTTTAATGACAAAAAAGTAGAAGTTGTTAAACCCACATTTACATTGCCAAAAGATATTCCAGGCATAAAATTCTATAAAGCTGCGGACATGAAAGAAGAAGTTACAGATCCTGTTGTACAGGTGGATTATATTAGGGCTATATTCGGTTCATCATGGGGATTTGAAGTTGGAGGTGCCAAATTACCTGGTGCTTGCGTGTACAATCTTTTTAACATGAATATATGCAAGATTACTCTTCTGGACCTTTACGCTGGGTATAACTCCAATAAATTCAACATTAGCGTTAAGAGTGCATCAGTCACTGTTGCCAGCGGATATAGTGCAGAGCTTACTGATGTAAAAATAACCAATGATGATGTGTCCATAGGCGGGGGATCAATAACAATACCTGAGATTAATATAGGCGGAATCGGCATAAATAACCTCATGGCCACCTTTGGAACAGAAACAATAGGTGACAAGGATTACAGCATTTTCGGGGGAGCATGCAGTATTACTATACCAGGCCTTGGAGCTATAGGCGGAAGTCTTAAGGTACAAAACTATAGTGATAACTTCTTTGGGCTCATAAAGGAAGCATCATTTGAGCTTACTTTGGCACAAGCTGTGCCTTTGGGGACAACCGGACTTAGCCTTAAGATGGTAAGAGGGAGTCTTACAAGGGGTGAATTGCCAGCCAACTTCCCAGGTGATTTTAGATTCATGTTTGGTGAAGGACCTAAACTAAAAATAGTTTCCATGGGATTGGGCCTTGTTGATACTACTTCAGGAGGTGCGGTCTTAAAAGCAGGTGCTGATGTTTGGGTAGAACTTAATAACTGGGGATTTGCTCTTGATGCAAATGCAACAATATTTGAAGGATTTGTACAGGCAAAAGCAGGAGTTGCCTATGCAAACAATATATTTGCAGCACGTGCACAGGTTAGGGTTTTATGCATTGAAGGAAGAGTTGTATTTTATGTTTATCCATTTGAAGGTAAGACAACAATGAGCGGTGAAGGCACAGTAGCTGTAAAGCTTGAAAAAGGAAAAATTCTTAATAAGAAGATATGGAGATGGAGAATCAGAATTCCAGGCAGTGACATATGGTATGATGGAATAAGTGCCCAATTCGGAAGATTTACCAACGGAAAGGTTGGTTTCCAGGTAGGTGTAAGATTCCCAGTTCTAGGAAAAATGTCTGCTTTTGTTGGAGATGGAGGACTGAAATTCTTCACAAACTACAGCATTTATGTTCCAAAAGTAGGCGGGACAACACAAACCGCATCAGCAGCCAATGCATCCCAGTCAAATCTAACTACTTCTACTGCAAGTTCAATATCAGCAATAAATTTATCAACAAAATCACTGCTTGAGTCGGGTATTACACCAGCTGTAAAATCTCCGATATCGGCAACAGGAGTTGCACTGGTGACTGCAACCGGTACATCATCTACATCACCGGTATTTACAGATTTAAATGACAGTAATGGTAAAAAGATTGGTACCAGGATAGAATTTAACAATCAAGATACGCTTGAAAAAATAGTATTATCTGCATCATGTGATAAAAGTGTTCCAAACATAACAATATCCTTAAACGGCATGAATATACCTCTTACTCATGCAGCCATAAGTACCGATACACAAGAAGTGAACGAGGTAATTGAAGTAAACGATGAACTGGTTGATACCGGCAAAATCGGAGTATCTACACTACTCGGAATAGACTTACCTCTTCTTGGGACAGCAGATCAGGGTAAGGGTAACTGGGTAATTGAAGTAAGATGCGAAGAAGATGTTGATTTAGCATTTATTACAAAACTAAGTGACCCCGAACTTGTTATAAACAGTGCTTCCTTTGATGGAGGAAATAACAAGCTCACTGTAACAGGTCAGGTTAAGCAGTATACAGCCGGTGAACAGAATGTTACTCTGATTATGAAAAATGCTCCTAAAACAGATGGGGACAATGTAATGCCTGGTGAAAGAATTGTTGCCACGAGTAAAAACCTTCAGGATATGGATGGAATTAAGTCCATAACAATAGGCGGTGACGGCAAATTTACTGTTGTAATAGATACAACTATAATGAGAAGCGGAACATACAACTTGTTGGCAGAATTGGATCGCAAAGTAGTTTTAAGCAAGGATGGAGATCTTTTTGAGACAGAAGGCGGATCTGAGGATTTTACAAGCGGTGAAGAGTATAAAGAAAATGGTACTATCAAGAAATTTGAAATTATAAACAATACAATGAACAAAGTACCAAAACCTGATGTATTTGTTACATGTTACGGTACTGAACCGACATATATGTATAATCTTGATGTGAACTTCAAGAGCACTACAGAATCGGCAGATGGTTATATGATATTTGCAGATTGCTATGTTGGCGGAGTATATAAGGGAACAAGAAAAATCAATATCGGTAACATGACAAAAGCAAGAATAGGCCAATTCACAGAGTACCTGTCTGTTACAGATGGGGAAGCATCATACAAGCCTACAATGCTTTCGGTCTATATTGTTCCGTATAAATACATTGATAAAAGCAAAGGATTTATATATGACTTTGGTGGCAATCTTGGTTTTGAAACTATAAGCAATAATATTACATTAGGACCAGAATCGGACAAGGTTGATGTTTGGCTCGAAAGGTCAACAAGCAATACTCTTGCAAGTGTTACAAGCGGCATGGCATCACCAGTTGAGATACCAGTAGAAGGAAGCACCAAAGGTAAGATTATAATAAATACACTAGATAATACATTGGACAAGTCTAAAATACTGGTTCAGGTAAAGAGCGTCACAAAAAGCAATGTTGATTTGGGTTCAAAAAGTCTGTTGGGAGATGCAATCAGCGTTAAGCTTGGAGATGATAGTGTAGATGCAGTTGATTACATAACACCTACTGCTGCAGGTGCATATAACTTTAATTTATCTCTATTTGCAAATGTAGACGCAGCACAGGCAAAGGCAATGGCAGATGCAAACACACCGTTGTCAGTGACATTAAGTGTATATAACTCAAGTAACCCAAGCAATTATAAAGAAATAACAATTCCTTTCAAGTTCACATTACCGACTTTGAGTTTAAAGAGCATAAATCAGGATACTTTCAGTTCAATGACTGGAGGAGTTTTAGATGTATACGGAACTCAGTTATTGAAGGGATGTATAGTTAAACTTGTTGATTCTGCAAATGTGGAACAGACATTGGAAATAATACCTGAAGAAAGCGGCATTGGAAGAATTGCAGTTAAGATCCCGCAGGGTATTGCGGTTGGAGAATATACCCTTAAAGTTATAGGACCTGTACTTGCGACAGGTACAACAAATACCCAGATATGGAGTGAAAAAATCAAGATAATCAAGTCTGATTTTGAATGGGTAAAGGTACGAGATACAGGTAAAATCGAGAAGGGTACAACAGGAAAATTCTATGCAAGACTTGACTCCAAGACCGGATTTAAAGGAACAGCAGGAATCAAGGCTAAATCCAGTTCGGAAGGCTTTATAGTGCAGCTTAATAAAAATCAGGTGGCAATGGGTGAGAATATTGAGGCTGTGATTACTGTACCTTCTACTGCAGCAGATAATAGTTATAATATAGAATTTGAAGCATGCAGTTTGGTAGATAATGCTTATGCAAGTGCCTACAGCTATGTGGGAAGCTTTGTTGTCACAGTTACATCGTCAGAAATTGCAACGGATATATCATCAGTATCAAATAAAAGAGTTTCACCGGGTGATGTATTTGATATATATGGAGAAGGCTTCACATCCCAGACATCTGTGGAAATAACTACACCTTCTGGAAGTGTAAAAACATTGAATATCGTGTCAAGAACTGAAAATAAATTAACCGTATCTGTACCTTACGGTTCTTTATCAGGTGATTTAAGAACCAGGAACGGTTCTATATATTCACCAACATCAGTTCCTTTCACAGTAGTGCCACCGGAAATTGTTCCTAATTTTGAAACAGCTCCAATAAGTGTTATTCTAGTACCTGGAGAAACTACTTATATCGATGTTAACAACAATGGAAAACCTGTTTTGACTTCGTCACAAGCATATTTGGTTACCTCGGCTGATTCTCAGGGTAAGGTTAAGATTACTGTGCCTGCATCAACAAAACCTGGAGAATACTATGCATACGCCAGAGTAATGTATCCAAACACCACCATAGAAAAGAAAATTGTTGTATACGTAGTCGATGATGGAAACGCAGCAGAAGATCTATCCAGGCAGGTAATTCTCTCAGGGAGGAACCTTTATATAAAAGTAAAGGGTGCAAATGTTTCGTCAATTCAGAATACAAAACTTGAAGTTAATGGAAATTCCATAACCAGAACACCTGTAAAGGTAGGGGATGAATGGACTATCGATGTTGGCATGGTAAACGGTGGAACTATAGTAAAATACCAGTTCAATTATGTAATAAACGGAGCTTCATTTACAACACCGATTTACGAGTACAAGGTAGAGTATCAAAATCCCGAGAATACAGATAACTTGTATAAGGTCAAGCTGTTTGAAATGGATAATAATGATGTATTACTCAAAGTTAATGTTATAAGCCCATTTAATCCTGATACCATGAGTATTACTTATAAAAAGGGTAATGAAGCTGAAGTAAAGGTGCCTATGGTTAAAAACGGAGATAATTGGGAAGTTAACCTGGGCAAATTAGTAGAGGACTCAAAGCTGATTTATAGTCTATCTTATGGTTCAGGAGTTGATACTGTTACTTCAGTTAAAAAAGAGTTAAGTTATAAAACAAAGAACCCTGCTAACAGTCAATTGGAATATTCATTTACAAGGGATAGTGCAACAGGAAGGGTAAAACTTAACCTTACAGGTTTAAAGGTTGACAATAAAGATATCATACCTACAACAGTCAAGGTAACATTAAACGATGTTGCTGGGGGGACTTCAAAAACTTATGATATGGTTAAAAACGGAAATGTCTACCAGGCTGATATAGGTGATATTAACAACGCTACTAGGTTTAATATCAAATATGAATATACTTATGAGGGTGAAAGATACAAAGCTGTCTACAAATCAGTTAAGTATAATGAATCAACTTACCCTGACAGCAACAACGGTTTTGTCTCAGAATACTTTGACAGCAAGTATTTTTCAGAATCTAGGCTTACAACTGTGGATCCGGTTGTTGATTTTGATTTTAAAAACAAAGCACCAGCAGGTGGATTGGTTAGCAATTCTACTTATTCAATGAGATGGTCCGGCAAGCTTCAGGCAAGGTATGGGGAAGAGCATACATTCTACCTTACTGTACCAAACGGCAAAGCAACCCTTTGGGTTGACGGAAAGCTGATAGCGGATGGAAAGGGATCGTTAAACGGAAAATGCACACTTGCAGCAGGAAAGCCTACTGACATTGTGGTTGAGTATGCAACTGACGGAAGCGGTGCTATTAAGCTGGAGTGGCAGAGTGCAAACCAGACTAGGGAAGTTGTTCCTCAGTCAAGGGTGATAGCTGTTGCATCAAGTAAACCCTGTGCCAATGATTTTGCACCTTTTGCAACTCAAGTTGCTTATGACATGATAGCAATTGGATGGAATACACCAAATGTAACAGGAGTTTCCTACTATGAGGTTTATGAAGGAACAAGCCTTATAAGCACATTATGGGGTGTAAAGAGCTTTACAAGAACTGGACTTGCAACTGATACGGACTATACTTATCGGATTAAGGCCTATAATTCTTCAAAAATTCTTCTTGCTGAAAGCACAAGCCTTGTTGTAAGGACTGAAAGAGCACCCATGGATCTGGCATTAAATAAATCAACAACTGCAAGCTCAACATTGGATGCTGCTAATGCAGCAAAATTTGCCGTTGATGGCGATTCATGCACAAATTGGACGTCAAATTCCGGTGATAACCAGTGGATAAGGGTTGATCTCGGAAGGGAATATGAAATAGTTAAGGTAAGACTTAACTGGAGAGAGGATTCTCATGCCAAGTACTACAAGATACAAGTATCAAATGACGATACGGCATGGATGGATGTTTATTCAACTATAACCGGAGATGGTGGTATAGATGAAATAAGATTATCATCGGTTAAAGCAAGATATGTGAGAATGAAAGCATCACTTAGTGGAATATCTTCAAATAGTTATTCCTTAATGGATTTCAATGTCTATGGTTATGCTTATTCACCGATTAAGACCCTGTTCTACAACCAGATTATCGATGCACAGAACAATAATATTACTCCTACATTCAAGATAATCAATACAGGTACTGAAAATGTCGATCTGAATACATTAAAGCTGCGTTACTATTATACAGTGGATAAGGATGTACCGCAGGTATTCGAGTGCGATTGGACTCCTATAAGTCCCAATGTTACAGGGAAATTCGTCAAGATGAATTCACCAAAAAATAATGCAGATTATTATCTTGAAGTAGGATTCCAGACAACTACTCCAATGCTTAAGCCAGGTGAGAATGTTGAAGTCAAAGCCAGATTCCATCGAGGTGAATGGACTGCGTATACCCAGACAAACGACTATTCATTTGACAGAATAAGCAAAGAATATGTCGACAACAGCAAAATAACGGTATACCAGTCAGGTAATATTATACAGGGAATGGAACCATAACAGATTTACAGCTTTCTCTTTTATAGTTGCCTGTTGCAAGTAATCATGGTATAATGATTGCGATTACAATGCGATTATAAATAGTAAAGTTATTTCCGGTTGGCGGATTTATCCGTTTCAAGAATTTGGCTTTTAGGGTGGAGAGCTTATAGCTTAAGTTTTCCATCCTTTTTCATGCTTAAAAATACTGACTCCATAATAAATGGAGAAATTAATATATATACTATGGCATGAATGAAAAATTGAGAGGAGTATGATAATGGATAGCCAGATGATTATTTCAGCAGTAATTTTTATTGCTGCCTATGCACTAATTGTATGGGATAAGTTCGATAGGACAGTTATAGCGTTAAGCGGTGCCGTTTTGATGATTCTTTTTAGGATTATAACTCAGGAGACTGCATTTTTGGAGATTGATTACAACACACTAGGACTATTAATCAGCATGATGATAATCATCATGATAATGAAGAGAACCGGCGTATTTGAATATCTTGCAGTTAAGGTCGCAAAAATATCAAAGGGTGATCCGGTAAAGATTATTGTACTTCTATCCATAATAACAGGCATTTTATCGGCACTATTGGACAATGTTACAACCGTATTGTTAATACTTCCTGTTACCCTTAGCATTGCAAAGGATTTACGCATAAATCCGGTACCGTTTATCATAGCAGAAATTTTTTCTTCAAATATCGGCGGTACAGCTACCCTTATCGGAGACCCGCCCAATATAATGATAGGAAGTTCTGTTAAGATAAGCTTTATGGATTTTGTACTAAATAATGCTCCAATTGTAATCCCACTTCTTTTTGTCACCACATATTTATTCGTTTTGGTATACAGAAAGAAATTAAAAACAACCCAAGAGGCAAAAGATAAGATTTTGGCTATGGATGAATATAAATGTATAAAGAATCGCACGCTGTTAATAAAAAGTTTGATAATACTAGGAGTGACAATCATAGGTTTCCTGCTTCATGGAGTACTGCACTTTGAATCAGCTACAATTGCTATTACTGGTGCGGTAGCTTTACTTTTGATATCAGGACTTAAGCCGGAGAAAATTTTGCACGAGGTAGAATGGAAAACCATATTCTTTTTTGTAGGGCTCTTCATTATGGTTGGAGGTATAAAAGAAGCAGGTATTATTAAAATGCTGGCCCAAGGGGTATTGGACATAACAAATGGGGATCTTGTTCTAATGAGTCTTGCTATTTTATGGGTATCTGCTATTGCATCAGCTTTTATTGATAACATACCTTTTGTTGCTACCATGATACCTATGATTAAGGATATGGGAGCAATGTCAGGCATGGATCTTATGCCTATTTGGTGGGCACTTTCCCTTGGTGCTTGCTTAGGAGGTAATGGAACCATTATCGGAGCAAGTGCTAATGTTGTGGCAACAGGAATAGCAGAAGAACACGGGCACAAGATAACATTCGGTGGATATTTTAAGATTGCGTTCCCATTAATGCTTGTTACACTCCTGATAGCAACTGGATACATTTATTTCAGATATTTATTAATATGATTAAGAAGTAATGTTCATATGCTACTAAGTAATGCCTTAGAAATAACTTCGTATTCTCAAGGACAAAATCCCGATGATTTAACGGGGTTTTGGACGATGAGAATCGGACGTTATTTCTTAGCCGTTACTAGGCTCCACTCACTTAAAAATTCATACATGGGTTTTAGGATTTGCAATTTTAAATTTGCTATTGACACAAGAGTTACTGGTATAATACAATGTTGTCGTTAAAAGGGAGTAGTTATAAATAACAGAGTCAACATACTGGTGAAAAAGCACCTGGCTTTGTGACCCATGAGGTTAACGAGACTTTTAGCATAATCCAAATTGCTTTGGGTTATGTTAATGGTCTTTTTTATTTGCTAAAATAATCCATATAGCAATAAGAATAGGGACAATACATAATAGTATACAAATTTAGAAGTAACTGCTTGACATATTTTTCGTATATACAGTAATATGAACTTGTTAACAGTACATATAGTTTATAATCATAGAAAACATGTTGATAAATAATTATTTGGTCCTCTTACCTAGAGATCAAATATTATATTCTTAATATCAATATTGTGTATTTTCTACATTCAATTGAAAAATTGATATTGGAAACTACTTATATACTTACGAATAGTAAAAATAATTCTTATATGAGGAGTGGGCAAAATGTCATTGATTAAGTTTCAGAATGTGAGTAAGGAATATGATGTAGGAGCTCTTAAATTTAGGGCGGTTGATAGTGCTAATTTTGAGATTAATAAGGGTGAGTTTGTTGTTATACTTGGACCTAGTGGAGCAGGAAAAAGTACTGTGTTAAATCTACTGGGAGGAATGGACCATGCAACAGAAGGATCAATCTATATCGATGGTATGGATATTACAAAATATGATGAAAATGGTTTAACAGCTTATAGAAGGGATATCATAGGGTTTATATTTCAGTTTTACAACCTTATACCAACCCTTACGGCATATGAGAATGTTGCTATAACAAAAGAAAATAAAAAGGATGCATTAGATCCTAAAATGACATTAGGATTAGTAGGTCTTAAGGATCACTTGGATAAATTTCCTGCACAGCTTTCAGGTGGTGAACAACAGCGAGTTTCAATAGCAAGAGCGATTTGTAAGAACCCTAAATTGCTACTTTGTGATGAGCCAACAGGCGCTCTTGATAGTGAAACTGGGGTTATTATTTTATCTCTATTGCAAAAAATGAGTAGAGAAAAGGGGCTTACAGTTGTAATAGTTACACATAATTCTGCATTGGCACCTGCGGCTGACCGTGTTATAAAAATGAGAAGCGGTAAAATTAGTGAGCATATTGTCAATAACTCTCCAATATCTGTGGAGGAGGTGAACTGGTAAATGTTACTTCGAAAAATGCTTAGAGATATGAAATCAAATAAGACCCAATTCATATCGATTTTTCTTATGGCTATTTTAGGTGTGCTGATCTACTCTGGTATGAATGCTGAATGGTATGGAATGAAAAAGGAAGTGGATCAATACTATGATAAAACAAATTTGCCGGATATATGGATAATGAGTCAAAACTTTACAAGTGAAGATTCAGATAAGGTGAGCAATATCTCCGGCATTTCTGAAGCTGTACGCAGATTGACTTTTGATGTTACTTTGAATATGAAAAGTGATCCCACTTTGAGGGTTAACATTATCGAAAAAAATTCACTGTCAGCACCTAAGGTGGTTGATGGAGAAGATTTTGATATTTCAAAAGACGGCTTGTGGCTGGATGAGTCATTTGCGAAAGCACGGGGATTAAAAAAAGGTGACAAGATTAAACTTGAGTTCAATGGCTTAAAAGTTGAGAAAGATATACTGGGATTAATTATACATCCTGAATATGTACATAACGTCAAAGATGATAGCGTTTTGGTGCCAAATCATGAGAGCTTTGGGTTTGCTTTTCTACCAGATAAAGCACTGCCTAAAGGGGTAAAACTTCCATATAATCAACTCCTTATAAAGAGTAATGGCGAGTTGGCAGATGATGCATTGATGTCGGAACTTGAAGAGAAACTTTCCGACAGATATCATGTAATAATAAATAGAGATTCTCATCCGAGTGTTGCTGTTTTTGAATCTGAGATTGCACAGAATAAAGCTATGGGTGGTGTTTTCCCAATAGTATTCTTTTTAATTGCGGCATTGACTATGTTGACTACAATGACACGTATGACTAGTAACCAAAGAACTCAAATAGGCACATTAAAAGCATTGGGATTTTCACAACGTAAAATATTGTTACATTACTTATCATACGGGGTATGGATAGGTTTGATAGGGGGAATAATTGGTTTATTTATCGGGCCATTATTAATACCTCCAATATTATTTACTATGCAGAAAACCATATACACACTCCCTAATTGGTCTGTGGCTATTTCACCTTCATCTTTGCTAGCTGTAGGAATTGCAGTTTTATGCTGTAGTGTATCAAGCTATTTTGCATGCAATCAACAATTAAAAGAGGTTCCGGCTGCTACATTAAGGCCTAAGGCACCAAAGGTTGGCCGTCATACCAGTTTTGAAAAGAGTAAATTATGGCATAGATTCGGCTTTTCTGTTCAATGGAATTTGCGGGATATAATGAGAAGCAAGATTCGTTCAATTATGGCTGTTGTTGGTGTTATGGGATGCTCAGCATTATTGATTTTTGGACTTGGATTAAGGGATACGGTTAATGGTGTAAGTGAGTGGATGTACCAAGATCTAAATGTATACAAAAGTAAAGTAAATTTAGATGAGTATGTAAAAAAGGACGATCTTGTGAATTTACAAAAAACTTATACTGGCCAATGGATCCAGGAATCTAAAGTTCAAATTAAATATGGAGATAAAAAAGAAAATGGAGCTTTAACTGTTCTTGATGAAGGCAATGAAATAAATTTTGAAGATAAAGGCCGGCAGAAAATTTCTTTACCGGATGAGGGGATAGGTATATCTTTCAAAGTGGCAGAGATTTTGAAAGCAGATATTGGAGACACAATAGAATGGAGAATTTACGGAGATAAAGGTTGGCAAAAAACCGTTATTAAGGCCATATATAGAACTCCTATGGGACAGGGAATCGCAATTTCGGAGACTGCTTATAGTAAATTAGGAAAGACATTTAGTCCTACTGCTTTATTATCATCAGACGAATCAATTAATGCTAAAGAAAAATTAGTTGGAGTAAATAGTATTCAGGATAAAACTCAGCTGATAGAATCGTTTGATGGCATGCTGGAGAGTATGAAAATGATTATTGTAATATTAATAGTAGCAGCATTTGTTTTAGGCAGTGTTGTTCTTTACAATTTGGGTGCCCTTTCATTTACTGAACGAAATAGAGAACTGGCAACATTAAAGGTATTGGGCTTTTTCTCAAAACAAATTCGTTCCCTGTTGCTGATGCAAAATGTCTGGTTAACGGTCGTTGGAATTATTGGCGGCTTACCGATAGGGTATATACTTCTCAAATTTATGTTGTCCACTATGTCAGAATCTACAGATATGGTAGCTGAGATTTCAATTGTTTCATTTGCAGTGAGTATAATAGCAACCTTCTTGTTATCAGTTATGGTTAATTTATTACTATCAAAAAAGATAAAAAGTATAGATATGGTTTCTTCACTTAAATCTGTAGAATAAAACGATTTAATAGTGTGATTAGGAATGATTAAAAACTACTTCCGCTTTTGAATGGGTGATGACGAGTTAAGTCAACACATGAGCCAAATTTATAGCGGAAGTTATTTTTTAATCATGACTTAATTCATAGTATAACTTATAATGTGTAAGGCATGAATTCTCACATACTTACCCATTGTTGCATCAAAGTTCAATTTATGGCCTAATACTATAACTGTTGACGTAATATGCCAAAATATCTTATAATTAGACACAAATAAATAAAGCAAAATATAGTATGGCCATTCTAGAGAGAAATGTATTTTATTGCGTAAAAGCAAAATTGATTTATGGATAGGGTGACTATGGTAAATAAAGATTATATTCAATTTAACAGTTTTTCTGAAGTGATGAAGAAGAATGGAGAGATGGACAATAAGGGGATTACATTTATCAATTTGGAACAAGGAGATGTATTTATATCATACAGAAATTTATACATCAAAGCGTTATTGGCATTATATTATTTGCAAGACAAAGGAATTCTGCCAGGAACAGAGCTCGTGTTTCAAATTGATGATAATGAGACGTTTATAGTTTATTTCTGGGCTTGCATTATAGGAGGTATAATTCCTGTTCCTGTAAGTATAGGAAATAATGATGAACATAAACGTAAATTATTTAGAATTCTAAATATTCTTACAAAGCCAAGTCTTATATCAAATATAAAGACATCATCTGAACTATTAAGTTTTGCAAAGAAAAATAATCTGTATGATATTGCATCTTTCCAAAAGCAAGTAATTCTTATTGAAGAGAATAATAATGTCGAACATTTTGGGAATTCTTACAATTCAAATCTAGGTAATATTGCTTTTATACAGTTTTCTTCTGGTTCAACAGGTCATCCTAAAGGGGTAATTGTTACACACAAGAATTTACTAGTAAATACTAAAGCTGTCAATATTGCATCACAAACAAATGAGGATGATAATTTATTAAGTTGGATGCCCTTAACTCACGATATGGGACTGATTTGCTTTCATTTGTCAGGTGTTGCTGCAGGTGCAAATCAATTTATAATGCCAACGAGTTTATTTATAAGACGTCCGGTAGAATGGTTTGAAAAGGCAAATCAATACAGAGCTACTTTGTTATATTCCCCAAATTTCGGGTACAAACACTTCTTAACATTTTTAAAAAAGCAGAAAGAAAAAGAATGGGATTTATCATGTGTTCGGTTGGTATTAAATGGTGCCGAACCTATATCTGCAAGTCTTTGTAACGATTTCTTGAAGGAGATGAGTGCATATAAACTAAAAAGAAATTCAATGTTTCCAGTCTATGGTTTGGCGGAAGCTACAGTAGGGGTATCATCACCACCTGTAGGCGAGGAGTTTAAAACTATTAAACTTGACAGAAGTCATTTAAATGTGGGTGATAGAATACTGGAAATAGATAGTGAGGAAAACAAAGATTTTATGACATTTGTAAGTGTGGGTTATCCTATAAATTGGTGTAATGTTAGGATATGCAATAATGAAGATAAGAAGCTTGAGGATGGTGTAATTGGAAATATACAATTAAGCGGTGATAACATAACATCAGGTTACTACAACCACAAAGACAATAAAGGGATTTTTTCATCGGACGGTTGGCTTAAGACTGGAGATTTAGGGTTTATTAGAGATGGTAGGCTTGTAATTACAGGCAGGGCTAAGGATATAATATTTATTAACGGGCAAAACTATTATCCTCATGATATTGAATCTTTGGCCGAAGAGATAGATGGAATTGAACTTGGTAAAATTGCAGTTTGTGGTGTTTATGATAAGTCAACTCAAAACGAAAGTGTGATTGCATTTGTATTGTATAAAGGCGATATGGAACAATTTGGTGTTCTGAGGAATAAGTTAAGAAATCATATTGTATCCAAAGTTGGTGTAGATATAAAAAGGGTTATTCCAATTAAGAGGATGAGTAAAACAACGAGCGGAAAAATTGAGAGATATAAACTTCGAGAAAGATTTCTAAATGGAGAATTCGATGAAGTGTTGGAAAAGATCGATGCATTTAGAAGTGAGACTAAAGCAGACATTAAGCCTGTAAATGACGTAGAAGCTATGCTTTTAGAAATATGCAGGGAAGAATTTAATAATAAAGAAATAGATGTGGGCAGCAGTTTTACAGAGTTCGGAGCTGATTCACTTATTATTAGCAAACTGCATTCAAGGATTGAGCAAATATATCCGGACAAGATAACTGTAGCAGATTTATATTCGTACTCTTCTATAGCTCAAATAGCTAGGATACTATTATCAAAGAAAAGATATTTATTGGAGGGAATAGAATTTTCAGAGGGGTACATAAAAAAGCAAAATCAGTCTTCTGGTTCTTGTTCATTACGATATATTTTTCCTGAACACACGTTCAAGAGACTTATTGAAATAACTAAAGTCGAAAATATCTGTGTATTTGATGTAACAGCGGCTTTTTATGTTTATCTGTTATCTTCCTTAAGTAATAAGCAACTGTTAACAATATATATATTAAATAATAATGAAAGTGAAATATATCCTCTAAAGATTGATGTGAGCCAATTTGATAGTTTTAACTCATTGGTAAGGTCTATCGCTACTTATAGAACAAGTAATAATAAAGGTATTCCGCTAAGTGATTGGACAAGCATTATTACGAGAAATGAAAGCGGGATTATAATACCTTTGTTAAGTGAAGGTAAATCTAGAAATATCAATATATCATTAATTGAAAAGTTCGATTTGGTTTTTACCATACAACAGGAAGAATGCAAAATAGGCCTTCTTTGCGAATTCAATAACCATAAGTTAGGTTCTCAAGATGTAAAAAATCTAATATCCAGCTTTGTTAGTATTATTAGTTATGCAACTGACGAGTCAAAATAGAGATCTTATCAAATTTACATGAATTAATTAATTTATAGATATATATCAAATTATCTTTGGATATGCCTATGGGTAACTAAATTTTATTTTGGGGGAGAATAGAAAATGAAAGACTTGCTGAAATTAGATATATCAAATATTATAAGCTATAACCAAATACATCAGGATATTCAGGAAAATCCCAATTCAGACATTGCGATTATTGGCATTGGAGCAAGGCTGCCATTAGCTGATAATATAGAAGAATTTTGGGAAAATATCAAAAACGGTGTTGATAGTACAAGGGATTTTCCTGAGAACCGGAAAAGAGATGTTGAGCCATTCCTAAGAGAAGATTATAAAGGAAATTCAATTAACATTAAGTATCAAAGGTGCTCATATCTTGATAATATAGATGAACTCGATTATGATTTTTTTAAACTTACTCCAATAGAAGCAAATCTAATGAATCCAACGCAAAGGATATTTCTTGAGACTGCCTGGAAATCCATAGAAGATTCTGGATATGGAGGAGAGAAGTTAAAAGGTAGTAATACCGGAGTTTATTTAGGATTTATCGGAGATTTGGAAGGATATAAGTATAAGCAAATAATTTCAGAATTTGAACCAAAGGATTCAAATTCAATATCTATGGCCGGAAACCTTTCTGCAATAATTCCAAGCAGAATATCATATATGCTTGATTTGAAAGGACCAAGTATGTCTATTGATACAGCTTGTTCCTCTTCCTTGGTAGCGATCCATTTGGCATGTCAGTCTATTAGAAATGGTGATTGTGAACAGGCTATTGCAGGTGGAATAAGAATTAGCTTGCTTCCTGTTGATGATGGATCAGAAATCGGTATGGAATCTCCGGATTCTACAACAAGGGCATTTGATGATAATTCAAATGGAACCAGCTTGGGTGAGGGTGTGGTTGCACTTTTCTTAAAGCCGTTATATAAAGCAAGGGAAGACAGAGATAATATATATGCTATAATAAAGGGCAGTGCAATTAATCAGGATGGAACTACAATGGGTATAACGTCTCCGAATGCTTTAGCACAAGCAGATGTTATCAAGAGATCGTGGAAAAATGCAGGAATTAATCCTGAAACAATATCATATATTGAGGCACACGGAACAGGTACAAAACTTGGTGACCCTATAGAGATTCAAGGCTTAAAAACAGCATTTGAAGAATTTACAGATAAGAAACAGTTTTGTGCTATAGGCTCTGTTAAAACCAACATTGGTCATCTTTTTGAAGCAGCGGGTATTGCCAGTATGCTAAAAGTAATCCTGGCCTTAAATAAAAAGGAAATTCCACCTACCAACCATTTTAATACTCCAAATAGTAAAATCAATTTTGTAGATTCTCCGGTTTATGTTAACGATAAACTGAGAAAATGGGATACTGGTGATACGCCTAGAAGATGCGGAGTTAGTTCCTTTGGTTTTAGCGGTACAAATTGTCACATTGTTTTGGAGGAAGCTCCTCAAACAGTCATACAAAATAATGATATTGTGCAAGAAAAGTTTGAATTTTTTGCAATATCGGCAAAGAGAAAAGAGGGTATAAAAGAACTGCTGGAAGAATATATCTCTCTCCTATCTGAAAAAAATGAAATAAGACTAAAAGACATTTGCTATACGGCAAACACCGGACGCGGACACTACTCACACAGATTGATTATTCTTGCTAACAGCAAGGAGGATCTTATAGAAAAGATTGATCTATTGTATAAGAGAGGAATAGATATAGAAACGGACAATGTGTTTTATGGTGAACACAGAATTTTATTTACCAAAAAAGAAAACCCCGATAAAAATGAGTTAACTGCCAATATGAAAAATGAGCTTGGTGAAGCAGTTAAAATAAAAATAAACGACTTTTTTTCATCAGATAAAGATGATTTATGTATGATGAAAGAGATTTGCTCATTATATGTAAAAGGTGTGGATATAGATTGGGATAGGATTTATATTGATGAGCCGGTAAAAAAGGTTAGTCTTCCTACATACCCATTTAACAAACAAAGGTGCTGGATTAACTTTCATAAAGCTGACAGCAGTTGTAAAGATTCTAGACCTTCATATTTTGAAGACTTAATAGTAAAAATAGAAAACTATTTATCTTCTGCAAGTAATGAGAGCAAAAGTATTGAAGATGGATTAATTGACATAGAAAAATATGGACAACTTCTATTGCTAAAAGTATTGAGAGAAAACGGAGTATTTTTAGATGGCAGAAATTATGAGATAAATAGCATAAAGGATAAGTTGGGCATTATAGGAAAATATGAACGATTCTTTAATGCTATTATTAATATTCTGACATATGCAGGTTTTATTGCAATTAATACTGACACGAACATAATCTGTCCTAAAATTGATGAGGTACAACTTGAGTCCGATTTCATAAATTGTTACAGGACAAAAATTATAGATTGTTATTCCGATAAAAAAGCATACCTTGAGCTTTTAGAAGCTTGTATGGCTAATTTGAAGAATATTTTATCCGGAGATGTCTCAGCTACATCAGTTATATTTCCAAATTCATCTACTCAATTGGTAGAAAACATTTATAGGAATAATAAAAATGCTGATTTTTTTAATAACCTTGTTTCATTAAGTATAAAGTCATTTATAGAACTTCAGGAACAGTCGAACTTGGATACGGCAAGGAAAATAAAGATAGTAGAAATAGGTGCCGGAACTGGTGGGACTAGTGATTCTGTTATAAAAAGTATCAGTTCATTTTCAAAAAGCATTGAATACAATTATACAGACATATCTAAAGGGTTTACAGATTTTGGAAAGTCAATGTATGGCAAAGACCATCCATGGGTGAAATTCAAAGAGCTGAATGTTGAGAAACCTATTGAAAAACAGGGATTTGAGAAAAATGATTATGACATAGTAATGGCTTCTAATGTGATACACGCTACTTCAAATATTAAAAGAACGTTAAAAGAAGTAAATAAGTTGTTGAAAATAAATGGTATTCTTGTTTTAAATGAAATTACCAAAGTTCATGATTTTACGACGCTGACATTCGGGTTATTGGATGGATGGTGGTTGTTCGAGGATTCTGATTTGAGGATTCAGGATTCTCCTCTGCTTAGGAAATCAAATTGGGAGAAAATATTAATTGAAAGCGGATTTGGAAATGTAAAAATTGTTAGTGTAGACCAAGAGGAAGGTAGAGAGGGAAGTTTATCATTAATAATCGCAGAAAAGCTTGAAAATGCTGAACTTGAGAAAAATGAGCATATTCATGATAGTAATGAGATTGATACTAATAGCTTACTTGGAAAATGCAAGGTTGTCTCAATGTTTAATGATATTTACACAAATGTATTTAATCCGGATAGAAATTGGATATTATCTGAACATGTTGTAGCTGGAAGATATGTTGTCCCAGGAACTGCATATTTAGAGATGGCACAAAAGGCTGGAAAAGCTTATTATAAGAGTAGTTTTGTAGAACTAAGAGATGTTGCCCTGGTTAAGCCTTTGGCTATAAGAAGGGGCGAATATAGAGAAGTACATACTATTCTTCAGAAAAACAATGAATGTTTAGAATTTATAATAGCAAGCAAGTCGGAAGAAGTAAATTCTGAGATTATTTGGACAGAACATGCAAAGGGTAAAGTCTATAAGCTTGAGGAGAAAAAGACTGCCAATATAAGTATTGATAGTCTGATACTTGGTTATCAATTTGAAGAGTATAACATCGATCCCAACAAAAACACTCAAGAATTCATTAAGTTCGGGCCACGTTGGGTAAACTGCGTAAGACAATTGCATGATGATAAAGCTACTCTTGCAGATATTCAATTACCGGATAAATATTTGGAAGATCTGGATGCTTTCGATTTGCATCCAGCATTATTTGATATGGCATTAAATGCAAAGAGCTTTAAATTGCAAAGCAAATACCTTCCTTTGGCATATAAGTCGATAAAGGTTTACAACTCATTACCACAAAAGTTTTACAGCCATATTGTTAAGAAAAATCATTATAATGAGAAAGATGATACCATAGAATTTGATATTTCGATATATGATTATGATGGGGCAAAGATTGTTGAGATTGAGGGGTACTCCATAAGGAAAATTCATAATATAGAAGCAGTATTTGGTGATGATAACCTGTTTTCTGCAGTTAAATGGATAGAGAAGCCAACAGAACATAATGGTTTTGATTATAAAGATAAAGCTATACTACTTTTGAAATCTGATGAACCAGTATGCAGTGAGATTTCAAAAACTCTTGAGTCTTATGGGAACAAGATTGTAGATTGTTCGATTGGTTTAAATTATTTAAGAGTTGATGACAATGAGTATGCTATAAGCAGTGATATAGATGGATTTGCCAAACTTTCAAGTGTTATAGATTTCAATAAGATTGACGCTGTTATGCACTTGCAGTCAATAACTGGTGATAGGGAAGTATTAGAACTGGAGGATCTAGACGGGCAATTGGAAAAGGGAGTAAAGAGCCTGTTTTGTATTTTCCAAAACTTGATTAACTGCAAGAAAAATGGAAACTTGGATATATTTATAGTTTCAGACTATATTAATAAAATCAACGAATCGGATATTAAAATCCATCCATGGAATGGGTGCCTTTTTGGACTTGCAAAGTCTTTGGCAAAAGAATACCCTAACTTTTATTTCAAATGTATAGACATTGACAACAAGACTTCCTCAGATGATATATTATCAGAAATAAGTTCCAGAGATGAATACATAGTTGCTTCCTACAGGAATGGAATTAGGTATGTTGATGAAATTGACTTGCTGGATATTAATTCTTTAGCTGAGCGTAAATTTGAGCTGAAAGATAAAGGTGTTTATATAATAACCGGGGGCACCGGTGGAATAGGAATTGAAACAAGCAAATATTTATCATCCCATAACAAAATAAACATTGCACTTATCAATCGTAGTGAAATGCCTGAAAGGTGCCAATGGGAAAGAGTTCTGCAAAGCTCAGAAGATTTAAAACTTTGTAGAATAATAAGAGGTGTATTAGAGATTGAGGCTAATGGATCCAAAGTTCAGTTGATTAGTGCAGATATTACTAACCTAAATCAAATGAAACAAGTTATTGATCAGTTACGGAATCAGTATGGCTCAATTAACGGTATAATGCATAGTGCCGGCGTATTTGGAAAGGGATTGATATATACAAAAGAGTGGAATGATTTTGAACGGGTTCTTAAACCCAAAGTCCAAGGGACTTGGATTCTTGATCATTTAACAAGGTCTGATGATTTGGATTTCTTTATAATGTTTTCATCTGCTGTTTCTGTATTTGGTGTTGCAGGTCAGACTGATTATGTTGCTGCCAATGCATTTATGGATTCATATTCAACTTTTATTCAAAAACACAGGAATAATGCAATTACGATAAATTGGCCTGCATGGAAGGATATTGGAATGGCCTTTGATGAAGGGGTTATTACCAGTTCGATATTGGAAGCTATAAATGCTGATAAAGCAATGTACGGTTTTGATAGGGTGTTTAAAAAAGAGCTAAGTAATGTAATGATTGGTGAATGGAATTACAGCAGTGAACTTTTTGAGCAGATTTCAACAAGAGTGTCAGATACAATAATAAGAAAAATGAAGCAAAAAAGAAATGATGTTGATAACAATTCAGAAGTAAACATCAAAAGTAATGAAGTTACATTAAAGGGAAGATCAAACGGAGAATACACAGAGACAGAATATGCAGTTGCAAGGGTATGGGGAGATGTACTTGGTTTTGAGAGTATAAATATCTATGACGATTTATACGCACTTGGCTGCGATTCCATTCTTGCAATGAAGATTGTCAATAACTTAAATAAAACTCTTTCGCAGCCTGCTAATATTTCAGATGTTTTTAATAATCCGACAATATCAGATTTTGCACGGTACTATGATGAAAAGCAAGTTCTTCATAAAAAATCAGACGTCGAAATAATTAAGGATTATGAAAAAGTTGAGGAAAGCTTAATAAGCAGCAATATGTTGGATATTGAAGCACCAAAGATAGATGATTCGGATTTTGACTTTTAATAAGGTGAAATAGGTGAGATTAATAAAGGAGTAGAGATTATGGAAATAAAAAATACAACGGAGCAAACATCTAATGATAGATTCCAAAAACAAAGGGCTTTTTGGCTCAAAAAGTTATCAGGAAATATAGGGTGGTTTGGATTACCGTATAAAATTATCAAAGACAAAAAGAAAATAGTAGAATATGGTAAAGAGATTTTTTATGTAAATACTGAGGCATATAATTTGCTGGAGAAACTAAGCAACGGTTCAGATATGAAGCTTTACATGGTTTTATGTGCTGTCATTAAGACACTGATCTTTAAGTATTCAGGAAACAGAGATTGTATAATCGGAGCTCCAATATTAAAGCAAAATATAGAAGGTGAATTTGTAAATACTCTACTTATTTTAAGGGATGAGATAGAAACTGATGATACTTTTAAAGAGCTGTTACTTAAGACAAGGTCAACAGTTGTAGAGTCCTATGAGAATTGTAATTATCCCTTAACTCAGCTATTAAGCCAGGCTGAAAACGGGGAACAATTCAGATTGGGATCAATCGTTTTATTAAAAAATATTCATGATGAGAGTTTCAGAGAGCAAACACAAGCTGATTTAGTTTTTTCGTTCCTGAAAAATGGTGGTTCTATAGAATTAGTTGTAGAATACAATACTCAGCATTATGATGAAAGTATAATAAACGCTTTATATAAGCACTTTGAAGAAGTGATAAAAATTGCTTTAAATAATATAGATACTGAAATATCATCTATTGATATTCTGTCAGATACTGAAAAACAAAAATTTAATTTATACAATGAAAGTAAGGCTGGCGTGGAGAGTGAGTTACTCATAGCACCTCAAAAACCGGATAAGGAAAATCAGTATGAGCCTTTTCCCCTGACACCTGTACAGATGGCTTATTTAATGGGAAGAGGGGAAGAATTTGAAATTGGGGGAGTATCAACTCATTTCTATATGGAGATAGAAACTAAAGGGGATATCTCAAGGCTTAATTCTGCCCTTAAGAAAGTGATAGAAAGGCAACCCGCACTAAGAACAGTTGTATACTCCAATGCTACGCAAAGGATTTTAGAAGATGTTCCTGAATACAATATAGAAATTATTGACATATGTGATAAGAGCCAAGCAGAAATACCTGATTATGTTTTATCTGAGCGTGACAGGATGTCTCATCATGTTTTCAAAACAGACTGCTGGCCTCTGTTTGAGATAAAAGCATTAAAAATTTCCAGGGATGCCTTTTACTTATTTATTGGCTTTGACATGTTGATTGCTGATGCTGCTAGCCTGCATATGATAGGGCGGGAAATTATGAGTTTTTATCAGAATCCTGATTGTGAAGTGTCAAAGATGGATTTCACTTTCAGAGATTATATCAACGCCTATACAACAATACAGAAATCTGCAATATACAAACGGGATAAGGAATATTGGCTAAATAAGATAGCAGATTTTCCGGCAGCTCCTTCACTGCCTATGAAACAACAACCATCCTGCATCAAAAAACCTAAGTTTAATAGGGTAAGTAAAATGTTTGAAAGAGCGGAGTGGGAAGCTTTTAAAAAGAAGGCACAGTCGAAAAATGTCACTCCATCAGTTCTTCTTTGTACTATTTATGCAGAGTTACTTGCTTTTTGGAGCAATTCAAATCATTTAGCCATAAACATGACGACTTTCAATAGATATCCTTTTCATGAGGATGTCAATCAATTGATAGGCGATTTTACTTCAGTAATTCTGCTTGATGTTGAGCTTAAGCCAGGGCAGTCTGTTTGGGAGAATGCAAAACACGTACATAGTAGATTAATAGAAGCTTTAGAGCATAAGTCTTATGAAGGAGTAGAATTTATAAGCGAGTTATCAAAATACAACAATATGGGAACCAGTGCTGCTATGCCCATTGTCTTTTCCAGCATCATGTATGATAGTAACGAACCGGGATGGACTGATTTAGGTGATGTAAAGATGGCTATAAGCCAAACATCCCAAGTGTTTATTGATAATCAGGTAATGCAGGTAGATGGCGGGCTGATGATATCTTGGGACCATGTGGAACAATTGTTTAGCCATGAAGTAATAAATACCATGTTTCAACAGTATATAAAAGGAATTAAGAATATAATTGAGGGCAAAGATGAGAATGCTTATCGACTATCGGGTCAGGATAGGGATTTGATTATTAAGTACAACAATACAAAAGAGGATATTGTTCCGACAACGCTGCATGAACTGTTCATCCAGCAAGCGAATAAACTTCCCGGGAACTTAGCTGTAAAATTGGAGGAAGAAAGCTTTAGTTATAAAGAGCTAAATGAAAAGTCCAATCAAATTGCTTGTTATCTGAGGGAGCAAGGTATTAAAAGGAATGATCTGATAGGGGTGCTGGCTGAAAGATGTCCTCTTACAATAGCTAACATTATGGGGATTCTAAAAGCAGGAGGAGCCTATGTACCTATAAATCCCGAGCATCCGGAGGAACGTAAAAATTATATTTTGGAGAACAGCCAGTGCAAAATGCTTCTAGAGCCGGAATTCTACAAAAAGGGCAATTTATCCTGCTATCCCGTTGATGATTTGTCTGTTGTAAATACTCCTGATGATTTGGCATATATAATCTATACTTCGGGAAGTACCGGAAAACCTAAAGGAGTTGTAATAACACATGGTGCAGTCACCAACACTATAGTAGACATAAATCAAAAGTTCAAGGTAAGTGAGGCAGATAAAATAATAGGTTTGTCATCAATGTGTTTTGATCTTTCAGTTTATGATATTTTTGGTGCACTATCTACAGGTGCAACATTGGTAATGATTCCAGATGTGAGGGATATACATAATGTTATTGAAGTTGTAAAGAAGGAAAAAATAACAGTCTGGAATTCTGTACCAGCCATTATGGACATGGCTGTTGAAAACATGGAATCCAAAGAAGGGGAAGAAGTATCATTCTGGCAGGTTGGGCACAATTCCGGCATGTCTATAGAGTATGACACATATGATTCATTGAGACTGGTGATGCTGAGTGGAGACTGGATACCACTAGTCTTGCCCGACAGGATAAGAGAGAAATTTTTGTTGGCTGACGTGGTGAGCCTTGGCGGGGCAACAGAGGCCTCCATATGGTCCATATATTATCCGGTTGGAGAAGTAAAGAAGGAGTGGAAGAGCATACCTTACGGTATTCCTCTTGCAAACCAGGAATTCTATGTATTGAATTATGAACTGGCTCCATGTCCGGTAGGAGTGCAGGGAGAGCTGTATATAGGAGGAATAGGGGTAGCAAAGGAGTATATGAATGATGCGGAAAAGACCGGAAATTCTTTTATTATGCACCCTGAATACGGCAGGCTTTATAGAACAGGCGATTACGGTGTAATGCACCAGGATGGCTATATTGAGTTTCTGGGCAGGAAGGATCATCAGGTAAAGATAAGAGGTCACAGAATTGAACTGGGAGAGATTGAAAGCAGCCTGTTGAAGCATGAAAACATAAAGAATGCTGTAGTAGTGGACTTAAAGGATAAGAATGGGAAGATATATCTTTGTGCATACGTAGTTTCAGTGATGGAATTAAATGTGCAGGAGCTTAAAAGTCATTTAGCAAATTATGTTCCCGAGTATATGATTCCATCCTATTTCGTGAACATAAACGAAATTCCTTTGACACCTAATGGAAAAGTAAACAGAAAACAACTGCCTGTACCGGATGAAGCAAATTGTGGGACAAGCCATGAATACATTGCTCCCAGCAGTCCGGTTGAAATAAAGCTGGCTCAGATATGGAAGGAAGTTTTAGGAGTTGAAAAAATAGGCGTAAATGATGTCTTTTTAGAACTTGGCGGCGATTCTGTCATGATGGTAAGAACTGTTGCCAGGGTTGAGGAAGAGTTTAAAGTACATATAGGTTTTAGGGATTTTCTATTGGCGGGAAGCTTGGGGAAAGTAGCAAAACTAGTGGTAGAAGGCAAAAATAATCAAGTTTCTGTAAAAGAGTCAGAGAATATTATAACTGAAAATTGCATAGATCAAGACAATCTCCATGAACCATTTCCTTTGACAGAGGTTCAAATGGCATACTTTGTAGGTAGGAACAGCGGTTTTGAAATGGGGGGGATATCGACCCATGGATATTATGAGATAGAAACAAAACTCGACATGGAACTTTTAAACAAAAGCTTCTCTAAAGTTATAAAGAGACAGCATATGTTAAGGGCTATAGTCATGCCCAATGGCGAGCAGAAGATATTGGAAAGTGTTCCTGAGTATACTATAGAAATAAGGGATGTAAGCCATTTGAGCACAGAAGAGCAGGAAAGTGAAATATTAAAAGAAAGAGAAAGAATGTCCCACTATGTATTTAAGACTGATGAGTGGCCTTTGTTCGAGCTTAAGGCATTGAAAATTTCTGAAAATGTATATTATCTCTTTGTTGGATTTGACTTGCTTATATCTGATGGAACAAGCACCAGGATATTGATTAAAGATATTTTGGAGAATTACAGTAATCCTAATACTGAAGTTCCTCCACTTAAGTTCACATTTAGGGACTATATTAATGCATATCATCAAATGAAGCAAAGTGACATATACAATACAGATAAAAACTACTGGCTTGGAAAGCTTGCAGATTTTCCGTCTGCTCCTGCACTTCCGCTAAAGAACAATCCGGCAGATATTATAAAGCCTCATTTTCAGAGATATAGTAAAGCAATTGAAAAGTCTGAATGGGAGACAATCAAGAGAAAGGCACAAGAGCACAATATTACTCCGTCGGCACTTTTGTGTACGGCTTTTGCGAAAGTATTGGCTTTTTGGAGCAACCAGCCTCATCTTGCAATAAATTTGACTGTATTCAACCGTTATCCGTTCCATAAGGATGTTAATGGAATTATTGGTGATTTTACATCGGTTATGCTGGTGGAGGTTGATTTGAAGACTGGTACAACATTTTGGGAAAACTCCCAAAGGGTTCAAGGGACATTAATGGAAGCATTGGAACACAGGCAGTATGATGGCATAGAGTTTATCAGGGAGATTTCAAAGTACAATAATATGGGATCTAGAGCCGTAATGCCAATAGTGTTTACAAGCATGCTGTTTAGTATGGACAAAAATGAAAAAAGTGCCGGTTTGAGCGATTTAGGTGACATTAAGATGGGTATTAGCCAAACTTCCCAGGTTTTTTTGGATTATCAGGTATGGGAAAATGAGGGCGGAATATTAATATCCTGGGATTATGTAGAGGAGCTGTTTGAGGAAGAATTGATAGGGACTATGTTCAAGCAGTATATCGAAATCCTATTAGGAATTGCTTATGAAAAGTGCAGCTTGCTGAGTGCAGGGGAAAGGGATATTACACTTATCCGTGACTACAATAAGACCAAGGAAGACATAAAGCCTGCAACATTAAACTGTCTTGTTGATGAACAGGTAAAAGGTGTTCCAAATAATATTGCTGTGGTATTTGAAAACGAGAGAATTACATATGAAGAGCTTAATAGAAGGTCAAACCAGATAGCACATTATCTAAGGGAACAAGGCATAGGTCCTGATAAACTGGTTGGGGTAGTAGCAAAAAGGCGTATTGAGACAATAATAAACCTCGTTGGGATACTTAAAGCGGGAGGAGCCTATGTACCAATTGATCCGGATTATCCTGAGGAGCGTAAAAAATATATTTATGAAAACAGCAGTTGCTGTATGCTTCTTACTCCTAATTCATATGAGGAAAATGGACTTTCCAGTTATAGTGATGAAAATTTGGCAAATCAGAACTCTCCTGATGATTTGGCATATATAATCTATACTTCGGGAAGTACCGGAAAGCCTAAAGGAGTTGTAATAACACATGGTGCAGTCACCAATACTATCATAGATATAAATCAGAAGTTCAAGGTAAATGAAGCAGATAAGATAATAGGCTTGTCATCAATGTGCTTTGATCTATCAGTATATGATATTTTTGGTGCACTTTCTACAGGTGCAACATTGGTAATGATTCCAGATGTAAGGGACATACATAATGCTATTGAAGTTGTAAAGAAGGAAAAAATAACAATTTGGAATTCGGTACCTGCCATTATGGACATGACTGTTGAAAACATGGAATCCAAGGAAGGAGAAGAAGTATCATTCTGGCAGGTTGGACACAATTCCGGCATGTCTATAGAGTATGATACATATGATTCGTTAAGACTGGTGATGCTGAGTGGAGACTGGATACCACTAAGCTTACCGGACAGGATAAGAGAGAAATTTTTGTTTGCAGATGTGGTGAGCCTTGGTGGGGCAACAGAGGCTTCCATATGGTCCATATATTATCCGGTTAGAGAAGTAAAGAAGGAGTGGAAGAGCATTCCATACGGAATTCCTCTTGCAAACCAGGAGTTCTATGTATTGAATTATGAAATGGCTCCATGTCCGGTAGGAGTGCAGGGAGAGCTGTATATCGGAGGCATAGGGGTAGCGAAGGAGTACATGAATGATGAGGAAAAGACCAGAAATTCTTTCATTATGCACCCTGAATACGGCAGACTTTATAGAACAGGTGATTACGGTGTAATGCACCAGGATGGCTATATTGATTTCCTTGGTAGGAAGGATCATCAGGTAAAGATAAGAGGTCACAGAATTGAGTTGGGAGAAATTGAAAGCAGCCTGTTGAAGCACAATTCCATTAGAAAAGCTGTAGTAATTGACCGCAGCGATAATAGGAATAAAAAATATTTATGTGCTTATATTGTTGCTGATGGAGAAGTAAAGAGTGAGGATTTAAAGGAGCATCTTGGGAAAGATTTGCCCGAGTATATGATTCCAACTTATTTTATATCCATTAATGATATTCCTCTAACTCCAAATGGCAAGGTAAACAGAAAAGAATTACCTGAACCTGATGAATCGGTATTAAAGAGCATAGAATACATTACTCCAAGGAACAGTATTGAAGAAAAACTGGCAGATATCTGGAAGAAAGTCCTTGAGGTTGATAATGTCAGTATGAATGATAATTTTTTCAATCTTGGCGGTGACTCAATAAGAGCTGTCAGGATGCATTCTATTCTTCAAAATGATTTTGATATTAGCATAAGAAATATTTTTGAATACCAGACAATTGAAAGTATGGCTCAGAATCTAAAAGTCAAGAAAAATAGTTTTAAAGATAAAATAGCTGAAATCAAGCAGAGGTATATTAAAAACAAAGATAAGGTTGTTCCTAGTGCAATGGAATATCCCGGATATGCAAGCTATGCTAAACAGGCAGAAAATGATATAAAGAATGGGGAAATATTCGTTGATAAGAGCTATAAAAATATACTGGTAACTGGTGGAACCGGTTATTTGGGAAGTCATATCATATGTGAGTTTTTGAAAAATTCGCAAGCTAATATTTTTGCCTGTGTACGTGGACAAGATCAGGAAAATGCGGTTAAAAGGTTAAAAGGTAAACTTGATTTCTACTTCGGCAATGATTTTTATGAGTCAAATAAAGATAGAATAATCGTTATAAATGGAGATGTCTGCAAAGGAAGATTGGATTTGGACCAAGATGTATATAGTGAATTAACAGGTACTATTGACTGTATCATTAATTCAGCCGCCACAGTGGCCCATTTTGGAAGATATGAGGAGTTCCAAAAAACAAATATTGAGTCTGTTGCAAATTTGATTGATTTTGCTAAGGATGCAAAAGTTGTAGATTTCTATCATATATCTTCTTCTTTGGTAGCATCAGGCGTAGTGGAAAATATCGAAAGAGTTACATTTACTGAATTTGACTATAATGTTGGTCAGGAAATTGAGGATTTTTACAGCAAATCAAAATTTGAAGCAGAGAAACTGGTCTTTGAGGCAAGAAAATATGGCATTAATGCCAATATACTTAGAATCGGGAATATAGCATTTAATTCAAATGATGGTACATTCCAGGAAAATATTGAACAGAATGCTTTCTATCAGATGGTCAATATGCTTATAAAATTAAAAGCCATACCGGGTGTAATAGATAATGTATTGGAGTTTTCTTTTATTGATTGTGTCAGTAAAGCTATTTATCTTTTGACCAGTAAAATAGGTTTACAAAACCAGGTTTTCCATATAACCAATCAAAATAAAATTAATCTCAATCTCTTTGCAGAAATGCTGAGATCACTACAATTGACAATTAACACTATGGAATATGGAGAGTTTTTGGATTATCTTTTAATGAAGTATGAAGAGAATGATTACAAGCAGCACATTGAGAATACACTAATTCATTCACAGCTATTTGTCTTGCATAAAGAGACCCATTATGATTTTGTTAGCGATAGAACGGATCTGATACTAAAAGAATTAGGGTTTGAATGGGTCAAGCCCCAAAGCAGTCATATAAAACATATGATTGAATTTGGTAAGAAAATGAACTTTTTTAATGTTTAGGAAATTAATATAACATACATTTAATTGTTATGAGGGGGATTTGAATGTTAGGTGGTATTGTATTTGGATTTAATTATTTAATTCATAGGATTGTTGGAAGTAAAGGTGCTTCTGACTATTATATGAGAATCGGTGATGACGTAATGCCTTCACTAAGCAGCAACTTCAATGACAATAACAAGCCTTTATGGCTGAACCTTGGATACTGGGAAAAGGTAGATACATACCCCAAGGCGTGTACTGAGCTCACTGCACTTTTAGGTACATATGCCCAATTAAAAACAACGGATAGGGTTCTTGATGTAGGATTTGGATTTGGTGAACAAGATTTCGTTTTTATGGAAAAATTTAATGTAAATCATATAACAGGTATTAATATAACTCCTATACATATTGAAGTGGCAAATAAGCGGCTTAAATCAAGGCCCTATAAAGAAAAGATAGATTTTATATATGGTTCTGCAACAGACATGGAGTTTCCCGACAATAGCTTTGACAAAGTGCTGGCACTTGAGTCTGCTTTTCATTTTGATACAAGGGAAGTATTTTTTAAGGAGGCTTTTAGGGTTTTAAAGCCTGGAGGTGTGCTTGCTACTGCAGATATGATACCTCTGCCTGGTGAAAAATTTAATACCCTTTGGAAAAAAAGAGGCAGAAGAGAGATGTTTATACCTGAAGAAAACATGTATGACAAAAATATATATATGGAAAAGCTGAGACAAGCGGGATTTGTTAACGTAAAGGCCATATCTATTGCAGATCATGTCTATACAGGCATGAGAAAATATTTCTGGACTCGAGCTTTAAAAAGAAAAGCCAAGATGGAGGATATAAAAATTACCGTAACTCAAGAGGAACTTAAGAGTAATAAAGGGCCTAAGTTGTGGGGGTGGGCATTTGGTACCTCCGATTACGTTATTTTTACAGCCGAGAAACCATGACGTGGAAGTGTAAACTATAAAATTTCTTTTAAGAATTATTAAAAAATTAATTGTGGGGGAATGGTTATGGAAAGCTCGATAGTAAATCGGGACAATATTTTAAATGAAAAGAAGTATTTCTGGTCACCAGGTGTGCGGTGGGAGAAGATTAATGATACTTTAAAAATAGAGATTTTCACATATAGAGAAAATTTTGCGGAGTTATTTCCAAAGTTTTACTATATTGTTCAAAAGGGTGCTGATATTAATAAATTATTAGAAGAGTTTTCTGATGTAGAACCTAGAGTACTAAACGCATTTGTTACTGACCTTATTAAGAAGAGAGTTTTGGTAAGCACTATTATATCACCACAAGAGGCTTTTTACCCTCAGAGCTATTTATTTAAAAACGAGTATAGTGAGAAAATAAGATATGATGCAGAAGAGCTGAACAAATTTAAGAAAAAGCAGCTAAACAGGAATTTACACAGTGATGCCGAGGCGAAAATACCTTTAGAAAATTGTAAAATGCCATATGACATCGATAATAGAAGGACGTATCGCTCTTTTGACCAGACAAAAAAAATTAGCTTTACTTCTTTATCTTGTTTACTAAGTGTATTTAAACAAATTAGAGATGGTGATTCAATCAGGTATTACTATGCAAGTGCAGGCGGACTTTATCCCATTGATATTTTTGTATATATTAAAAAAGATAGAATTGATGGATTTGAACAGGGATTATATTATTATAATCCAATACAAAATGATCTTCGCTTGGTTGATCAGTCGTTTGTTATTCCAAAAGAAGCTCATTACTTTACAAATCAGTCAATATTTAATGATTCTGCAATGTCAATTTTCTTTATCTATAATGCAGAAGCAACAATGCCAAAATATGGGGGGATGGGATATTTCTATTCTGCTATAGATTGCGGGATTATGGTCTCCAGCTTAACAACTGTGGCTGAGATACAAGGAATTGGGGTTTGTTCCATTGGGGAAATGGATTTTAATAAAATTTCAAAGTTCTTTAAGCTAAATGATAATCAGGTCTTTATTCATACTGTTGAGGTAGGTTTAAAACCTGTTGAAGAGGATAAGAGAACGTTTAATTATTAATAAATTTTATAAAGTAACTCTATTAAAAGTGTGAAAGATTAATCACTTTTAATATATTAATGGGGGTTGATTATGAATAATGAAAAGTTTAGTATGCCTTATTCCATTGGAACTAATTTTGATCCAGAATTAATAAACATCATATCAGAATTGGATAAGGATAAATCCATTAAGTCTGTATTTGGAAAAATGCGGAGCGATATACTAGGCGGTGGAAGGGCTTCTCTGGTCTTACCTGAAATAAGCATGGAGCAATTACGGGATTATATAAAGCTATGCCATTCAAAGGGATTAAAATTTAATTATCTTTTAAATCCAATGTGTATGGAAAATAAAGAGCTTAGTGCAAGGGAACATAAAAAAATAGTATCATATATAGATAAGCTTGTTAATATAGGCGTTGATTCTGTCACTGTTAATTCTCCCTATATGTGTGAAATGATTAAGAAAAAATTTGAAAATATCAAAGTATCTATTGGATTATATGCATATATTTTTGATATGCACCATGTTAAATACTGGTGCGACCTAGGTGCGGATGAATTGACACTTTATCACAAGGTAAACAGGAATTTTGCATTGTTGGAAAATATGCTGCAATTTACAAAAAACACGAACATGTCACTAAGACTTATTGCAAATAATGTATGTCTTCATTCATGCCCTTATTGTGTAATGCATGGAACTAGCGTAGCTCATGCAAGCCAAAATAAGCATTTTTCGAAACATATAAACTTGGATTATTGCTTGCTCAAGTGTACAACTGAGAAAATTAAAAATCCTGTGCAGTTGATTTCTTCCGAGTGGATTCGGCCAGAGGATGTAAAATATTATGAAGAACTCTGTGAAAAGACCCGGAATTACAATTTTTCAATAAAGTTACTGGATAGAACAAAGAGTACAGATTTCTTAACAAAAGTGATTAAAGCATATACTTCAAGAGAGTATGACGGTAATTTACTGGATATTTTGCTATGGCCAAAACTTAATCAGGTCGCAAAGGTTCACAAAAAATCCTTTATCTTTAAAGCAATAACAGGAAGGTATAACCTTAAAGAGGTTAAGAGATTTTTTGATATTTACAATTTACCTGATATTTATTTTGATAATAAAAAACTGGATGGTTTTTTGGAAAAGTTTATATCAAAATTTGTTTGCGATGAGCATTTATGTGAAGAGTGTGACACTGAGAATTCAAACAGCGGAGCATATTGTTCATATTGCAAGAGTTGGGCCCAAAAGGCAATTACCTACAACAATGATGAACGCAAAAAGTGGATAAAAGAATCTGAGAGTATAAAGGTTAACCTTGTAGACAGTAAGTTTTTTAGTTAAGAGGAATGCTTTAGAAATTACTTCGTATTCTCAAGGACAAAATCCCGACGCTTTAACGGGGTTTTGGACGATGAGAATTGGATGTTATTTCTTGGCCATTACTAAGGATTTTATTTTCAAACTGATTATTTTGTTATATAAAAAGGAGTGGCAATGTGACTAAAATTGCTTTAATGTTTCCAGGACAAGGAACTCAATATGTTGGAATGGGAAAGAATCTATGTTCTAAATATGAGGTTGCAAATAGAACGTTTGAAGAAGCAAATGAATTTTTAGGATTCGATTTAAAAAAGCTGTGTTTTGAAGGAGATATAGAGTCATTAACCAAAACAGAAAATGCACAACCTGCAATTTTGACAACCAGCGTAGCTCATTATAGAGTATACATGCATGAATTTGGTATAGAACCATATGTTGCAGCAGGACATAGTCTCGGGGAGATATCTGCATTGACATGTAGTGGAGCAATCAGTTTTGGAGACGCTGTTAAAATTGTAAGGGCAAGGGGAAGGTTCATGCAGGAAGCTGCAGAACAAAAATCAGGCTCAATGTGTGCTGTAAGTGGCATCGATAGAGAAGTTATAAACCGAGAATGTATAAGACACTCAAAGGATGGCAGTTTTGTAGGTATATCAAATTATAATTCTTTTGATCAAGTAGTTATTTCAGGTCAAGATGAAGCATTGGAAAAAACAAGGATCAGTCTTTCAGAAATGGGTGCAATAATCATGCCTTTAAAGGTAAGTGCTCCATTTCATACACCAATGATGCTACCTGCTTCAGAAAAGTTCAGAGATGAGTTGAAAAAATATACATTTCATGAGAGTAATTGGCCGGTTATTTCAAATATAAACGCTCTCCCATATCAAGGATCACATACAATAGAGGAGACATTAACATGCCAAATGATAAAACCAGTTTTATGGGAAGCTACAGTAAAGTATATGGTCAATGAAGGTGCCTCAGCAGCTATAGAGTTAGGACCTAAAGCAGTTCTAAAAAAGATAATGAAAAGAAATGCTGAAAATATCCGAGCTTTTTCATTCGATCTTGACGAGGATTATCTGGCAATAAATAAACTCTTTGAAGATAACAATTTGGAGAATTTAGGTGTTTCGATAAATAAAAGCTTCAATTCACAGAATTCAGTAATAACCAAATGCCTTGCGATCGCAATTTGTACCCAAAATAGAAATTGGAATAGTGCGGAATACCGGAATGGAGTAATTGAACCATATAGAAAAATACAAGAGATTCAGGAAACTGTAGAAAAATCAGGTGTCGAACCAACAGAAGAACAAATTTATGAAGCTTTATCCATGCTAAAATCAGTATTAGACACAAAACTGGTACCTAATGGGGAAAAGGTAGAAAGATTCAATGAAATATTTAAAGAATTTGAGATGCAAGAAATGTTTAATGATTTTATTGCAAGTGAAACTTACTAGTATAGCATTCGCTAAATTGCTATGCAGCATCATGATTCCAGATCTTTTGAGTATCAATGGGTTTAAGGATATTAAACCACTTGCCTATTAAGAGAATGCTGTACTATTGATGAAATAGATTTGGATCAAGTGCGTTTGCTTGACCAGGTTGGGGAATGTATTAACAGTTGATTAATGTTATGACATAAAATTGTAATAGGGTTTTCGAACTGGGAAATAAAAGTAATTTAATTGTTGCTAATTTAAAAATTGTGAGGTGAAATTGTGAAAAAGATTATTTTATATTGTCTTCCATATGCAGGAGGTTCTGCATCTGTATATAATAAGTGGCAAAAGTTTTTTGATAATTCTATAGAATTGCGTCCTATAGAGTTACCAGGAAGGGGAAAAAAGTTTTCTACTCCCTTTTATAATACTTTAGAAGAGGCTGCAAATAATATTTTTAAAGAAATTAAAGATGACATTAATAGAAATCGTGCTGCTTTTTTTGGACATAGTATGGGTGCTTCTTTAGTATATGAAATAGTACAAAAGATTATTAATAGTGATAAAAGTAATCCTGTTCATGTTTTTTTCTCTGGACAATGTCCTCCACATATAATGAAAAAATCAGACATATATAAATTGGATGAGGTAAGTTTTAAAAATAAAATATTGGAGCTCAATGGAACTCCAAAAGAAATTTATGAAAATCAGGAATTGTTTGATATATATATACCTATTTTAAGAGCTGATTACAAGCTAATTGAAACACATAAATTCAGTAATTTTTTAAAGTGGAACATAGATATTACCGTGTTCCATGGAAAAGTAGATGGAGAAGTTAATATGAATGAAGCATTAGAATGGAGTAATTATACAGATGGAGGTTTTAGGTTTGTAGAATTTGAAGGTGGGCACTTCTTTATAAATGAAAAGGCTGAGGATATAGCAAAGGAAATTAATAGCTCATTAAAATTGTTTTTGGGGTAGTTAGAACGTTGAATGGCATTAATATACATGTTGATAAGATGCATCCTAACCCAGGTCATTACTAAGTTCCACGGCACATAAAAATTCATAAATGGGTTTTAAGCTTGTGAAGCCCTTCTTCAAAACATTCGGCAATTCCTGTGAAAATGCCAGTTTAAAATCATTTTGTGCACATTCAAAGAATATGTTTTTTCTGTCAAGCCATGACTTAAGGTTTTCCGGCTGGTCTGGGAATTTGCTTCTTTTGTACATTTCGCCCCCAATAACAAACGTATCTTGGGATTCATAGCATTTCAAGGCACTTAAAAATGAGGGGTGACTACTTCGTATCATTTCACGCATATTAGCCATTGAGGCTGCCTGAGCACCATAATATCCTACACCGTAACTTGAGCCTCTTTGGCTTATCTCAAACCAAAAGCAAGGAGATGAAGACATCTGTGATTTGTCACGAAGGAAAACCAGCCATGCATTGTCCCTATACAGAGTCTTGTCCTTTGAGAAACGTGTATCTCTCCGTACCCTGGATATTAATTTGGAAGGAATGGTTATGATCTTACTGTCTATTTGAGTCATTGTAGGAGCAAGTTCTGTTATAAGCTGAACGAATGGGTTGTAAACATATTGCTTATAAAGATCTTTATGATCTTCATACCAAGCCTTGCTATTATTAAGTTTATTTTCTAACAGAAATTTTAGACCATCGCTTGAAAATCCATTAAAACTCATTTTCTGCCCTCCGAATATGTTGTTATTATTATTTTGACAGATAGTAAAAGTTATATCAAGTATGTTTTTTAGGTTATACAAAGTATTATACGCAAAAGGATTATCCTGATGAATTTAAAGAAATAAATGCTATAAAGGAACAGGCTGAAAGTAGTTTGTAAATATACAGTGAAATATCATCAGATTAAATTATAATCAGTACAAAGTAAATTAAATTCATTTAAATTCAATTGTAAGTTGACAAAGTAAATGCATGGTAATAGAATAAAATATGATAATTATTATATTTGTTATTTCATGAATTATTGTAATAAAACTAATGAAAACTATTACTATCTAAGGAGGTAATTATGTCGGATTATAAAATAGCAGATTTGAATTTGTGGGAATGGGGAAGAAAAGAAATAGAAATCGCGGAAAAGGAAATGCCTGGACTTATGGCTATCAGAGAGAAATACGCTTTAGAGCAGCCATTAAAAGGCGTTAGAATTTCCGGTTCATTGCATATGACTATACAGACGGCGGTTCTGATAGAAACTCTTGTTGCCCTTGGAGCTAACGTGAGATGGGCAAGTTGTAATATATTCTCAACCCAGGACCATGCAGCAGCTGCAATAGCTAAAGCAGGTGTTCCGGTGTTTGCATGGAAGGGTGAGAGCCTTGAAGAATACTGGTGGTGTACAGATCAGGCACTTACATTCCCTGGAGGGCTTGGTCCACAACTTATCGTTGATGATGGCGGAGATGCGACTTTGTTTATACACAGAGGGTATAAGGCAGAAAATGATGCATCAATTTTAGATGAGGCAACAGATAATGAAGAGCTTATGATCATTAATAGTCTGCTTAAGGAAGGCCTTAAAAGGGACAACCAAAGATGGCACAATGTAGTTAAGGAGTGGAAGGGAGTTTCTGAGGAAACCACTACCGGAGTTCATAGGCTTTATCAAATGGTTGAAAGAGGAGAGCTTCTTGTTCCGGCCATTAATGTTAATGATTCTGTTACCAAGTCAAAATTTGATAACCTATATGGCTGCAGAGAGTCATTGGTTGATGGAATAAAAAGAGCTACAGATGTAATGGTGGCTGGAAAAGTTGCCGTTGTTTGCGGTTATGGAGATGTTGGGAAGGGTTCTGCTCAATCTCTGCAAGGCCTTGGAGCAAGGGTAATTGTAACCGAAGTAGACCCTATTTGTGCATTGCAGGCTGCAATGGCAGGTTATGAGGTTAAAACAGTTGAAGATACTCTTGGCATCGCTGATATCTATGTTACTACAACCGGTAACAGAGATATAATAACGATAGATCATATGAATAAAATGAAAGACCAGGCTATTGTTTGTAATATAGGTCATTTTGACAATGAGATTCAAATGAATAAGCTTAATAATTATAAAGGCATCAAAAAAGTAAATATAAAGCCTCAGGTTGATAAGTATATATTCCCTGAAGGACATGAAATATTTATATTAGCTGAAGGAAGGCTTGTAAATCTTGGCTGTGCAACAGGCCACCCATCCTTTGTAATGTCAAACAGCTTCTCAAATCAGACGCTTGCTCAAATCGATCTGTGGAAGAACAGAGATAAATATGAGAAAAAAGTTTACATTTTGCCTAAACAGCTTGATGAAGAGGTTGCAAGACTTCACCTTGATAAAATAGGTGCCAAGCTGACCAAGCTTAGTAAGGAACAGGCTGATTATATAGGGGTTCCCGTTGAAGGCCCGTATAAGCCGGATCACTATAAGTATTAATATGTATTCTCTTTTTGTATTGATATAAAAACATTATCACAAACGTAATTATAGAAATAACTGACATCGTTTTCCAAATGGTGTCAGTTATTTTTAATATGAGCTTGATCTCTTGTTAATTGGAGTCTTGTTCGTTTTCATATATAATACCCAACCGGCAGGAATTCATCCATCTCTGCATTTTCTCATGATTATATTCCATTCAATAATGTTTCTGCTCAACAATGTTTCTGTTCAATAATGTTGAAGTAGTATTATTATCAAATAAATATTATTATACTATTTACAATAGTGTGTGTCATACAGTATAATATAAATAGGAGGTGAACCTATGGAAGAGAATAAGCAAGATGATTTATTTGACAGTTTATTATTGGAACTTAGACGGGGTACAATTATCCTTAGCGTATTAAGTCAATTGAAACTCCCTCAATATGGGTATTCACTGGTTGTACTGCTGGAAGAGAAGGGAATACCTGTAGAAGCGGGTACTCTATATCCGCTATTGAGAAGGCTGGAAAAACAGAATCTATTGGAAAGCAATTGGGATGTGGATGCGGCAAAACCGAGAAAGTACTATCAGTTGAGCGATTATGGAAGGCAAATATTTGATAAACTATGCAACCAATGGTTTGAAATGGTTAAGAAAATGGATAATCTTTTAATGGAGTGAGGAGTGAAAATTTATGGAATTAATAAATCGATATGTTTATGCTGTTACCAGAAGCTTGCCGGAAAGGCAGAGAGCAGATATTGAAAAGGAACTAAGAACACTTATAGATGATATGATTGAAGAGAATGATGAACCTTTATCTTATGAGAGTAAGGCCGAGAAAGTGCTTGTAGAATTGGGAGATCCGGAAATACTCGCAGACAATTACAGGGGCACTAAGCGTTATCTTATTGGACCCCAATTTTATGATAAGTATATTCTCATATTAAAGATTGTACTTGCTGCAGCATTTGCAGGGGTTACGATCGCTGTTGCAGCAGAAGGCTTTTTTATAAAGGGAAAAAATGAGCTTGATGTAGTAAAGGACTATTTGGGGGCATTGTTTTCAGGGGGATTGCAGGCATTTGCATGGACCACAATATCGTTTATGATAGCAGAAAGAGCTTATATGAATACTGATAAGGGCAAAATAGAAAAGGATTTCATGGAAAAAAGCGAGTGGAGTCCGTCGCAATTACCTGTTATTCCAGAGAAAAAAGCTGTAATACCTATACATGAACCTGTCATTTCAATTATATTCAGTACAATATTTCTAATTCTGCTTTATAGTACTCCGAAGGTTTTTTCGGCATATATAACTTTAGAGAGTAATATGGTAGTGATACCGGTATTTAACCAACAAGCTTTGCAAGGCTTTAAAATAGTACTTATTTCAATACTTTTATTGTTAATTCTTAAACAAGTATTGAAACTCTATAGCAGAAGATGGACTCTAAAACTCTCGGTTGCAGTAGCTGTAATAAGTGGTATATCAACCATCTTGACGATATATGTATTTACCGATGTTAGTGTTTGGAATCCTGATTTTCCGGGCGAAATTATGAAGCATATGAAATTGACATTTGATTTTATCGAGCCTTGGGCTAAAATCAAAAATGGATTTATTGCACTTATTGTTATAACCGGTGTTATAGATATCATAACTGCACTTTATAAAGGGATAAGGTATAATGCTATAAAATAAGAATTTAACCTACTTTATTACAGAATTATTAACTTTTTGCTGTCTAGATTGCCTTGTCTTTATAATCATGGCAAAATAGTGATTAAGGTCATTTCCAAAAAAATAACTGGTCAACTAGCGATTTCAAAAATATTGATTTTAGTACTTTACAGCATTAAAAATTGACCAAGGAAATTTTTGAAATCGCTTAAGACATAACATAATACTATGAATAATAGAGGAAACTCGCATGGCGAATTTTTTTGCTCTGTATAAAAAGCAGTACCCTACATACACACTGTATTTATGCTGCCTTATTGCAGTTTTGATCATAAAGCTGTTTAACAGAACAGCTGACAGCTCTTCACTGCAGTTTATATTGGCTCCTGTCACAAGGCTTGTGGAAGTATTTACAGGTACACATTACCAGTTTGTGCCTGAAAGAGGATATTTGAGCTCTGATCTTACTGTTGAAATTGGTCCAAGCTGTGCAGGGATTAACTTTTTAGTCATATCGTTTTGTACTTTTGTATTTTCATTTATTAAGCAAATTAGAAGCACATTAAATAAAATAATAGCTGCATCGTCATTATTAATATTTTCATACATAATTACTATAATTGTTAATACCTTTAGAATAGTGACAGCAATTAATTTTTCGGGTTATAACGATACATATCTGGGACTTGATAAGGAGTTTTTCCATAAGATTGTGGGAGCACTGGTATATTTCTTTTTCCTTGTATTGTGCTATATAGCTGTATCAAAGCTTATAACATTTATAACGACCAGGAATTCTATAGAGGGGATGAATCAAAATGAAGAATATACTTAAGCCTTACTGGCTATTAGTGAGCATTTCACTGCCTCAACTGCTGATATTTGTTATAATGGGGTGGATATATAATATTATCAATTCCCAATTGAGTGAGGAAAGCATAAGACTTTGGACTTTATTTGGTGCATTGCTCGGAGTATTTTATATTTCTTATACTGCATATGGGATTATCCGATTGCTATCAAAAAAGGATTTACATTTAAAAACAGGAGTTATTCTTTTTTTAACTTACATACCTTATCTATATCTTTATACTATGTTTAATAATAAAATAATTCCTTCCAGTATCCCGGATTGGATGCTTTTTGGAATTTCTCCCAATATGCTTGTTGTCACACTTGTCATGCCTTCAATGGTCGTGGCAATGCTAATTTGTGTATTTTGGCTTACTCCGTTTAAGTTTGGCATGCTGTTCAATAAAGAAAACCTGCCGATTTTAGTTGTGCCTGCTTTTTGGTTTATATTTTTTACAGCGTTAGTACCTCTATTGCGTACTCCTTTCAGGTCAGATTACGATCACTTTACGGCAATGGCATTTGTGATTGGAACTGTTGCATTTTTGTTTATAATTGTAAAGCTGATTTATCATCTGCTGTCTAAGAGGCCTGAAATATGGAAGAAAGCTGTTATCCCTATTGTAACATTAGGCCCTTTATTGGGACTTACACTAAATAATGAGTTCAACATTTTCGGGGATTTCTCAAATGGTTATTTTTATATCCTTGCAATATTTACAGGGGTACTCATTGTTATACCATCTAGCAGCAATAAGTATATCAGGTCCTTATTGTATGTTATGAAAAGCATTACTTTTACTTTTTCTGCATACTTTTTTATGATTTTTCTACCGTATCTGCCATTTTCATTGCTGGGATTGTTGTTATGCGGACTTGGAATTCTTTTGCTCATACCTGTTGCACAGGCTTTTGTGCATGTGAGGTCATTGTGGGATGACTATAAATTCTTAGCACAACATTATAATAAAATCATTCTTTTGATAGTTTTTATTTGTGGCACTTTATTAATTCCTGCTCTTATAACAGCTACATTTAATAATGATAAAGGCCAGATAGATAAAGCCTTAAAATTTATTTATCAACAAAATTTATCAGTTAAAAACGAGATTAAGATTGATACCAAGGCACTTACCCGGTCCCTTGACTTCTTAAGGGAAAACAAGGCATCCACCAATAGAAACGGAAGTGTATTCTCTAATTATAGAACACCGCTGATTTCTGCATATTATAACTGGTATGTGCTTGAAAATCTTACATTATCGGAAGATAAAATTAAAGCGATTGAAAGAATATTTTTAGGGAAAAACCATCCGAATAGCTCGGAAGGTATGATGCTCCAGAACGATACAGGCCGGGTTCAAACAGTTTTCGTCGACAAGCATCATGTAGAGACGGTGTATGCAGCAAAAGATAAATTCTATAGAAGCTGGGTTAATCTTGAACTTAAAAATTCCGATTCTTCCGAAGCTTTTAATGCACAGTTTAGAAGTACATTTGACCTTCCGGAAGATTGCTTCATAACAAACTATTATCTTTATGTAAACAACAATAAAAAATATGGTATGATCGCGGATAAAAGGGCTGCAAACTGGATTTATGACCAAATAGTTACTGTCAGAAGAGATCCGGGAATTCTTTCATATATTGATGATGATACGATTGAATTTAAGGTATTCCCATTTAATATAAATGAAAGCAGAAGTACAGGCTTTGAGGTTATTCATAAGAAACCCATTGAGATAAATATCGGAGGACAGAAAATTAAACTTGGAAGTGCATCAAATGAAAGCGGAAGTGCGTCAAATGAAGGCGGAATCGCATCGAATGAAGCCAGCGACTCAGCAATAGATGTTATTGATGGTGCTACTGTTGTGCCCTATGAAGCTAAAAAAGATCTTATAAAAGCTACAAGGTCTCCTTTTTATCACTTTGTAATTGATAGATCCATAGATTGCATGGGAAAAGAGCAGGAGCTTATCGAATGTGTCCAAAATTATATTAAAAAGAACAATTTGGATTACAAAAACATTAGCATTTCTGCACTGAATTACAATCTTAGAAAGCTGTCTGCAGACGGAGATTGGCAGCTAGAATATAATAAAATTCAGGCTGAGGGCGGACTATATCTTGATAATGCACTTAAGAGTATTTATTTTGAAAATTATAGCTCAAAGTCACATAAATACCCGGCTGTAATATTTGTTTCAAATAATATAAGCCAATATTCATTAACTGGAAATTATGACGCTCTAAAATATTTGCTGCCCGATGTAAAGTCCTTTTATAGTTTGGCACCAGGTAGCAAGCTTTTCAGTCACGAACTTGATAAAAAGGTGATTTCTCTTGATATGCCTGCAGGTTCTATTGTTCCTGATGAAGTAATACCTTGGCCTGGCGTTGATGATATAAAAGCATACTTAAGCACCGATGATTCCACATCCATAGTGCTTAATAAGAGTGACTATGAGATTAATATGGATAAGGCCAGTTCGTATTCATTAACAACTGGATTTATGCTGAAAGCGGCAGCTGCCAGCATGTTCCTGCATCCCGAAAAGACCGCCGATAAAACACTGGAAATAGTAAAAGCCAGTATCAAATCCGGGTTTATGTCTCCATTGACTTCATATATAGTGCTGGAAAATGAGGCACAGGAAAAGGTCCTATTAGAAAAGCAGAAACAGATTCTTTCAACGAAAAAGAGCCTTGATGTTGGCGAGCCAACCCAGATGTCAGAGCCTTCACTTGTGGTAATCGCTATAATCGCAGCAGCATTTGTTTTACTAGTGAGGTTTAGAAGGAGAGCAAAAGGAATGGTATAAATGTAATAAGGAATTTATAGGTGCACTAATTTATATTTTGCGTGGTTGCGTTATCCAATTTTACGGCGTATAATTATATTAACCAATTATGAAAGGACGTATTTCATATGGCTGTATTACTATTACACAAAATGTTACAAATACCAAAATCTATATATGTATTTATTAAAATGGCGGTGTATTTGTTGTGTTCAGTAATAGATTGTGCTAGCCATGTGTTATTTACAAAAAAACATTTACTGGTTTCTGAAATTAGTGAAACGGCAAGGTTTAAACCGTTTGATTTTCTGCTTGCTTTAAGTATTGTCCTATTAACTTTATCTTTCGGCATATCGCCGTATCTATTTCTAATATTGGAAATAGTCTTTATGTTTAATGTTTTAATCCTCATCCTTTTTCAAAGGATCAAGGTCCCAAATGGTCTTATTTGATTTAGTTAGAATTTTAATCTATTAACAAGCTACATTACTAAGCATATGATTGTCTGTTATAGGTGCTTTGCCTATCAGAGGCATTTTTTCCTTTGCATTTATATGCTTATAGCGGAAGTTATAGTTGAATCATCATTGACTATTGGGAGGGCCATTTATGATAAATGCAATTAAACATTTAAAGCAGCTTCCAACTAGATGGAATAACAAAGAGCTTGAAGCTGAAATAAATCATTATAAACAATTGGTTGATAAGATAAAAGAAGTCAATTTACAAAACGAAGAAGACAGTAAACTTGTGGAAATGTCAAAAAGACTTATTTCACTGGCACAAAGAGGCATATCAGAGGATGAGCTTTTGGTGGAAGCATTTTCATTGGTAAAAGAGGCAGCTAAAAGGAAATTAGGCCTTGAACCCTTTGATGTACAGATTTTAGCAGGTATTGCCATGCATAAGGGTAAGCTTTCACAAATGCAAACAGGGGAAGGTAAGACCTTGGCAGCAGTGTTTCCAGCATATTTAAATGCGTTGACAGGTAAAGGTGTTCATATATTTACTGCAAATGATTATTTAGCAAAAAGGGATGCCGGGTGGATGGGGCCAGTATTTACTTTTTTAGGCCTTGAGGTAGGGTTTATTAATGAAGGAGTGAGTAAGGAAGATAGGAAAAAAGCTTATGCTGCCGATATCACATATGTTACTGCCAAAGAGGCAGGGTTTGATTATTTAAGGGACTCACTTTGTTATGAGGAAGATGAACTTACCCAAAGAGGCTTTGGTATGGCTATAGTGGATGAAGCGGATTTTATACTGATCGATGAAGCCCGCATTCCATTAGTAATTGCTAAAAATGAACCTGCCAAAAAGAGGATATCGGATAAAATATCAAAAACAGTTGATGTTTTGGTGTTTGGAGCTGATTATAATACAGATGAGAGCTTTAGAAATGTCTACCTTACAGATAAAGGAACTGACAAGTTAGAGGAGCTTTTAGGGTGTGGCAATTTATACTCTGAAGAGAATTATGAACTTCTGCTGGAGATTAACTGTGCACTTCATGCAAGAGCACTGTTAAGGCGGGATGTAGACTATATTGTTAAGGATGGAAAGCTTAAGCTCGTTGATGAATTTACAGGGCGGATTGCAGATAAAAGGGTATGGCCCGACGGCCTCCAGGCTGCAATAGAATCCAAGGAAGGGTTAAGCAGTTTTAAGGAAGGCAGAATATTAAGCACAATTACCATGCAGCACTTTATAAAGTCTTATGCAAAAATATGTGGTATGACAGCTACTGCCGCTACATCATCAGCGGAATTTAAAGAGTTTTATGATCTTGATGTTGCAGTAATTCCATCCAACAAGCCTTGCATAAGGATAGATCATGAGGACATTTTATTTGCCGGCAATTCTGCAAAATTCCATGCTATTATTTCAGAAATAAAAAGCGTATATGCTTCAGGTCGACCTATACTTATAGGGACGGCCAGCATTGATGAGTCGCAGAGGCTCTCTGATGCATTAAGAGAAGATGGGATCTATTGTAATGTCCTTAATGCAAAAAATCATGAGCAAGAGGCAGAGATTATTGCACAGGCAGGTTGCATAGGTGCTGTTACAGTTTCAACAAACATGGCAGGACGTGGCACCGATATACGCCTTGGTGGTGCGGATGAAGCAGAGAGGGATAAGGTCGTGACATTAGGCGGATTGTATGTTATTGGTACCAATAAACATGAAAGCCGAAGAATTGATAGTCAGTTGAGAGGACGTTCAGGAAGGCAGGGAGATCCGGGATCTTCAAGATTTTTTATAAGCCTTGAGGACGAATTATTCAAAAAGCATGGGAACAAAAGTCTAAATGCTGCGGCTAAATACTTGAAAAGTCAGAAGGGACCAATAGATGATCCATTCCATAAGCGTTTGGTGGAAAAGGCACAGAGGTCAGCAGAGGGTCAGAATGAAGATATGAGATTTCTTTTATGGAGATATTCAAATATTGTTGAGAATCAGCGAAAGATATTTTATAATCGGCGTCAGGCAGTCTTAAGGGGAACATCCCAATTTGTCAAATCGACCTTTGAGGCCCTCAAAGAGTACAATAACGCCAAAATATATGTCAGTAAAGATATTTTGATGAAAATGGAAAAATATATCATGCTTTTCCATATGGATGGCTTGTGGGCAGAATACATTTGCCAAACAAATTATGTCCGGGAAGGAATACACCTTGTCAATATCAGCGGTTTGAACCCTTTAGAGGAGTTTGTAAGAAGCGTTCAGGCTTCTTTTGATGAGCTAATGCTTGAAGCTTATGAAGAAGCTCAAAATACATTTAGATCCATCGATTTTTCCAGTGGTGATATTGACTTGGATAAGGCGGGAATCAAGGCACCTTCATCGACGTGGACATACCAGATAACTGATAATCCGTTTTCAGATGATTTAGGGATGCTTTTAGCAAGTAACCGGAATATAGGATTTACTCCTGCAATTTTACTCCTATGGCCCATAGTGCTTTTTGGGATCATTTATACCAGGATTAAAAAGAACAATAAGGCAAATGAAATGGAATAGCATAATCACTCTAATTTAACTTTAAAAAGGATAACGAGTTGTAAGCCTTACAGTCCGTTATCCTTTTTATATCATTCTATACTTTTACCAGAACCCTTGATTCTTTATTTATATCAGCACTGCATTTTTCCAGGAATGCTCTTATGTTTGATTCCTCTTTTCTGCGGTCTGCATGCAGTCTTCCTAATCTGTCACATAGGCCAAGCAAGGCTACTTCGGTAATATCTGCCTGCTTTTTCATTGTTTCTACATCAGCAAATGGCATATTGTTAACTACAAATAGGATTTGCATATGCCACCTTACAAGCATCATTACTTTTCTTATAAAAGTGTCATCCTCGGAAAATTCCATTAGGAATTTTCTAGCAAGCTCTGCACCAATTTTGTCATGATCGTAGGAGGTTATTCTTCCACTCCTATATTTTGTTGCATCTGGTTTTCCTATATCATGAAGCAATGCTGCCCACATAAAGGCTTTTTTACTGTTGCTTTCACTTCTTAATCTAGCGGCCTCATCCACAACCATCATAGTATGATTCCATACATTACCTTCAGGATGATGTTTAGGTGACTGGTTAGCTTTCTTTAGGTTGTTCAGCAACTTAAAAGGATATTGGTCAAATAATTGTGTTTCTGAAATCTCATTAAAATATAAAGATGGCCGTTCATCACCTAATAGATGTATATGAATTTGATGAAATATATCATGTGGCTTCATGACTTTTCATCTACCTTTTTATTCCCATACTTGGCTTTGCCTTGAATTTCAGGAACAGGTGCTACATCATTTTTAGGTATATGCATCTTTTGAGTGTTTTCAGTTCCATGTGGTTCTCTTGGATCAGGTCTTCGCATCCCGGCTTTGGCCATTTATTTCACTTCCCTTCGTATTTGCTTTTGATCTATTTATACGTCATTATTCTTAATGGATTTTTTCTTCGCATTCCTGTTTTGATTCTGGTTTTCAGCGGTTATCGGAGTCTGTCCATTGGCTTTTTCCGCCCTTGCTTTTTTATTATCCGGCTGACTGTCTTTTGGCATATAAATCACCTCATTAAATATGTTTCCTTCATTTTTTTATAAATATTCTTTTCAAATTTTAGCTGAAAAATTATTAATATAAGCCTAATAAGACCTAGCAACTTTTCATTAAATGCTTATGGCAATGGTGCCATTGTTTACATAAATACATATAATATATTAAAAGTGTTAATAATCTTACATTTGGCCGAGCAAATAACGAACGGTTTAACATAATTAAAATCAGTATTAATCTTACATTTGTCAGAGCAAAATAACGAACGGTTTAACGTTATTTTGTGATAGACAAATAGCAAGATTAACTGATTTTTATAGATTTGCGATAGACAAATG
>JAEYYB010000032.1 GCA_023430975.1 Bacillota bacterium | reverse complement strand
TTAAAATCAGTATTAATCTTACATTTGGCAGAGCAAAATAACGAACGGTTTAACGTTATTTTGTGATAGACAAATAGCAAGATTAACTGATTTTAATAGATTTGCTTAAGACAAATGTAATAGATTTTTCACTTTTAATATAGTTTAGTAGAAATAAGGTGTCGATATGATAATATTAAATTGCAATGATATATGCCACTCATATGGCATGAATACAGTATTAAAGGATATCTCCTTTTGTGTACATGATGGTGATAAGGTAGGAATTGTGGGAGTCAATGGGGCTGGTAAATCAACCCTTCTAAATATTATTAACGGTGAACTGCAGTGTGACAGCGGTACTATAAACCTGTCCAAGAATTATAAAATTGGTTTTCTTCACCAAAACACCGGACTTGATACCGATAATACAATTTTTGATGAAATGCTTTCAGTTTTTCAGGCACTTATAGATAAAGAAGATCGTCTTAAAGTGCTTGAGAAGGAAATAAGTAAAACCACAGGAGATGAATTGGATTCTTTGGTGAAAGAATATTCAAGACTATCCGATGAGTACTCCCTAAATGGCGGCTATGAATTCAGAAGCAGGGTCAAGGGAGTTCTTAAAGGCCTTAGCTTTAATGAAGATCAGTTTGACATAAAGATCCATATATTAAGCGGCGGTCAGAAGACCAGGCTTGCTCTTGCCAAATTACTTCTATCTGAGCCTGATATAATGCTTCTTGATGAACCTACAAACCATCTGGATATTGAAGCCATAATGTGGCTTGAGAACTTTTTAAAAACCATGAAGAAAACAGTTCTCATTGTATCACATGACAGATATTTTCTTGATTCTGTTACCACCAAAACTCTAGAGCTTGAAAATAATTCAGCAAAGTTATATAACGGCAATTACACCCAGTATTTAAAGCAGAAGGAAGTGGACAGGGAAATTCAACAGCGTCATTATGAAAATCAACAGCGGGAAATTGAAAAAATGGAGGCCTTTATCACCCAACAGAAGCAGTGGAACAGGGAAAGAAACATAATCGCTGCAGAGAGCAGGCAAAAGGCTATAGACCGTATGGAAAAAATCGAGAAGCCTAAGGACTTGCCTGGAAAAATCAATATAAGATTTAGAAAAAGTATTATAAGCGGAAACGATGTTATGTTTGTAGAGAATCTCTCAAAGTCCTACCCTGGAAAAAAACTTTTTACCGATATCAGCTTTAAGGTCAGAAAGAATGAAAGGGTCTTCCTGCTTGGGCCAAACGGCTGCGGCAAATCAACCCTAGTAAAGATACTTGTATCAAAACTGCAGGCTGATTCCGGGGTTGTGGAATTCGGGCACAAGGTAAACATAGGTTATTACGATCAAGAACTGACTGATCTGGATGAGAGCAAAACAATTCTAGAAGAGCTTATAGACTCAAACAACGACCTTACACTAACACAAATAAGAACACTGCTGTCATCATTTCTCTTTACCGGAGAAGATGTTTTAAAGCCCATATCCGCTTTAAGCGGCGGTGAAAAAAGCAGGGTTGCTTTGGCCAAGCTCATATTATCATCATCCAATTTTTTGATACTTGATGAGCCTACAAACCATCTTGATATAAATTCAAGGGAAGTTCTTGAAGAAGCTTTGGCAAACTATGAAGGCACAATACTGTCCATATCCCATGACAGGTATTTTATAAATAAGCTGGCATCAAGGATTCTTGATATGGATGACTGCTCCCTGTTGGACTTGGAAGGAAACTATGACTTTTTTATTGATTATAAAAACAGGGTAAAAAAGTCTGCTCCAGACACATCATTTAAAGTCCAGGTATCCCAATCAAAGCTTGACTATAAGGCTGAAAAGGAAGAGAGGGCCAGAATAAGGAAGCTAGAAAAGCGATACTCTGAAATTGAAAATAAAATTGCTGATACAGAAGAAAGACTTAAAGCTATAGACCAGGAAATGTTTGATGAAAATACTTCATCAGACCATTCCAGGCTGACTAATCTTTTAGACGAACAAACAAGCCTTAACAGCCTGCTCGAAGAGCTTTACAGCGAATGGGAAAGCATTTCAACCGAGCTTGGTTTATAACGAATCTTCAAATATCATTGCATTTCAATATTCAGAAAAACTGCATAGCATACTGAATTTCAAAAAAATAGCATAATTGACTTGCGTCAATTATGCTATTTGATTATATATCAAAGTAATTGTATCTTATTATTTTGTTTTTCCGAAGTTTTGAGCAATAATTATAACGTCTGACATGTTTATAACTCCGTCTTTATTTAAATCTGCACTAGGCTTAGCACTAGCTTCTTTACCGAATACACCAGCAATAATTATAGCATCAGCCATGTTTACAACGCCATCACCATTTACATCACCTAATAGTGTGGAACCACTTGGTTTAGTTGGTGTCGGAGTTGAGCCACCGGTGTCTCCAACTGTATCGCTTGGGAACAATGATGCAAATGTACCCATTGCCATACCTAATTCAACCTGATGCCAGTAACGGTGATATTTGAACTTAGGACCTACCCCAGCATCATATGAAGACTGCAGATTATCCCAGTTAACATCCTTCTTATAATCAGGACGCATGTCTATGAACTTCATACCGTTCTTTAAAGTAGCACCCTGTGCATTTTTACCAGTCCATCCTGATGGAATATAAACTTCCTGATCGAAGAAACGTGAGTAGTCTCCTCTTTGCTCTTCCTTAGAGAAGCCTAAATCGCCATCCTGACATCCTAATATTACACAGTCAAGAAGTTTCTTAGCTATATCATGTGCTTCCTTATCATATGTATGATGTTTCTGAGTACCTGCTGCATAGAAAGCCAACAAGTTTGCTGTAGAACCAGCAACACCTATGTCTGCTCCCATGCTGGTAATTGTACAATGGAGACCTGAGTTACCTGTGTATGTTCCGTTCCAAGTATCCGGCTGACCATCCCACTCAAGATCTGATGGAATTTCAAACTCGCCAGGACCGGTAACTTTTATGTTTGGTTTTACCCATTCTACCCATTTCTTTAATATATCGTATGCTCTTTTATCACCAGTTTCATAATAGTACTCAGCTGTACGCTGGAGACCCCAAACCTGGAAACCATACCATCTGTTACTTGGCGGATCGTGCCATACAGGCTGCCAGTCATAAGCCATATCATAGAAGGTTGATATACCTGATGGATATGGATCATATTTGTCATTCCATGAGTTGTTAACACCACCAGCTATAGGTCCTTCAGCTGACTGCAACCATTGGATCATTTCCAACTGCCTGTCCAAACTCTTTGCCCAGTCTGAAACAGCTCCTGAAGCCTTTGGTTTTAATTCTGATACTGTTGATAAAGCGTATGCAGTCATAGGGTTCTGATATCCCTGATGGCTTGCACTGCTTCCTTCTTTCCAAGCCCAACCTTGTGAAGTTGTAGGTGCACCCCATGCACAATACCATGAAATCAGGTAGTGCATTGAGTTTTTACCGTCTCCTGCAGTACTTGTAATAGAAGTATCTTTAGCTATAGGCTTCATGTATTTGTCATACATTACATATCTTAAATAGTCACCCATTTTTGCAGCTCTGTCGTTCTGCTTTGAGATTGAACTTATCTTTCCTTGCTCTTTAGCCCACTTAACAGCCCAATAAGCAGCTTGTACAGAACGGGCATCAGCATCGCCTGCAACAGAGTAACGCCACTGCTGTGCGTATGTATCCTGTGCTACGAACAGTGATCCAAAACCACCTTTTGATGTATTACCCCATTTATATGTTTCCCAACATGGGAATGGAACAGTTTCCCAACATGATTCCTGCTCACCTCTCTGGTAGGTGTTTATCTGTGACACTCTGCTTGTTCCGTCACCGTGATTACCGTATTTATACCAGTTATCTACGTCGATTATCCAGTGCATAAGGTACATTGAGCTACTTCCGTATGCAGACTTGAGTGCAGCATGAAGGCCGTCCTTACCTGTTGGAGCATTGAGATTGAGCTGTCCTGGATAGTCGCTAGGTTCTGCACCTCCTGGAACAAATGAAGCACACTTGCTTGGATCATAATCGCCTAAGTTTGGCTGATCCTTGTCTGTAGGAATATAATACTTTTCAGTTATATCCCAAGCTTTGTTGTATCCTGTCCAATCTCCTGTGAGATTACCGTACATAGCTTCAAACCATGCATAGTAGCTGGCAGTTTCTGAAACAGTTTCATGACCATAGTCAGGTGCTTCAACCATCATTGTTTCAATTGAGTGATATGGAATACCTTCCTGACTGAAGTAACCATTTGATGTATTATTTACCTGCTCATGTAATTTGAGGAATGCATCCTCGTATGACATACCTTTTGTGTAGCTATCTGCAGCAAATGAAGTAGCACTTCCCAAACTTGCTGTAGCAATAGTACTAACTGTCATGAATGTACACAAAGTAATTGAAACATACTTTTTTGTCTTTTTTAACACTTGTACTTCCCTCCTAATTAATAAATTAACTAATTTTGTAGTATTAGATTAACCTTTTAGACTTAAGGTTGTCCCTCCTTTCCCATGAATTGAATATTAAAGCAACCTCTGATTAATCATTTCTGATTTAATGAGGCCACACTCGCAAGAAAAAAATTATGATGAATAGGACTATTATTATTTTATATTACACGTTGGCATACTTTTCTGAATAATAATATATCCTTATTTAATTATAAAATAATATTTTTTCATTCAAAATAGACTATCTTGTTTAAAATTGTATTATGTTGTTATTTATTTTGTTAATAATACCCTTTTAAACACATGCGAGCCGCACAACATCTACCTTTGAGCGGCTCATACAGGATTCCTTAACGGCTTTTATGTCAATTTTTGTTGATTAAAATAATTAATTCTTAGCAAAATACGCTTTTATGCCCTCTTTTACCGCAATTGCAGTTTTATCCTGATATTCTTTTGTTTGCAGCTTCTTTTCTTCTTCTGGGTTTGATAAGAAGCCACACTCAACGACAACTGTTGTTGTTTTACAGTCTTTGAGGATTATAATCGGCTCTTTTTTTACCAAGGCCTCCCTCTTATTAGTTGGATCCAAATTATCCCTAATTGATTTTTGTATGCACATAGCCAATTTCTGGCTCTGCTGCATATTTGGCGGAAAGAAAGTCTGAGCCCCGTAATACTTTGTCTGAGGAAATTTATTTAAATGAATACTTACTACAATATCCGCACCTGATTCATCCATCATCTTTTTCCTCCTCAGAAGGTCCTGCTTCCTTTTTTGAACTATGTTTCTAGTATCCTCCTGATATTCAAGCCTATCTTCTTCCCTTGTAAGCATCACCTTATAATTTTCAGCTTCCAACAGCTTTTTTATTTCAAGAACAATTCTGAGATTAATATCCTTTTCACTTATTCCGCTATAATCGCTTACTGCTCCAGGATCTTCTCCTCCATGGCCTGCATCAAGCAAAACCGTCTTTTGCATATTTTCTGAGTTTACCGGTGATGCCTTACCACGTCCCGGGTTTAAAGTGTATAAAGCAATTGCAAGGACGAATATCATTCCAATCAGCAAAATATTATTTCTCTTCATTATAACTATCATAATTTACCACCTGTAAATGTATTTTCAGTATAAAAATATTCAATATACTGTTTGTCATATTCATTTATTTTTTCATATTAGTTACAGGGTTTTTCAGAGATTGGATTTGTATAATTAAAACAGTAGTGTTATAATTTCTATATTCTATAGCATATCTACAAAATTCCACGCAGGAGAAATAACATGAATGATAACTCGCTTAATGAAAGAGTTCAGAGAATAAAGACCTCTGATATTGAAATTGATAAGCTTGTTCAGGAGTATAAGCCATTTATTGCATCATGTGTAGAAAAAATTACAGGACGTTTTGTAAGATATGGTGAAGATGATGAGCTAAGCATTGCTCTATTAGCCTTCGTTGAAGCCGTAAAAGCATTTGATATTTCAAAAGGCAATTTTCTTTCATTTGCACAAAATGTTATTAAACGAAGATTAATTGATTACTTCAGAAAAGAGAGCAAGCACAGTAAAATTGTTTCAATTAGCACTTATACAAGTGATGATGAAGACAGCGAGCTGGATTTAAGCACTGGTCAGGCCCTGGACAAGTATTCCCAGGACAACATCAGTGAATACAGGCGTCTAGAACTTCAGGAGCTGAAGAAAGAGCTTCACTTGTGGGATATATCATTTTTTGAACTGACCAACGCTTCTCCCAAATCTGAGAAAACCCGCAAGTCTTATAACGATGTTATTCAATATCTAATGAGGAACCCGGACATGGTTGACCAGATTAAAAAGAAAAAACTTCTTCCAATAGCTGAGATAGAAAAAAATACTGGGATACCCCGAAAAACCATCGAGCGATCGCGAAAATATATATTAGCTGTTATAATAATTTTAACTGGTGATTATCAATATGTAAAAGATTATATCAACCCGGAGGTGATGAAATGAAAGCAATCATAGTCGATATAGAAGGAAAATATGCAGTTGCAATGACAAAAAAAGGTACTTTTATTAAAATAAAAAACAATGGTAAATATACTGTCGGCTATGAAGCCGATATAACATCAGGATTATTTGCCAATGTAAAACTAATGACTAGTGCAGCTTCTGCCGCATTGTTCCTTCTGGCAGTGGGTCTGGGAATTTTCTTATACACAAACCCTTACAGCTATATAAATATTGATATTAATCCAAGCGTTCAAATAACCGCAAATATTTTTGATCGGGTTATCAAAGTAACTGCTTTGAATCATGATGCTGAAAAAATCATTGAAGATCTATCCATTAAAAATATGAATCTGGATCAGGGAATTGAACAAGTTGTAGGCAATGCAGTTAAAAACGGTTACCTGAAGGACGAAAAAACAAATGCCATAATGCTGACAGTTACAAGCACCAGTGACAGGAAAAATAAGAAGATACAAGAAAAAGTATCAGTTGTTGTAGAAAAAAAGATTAAATCGGATAAAATCAACTCTGAAGTCCTTATTGAAGAGGTTAACGATAAGAGTCGAAACGAAGCTATTAAACAAGGTGTATCTCCCGGGAAACTAAAACTGGTTCAGAAGCTTATAGGGTTAGATCCCAGTCAAAAAGCTGAGGATCTGATAAATAAACCTGTTAAGGAGATATTAAACTCAATTCGCTATTACTCAAAATCTCAAAAACCTGCTAAGCAGGATAATAACAATGACAGTAATAAAAAAGATACTACTAGTAACAACAAAAGTAACATCAAGAACAGCAAGAACATTAACAACAATAATAATATCAACAATAACAAAAATAATAACAATAATACTAACAATAATATTAATAATAACAGCAATAAAAATAAAGATAATAATAGAGATAATAAAGATAAAGATAATAATAAAAATACTAATAAAAATAGTACTTATAATAATAATGATAAAAATTCTAACAATAACAATAACAAAAATACCAATAAAAATATTAACAACAATAATGATTTTAAAAAAGCTCCAGATACACAAAAGAACTCTCAAAAAAATATATCGACTCCCAGTACCATTAAGCCTTCAAAAGACAAAGACGAAAGTAATGATAAAAAAACTTCCGGTACAGATTATGACAGTAGAATAGAAACTGAAAAAGACACTAAAGACAGCACCGATAAACTTCAACCCAATAATGACAAGAACCCAAACAATAAAAACAAAAATTCGGAAGTTGTTGAAGAGCCTAAGAAGACAAATGATAAGAGAAAAGCCGACAGCAAGAAAAACAACGTCAACGATAACTGATTTACAAATAATATTTATTATAATGTAAATAATGCCGAAAAATATAAGGTAGATATATTCGGCATTATTTTTTTACCCTACCCCTAAATTCTAAATACTCTTTCCGAATGTATATAACAACAACAATAACAAAAACACAGGAGGAATTTTTTTATGAGAAAAGTTTTATGTATTCTACTATCTGTAATACTTGTATTGACCAGCGGAATTCTTACATACGCAAAAGGCGACGACAAGAACAACAAGAATGGCAAAAAAATTGAAGATAAGATCAAAGATAATGTAAAGGGACATGAAAAAGAGAAAGAGAAAAAAGAAGTTAAGAAAGACAAAGATAAGCCAAAAGAATCTGTTACCACAAGCGTGTATTATGATGAAGCCTCACTTAAGGACCTGATTAAAAAAACTTCCAAAGATCTTAATAACATGAAGAAACTCTTGAAAGACCTTCAGTCCTTAAATAAAAAGCATAAAAAAGATAAGACAATGATATTTATAAATGGTGAAGAAATTGATACAGGGGATGCTCCTCCAGTTATCAAACACGGAAGAACCCTCGTTCCTATAAGAGCCATTTCAAACGGTTTAAAAGCAAATGTTTCATGGGATCCTAAAACAAGAACAGTAATTGTTACAAAATCAGTATACAGTGAAGTTTATGGAGTAAGGAACATGACTGTGGAACTGGTTATTGGTGCACCCACTATCAAGGTTGACGGTGCAAACGTTACAGCAGAAGTTCCCGCTTCTCTTATAAATGGCAGAACTTTTGTTCCGATAAGACTTTTAGGTGAAATATTCAAAATGAATTTTGATTGGGATAGCGAATCAAATACTGTAATTATCATAGAAAACACTACAACAATAAAAGTTTCAACAGCAACACCAGTACCTACAGTTACACCAATACCAACTCCTACTTCCACACCATCATCAACGCCAACAACTCCTACTTCCACACCTACTGCTACACCTACTCCTACAGCCACAACAGCAGCAACATCAACACCTACTCCAGTACCTACCAGCACACCGGAGATTACACCTACACCAACTGCGGCAGCGGCAACACCTACAACTGCAGCATAATTAATAAAGACCAGGAATTTAATAATAAAAGGCCACTTGTCTCCAATTTTTCAATTGAAAACAAGTGACCTTTATTTTTTATTATATGAAAAGTGTTAATAATCTTACATTTGTCAGAGCAAATAACGAACGCTTTTACGGGATTTGCGATAGACAAATGTAAAAGATTATTCACTTTTCATATATCAAAGAATTGACCAGTTAATTATTTATTAAAACCTAAATCATATTCTTAAGCTTGAAATAAACAACTCCCAGAGGCGGCACTGTAATTAAAATAGAATTCTTTTTGCCTTGACATTCAATTTCTTCTGAAAGCATGCCACCCTTATTTCCCTGATTGCTTCCGCCGTAAATTTCAGAGTCGCTGTTAAATATCTCTTCATAATAACCCGCGACAGGCACTCCCATCCTATATCCGGTATGCACCACAGGTGTAAAATTACATATAACGACTATCATGTTTTTCCAGTCCTTTGCTTTGCGGGCAAAACTGATAATACTGTTATCCGCATCACAACAATCAATCCATTCAAAGCCTTCCTGACTGAAATCAACTTCATGCAAAGCCGCTTCTCTTTGATACAAATGGTTCAAATCCCTTATATAATCCTTCATCTTCTTATGCATATCATAATCTAAAAGATGCCAATCCAGGCTGCGTTTATAATCCCACTCAATAAACTGTCCAAACTCATTTCCCATAAATAGAAGCTTCTTACCAGGATGAGCAAACATGTATCCATAGCTTCCTCTTAGGCCGGCAAATTTCTGCCAGTAATCGCCCGGCATTTTATTAATCATGGAACACTTGCCATGTACTACCTCATCATGAGACAACACAAGAATGAAATTCTCCGAAAAGGCATACACAGATGAAAACGTCAGTTCACCTTGATGATACTTTCTGTAAATTGGGTCTTTGCTGACATAATTTAAGAAGTCATTCATCCATCCCATATTCCATTTATATGAGAATCCCAGACCTCCTACATGGGGTGGCTTTGAAACCAACGCCCAGGAAGTGGATTCCTCTGCAATCATCATTACATTTGGAAAATACTTGTAAACAGTTGTGTTCAACTGTCTCATAAAATCGATGGCTTCAACATTTTCTTTTCCGCCCCATTTATTCGGAACCCATTCTCCTTCCTTCTTTGCGTAGTCCAGATAAAGCATGGATGCTACAGCATCAATCCTTAGACCATCAATATGGTATTTTTCGAACCAAAAAACAGCATTGGATACAAGGAAGTTACGAACCTCGTGCCTTGAATAGTTGAATATATGAGTACCCCAATCGGGATGCTCACCCTGCCTCTGATCATAATGCTCAAACAATGCAGTTCCATCAAAACGTGCAAGCCCATGACCATCCTTGGGAAAATGTGCCGGAACCCAGTCCAATATGACACCGATACCATTTTCATGGCATTTGTCTACGAAATACATGAATTCTTCAGGCTTGCCATATCTGCTTGTTACTGAATAATACCCGGTTATCTGGTACCCCCATGACCCGTCAAATGGATATTCCGAAATAGGAAGCAGCTCTATGTGTGTGAATCCCATTTCCTTAACATACTTTATGAGTGAATCGGCCATTTCAGTGTATGTAAGAAACCGCTCGCCATCATCTGGAACTCTGGCCCATGACCCAAAATGCAATTCATATATTGATACAGGATTTTCAAATGTGCCGTTGTTACTGCGTTCTTTTATCCATAAATCGTCATTCCATTTGTACTCGTCCAGATTATATACAATAGATGCTGTTCCAGGCCTTAGCTCAGAATAAAACGCGTATGGGTCTGCTTTCAAATATATTTCGCCATGTGGAGTCTTTATTTCATATTTGTATATTTCATCCTGTGTAACACCAGGTATAAAGATCTCCCATACTCCCGAAGATCCCCTGCATCTCATCTGATTCCTTCTACCATCCCACTGATTGAAGTTGCCTACAATGCTAACTCTCTTCGCACATGGAGCCCATACAGCAAACAATGTTCCCATAACTCCATCTATTGTCATTACATGTGCTCCAAGCTTTTCATATACCTTATGATGGTTTCCCTCATTAAAAAGGTACAGATCAAAATCAGATATCACAGGCAAAAACCTATAAGGATCATACTTGAAAAAAGTGTTTCCGTTGTCATCCTCTATCTCATATTTGTATAAAAAGTAATCCTTTTTGTCCCAAACAATAACTTCATAAAAACCGTTCTCATTGATCTTATCCATCAGGTAACTACTATTTGTCTCTTCATCAATAACCTTAACACTTCTAGCATTTGGTATAAATGCCCTTATAGCAAATCCTTTCATTTTCTTAGAAGTATTCTCCACTTTATGAATCCCTAAATAAGCATAGGGATCTCTTGATTCCGCATTGATGATCTCATAAATCTTTTCTGTATCAGCTGCAATATTCATTGACAATACCACCTTTTTCTACAGTTTATATTTCAATCATAAAAGTTTAGTGCTTTTACCTATATAAATCCCAATTCTTTTTTATGCTAACCTTATTTCGCCAAAAAAATTCAAAATCCTTTTATTTTAATAGTATTTTATCTTAATTATATTATTTAGGTTCACTTATTATTTATCCAGTTTGTTATATTTCCCACTTTTATAAAATTTAATTCAACATAATTCCATACATAAAAAAAGGGCTTACCTTATTATATTAAAAGTGATAAATCTATTACATTTGTCTTAAGCAAATCTATTAAAATCAGTTAATCTTGCTATTTGTCTATCACAAAATAACGTTAAACCGTTCGTAATTTTGCTCTGCCAAATGCAAGATTAATACTGATTTTAATTATGTTGAACCGTTCGTTATTTGCTCCGCCAAATGTAAGATTATTAACACTTTTAATATAGGTGCCCCCATAAGCTTTATGGTTTATTCTTTCTTTATCATCGCCATAGACTTATCATATACCTTAGTCATGTTCCTTCCGTCCCTCTTGGCTTGATACAGTGCCAAGTCTGCTGTTTTGATAAGATCATCCTTGTTATTACTGTATAACGGAAGAGAGGAAACCCCTATACTGCAGCTAATTGACGGAATATCAATATCTCCGTACGGCGGCATGTACGCTTTTTCAACGGCTTGTCTTACCCTATCCGCAACATCATACGCTGTAACAACATCAGTTGAAGGCAAAACCACAACAAATTCTTCTCCCCCATACCTTGCAACAAGGTCCGTCACTCTTACTTCCTTAACCACCAGTTTTGCGAAGAGTGCCAAGACATGGTCCCCAGCAAAATGTCCATATGTATCATTTATTTTTTTGAAAAAGTCTATGTCGAGAATCATTATGCTAAGATTCTCTTTGGAATACAATGCTATTTCAACCTGTTTCTTTAAAAACTCAACGAAATAACCCCTGTTGTAAACCTTTGTAAGATTATCATACTTTGAGCTCTTATCAAGAGAGGATATTTTACGTCTACTTTTAATAAGGGTTTTGGCTATCTCGGTATAAGATTTTATTTTGTGGATTAATGCATCATTAAACTCATTTTCGTATTGGCTATATAATTGAAGGATGCTCTGAGGCGAATCAATGCTTACAATCGTAAGGCAAACATAACTTCCATGCTTGTATTCGTTAAGCTGATACGCACATTTAATCCCATTCTGTATGCTTACAATCCTGCATTCCCTTCCTGTCCTTATAACAGGGCATTTACTCGGTGACATATTGCAAAGTGGTACTTTCTCATGGCCAAGTCTTTGCCACGGATTTTCCACATTGTTGTCCATACCTTCTACAGGAATAGTATTTTTATAAAATAAGGTGATATTGTTAACTGTTACAGTACGGCATATAAACTCATACATTCTTTCATATACTTCTCTCTCTGACTGAGCATTATGAATTGAATCGGTAAAGTCCTTAAAATTCTTAAGCTCTCTTACATAAGTTCTTTCTATGGTAATTCTGTTAAATATAATACCGAGTAAAACAAATATTATAAACGTAGAGACAGATGCCAGCACAACAAAAGGCATATGCAAAGCTATTTGATTATTTTTATTCTCATCAAAATAGCTATTCATAAAAATAAAAGCTGCCGTGCCTATTGATAAACATAAAGCAAGAGATATAAAAAATATTACCAAGAAGCTGATTTTCCCCTTCTCGGGGGCTCTGTTCTTTGCCAACAATGTTCATCCTTTCTCTACAGATTTGTTCAATAAACAACTATTATACTTTACTATAAATATATCGGAATTTATATGGCTTTATTTTATAGCAACACTATAGGAATATTGTTACAGATGCGTTAAGGCCTGTATTACCTGCTTTAACGCATCAAAAAAAATTATTTAATATAAAATATTATTTATTTTAGGTTCATTACTGTCTCATCGGAATAACCAAGCCTCTTCTTCGTTATAGGATCGAAGGCTTCCAGTTTTCCTGTCACCACATAGTTTGAATTACTTGCATTGCTCTTTAGGTAGACGTTTATTTTAACTTTTTGTTCCGTCATGTCAAACTTTACATTGTTTATGGTTATATCCGCCAAAGGCTTACCACCTGCATCGGTATAAGCATATGTCATGTTTTCCATAGCTGGAGTCATTGTATTTGACGTGTCAATCTCAATACGGTCAATCAAATTTCGAGGATCGACAAATGTATTACCCATCTTAAGCTTTAATGTCAAATCATAGTTTACAGGTCTAATATCATTAAGTTTGAGGTTGTCGGTACCAATCATTACACTAAAGCTCTTACCGTTATTGCTGCTGTTCATTACGCTTAAAGATGGCTTAAGAATCTTTACATTATTTAGAACGAAAGTATTTTCCTCCATATCACGGGTATTTACAACACCTGATTCGCTGGCACGCAATGCAAACTCGTATTTGGTGCTGTCTAATGTTTTAAAATTCATTTTAAATGCAATTTCTTCCGATTGATTTGGTCCAAGCTTGATTTTATTTGGGTAACCCTTTGCATCAAGACTCAGTATCCATGGCTCTCTTGTTTTAATGCTTTTATAGTCGCTGGTGGACTGAACATCCCATAAACCGGTGTTATATGTTGGTGTAAGGTCATAAGTCTGAGCCTTGGAGCCGTTATTGGCCACTGTAGCTTTAACAACTATACTGTCCTTTCCGTTCCAATCATTGTCATTCGTATCATCGAAATTAACAGATACCTTTGACATCCACCCTATTAAGTTGTAGCAGAACTTGTAATCCTCAACAGCCTTACCACCTGACCTAACAACATGCTTTGATATTCCGCATCCAACGTCATTTGTTGTCATTACTATTCTTCCAGCCGGTCCATTAGTCCCTGCAACGTTCCTCACTGCCATGTTCGGATGCAACGGACCGTTATTGGGTTCCTGAATATTCAGTATTACTTCATCTGTCGGAAGAAGGTTGGATATATACCTATTGTCGTCATTAAGCCACTCTTCGCCATCACCCAGCATTGAAATCTCACTGTTTTTGTTCATTAAACCCGGTGTGACTGCACGGCTGGATTTCTCAGGATCTATTGTAAATATGTTATCGAAGAGGGGATGCACCTTACCTTCATTATAAACTGGAACCTGGTCATATTTGTAGTTGTTACCCGGACGCAGCGATACAAAACCAACTTCGTCTGTAAAACCATCTCCTGCCTTTATTTCCAATCCAAGGCAATTTTCCCACCACAGCTGACCACCTGCATTTAAGAAAGCTCTCATTTTATTTTGTATATCAGCCGAATAGGTTATCTTACCATGTGACGCCTGATACAGCACATCATAACTCTTTGCTAATTTTTCAGGAGTAAGATTCGGATCATCCAAAGAAACCTCCCAGTATTTAAACAGCTTGGCCTTTGCAATGTTATCAGGATTTCCTACAACCCCTGTATCAGTCATGTCCGCTTCTAGATCAGTCTGTGCCTTTGCAATACTCCTCAAATCCTTAAAATATGTGGAAGGATCCCAATATATTGGTGTTGATGAGGTTTGAACCGGAGCGTTTGGCATTTTAGCAGTGTTGAACTTTGCAGTATCGGCGAATTCGTACTTGTTATAAGCTGGAGGATATGGGTTAGTCAGTTCCCAATCCATAGGCTTGTTAATATTTCTATCTAAAAGCTCCAGCATTGTAAAGTCAGGATTTGGGTCATTAACCTCCTTATTGTTGATGGAATCCCAGGCTGGTGCAGGAAGTGTAAGTATTCCCACATTTACCTTTCTCTTTTTCATTGTTATTCTAGGTACCTGAATCGTTTTTCCAGGATCAGGTTTTATAAAATTATTTTCCTTTTGTTTTAATGCGTTATATATAAATGATGCAGCCTCAGCTCTGTTAACAGGATTCTTAGGATTTAAGTTTCCGTTTTGATCCCCCTTCATAAGGGATTTTTCCAGTGCCAACTCGATGAAATATTTGAAGGAATCGGTGATTTTATCATAGTCCTTGTCTCTGTAGTTGTTTAGCTTGGCACCCGGTTCGCGATCAGGATCAAGTACAAAAACCTTACCATCCTTGTTATAATCAAGGCGTCTCGCACCAACTATGGCCATCGCAAACTCTTCACGCCTTACATTTTTATTTGTTTGGTAATCCGTTGAACTGAAAGCTTTGCGGGTATTAATATCAATCTTTGACATCTTCTCCTTGAAGAAATAGTTATAATAGGCTTTCATGTACTGGTATGCCCAGAAATCTGTGGATATATCGGATATTTTTGTATAATCTTCCGGTCTGAATGAACTATCATTCTCAGCAATTGAATACTTCATCACATTGAAGGCCATATACGCCACATGCTCTCCAATAATTGATTCCTTAGGCTTATAAGTATTATTTCCTTTACCGAATATAACTCCCTTGCTTGCGAGCTCCATTACCTGGATATAAAACCAGTCGGATATCTTTACATCGCTGAAAGCCTTTGAATAGCTAACTTTGTTTATTCTTATCCCCGATATGGATGCCATGCCTCGTTTAGCGATACAATTTAATGCAAGCCTGCCATCATCCAATACCTTTACAAGGTATGGACCATTCTTTTCCCATCTTAGCCCGGACTTCTGGCTGTCAATAGTATCTGCAACCGCTCCGTTAGCAACCACATCAAATGCCTGCTTGTTTTCCTTAAGAATATCTGAAGTATATAGATAAACCTCATAAACGCTGTTCCTGTCAGCATTCATGGAAAACTCAATATTATACCCCTTAACACTTGTATTTATAAGCCTTGATAGGCTATCATCCAACTGGGGTACCTGTTCTTCAAAGGGATCGAAAGCAAACCAATCTATGGCATTAATAACGCTTCCATTTGAGTTGTCAACCAGATATAAATCATGTATGCCTGTCACTTTATAGCTTAAAGGGCTTTCAACACAGCCGATTTCGTTTGTCATCCCTGCCGAGTTAACAGTGCATATAGTAGTACCTGTAGGACTATCTACCTTAACATCAAAAGAACCGCTGCTGCTGTTAATAAGGCGTGCTTTAAACTTTGTAGGTCCCTCAATTCCAAAATCCATGGATTTGTACAAATAGTAGTTGCCACTGGTAGTATCATATGATTTTGCTTTAATTGGATCAAAAACACCCTTTGTAAACTTAAACCAATTAATATTGCATATACCATTGTCCCTCTCACCTGTAAAAATGAGAAAAACCTTATGTAATCCTTCTATACTTCCTGTAAGCCCGCATGAAACATCCACATATTTCTGGTAGCCGCCTGTGTTTATTACACTGCACTTTCCTATAAGCTCTCCACCTGGATGATCAAGCCTAACTTCTATATTCCCGCCCTCGGTTTCAGTAGCCACACGTGCCGTAAAGCCCTTGGTCCCTTTAGGAAAATACAAGAAATCATATCCTGCATAATCACCATTTCCTATGTAAGCCAGGTTCTGACCTCCATCAACATCCTGGCAATTTTCCAGGGTAAGACCGTTATTTACATTTAGGGTCTCGGCTTCAATTCTGGTTAAGGCATTTACCTTATCACCCTGTTCAGTAGTTGTTGAAAACTGAGGATCATTTGCCTTAACTGTAAAATTGCTTATGGAATTCTGTTTTATAAATGTGGTACCATCGAAACCAACATCTTCTGACCCTGCCAAGTTGATGCTTGTAATTGGAGTTGTAGTCCTTGTACAATATGGACTAACCTTTGTTGACGCTGTATCTGCAAAAGCAGGTATACTTGTTGCAAGAAAAACAGCAAGCGTGATTATAGAAATACACTTTTTCACTCCAGTACTTCTCATTTTTTATAGCCTCCCTTATATTCATGTATATTAAGCCCATAGGCTTAGAAACAAAATCATTTGGAATTTTGCAACCCAAAAATTGATAAAACTCCATGTCTTAACATTTTATCAAATAAGGAAGATTAATGAAAGTATAAAATTATGCACACAATAAATACACATGACAGACTTTTTGATTACAGAGAAAACCAGTCATCATCAGTAGAGCTCACCGTGCCAGTTTCTGCAGCTTCGGGCTCCCCTCCGTCTATTGCTATTCTATATAGTTTGTCACTATCGCTTTTGTTGCAGAAGTAAATATAATCTTCCACCATATTTACAAAATCGCCTCTACGGTTACAAATAGTCTCCGGTATTCCGCTTTCTATATTAATTCTGCATATTTTACCGTCCTCAGACTTGTTTATATAGTACACAAAATTCCTGTAAACATTTATATTTCGGCATATTGAAGCATCCAGCATTTCATCGTTGCCGCCGAAAGTCCCTACCCTGTATAGCTTAAACCCTTATCCTGTAGAGCCTGTCATCATCAGAAGCATTGCTGTAATAAATCCAGTTACCGATGACATTTATAAACCATGCACTGTCTTCACAAAGTATTTTTGAATCACTTCCATCCGGCTTGGCTCTAAAAATCCCTCTTCCTACATTGGAATAATATACCCAAAATCCCTGGTGTGCTGCAATGCCCCCATTAACTATATTGCCTGATGAATTACCCCTTTCGTTTACAAACTTGTTGGTACCCAAAGCAGATCCAAACAGGCTTACAGTTCTGTTTAACGGGCTTTTTTCTATATCTTCTTCATCTTCTTCATCATCGATCAGCCCTATACCGATGTTATCTTCAATCTCTCTACCATCAACTGAATCTTCTGTGCTATAATCGTGAGTCTCTTCTTCACCCGCTGATTCTTCCACACTTGAAATCTCATCTGCCAATGGCTTATCATTTTCTGTTTTACCATCAGCTTTTGGAAACATGATTACCTCATTCTTCTCTTCTTGGGCCATGTTTTCCAGAATACCTTCCAGTGATTTCCTCATTTCTAATGCTGACTCAAACCTGTCATCCAAACTAAATATTGATGCAACAAGATTGTTTAAGTAGATTCAACTTTGATTGGTATAGACTATAATTTACTATACATATATAAATTTATAGGAAAATTTTGGAGGTCAAAAATGGATAAATCTTTTAAAACCAGATTAAAAAATTACTTAAAAAGCGATGACGGCTTCGGCATAAAGGAAATTACCGTTGCATTAGGTTCCATAGTTATTGTTGGACTTATCATAACAGCCGTTAAAGGTGACTTATTGACTTCATGGCTAAAGGATATATGGGGCTGGATAACTACCTTTACAAATTTTATAATGCTGTTTCCATGGTACCTGACGTTGGTCTTTGAAACCATGAATTTATCCTCCGATGTTGCAACCGTTAACGGAGTAACAAAAAATATGGTGGATAATGTTATTTTGGATCTTGAAGACAAACCGCTTTTTAAACGCAAAATGTCCGATATTAAGATCCTAATAAGTCATTCTGATTCCGGTAATGATGTAGAGGTACAAAAAGCAGTTTTTTCAGATGAAAAAGAGGTTAAATATAGAAGGCAGTGCGGCAAGAAAATAAAGGTGGGTATTGAAGCTGTATTCCCATTTGATATTAAAGTTTTTGGGAATACATATTCATACCAAATTCCAATCAGGTTTAATCTGTCTACAATTGGGGTACGGTATTATAAAGATCTTGAGGGTGATCCATTCTCTCTTCAAGGATCAAATACACAGCAGGGGGCAACGCAATAATGAAATTCGTTTCTTTTCTTTTAGCAGGTGTATTCTTTTTTACAATACTCTTGAACCCTTTTGTTGAACTGTTTAGCCAGTTTATTGACAAATGCAGCATAGGAGCAGCACTTAAAACATCATGCCGTACTGCTCTTATTAATTCTGCCGATATAAATTCTCTCAGGGATGTGGAAAGCAAACTGGATATTGAGACGTTTAAGGAAAAATTCAGGGAGAACTTCTGCTACAGCCTTAATCTTAAGCAAAAGTCTCCCGTAAATCCAGATACCTTTGTGTCTATAGACGGTAAATATAATAACTTTAATGTCTATATAGAAAGAATAGATGAAGATGAATGCGAGATAGAAGTTACTACCGCTTACAAATTTAAAACAAATCTTTTCAAACGCTTCTTCAGAAGTGTTGCAGAAAACGATCCTACATACATTGTTATTAAGAGACGCCAGATACTCTCGGTTGAAAACTGATTATGTTTTTTATGGACTGTTGTATAAACATTATTTTATTAACATACCAATTACACCACTTGCTTTATTTAATGGAAAAACTCCGTGATCAGCTGTCTTTGCATCTTCGATTGAGTAAAATGCATTGGAATTACACTGATTTATAATGGCTATGACATTATCCTTATCCTTTCGGCGTACTATGGTGTAAATAACTTTCACATCACCGGTTACTCCTTTTGCATCTACTGTAGTAACTCCATAGCCCGAAGATGACAGCCTCTCTACCAGCTTACATTCATCCTTTACAAGAATGACTCTGATCACAAGAATCCCAATTGCAAGCTTTTCCTCTATAATAAGCCCAATAAATGTGCCCATTGCAAAACCGCCTGCATATCCAAAATAACAAAAAATATTATTAAGGTTCTGCATAATCTGGCTGATTGCAACCAACCATATAAACACTTCAAAAAATCCAAGAAAGGGTGCAATAAACTTTTTTCCCCTTGATACAAAAATGATTCGCATTGTTCCAATGGATACATCAAATATTCTTGAAACAAAAATTAATAACGGCAATACAACCCAGTTAAATAAATCATGGTCTATCATAGGTAATATACTCATAAAACCTCCAATTCTTTTTGCAGTACCCTGAATTTAGAATTAGCTTGATTCCATGCAAACCCGTCAGTTGATGTATAAACTTCTCCAAGCTGCCAACCGCAGCAAATTTACCATTCCTATATGAAACACTTCGTAGTAAAATTGAGCGGCTGACACTACAATATTAATCATAATCCAATAAAAATCAGTATTAAAGCTGTAACCTTTTCCAATTACTTTGTAATCTTTTTCCGTCCAAATATTTTCCTATAAATAGAGCTTATAGAAAACAATGTCCCCGAAGCCATTGTTGAAAAAGCTTTGACCAAATGAGGCAGGTTGCTGAATTGATCCGGGCTGTCATTTATAAGGTATGTCCATGTTGACGATGGCCCCATCAAGCCTTCCTTCTCCATGTCTATGCCGTCTTTTGTTATTTTAACCCTTTCAAAGGTGCTTACTATATCATTTTCAATATCCCCGAGCATTTCACTGAAAGCTTCTATAGCAATCTTATGGAATTCATCCATAGGATTTTTTCTCCCTATCACCATTAAATGGATACTCTCACGTGTATAATTCATATATTCAAGATACTCAGCCCAGTGTTTATTGATAAAGAACAATGTGAGCTGTTTTTCCACCTCATACATGGTTTTTTCACCATACTTATCCAATACTTCATCATACTTCTCGGCAGATTTTTCCTTTAAAATCTTTAGCTGTGCCTTATCCTGGAGTATATCCTGCCTCTTACTGGAAACAATTTTTCTTTGTTCTTCTATTATGAAGGAATACTTTAAGAGCTGCCTTCTCACATCGGAATTATAACCTTCCACTGTCCTCTGACCTCTGTTTAACTCATTATTCACTGTGGGATTGTTAAAGGGTTTGCTTCTATCTTCAGGATACAGTTGCAAGGGCACCAGCTTTGACAAATCATATTTCACCATAAGGTCATCATCCAGGCTGATAAACAACCGGCTTTTCCCAGGGTCTCCCTGTCTGCCAGCCCTACCCTTTAATTGATTGTCAATCCTTCTGCTCTCATTTTTGCTGGTACCTATAACATACAGCCCTCCAGCTGCAATTATTTCGTCCCTTCTCTCCCCACTCTCACCGCCAAGCTTTATGTCAACACCGCGTCCCGCCATGTTGGTAGAAACTGTAACAGCCCCGTACATACCCGATTTTGCAATAATTTCCGCTTCCATTTCATCATTCTTGGCATTTAGAACACTAGCTTCGATACCAACACTATAAAGCTCTTTATAAAGCCACTCCGACTCTTCAACACTTCCTGTTCCGATCAATACAGGCTGCCCTTTTTCATGAGCCTTTCTGATCTCGGTTATAATAGCATTTTTCTTAGCTTCCTTACTTACAAAAACCATATCAGCACAGTCTTTTCTGATACATTGCTTATTGGTAGGTACAACTACCACATCTACGCCATAAAATTCATGAAATTCATTGGCTGATGTCTTGGCTGTACCCGTCATGCCCGCTATTCTTGGGTATAGATTAATGAAATGCTGGAGTGCAATCTGTGACATTATAATTCCCCTGGATTTTTTATTAAGGGCTTCCTTAGCTTCAACGGCGGCCTGAATGTTATCCGGCCAGTGCCTTTTATCTGCAACACGACCTGTAAACTCATCCACCAATTCAATTTTACCATCCCTCACAATATAATCCCTGTCTCTTTTTAAAAGTGCCTCTGCAAAAAGTGCACTGTTCACCTGGGTAAGCAGCTTGAGATTTGGCTCCTCATATAAATTGGAACACCCAAGAAGCCTCTCCACTCTGCAAAGCCCAAAATCTGTCAGATAAACATTTGACCCATTCTGGTCAATAGCATAATCAGTGCCTCTTATAAGCTCTTTTGCCAATGCAGAAACTCTGGCAAGGTCATTTTCCTCCCCCTCCTGGCTTCCTGCTATAACAAGGGGTATTCTTGCTTCATCAATCAGGATTGAGTCCGCTTCGTCTACAATTGCATAGTTAAACCCTCTATGAACCAGATTTTCCTCTTTGATGCAAAGGAAATCCTTCAGATAGTCAAATCCTGCCTCCTTCGCAGTAACATAAGTTATATCCATCCTGTATGCATTCTGCCTATCTTTGATGCTCATTCCCTCTTTTATATAGCCTATTGTAACTCCAAGAAAATCATATATCGGCTTCATCCATTCCGCATCCCTGTGAACCAGGTAATCATTAAAGGTCAATATATGAACGCCTTTTCCCGCTAATGAATTGAGATATGCAGGAAGAACGGCAGCAAGGGTTTTTCCCTCCCCCGTCTGCATTTCAATCATTTTGCCTTCATGCAGTGCTATCCCTGCAATAAGCTGTACATCATAATGCCTCATGCCAAGTGTCCTGTGCGATACTTCACGGCCCAATGCATAAGCTTCTACAAGGATATCGTCTAAAGGTATACCATCCTTGACTTTTTTTCTTATTCTCATGGCCATATTCTTAAGGTCACTATCGCTTTTGTCGCTTAATCTTATTTTATTTATTTCTTCAACAATGCTGCTATAATGCTCTATATTATAACTAACAGGGATATGCATTCCCTGTATCTTCTTCCCTATTTGTGACAATTTATTAAACATAAAAGAACCTCCTTAGTTAATCACGTTTACATAAGGAATGATTAAAATATTACTTCCAAGCTCTATGTAATTGTTAACCATTTAAGTCAACTTAAAAATTACTAAGAGCGATATATATACGAAGTTATTTTTATTCATTACCATGGTATTTCAAAATAAACTATATGTTTTGCAATAATTATTTTACATTTTTAGTTATTGCAAACATTTTTAATATACTGGATTAATTAGGAGCTTACTTTGGATTTTAATATTTTTGAAGAGAATAATAATCAGAATACTAAATAAATAAATGATTTCCAGTGTTATAATAAAATGATTTGATGCAGCAAAAAAGCTGCACAGAAGATCAATGGGCAGGAAACATATAACATTTAAAAGTATGGCAAGCTTGTATTCCGTATGACCGGTAAAATACACATGCCAATTTTGAAAAAGGTGCCTGGCCCCCATTTTATGCTTCGGTTTTTTAACATCAATCGATTCAATTAAGCAGGCAACTATTAAGGAAATACCTGTTAAAATAATATATGACATATAAATCCCTTCGCCAATCGACTATTTTAATATCCGGAAAATAGTGGTGAACTGCCATATTTTAATATTATTACGTATTCAACACCACAACTTTTCACAGCAACAATCTATGTAAACAAATCGCCTCGTGATTTCGTTTCATACCAACCCGATTGGAAGTAGTATACAATTATTCTAACTCTTTTCTGTTTGTCATTCAATAGTTTTTCCTTACACACCTATTTCAATTAATCTTCGCCTTACTATTTTTTCTATCAATTCCTGGGATAAAGGCTTTTGCGGGCTAAAATGAATAGTTGTCCCCGAAATTTTGTAGTCTGTCAATTCTTCTTTCATTTGCTCAACAATACTCCTGCTCATGGTATAGAACGAGCAATGATTCTTCTGTGCAGCAAACCCAACAAGATCTTTATTCAGCCTAAGAATCGGTACCTGATAACTAACTCTCTCAGTTGTATTTGGAACTATCTCTTTAACTGTTTTTCTGACCCTTTCAAGTGCCTCACGTATGTCCTCCGGCAGAATAGCCAGATAGTTATCAACTTCTTCCGGCATATTTATAGACGGATTTCTTTTCGGTTTTTTATCCATTTTTGCCTCCTGGTTATAGTTATTCATCCCACTAACATTATGTAATTGAAAGCTCTGGAAACTTCAAGCCTCCCAAATCGCAGTTTACTCCTCTTACAAATATAGGATCTGTCTCATGATCCTGCATAACATAGTGTAAATCGTCCCAATATGGCATAAACCCGAACTCTATCTTTTCAATATTTGAAAAGGGTAAATGGCTCATTAACTCGGTAAAAGATATACTTTTAAGAGAAAATACACCAATAAGTTTTAAAGTTATTCCATTCTTTTCTGCTATCACCATGGTATCAATTTCAGGCAATTCATAAATATTATCTTTAAGATAACCCCAGTGCACATGAAAAATATTAATACTTTGAGTATTTAAACAGTCAAGCTTAGTGGAAAAGTTTTTACGGTTATAAATATAATCCCATACCTTTTGGTTGCTGACTTCCAGTTTTACAGGTGCTATATCATTATTTATACGGCATTCATAAACCGGCAGCTTCTCAGTAACACGTTCAAATCCAAACTTGGGGTAAAAATCCACAACGCTTTCATTTGCCCATAAGTACATAGGTGTATTACCATACTTTTTCAGTATGTGTTCCATTAGTACTCTGGATAATCCCCTGCCCCTGCACTCTGGCTTTGTTGCAACCGATCCTAGTGACAAAGCAGAATATTGCTGACTATTAAGCAATACCTGGGTTTTAAATACTGATATATTTGATATAATTTCACCATTTTCCATAATTGAATAACTCTCGTATTTGTCATCCCACATGTTTAAATCATACCAGAACTGAAAGTCCAAAAATATGTCTTTTAATAGCTTGTTTAGCATTGCTTGATAGTTCTTGTCATTGCCGTTATTAAATGAAATCTGCATATATAGTTCCCTCTCGTGCCAACTATATGTATTTTTCAAACATAATAATTCTACCACATTTAGCAATAACATTAAATAAATTAAGCTTGTCAAATATAAAGCTGCTGCAAAATAACTTCTGCAACAGCCCCTGTACACCTAGAACCTCTCTATTTATAGATATCCATACTGATCCTGTCATCCTTTATCTCAATGATCCTGTCGGCCTTCTCAGCTAGTCTCCTGTCATGGGTAATCACCACAAAGGTAGTCTTGAATTTTTCGTTTACATTTCTTAAAATATAATAATATTACTACTTCTGCTGAGGCCTTTCCATTCTCTATTACATAAGGCATGAGAACGTTTACCAGTGCTATGAACTCAGGCAAAAGGCGATGAAACTGAAAAATAAAACCTATTGTTTCGTTTCTGAGTTCACCCGTTGAAAGGTTGGAAGCGGCATAATCTAAACAGGTATACCTATCCTCGTATTTCAGATGCTTAAAACTCGTCATAGAATTTGCTCATTTGAATCCCACCTTTATCGAATATCACTTTTTCTGAAATTCATCTCACACTAAATGAATGCAACATTAAAATATCAATAATTCCTCAATATATTATCGTCTCTATAAATTATCCCTTAAAGCATTTAGTATCGCCTCTCCATGACCTTCTGGCGTTACCTTGGGATAAACCTTTATAACATTCATATCCTCATCTATAATAAATGTAGATCTGATTATTCCCATATATGTCTTTCCATACATCTTCTTTTCTCCCCAGGCTCCAAAGCTATCTGCCACTTTATGATCTTCATCACATAAAAGATAAAAAGGCAAATTGAATTTTTCCTTAAACTTTTTATGAGATGTAGGTTTGTCCGGACTTATGCCAATAACAACAGCACCTGTTTCCAAAATATCATCATATACATCCCTGAAGCTGCATGCCTGCTTTGTGCACCCTGGAGTATTATCCTTGGGATAAAAGTACAATACAATCTTTTTACCTTTAAAATCCGCTAAGCTTACATCATTTCCCTGCTCATCCTTAAGTGTAAAATCTGCTGCTTTGCTTCCTGCTTCTATCATATAAAATCCTCCTTATAATGACTCCTTATAATAGCTTTTAATCCCTCATATTTTCTCCTAATATAACTTGTTTAAAGTTTTACCCATGATTAAAATATTCCAACATTTTTATGAAAATTAACACCTATATTAAAAGTGATTAACTTTTTACATTTGTCACTTTTAATATAGTTTCTGAATTTCATATATTTACAAATCTTCTGCAATAATAAAATGATAAAACAATACAAATACTATATACATCATAGGTAAATGTAAAGATTAACAACTTTTCATTACGCTTTGACAAAATTCGGTACTTGAACTGGAGTGTTATATCATGATTGTCACAGTCATTATTCTGGTCATACTAGCACTTTTTATAATTTTGCTATTTACCATATCAATGAGAGCGAGGTTTATTTTTGATACAGAGCAATCCAATATGTATATGACATTGTTTTGGCTTCCGCCCTTATTTAAGGCCACATTGGAGATTATCGATACAGCACCCGTATTGACAATAATTGTTATTAATAAGAGATTGACTTCTAAAACACTAAAAAGCAAAAAAAAGAGTCTGAACACTCAGCTAATAAGGCAAGTCAATCCCCAAGAATTTGTTATTAACGCATACTATGGCTTTAGAGATCCATTTTCTACAGGTGTAGCAACAGGATTCTTCGGTGCTATTTCAAGTTTGACTGATATAGCGTCGGTAAGGCATTGGCCTGACTTTACAGCATTTAAAGATTACATTTATGTAGATGCTTCTGCAAGAATAAATGTTGGTTCAGCACTTTTAAATTATTTACGCTCTTAACGGTATAGCCTCAGATATGACTTTATTGTGATAATCATAATAGTATTTGTTTCAAACTTATATTAAAAGTGTTAATAATCTTACATTTGGCGAAGCAAATAACGAACGGTTCAACATAATTAAAATCAGTATTAATCTTACATTTGGCAGAGCAAAATAACGAACGTTTTAACGTTATTTTGTGATAGACAAATAGCAAGATTAACTGATTTTAATAG
>JAEYYB010000050.1 GCA_023430975.1 Bacillota bacterium | reverse complement strand
AAGAGCAATAACTTTCATCTCATGCCACCGTTACATTTACATTGCGAAATTCGGGTAGTATTGGACTTCGTTTTGTTTGGCAAACTCGTCCATTTCGCCCTGCCTTATATGTAATTTCTGTCCGTCGTTGCAAGACTTTGCCTACAGCTTCCTTCAGATTCCACCTCACAATGGACACCCTTGCTGTTCAGCTAATGGTTCCTACTACCAAGTCCATAGCGAACTTTCACCGCCGAGTTATTGCCCATGTCGGGCGAACCAATAAAAAAGGAACAGGCTTTAGCCTGCTCCTTTTTATATGAATTATTTATTCACTTATTATTAGAATGTTGCATAAGCTTTAACATCAGTATTAACTGATGATCCTGCATTGTTTGTGAATGCTGAATCAGGTGTGAATGTCTTGTCTGTACTAGCACCGGTAACACCAGTTACTACTAATGTCATACCATTTACTGTTATGTTACCAGAAGTAACAACCGCATCAGTAAATCCAGATATTGTACCAATGTTTCCTAATACAACTGACTTCTGATCAGCTGAAGCTGTAACTGAAATTGTGCTTGGTAACTTTGGAACCATATTGAATGTAATTACTATATCGCTACCAGACTTTTCTATTGACTTAACCATGAATGCAGCTGATGCAGTTAATCCAGTAGTATTAGCAACAATAGCTTGGTTGTTCTTATCTAATGCTGTAATATACTGTGTTGGTAATGTCTTAACCAAAACTGAGTAAGTTATATCAATATTAGAAGTTGCGAGCGATATAACGCTACTCAAACCAGAACCTACTATATCTGAATTATTATCATCAACAGTTATTGTAGTAGTAGTAGTGCCTATTGTTTGCGATAACTGTAACTGTTTAGCTAAAAGCTTCGCATTAGCACTGTCAACTTCACCATCAAGTATTACATTAACATGATTTGCATCAAGTATAGCAACTGACTTAATTGAAGTTGTGAATGATGTTGAACTGCAAGGTGCTGATACTTTATCTGCTACTATAGTTGCACCTAATGCTGTAACAGTATTTGTTGAAATAGGAGTTGCTTTTGTCTTAACATAGAAATCACCCAATGTTGTTCCACTGGTGAATGAATCACCTGATGCTAAAGTAAATTCAATATACTGTGTTCCATCTACATCAACAAGTTTTGCTGTTGAAGGTGTCTTAGTATTTGCATGAGCATCAGTAAATTGGAGTCCACCTGTTGCAGTATCTTCATCACCTTTTAATGTATATCTGAAATCTATTGGTGATACATTGTTGAGTTTCTGTCCTTCACCAGATACGGAGTCATATGGTTTAACTTTAACTCTGAATGTTGATGATGAAGTAATCTTTAATTCCTGACCATCAATTGTTGCTATAGGTTCAGTTGCAACTGTTTTGCTTGTACCTATTAACATTACGTTTCCAGCAACGTCTGCAACGCCTTTGATTGTGCTTCCTGAAATATACCCAAACTGTAATGTTGCACTAGCTCCAACTGTTGTTCCAGTAGGAAGTGTGATAACTATTGCTTTGCTATCTTCTGATGATACTGCTATTGTTGTTCCTGAAGGTAAATCTGATAATGATGTAACCGCAGTAGCACCATTTGGATTAGTCCACTTATAGTTACCTACAGTAAGAGCAGAGTATGCACCTGAAGTAGCTAAAGCTTCGCTTGCTATTACATAAATCTTATTTCCACTTGCATATACTTTTGATACAGTTGGTGCAGTTACATCAGTGAATGATATAGTCTGGTTTGAAACAGCCTGAACAGCCTGACCAACAAGGTCTAAAACTCCGCTTATGCTGATTGTGCAGTTTCCTGACATTGTATCAGCAAGTGTCAATGTAACTGTCTTATCTGCACTTACATAAGCAGCTGTGTTTATTGTTACTGCTGTTCCGTCAGCCTTCTTAATTGTATAGTGTGATTTGTTAGCTACATCACCAGTTGCTCCTGAGTTTGTAGCAGTACCATTCTGCATGTCTTTTGAGTATTTAACTTTTACTGTTGTTTCATTGTCTACAGTTATAGTAGTTGTAGCTATAGCATCTGTTCCAACATTAACTTCAAATTTCTTGGTTGGAACTGCATTTCCGTATGCATCTACAACACCTTTTACAAAGAAGTATACTTTACCTGTTGGTATTACGTTTGTAGTAAATGAGAAAGTATATTTTGTATCAGATGTTTTAGCTACAGCACTTGCTGTTTTATAGCTGTTTGAATCTGATCCGTCTGTGTTCCAGAATACATATGACAACTCTGGTGAAGAAATTGGGCCAGTGAAGTCAATTGCAACTTCTGATCTGCTGTTTACAGTCAACTTCTCAGCCTGTGCTGCTGTCAATGATAAATTAACTGAAAATTTTGTGCTTGTCAAAGGAACTTCATAACCTGCATAGTCTTTCACGTTAGTTCCACTCTTTAGCATAGCTAAAGTATATTCACCAGTTGCAAGTGCGTTGTTCAATACAAAATCAACACTTGTCAAATCATCTGATACAACGATATCTTCGTCAGTAGTTGAACCTACTTTATTAGCTAAAAATTTATTTGCTGCTGTATCAGCAGGTATTGTTGCAGCTGTTGTACCGCTAACTGCAGCATCTCCAATTTTGAAATTGTATAATAATTTTGTTGCATCAAGTGCATCAGCAACAAATGCATCTGCATTTTGAACTGGCTCAGAGAATTTAACTCTGATTATTTTGTTACCGATAGCTTCAGCCTTAACTATCTGTGGAACAGCAGTATCAGCAGCTACTTTAAATGCTTTAGTGTAATCTTTGCCATCTCTTGTTAATTTTACAGTGTAATCAACATCTGCTTCATATGTTCCAGTTGCGATTACCAATACCTGTTTTGAATTTCCAGTAACAGCCTTAACAGTCTGTGCTACAGTAGCAGCAGTATCTGAAGTCTTGTAAACTGTGAAAGTATCTTTTGCTGAATCATAATCTTTATTTAAGTTAACTTTTATTAACTTTAAGCTTGGTTCAACAACATCTTTAATTCCGAAAGAAGCACCTACAACAACTGCAGGAGCAGTTACAGCTGTAGTGTCCTTATATTTTACTGAGTATACTACGTTCTGCTCTTCAGATGCTTCAGCAACAACTGGAACGTTGATAACTGCAGTCTTTGTAGCATAAGTGTAACCATAAACAGTACCTGTTACTGTAGTAGCAGCAGCACCGTTGATAGCCTGAGTTACTGTAAAGTCAGCATCAGCTGGATTAGCTCCAACGTCTTCTGTCAAAACAACTGTTAACTGGCCATTAGTAGCAGTTACGCTGTAAACAGCGGAAGTAACAGCACTCTTAAGAACTAATGCATCTGGCATGAATTCGTTAGCTATTTCTTCTTTAATAGCACCTGACTCAACTATAGTCTTAAGAAGAGTTTTTCCAGTGCCATTCTTTTCAAGTGGTAATGCTTCTAAAACAGCTGTTATTAAATCAGCGTTTGTGAATTTTGTTACGCTAGCAACTTTTGTTAATCCTTTTGAAGCAGCAAAAGTTATTGTATCAGCGTAGTCGAAATCACCTTTTACATCACCTACTGTACATTTGTAACCCAATCCTTCAAGCAATACTTTGTAGAATGCCTGAGCTGAAGTAGCTGAAGTAGGATCGAATTTTCCGTTACCTGATCCAATCCATCCATATTGAGGATTAGCTTTGAGGTAACCAAGATATTTCTGCATATCTGCAGCTAATAATTTTGCATCAGTAAAGTTATCTTTACTAGCGTCAAAATCTTTAGCTGTAGCTTCAAGACCTAACAACCTGAGGAAAATAATTGCTGATTGGTACCTTTGTGTTGTTGCCTTCAAATAATCTTCTGTAATTCCATCGTTTCCACCGATAACAACTCCCAAACCTTTTGCTATTTCAGCATCAGTCTTTGGAGCAGCAGCTGTATCAGCAGCAAATGCTGGTATCATAGTAGTAGCAAGCATTGCAATAACTACGATAACCGATAACATCTTCTTGAGATTTTTCATACTCTCAATTCCTCCTTGTAATTTTTGTAATTTGGAATAAGGCTTTTAAAATACGGTCGAGATACGCCTTTTCCGTCTATTTTATAGCCCGACCTAAAATTATTTACTCAAGATACTTGGCATGTATCACCTATCTTGATTCAAGACAAATTATATCAGAGCAATATTTTAGAGTCAACACATTGAAAATAAGTGTAAAGAAAATGTAACAGAACTGAAATAATTGATGATATATTGTGTAATATTTCAGGAAATCCAATAAAGGTGCCTCTTGTATTATACTACATAAGAGGCACCTTATAAAGCAAATCGTTTGTTATTCAATTATTCAAGCAAAAGCTAAAGATACAAAACTAAAGCTATTCTATAAAGAAAGTCTTTTGCATTCATGCCTACTTCAACTATTTAAATATTTTAGTTTAAATCTAATAAACTTGAAATAGGGATATTTGATGCCACAGATAATTTGTTAGCAAATATATCTTCTGTTTGAGGTGCAGACACTGTGGATATTGTAAACGATGAATCAACCAGACCACTAAATTCTATCATGTATACATTGGATTCCCCAAATTCCCAAGCACCTTTCCCATAATATGTGTTTACACTATTTCGTACAATAAAGTCTCCTGCTACAACAATTCCTAATGCTTTGTTAAATGTTATATCATCAACCTATCAACAGAGATTGTTATCGTTCTTAAATCTATCATTTTAACACTAGCCTTTGTAATATCATAGTAATTATTTAACTCAGTAGCAGTTGCAGTATTATATATCGGTACAGGATTTATATTTCCTGCTTTGTCTGCAACAAGAGCTACCTTCATATATAATGTACTGTTATTAAAGTCACCCTCTAAAAACTTATCTTCTGAAAATGTTATTTTTACAGTCCTGTCATCTATAACAGTCAATGTATCTTTTTCATTAAGTGCTGAATATGTAACTGATGCACTATTGCCTGATACTGCAATGTAATATTTACTTTTATCTGCAATAGAAAATGCTCCTGCTGTTAACATAGCTTCAGGGAACTTGATTATTGCATAGTCAGGCAGAAATTTATTGTTATCGTCCTTACCTGAGTTTACCGGAAATACACTGACACTATTTATGGGAGTCGTATCTATTATTGATACAATAACATTTTGGGTGGGAATCTTTATACCTGTATCCGCACAAAGGTTACTTAAGGATATTGTATAATTACCTCCAGGCTGAGTTTCAAAATATAGAGTAACTATTTTCTTTGTATTATCAAGAACCGTGCTGCGAATAGTAACATCCTCACCACTCGGGCCCTTCATTTTAATGTTAGCAGTGTTAACCGAATCAGGGTTCAAAGGTTTGGCAAAGGACATTTTAATTGCTGCATCTCCATCTGCTTGTGCGTCAATCAGCTCTGCTGGAGTATCAGGAATATTACTTATCAAAAACTTCTTTGTTGGAATTAGATTCTCATAATAATCTTTCATTCCTGATACGAAAAAGTAAGTTATATCTGCACCAATATTATTTGCACTAAAATTAACCATCAATGTCTTTTCATCAATTACTGTTACAGGTTTAATCGAATCAGCACAGTATTTATCATTTCCTTCAACACCATCTGTATTCCAATAAAAGTTAATGTTTTTTACATTATCTGCAGTGACAGCATTATTAAAACTAACTTCAACCAAACTCTGTTTAACCAATTCTACGGAAATTACATTTGTTACAGGTGAAAAAGAAGCCGGTGGATATTCCATGTTAAAATGTTTGGCAATAGCCATAATATCAAGGACATTTATCACGTTATCTTTATTCAAATCACAATTATCTCTGTAGTTATTATCACCTTTTGAAGAATTAAAGCATTTTGCCAATTCAATAAAATCCGACATGTTTATACCGTTATCCTGTACAATATCACCAAGCCACATATTTATCAAAACATTTATCGAAGTAGTTTGAGAATTTAGGCCAATAATTTGCACTGTCCTTTGAAGGTAACCTTCTTTCGATATTTTCATACTGTACGGCTCATCACTTACAGGAATGTCTTTCAATTCAAAAAGACCATTAGAGTCTGTGTAAGTTGTGATAGATAACTCCTCAATCTCAACCTTAAAATCTGCTTTGAGTTCAGTTTTTTCTCCTGGATTAAGATTTAAATCGTTATCAATTATTATACCGAAAATTTTCACAGTAGTTTGATCAGCTACTGCAGTTAATGATAATGCAGCACTAATTAATAGTGCAATGATGCAAAATAAAGTTATACGCTTTTTTTGTTTGAGAACCATTTCTAACCTCCATATGTATTCATATTATCTATTGCTAAATATAGCATATTTTTGTATGCTTTGTCTTATTATATCATTATATATAATCTGGAATCTATGCTATTTTATTTTTTGTAAGTATAGAAGATGACGCAGGATAACCCTATAAAAATGGAAAAGTGATATAATTAGATTACAAATTTTGAAAGAACTAAGGAGGGTGTATAAATTGAAACAACTTTATAATAAAAACACACTATATAATATAGTAAAAATTCTTCCTATTATATTAATACTAGTGCTCTCCATTTCATTTTCCATCAGCTCTGGTAATAACGCACTTGCCAAAACTGATGAAATCGTCGCAAAAATGATTGCAAACAGTGCTGCAAATGCAATAGAGCGTGGTTACATTACAAAAAGTGTTACCGATCATAAATTATATGTTCCATTACAAATCCCATCCAAAGTCCCTGCCACTTCTGATATAGGTGGTATTTTGGCTTATTGCAGGGCATTACCTGTGGGCAAGATCAAAAATCCCTCGCCCAAAGGTCCAAAACAGCATATTTATTATCCCAGACAGAATAAACGCTATAATTTTTATATAACATGCGATGTTGAAAATGGGAACGTTATAGTAAAAGTAGGTAAGGATAAAAACACAGCAGTAGAATTAGCAAGTGCCAATATTATAATGTGGAGTAATCACAAATCCCAGTAAGGCACTTGTATTCAGGCTGATAATTTGATATCAAAGTTATCCACATCATATACCATCCTTCTGGACAGGAATAAAAATGACATAAATGCTATTATAATAGCTATTATACTAATCTGCGTAATGGGTTTCCTCAGACCAGTTATCTGACCACTTATAAATTTTTTGTCGATGCCTGTAAACCACATACCAACTACTTTACCAGTGTTATCCAAAAGCGGGATATATCTTGTGATACAACTCTTTTCCCCATCAATAGTTTCTCCTGTAAATTCCTTGCCTTCTTTTAAAACAGTATTTATAACTTCATAAGATGCTTTAGCTCCTACAGCCCTTGTGCCATCAGCATTTAAGATATTTGTTGATATTCTTGTATCGTCCATAAAAATAGTTGAACGGGATTCTGTAATAGAACCAATTATATCTACCATTGCATCATTACCGTTAAAAGAAGTTGTGCCTTTGTACAGCTTATTATCAATAATTGACCAATCTCCCTTATATTTCTCTTCAATAAGCATATATCCTAATTCTGAGGCGGCATTCAACTTATCTTTTACATTGTTGTCTACAATTTTATTAACAACATTACCAATTGTAAAGCCCTGTATGACAAACCAAATTACAACAAATGTTCCTATAAGGAGTAATGACATCCTTAAAACCTTTTGTTGTGCTTTACTACTGTTTGAACTTGATCCAAGGAATGAGACATTTAATGTATCTATATCTTTAAGATATTTTTTTGAATAGATCATCAATATTATACAGCCTAGTAGGCCACATAATACGGAAATGACAATAATGGAAGTCCGCATTTGCTTTATTTTTCCATCCTCGCTACTAACATCGATTTTTGGTACACCCACAAACCATGTTCCAATCACTGTATCCATATTATCTTTTATAGGTTCATATTTCACATTATATTTTTGACCAAATATATCTTCTGTTCCTACATAGGTATCACCAGTTTTTAAAACTCTTTCAGCAGCCTCATTGGATACCTTGGACCCAACTGTTCTCTTCCCATTCCCATCCAGAACATTTGTTGCTACACTTTCTTCGCCAAGATATATGGCTGCAAGTGCTCCGGTTTTTTCTTTAATCGCATCCACAACTTCAAAGTTATCGTTTATGAGATTTTCTCCAATAAAAAGCTTACCATTCTTTAAATTCCAATCACCATAATATTTACTTTCAATGATATCCATCCCTAGAAATGATATGCTGTCCAATTTTGCTGATGCATTATTCTCCACTAAGTTGTTAACATTGGCATTGGTGATAAAAAAGATTGTAGCTGTAAATATCGCAATAAGAAGGATTGATACCCTCAGCAGCTTGCCTTTTAACATAACTTTTTTTTTCATGTTTAGATCTCCCCCTAAACTTTTATCCAGTAGAATATATTTATTTATAAAACAAGCATAAACCTATTATATGGAAAAACTAACACTATACTACGATATTTAGCAAAAATTTGCAACCATTTTTGTGAATTTTTTATAATTCTACAAAAAAGGTTGCAAATTTTGTAAGACAACTATTAATGGTGCACTACTTGCTTTCCCATTTCTTTAATTCCTTAATATACAAACTAATAAATTCTTTTGCATCATCATAATCAGACTCATTTTCAAGTCTTACTGAATAGTTTACATTATTGTATGCCCACTTAATATAATAGTACTTGCCGATGTAGTAAGGTTTCTTTGACATATCTTCTCCTGCTCCCTTAATTGTTCGGTCACCAGATGTAACATCAGAATATTGCATTGTTTGGTATTCTGCATAATGCCTGATTTATATCTATTGTACCCTTACTGGCTTCGTAACCTATCCCGATTGTTGGTGCACCCCAATGCAGTTTAAAATTAAAAGAATCAAACTTTCGCAGACATAAAAAGAAGGCCTTGCAGCTATTTAAACCCCAAAGCCTTCTTTCAATAATCATCACTAGAATTATATTAAAAGTATTAAAAGTGATAAATCAATTAATCTTATTCAAACTTTACAGAATCCAGCATATCTTGAATAATTTTTGAGTTTTCTTCACTTGTTGATGTACTTATAAATACAAGTGCATATCCCTTCATGACATATGCATAATATTTTTGTGTAAGCTTAAACCCTTCATTATCCAAAACTGCATCTAAAACGGCGAATTCCTTGCCCCCGATTTTTTCTGAATATATAGGCTTATCAAGCTTGTAAGGCATTTGAGTTTTCATATCCTGCAACCCTTTTTTTACATAATCCAAATAATCGCTTCCTTTGTTTATTCCCTGTAAAAAGCTCAGTTTCTCCGCCATAACCATAAAATTGCCACTATCAAATTTATAGTCGCTACCCAATGCTATATCTGTCTTTACTACCTTTGAAAGCATAAGCAGGTATACTGATTTTTTTTCTGCCAATTCCACCTGGGCTTGCTTGGTTTTATCGTCCCCAGCCACTACTTGTTTACCCATATCTAAAACTTGTTTCTTTTCCTCGTCACTGGAAACCTTCCAATCTTTTGGAAGCTTTACAGATAACCCAAAATAGTCGTTCTTATATGTGTCACCTTCATTTTTACCCAAATCCAACTTTTTATCTGTCGTTTCACTTGGCTCTTCACTTGGTTTATCGCTTGGCTTGTCACTTGGCTTTTCGCTGGCTTCACCGCCATTTTCGCTTGGCTTGTCGCTTGGTTTCTCACTGCTGATAATTTCACCTTTGCTAACTTCTTCCTTATCTACACCGCCGCATCCAACAGAAGAAAATGCCAAGCTTGCTATTAGCAATATAATACCTACAATTTTAAATCTTTTCATTTTGGTCCCCCTAATAGAATTAATAAAAAATAGTTAATAATGATTAAACATTAATGCAACTATAAATGAATCTTATTATTTTGTCAATTTAAGCATTGCTAAATCATAAAGAGACAGGCATGAAAACAAGCACATGATTTCCGGCAAGTTAATCAACCCTCATGTCTCTTATGCACATATGGAGGATACGAGCCTTAATTATTGGTCATTTATGTAATGAATAACTAAAACCGGTACCCTCCATATGTTAATAGACTTTATGCTTAAATTATAATGAAGTATGTATATTTCACTCCGGTAAAATTGTAGCTGTTATCTACTTCCAACCTTAGCAAAAGAAGAAGAATCCACAACTTCCCAAAAGGCATTTTTGGGCTGGAGACCACTCTCAATATTACCATAATCTACACTAGTTATAATTTGCCCAACTTCATTCCAGCCACATACGACATAGTATCCATATCCCGGTACTTTACTCATGTCAAAAAACATAAAGCAGTTTCTACCGCTATGATTGCTTAATGGTCTTTGGTAGACAGGTTTACTGCTGTTGTATAGATACTGGCTCCAAGCAGCAGGAAACCCAAATATTTCATCATATGCCTGGTTTCTTATGTTATATGTATATGTAAAATTTTTGTAAGTTCCAACATTATTTGATTTTGCATAGGATACAAGATCAGAAAGATTTTTGTTGTATGGAACCTCAACATTGGAACTCCACATAACATCCTGTGCCATTAAACTGTTTCTCAAAAGAATACTATCAGAACCCCAGTCTCGGATATGCCCTTTTGGAATCAAAATGTTAGATTGCAACTAAATCAGGCGAGACCCATTGGTCTCGCCCTCAATCATTATTCATTCTCAATTGTTGTTTCATTCAAATACAAACATACTTGGTCTAGCAGTTCAATTAATTTTTCGCTTTGCTCCTCCCCAAGTCGCTCAATCAGACCTGAAAATAAAGCATCATGGTAAGTAGCCACTTTCTGAATAAATTTTTCACCTTTGTTTGTGAGTTTGATATCTACAACCCTTTTATCTCTGGCATCAGCACATCGCTCAATATACCCCTTGCCACTCAGGCTTTTTATCAATTCAGTCACTGTTGGTGATGTAACCCGCAACTTATTACTAATTTGTGAAACATTGATGACCTGCTGACTGTCATGCGAAAGAGACTCTATGCAAAGCAAAACACGTACTTCACTGTTTTTAATACCCAATACGGGCTGTTTGTGCCATTGTGCTCTTGATAGGCTATCAAATGCATCGACAAACCTATTAACAATAGTTTTTGATTGTTTTTGCAATAAGTTCACCTCATTTGTGTTAGTGTATATTTATAGTTTGTTTGATATATGCCTTATTATACACTACCAATGCATATTCAACAATGCCAACCAAGAGAGTAAACATTTTTAACTTACATACTCAATAGCCATATCGTCCTCATCATCATTATCGTCCTCAGACTCAATTTCAGCAACAACACCTGGCTTCACTTTCAAAAACAATGAAAGCACAACACCCACAAATAAGAGGAAGGCACCGATATAAAACACCCATGATAACGCTTGATCCATTGCCGTACGAACCATATCCATCAGGTTAAGGAATACCTGTTGAACCTGCTCAGGCAAGCCCGCCTGTACTGCTTCAAGCTTATTCTTATCCAATAATAACTGGGGGTTTGCCATCGCTTTTAATTTTTCTGCAGTGGCACCGTCCAAATTTGTGAAATCAGCACCTACACCAGATGCCATTTTTTTTGCCAGATTGCTTGCTATGGATGCGTTCATAATGGATCCAAAAATAGCTATAAAGATCGTTCCACCCAGGTTTCTGAAGAGGGTACATGTTGCTGTAACAACACCGAGTTGTGAAGGTGGGGCAGAATTTTGTGCGGCAGTCGTGAAAACAGTCATACCAAATCCAAGTCCTACACCAAAAATAACCAGACTGACAGCAGCCCATACAACATTATTCATATTGGCCATAATCACCATACTACCGCTCATAGTGCCCAATCCTATTGCTGCAAAAAGCTTGTAATTACCTGTTTTCGACAGCCATCTTCCGGATAATGCACTGAAGATAATCATCATAATTGACATAGGAATGTTTAACAACCCAGATTGCGTTGCCGACATACCTTTTACGCCCTGAATATAAAAAGGAATAAATGACATAGCCCCCATCATGCCACCACTCATCATAAAACTCGCCACATTGGAAATGGTGACACCCTTGTTTTTAAAGAGTGAAAGAGGCATTATCGGGAACTTAGCCTTACGTTCAACAAGAACCAACATGAGAACACTCATCAACGTTGCTGTAAAAATTCCTATGATTTGTGGTGAACCCCATGGGTATTTTGAGCCAGCCCACGAGAATCCCAAAATTAAACCCGTAATGATAAGTGCCAGAAAGACTGATCCTAAATAGTCAATGGACTCTTTGCTATCTCCCTCTGCCTTGGGAAAGAGCTTCCATATCATTACAGCAGCAATAACTCCCATAGGCAAGAACATCCAAAAAAGCCATTTCCAGGCCACATAATCAACTAATACACCTCCGAGCACTGGTCCGAGAATGCTCGAAAGACCAAAGATAGCCATCATGGTCCCCGTCCATTTCGCTCTTTCTTCTGGGGGATACAAATCACCTATAGCAGTAAGAGTAATGGACATCAACATACCGCCACCAATACCTTGAATCCCACGGAAAGCAATCATTTGAAAAATATTTCCTGATAGTCCCGTTAAAAATGAACCAGTCAAAAAAACAAAAATTCCCAAGAGTAAAAATCTCTTCCTCCCATAGATATCGGATAACTTTCCAAATATAATGGTCGAGATGGTAGATGTAAGCATATACATGGTAATAACCCAGGAATAGTACGCCATGCCCCCAAGTTGTGCAATAATTTTGGGCAATGCAGCACTGATGATAGTCTGGTTAATGGCTGCGAAGAACATTGTGGCCATCAACGCTATCGTAACCAGCATTTTTTTCTTATTTGTTAGTTGTTGCATAAATTGTCTCTCTTTCTATTTTTAATTAAGAATAATTAGTTAGGTTGGTAACCTAACTAATTATTCTATTCTACGATTATTACTCTAATTTGTCAATAAGTTGATGTGTCTTTATTTTTGGTCCGATAGTCCTAAATGGTGGCATCGACTAGATGGAATGGGTACGATGAAAGCCCCTCTGCCCAATCCACTGGAATTTTTAATCCCATGTAACACTTAAAATTACAGTTTTGTTTAGTAGATAGCAAAAGTGTGCTTACAGCTAATTCTGGAAGCTGGCAGAAAATATCAGAGGTCCAGAAACTGCAAATTTATGTTATATTAAAAACAGGTATACGTAAAAGATACACTGGATTTTGCTTCCTAGACCAAAAGAGAATATCAATAATTTTATAATTAAGGAGTACCATTATGCTTAAATTTAATTTCAAAGTTGGTAAAACATAAAATCATGAAATTGAGTTTTACTTTAATCAATTTTGGGGAAATGAGTATATAAAAGTTGATGGAATTAACATCATAAAAACAATTCGGCTTTTATCATTTAGTTTGACAAAAGTATATGACTTTGATGTTGGGATAGAAGAAAAACACCATATTAAAATTGAAAAAATAAGGAAGTTGTTCTTTGCTGGTTTTAGAGATTTGCGATAGACAAATGTAAAAGAATATTCACTTTTCATATAAATAATGGACTAAAAACATAAAAGGTTAGATACAATAATTCATATCTAACCTTTTATGTTACAGTATTTAATTGGTATTGAATCGTGCTCAACTACTAATCCTCTTACTTTCTATTACCTTATATGGTTTTGTCCTAGTTCATTGGACTCATTCCCTTCCTGGTAACTTGTTTACCAATCATTTAATGATTGTATTATATATATACCTTATATATTAATTTCTAAACAAGAGTTTTTGATTTTTTAAAAAACATTACTTACATTACGTCGATTGACACATGACTATAACTTTATTAGGCACAGTTTGAGCAGGAATACTCATTGTAGAAGCTCCAAAGACTACAATCAAATTCCTGTTTGCAGGATTCGCTGTAAATACCTGCCCATTTTGTTGAATGATTTGAGTAAAAGGACTGATTATAAGCTTTAATGTGCCATCACTGCTTATTAGTTGGTCGTCAAAAAAATCTAACTTCACATTTTGATTTTGTGTTAATCTTGCCATTACAACTGCCCGGTATTGTGGGGGATATATTAATGGGACCGGGGCATTGAGATCATAAAATCCGATTACCGGATCTCCAACCGATATAATTACATGGTCTACAAAGTAGGTGGTTGGAGTTATTACAAAGTTAACCGTATTCCCATCACTATTTTGTACTGTCATTAATTTATAACATCCTGATTGGGCCTCACTTCCTGTCCAGAAATCGCTGATCATAGTAACAATGCCAAAAAAAGAACCAAACGTAGCCATTTTTATTTTTCCACCTTATATATGCTATACAATAGCATATGAAACATCAATGTATTATGTTACCTAAAAGATGTGGAAAGCAGTAAACTTGCTCTATATTGGAAACAATATTACAAAAAACCCTCTAACATCTGCAAATAACAATTTCTTCCTTGCCGCCCGGTTGAAAATTATATTATAATAATATATTGCTTGGGATAACCAAACGGTATCCCATGACAAACAGAAAAGCCGGAGGTTACATGAAAGTCTTTGATGTTATACCGGGTCAGTTTTTCAGGATACTGACAGGAAAAAACCGCAATGTTTATGTAGAAATACTTCTGTCCCTGAGAAAAGCCTTTAAGAACGAACTTTACTTAGATAAGGAAGGCCTTATTAATATATTTGCAGAATGTCTTGGGGATCTAATGATCCCCATTGATATTGAAGCAGAACTGGAAGAAGCCCTATCCGACTTATCGGATATAAACATAGAAGGACCGCAGTCCATAACATGGCCCTCTATGGCTCATTTGGTATTACGCAGGCTTCGTGATACAAACTGGATCGAAATCGAGTACAAACAGCGATCCTATGATGAAATAGTCACTATACCTCCGTATTCCGTGAGCATGATCGAATTCCTGCATTCAATTACACAGGAGAACACTCAAAGCTACAAGTCATATGCATTTAACACCTATTCATCCTTAAAGACAGTTTTAAGTGATGATTCGGAGGATTACCTGTTTACTGCATTGGAGTCCGCGTACACTAACTGCAACTTGCTTCGGGATTCACTAAAGGTGCTGCTTAACAACATAAGAAGGTACCATCAGATTTTAAACAATTCCGCAGCTGCCAACGACATTTTGAAGAATCACTTTGAAGGTTATCAGGTGCTTGTAAATGAGAGGATATTCCACCCCTTGGTAACAAGGGACTCTGTCCTGCGATTCAAAGTACCCATTATGACCATGATAGACAAAATCCGTTCCAATGAGGAGCTTAGAAAACGCATAGTAGCTCTTGGTATAAAGGAAAGACAATACAACGACCCGGAAAGCGGTATGGAAGAGCTATCTCAAAAGTTATATGAGATTTATGATACCTTCGAGGGCATAGACAGGCTCATGCAGGAGATACAAAACAAGAACACAGCCTATACCAAGGCCTCCATAGATAAGATGATATATCTTTTAAACTATGATCAGAGCGTAAAAACAAAGCTTGCAGACATATTGATGAAATATTCCGACCTGGAGGAAGACAAAAAAGAGGTTATTTCATCATCTGTAAAACTCTTTAAGCAGAGCTATGTTGACGAAAAGTCCCTATATTGCAGATCAAATAAAAAGATACGGTCCTTTGAACCGCCTGAGAAAATTAAGATTACTAAAATAGAGCATCCGGAAAATGAGCTGAGTGATTTCTTAAAAAGCGTTAAAAGCCTATACAGCCAACAGCAGGTTGCCGAGTATATGGAAAAGGAATTTGGCAGCCGAAGGGTGCTTAATAGCCGGGAGCTTGATATAAAGGATGACAGGAGCTTCGTCCTGATGCTTCTGGCAGCAATGAAGTCGGGAGAAAAAAGGACCTTCTATGATGTGGAATTTTTAGAAGGATATATAGAAAATGAGGGCTACCGATACCCAAATATGAGATTTATAAGGAAAGGTGAGGGAAACAATGACAAACCTTTGGATTGAAGAATTCGAAAAGCTTAGCATTTCAGAGCAAAACATGTTCCGAAAATGCGTGAACAGTATTCTGGCAAAAACTTTTACCATAAGTGAAACATATGATGAAGATACAGGTATGATGAAGTCCAACCCTGAGTATCGTTTTATTGACCGTAACTTTGAAATTATAAATACATATTTGTCATATTCAGGATGGAACCTTTTAAAGGACAGAAACCTGGGAGTAATATATATTGAAAGCGAGTATGAGTATAACAGATTGCATCTTAACAGCATTACAACTCTTTTTATATACACATTGCGGCTTTTGTACGATGAAGAACGTGAAAAGCTGACATTAAGATCCACTATACCAGTTACCACATATGATGTGGTTTCGCGTCTCATGACCTTCAATACACTGAAAAGAAAACCTTCGGACAAGGATTTAAGCGATACCTTCAAGCTATTATCCAGATTCAATATAATACAAAAGCTAAGCGGAGACTGGACAGAGCCTGATTGCAAGCTCATAATATTTCCATCAATACTCATGGTTCTTCCAAATGACTCAATTGGGAGGATATTTAGCAGTCTTCAGGAAGACCTTGGTCCAGACGGGCAGCCAAATGCAAATGAAACTAATGAGTTAGATAAGACTTATGAGATAGATGAGACTTATTAAAATGATGACGTTGATGTGATTGACCCTGATGTTATACGAGGAGAGGAAAACCAATGAAAAAACTGACACGACTTCTGCTGGTTAACTGGCATTATTATTCTCTAGAGGTTATTGAATTTGATGATATAAACTTCCTTACCGGAAAAACCGGTGCGGGTAAAACTACAATCATAGACGCAATGCAGCTAGTTCTCTTGGGAGACACTAACGGACAGCATTTTTTCAATAAAGCGGCCAACGACCGTTCACGCAGAACGCTTAAGGGATACCTTCGCGGTGAATACGGTGACGATGGCCAGACAGGCTTTCTATCATTAAGAGAAGGTCCTTTTTCAAGCTATATTGTTTGTGAATTCTTTGATACCGAAAAAGATCGTTATTTGACCCTGGGAGTTGTATTTGACTGCAATTTCTCTGTCCAGGATGAAAGCACCTATTTTATCCTTAAGGAGCCTATTCCTGAAAACTACTTTGTAGTGGATGACAGTCCTCTTTCCATAAAGGACCTTAAGGCTTATCTCAGGAAGAATTATGATAAGAACCTATTTGAGTTCAGTGAGAGCGGAAGATCCTATCAATCAAAAATAAAGAGCCTTTTTGGTGGGCTTCGTGACAATTACTTCAGCCTCCTGAAAAAAGCGGTATCATTTTCGCCTATTGTAGATATTGAGGAGTTTATCACCAGCAATATATGTGATTCTAAGGATAATGTGGATATAACTGCAATGCAGGAAAACCTGAGGCATTACAGAAAGCTTGAACAGGAAGCAAACCTTATGAAGTCCAGAATTACAGACCTGGAGAACATAAGCAGGAACTATAAGGCTTTGCAGGATGAAAGACAAAATCTTAATATATATCAATATCTCATCGATAGATCGGAATTGGAAAAAAACCTGCAGGAAATTAATAAGCTTAAGGATAACATAGAAAGCTTTGAAAACCAATATGCTCAGACTGCCGGAAACCAGGCCAAACTGGCAGCAGAAATCATGGAAAAGTCAACTGCCCGTGACAGCCTTATTGAGCAGCGAGGAAAGGATAACATTTACCAGAACCAACAGTCCCTTGAAAGTGAGAAGAAAATAATAGAAGAAAAAATAAAGTCTTTTGAAAGCACTATCAATGAACTGGTAAACCGCTTCCATATATACGGTCTTAACTGGAGTTCTGCGGCAGAAGATACCGAGAACCTCATAGGACATGTTGGGAGACTTAGTAACAAAGACTCTATAAATGATGAGCTCAACGAGCTTTATACAAGTCTTATTAACTTTAAGCATGGAATAGGAAAGTTACTTGATATAAGGGATTACAACCTATCAAGCTTAAGCAGTGACCAGTACCATAAGCTGATGGAATCAGGAGATTCATTTAAAACATCCCTTTCCAATCTTGGGCACATGTTAGGTAAGCTTTTGGATTCAAAGTCCCTTGTCCTTAAAGAATGTGAGGAAAAAATAAATGCTCTTAAAAGGAATATCAAGCCTTTTGACCGTACAGTACAGGCTCTTAAGGAAGAACTTCAGATTCGTCTCTCATTGAAGTATAAAAAAGACATTGCCGTAAATATACTGGCAGACCTTCTGGAAATACCCGACACAAGATGGGTCAACACCATAGAAGGATATATGAACAGACAAAAGCAGTATATACTGGTAGCTCCGGAATATTATCCTGAAGCCCTTAAGTGTTATGAGCAAATAAAGCTTGATAAATGTATTTATGATATTGGGCTTATTGACGGAGAAAAAGCACTTTCCTCCAGTCCTGTATGTCTAAAGGGAAGCCTTGCTGAGGAAGTTTCCACCGATGATCCGTATGCCCGTGCATATGTAGACTTTTTACTTGGCAGGGTTGTAAAGTGCGACAGTGTTACCGACCTTAGAAAAAATGACCGCTCTGTAACAGATACCGGAATGCTCTATCAAGGTTATGTTGCAAGCCAAATAAGTCCTTCTCTTTGGCAAAAGCCTCTTATAGGCAAAAAGTCCATTCAGGAGCAAATTGCAAGGCTGGAACTGGAAAAAAACGAGCTGGACGAAGATTATAAGCTTATTAAGTCTTCTTTTGATATGTTTAAGAAAATAAGGCATATAGACACAATGAACCAGAATGAAGCACAAGATAACGACAGAAAGCTTCAGGAATCAATGGCCATACCCAATCTGCAGTCAAGGAAGAAGGAGATATTAGACAAGCTCTCACAACTAGACCTTGCGTGGATTCATGACATAAGCAATGAAATCAATGCTCTTGGAATAGAGATTGAGGAACTTAAGTCCCTCGAAAGGGATTGCATATCAAAATGCGGGGTACTCAAAGAACGCATAGACAATTTACGTGATGTGCAGCTTCCTAATGAAATAGCACAATCCGAGCTTAAAAACAAGCAAATTACGGCAAACTATTCAAAGGAATGGATATCGGAAACAGGTGAACCAAAGTTTAAAGAAGAGCTGTCAAATAAGAAGAATCCAAATGCAATAATAGCGGACCACAAGTCTTCATTGGGCGTTCGCAGAAATCAGCTGGAAAAGCATTTGGAGCTGCTTTTAAACCTCCGCTCCGAGTATAACCGCAAATATGGCTACAGCTACGATGTCGGTGCACGCGACAATCAAAAATACGATAAGACTCTTTTAGAGCTGCGGGAAGAAAAACTGCCTGAGTATCTGGAAAAAATAACTGGGGCTAAATCAATGGCCTATGAGCAGTTTGTAAGTCATTTCCTTGCAGAGCTTAAGGCCAATATAGATGATGTTACCGAAAGGATTGCAGAGCTTAATAATTCACTAAAAAAACATAGATGGGGTTCGGAGCAATTCAGTTTTTCCGTCGTTCCCAATCCTGATTACAAGCCGTTTTATGATATGATTACCGACCCGATGCTGATGAGCGGATATAATATAACATCCCATGTTTTTATTGAAAAGCATGGCCCGGTGATTGATGAGCTGTTCTCAAAAATAATGGATTACGGCAGCGGTATGGATGCAGATTCCAGGCTAGAAATGGAGAAAAACATCAAGCTTTACACCGATTATAAGACCTATTTGAGGTTCGACATGTACTCCTATGACCAGGATAACAACAGACAGAGGCTCTCCAAGACATTGCTCAAAAAATCCGGCGGCGAAACCCAGACACCGTTTTACATTGCAATGCTGGCTTCCTTTGCCCAGCTTTATCATGTAAATGATCGGAACTGGAACTGCATAAGGCTTATTATTTTCGATGAAGCCTTCAGCAAAATGGACGGCGAAAGAATAAGAGAAAGCATATTGCTGCTCCGAAGTATCGGCTTTCAGTGCATTTTGTCTGCCCCGCCTGAAAAGATAGGAGACATAGCACCTCTGGTGGACAGGAACATCATTGCAATTAAAAAAGGCCGTCAATCCTTTACAAGATTTTTTGCCGGAAGCAAGCTGTCCCAAGAGTTTTCAGTCAGCCTGGGAGAGTAGTTTATAATAATAAATTGGTAAAAATTATTTGGTTCATGGTATAATTTTATTATAGTGTACATAATGAGGAGGGATAGTTTTGAAATTTAGCAAAAAAAATTTTGCTAATATAAGGAGGTTTATATAGTGCCAATTTCTATAAACAGGGCTATTATTCACGTTCTGGATAAAGAATCTGAAGAGCCCTTATTGAATTCTCATGAACTATATTTGGATGAAGATTTGGAGCAATATCTTGAAAAGCACATTACAAAATCCGTATCCGACGAGGAAGCCCGAAAAGGCCGCTTTAAGGAGGGTATGAATATAGTAAGAGAAACAGCATCCAGAATGATCCATGAAACAGATTATTTCCTGGAAGGCTCTAAAGAAATAGCCCGCCAGCTGTTTAAGGCTATGAAGACCAACAACAGTATATCATCAACAGATCTTATAGTAGCAAGCTATCTTAATGAAGATGAGCCATTCATTGCTATACTGAAAATGGATTATACAACTTCATATATCCATGAAATAGAAATGGATGGCAGTGATTTTAAAATATATATAAAAAAGCAGGAAATAAGCCTTCCTGCTCCAAACCAGAAAATACAGAAATGTGCATTTATCAGAGATTGTTTTTCCACTGATGAGCATGACTTGATCATTTTGGATAATCAGATTTATGCAAAAGGCGACAAAGAGCCAATAGCTCAATTTTTTCTTCATACTTTCTTAGGTGCCGATCTTATGATGGACAGTAGGGCATATACAAAGCTTTTCAAAAAAGAGACAGAAAACTGGATAAGGGAAAAGGTTAAAGAAGGCGAAGATCATGTTGAAGATATCCGGGAGCTGGTAATTAACACAATACGCCAGGAGGATGAAATCGATCTGGTGTCCTTCTCTCAAAATGCCTTCGGTACCAAGCAATACCTCCATGAGGACTTTCAAACTGCAATGCAGGAGAAGGGCCTTGATGTGGAAAGGTTTGAGGTGGACAAGGATTGGGTTGAAAAGAAGCTTTGCAAAGTGAAGCTTAAAATTGACAACGGTATTGAGGTCATAGTAGACTACGAAGTCTTCAACGAGAAGGAAAGGTTTGAAATTTTAAGAAATCCTGATGGAACAAGAACTATAATTATTAAAAACATAAATAATATTTTTGAAAGATAATCGTCATATATTAAACCCGGTCGCACCATATTTTATCAGTGGTGCAGCCGGTTTTTTTATTTATTATATGAAAAGTGAATAATCCTTTACATTTGTCTATCGCAAATCCCGTTGAACCGTTCGTTATTTACTCTGACAAATGTTAGATTATTAACACTTTTCATATAGTAAATCACTTAATTATAAACGCATCAGGCAAATACCTCTCCCCTGCTGAACTGCAGGGAGTGTTCATACATTCATCCATATAATACATGACTGTTGATGAGCCTCCATCAAGGTTGGCTGCATTGTATGCACCGTGTTCCAGCATAATGTCCTGAACTTTCTTTAAGGTAGCACCAATACTGGAAATTTGCCTGCCGTCTATTACCAGCATCAATACTTTTCCTTCTTTAGTCTGACCAATAGCTGTTCTAGGTTGGATACCCCATCCTCCATTTCCGGTTTTAATCTGCGGTTCGCCATTCACAATTAAAAATGGAGTAAAAGATACTGCATCCCTTAAGTTTAATGATTCAATCTCATTCTTTTTATATCTTCCTAATAAAAGAATATTATCTTTGTTAAATCCTATGATTGGAAAGGTGGAGGAATTGTCACTGTGTACTATTTTACCGTCTTTAATTACAATGCCCATAGGAAATCCACCATTTCCATGTCCTTCAGCATCCACAAATCCACTGGCATTTATGCCTCCGATACCAGACTCAGACTTTATAAGAACATTAAGCTTCTCACCAATTCTGTTAAGCTTGCTCGTAACCGCAAGCTTGACTCTTGATGGGTCTTTAACAATTAGCATTTTACCTTTGAACGTAGACTCAGATATATCTACAACCTCTATCTCAGGATCACTGGGTACTTCACTTTCTTCATCATCAATTTTGTCATCCGAAAGCTTTATCTCATTAATATTAGACTTTACCGTCTGTATGGGAACAGAGTTTTTCTTCATAATCCTATCTATTTCTTCATCACTTATAAAAGCAGTAGCAAGGTATTGATGAGTGAAGGTTGACATGGCAGTTCCGACGTACAATTCCCTAAGCTCTCTGAAAAAACCGATATTACTGTAAAACATTAAAGTTAGAAAAATACTGAAAATCAACATAAAAGTTCCAATAGACAAAAAAGCTATCTTAATAACCTTTTTAAATACCCTTATAATGTCACCTCCCACAAATACTTACTAGGAAATCGTATTATTTTTAATATAAGTATACCTTTTAAGCACGCCTATTGCAATGATTTTAAATTGGAATCACTTTTATTGAAAGTAATTAATTTTTATTAAAATATCTATAATATTTTCCGATATATAACACAAGAACATACTAAACGTAGAATCAAATATTACCTAAAGGTGAGGATTTCATTATGAAAATTTCTCTAAAGTTAAAATCGAAACTGCTTATTAGCTTGATTTTATTAAGTATTTTTGTATTTTCAACCGTAATACTGACTACATACTTTTTAGTTAAAGACAAGCTTTATAATAACATTGAAAGCAGCTCCATAAAATCTGCGGAAAGCTATGCCCGACAGATAAGTGACATGTTTGAAATTAGAAAAGCTGAACTTGCTGCCTATTCCTCAATGCCTCTTATCCAAAGCCTGGACTGGGAGAAAATTGAACCTTTTCTGAAGAAGGAGTTTGAAAAGAAAAAAGATTTCTATGACATATTATTCGTAGCAGACAGCAAGGGTGATTACAATACTGTACTTAAAAGGAATGCTGGAAATCTATTGGACAGAGTTTATTGGAAGCCTGTAATGGAGGGTAATACTGTTATTTCAGAGCCGGTAATCTCCAAATCAACTGGTAGCCTTGTATCCGTCATTTCAGTTCCAATAATGGATGATAGCGGTAAAGTTATTGGTCTTATTGCAGGAAACTTAAAAATGAGCAATTTCTATGACAAAATAAAAAGCAACACTGTGTTACATAAGGATTCATACTGCTATGTAATTGACAAAAGCGGCAAATTCCTTGCTTACTCCGATAAGGAGTATATTTTAAACGAGAGTATTGCTGCCAAAAGCAAAAACATACCCGATACCTTTGTTACAGCATCTAAAAGCATTCTGTCCACTGAAAAGGGTTCTGTACGGTTTAAGTATAAAAATTCTGATCAATATGTATTTTACTCAACAATACCAAGCCTGAATGGTTGGAAGTTCTGTTTAAGCGTGCCTGTTAACTACATAAGCCAGCCTGTAAATGATGTTTTGTTAATATTGCAGATACTTTCAATTATTTTTATTGTCATAATTTCAATCGCAGCAATAATTATTGGCAACATGATAGCACATCCAATTACAGCCGTTACTGAGTTTATACATAATATGGCATCCGGCAATTTTACCGGAAACATAAAAAAGTCTTATACAGAAAGAACGGACGAAATCGGAATTCTATCCAGAGCAGCAATAAAGCTTAAAGATAGTATGACCGAAATTATCAATAAAATAAGTGATAACGCAAAAAACCTTATCGAGTCAAGCGATGCCTTGTCTTATACAGCTGAAGAAATGTCCAAGGAGCTTTATTCAATTAACAAGTCGGTAAATGAAATAAGCTTCGGAATAACAAATACAAGTGCTACAACACAAGAAGTTTCAGCATCCACCGAAGAAGTTAACGACAGCATACAATATATTTCACAAAGGGCACTTGAAAGCAGTAATAATGCCAATATTATAAAAGAAAGAGCCTTTATTGTTCAGAATGATGCAAGCAACTCATTTATGGAAGTTGACAAAACCTATAAAGAGAAAGCTGACAATATAATAAAGGCAATTGAAAAAGGCAAAGTTTTTGATGAAGTAAGAATTATGGCTGATACTATTACCGGAATAGCCGAGCAGACTAACCTTCTTGCCTTAAACGCAGCCATTGAAGCAGCCAGAGCGGGCGAACAGGGTAAAGGTTTTGCAGTAGTGTCGGAGGAAATTCGGAAGCTAGCTACAGAATCCTCTATGGCAGCCTCTAACGTTAAGTCCACAATAAAAAGCGTACAGGAAGCCTATACGAGTTTATCACAAGAAAGCAATAACATACTGGAATTTATGCAAAATTCGATTAAAGATAAATTCATAAAATTCAAAGACGCCGGTGAACAGTATTATGCTGACTCGGAACAAATAACAATCTTTTCAAACGATCTTGCAACAATGACAAACAATATAACCAATACATTAAAAATGGTAAGTGAAGCCATTCAAAATGTTGCTGAAAACTCAAGTAAGGGAACAGAGGATGCTTCTGCCATCGTAGCCTCAGTTTCTCAATCAGTTAATGATATGGAAAAAGTCTATACAGTCATAAAAAAACAAGTTGAGCTTTCAAATTCTCTAAACGATCTTATTAAAAAGTTTATTATTTAATAAAATATGCTTTCATAAATAAAGTATTATATCAAAAGTGATAATAAAGCGATATTTTAGTCATTCATCAATTGATAAGATTATCCTTGCTCTTTTGCTTTAATTGTTTTCTGTTTCCATTTTTATCAACTACGGTAACTGAATCAAGGGTCTTCTTCATATTGTTTCTGAATGCGTTTATATACTCCTTACGAAGACTTTGCTGTTCTATTTTCTCTGAGTCGGAAAGCTCAGAGGACTTAGCCTTTTTAGCAAGTTCATTTATCCTATTTATTAAAATATCAAGTTCATCTCTTTCCATTTTATTCCTACTACCTTTCTAATTATTGCTTTTTTATTTGAAGCAAGTATTCTATCATAGCTTTAATTAAGGCGATTTCAAAAATTTTCTTGGCCAATTTTTATGGTCAAAAGTACTAAATTCAATATTTTTGATATCGCCAGTTGACCAGTTATTTTTTAGGAATAACCTAAAGTGTTATTTTAAATTTTATAATAAAGCTAAAATTTTATCAAGTATAAGGTAGTATCAATATGTTCCAATTTGTTTTTTATAAAAATAAATACTAATCTTGCACTTTTATATAATCATTATTTAACTTCCACATAACATACTTAATTCCGCTTGAAATGATATCTGCCATATCCATAACAAGACACAGCCTTGTATTCTGCAAAACCAGAAAGTCCATAAATCCACCGTAATTTACTATGCCGGTAATAAACATATTCCCAACAGGCGGCAGCTCCTTGTTTACGCCAGCCCCAGGCTTAATTGAGCCTTCACCGATAGATATATAGCCAACATGATCAGTCTGGCCCAGGCAGGCATCAATCGCAACAACATAAGGGTTTTCATACTTTGTCTCAATAATCTTTATAGTATCCTGTAGATTCTTTGCATGTACAGGATACTTAAGGGTCCCGTGAATGTAGAAATTATCATAATTATTATTTTCCAGCTTGTAGCCTACTAAAGGTCCAAGACTGTCTCCCGTTGATCGATCAGTTCCTATACAAACAAACACAATTGACTTAAACCCTTCAGCAAACCCTTTCTCTATGTATGTTAGAAGTGTTTCACTGAAAGATTGAAGTGCTTTATGACTTTTAATGTCCACAAACTGTTGTTTTAACCCTGTTTCTACCGACATTTTTTACTCCATAAATTCATGTAATTTTTACTGAATAATAGTAGTATTACCATAATCTTATAAAGTATTACAGGTGAATAAGATAAGAGCCTAATTTCACACTTGGAAGACTTTTAACATAGAATAATGTTTGCTAAGGTAATAATGTTTTGTTATTATTAATTATAATCATTGATGCAATTTATATTTTAATAAATCATTTTAATATAGTGGATGGATATGAGGTTAAAATGGATAAACGTGAAGAAAAACGTGGAATAATGTTTGAAGATGTAATAAACGGAATGCTGGATTGGGTGCGTGTGGTAAACAAGGAAAACAAAGTAATCTTTGTGAATAAGGCTATGGCAGAGGGCATAAAGGACTACAAGACCGGTGAGATCTGCTACAAGCTATTAGGCCGTGAAACCCCCTGTGAAAATTGTATTTCAAGGAACGCAATTTTCAATGGAACTTCATATTGCAAACAGGAGATAGTCGATGACCGCATATTTTCAGTTATGAGTTCACCTGTAAAAAATCACGATGGTGAGATTATTGCTGCTGTAGAAGTATTAAGAGATATAACAGAGCTTCAAATGCTGCAGGAAAAGGTTGTTTTACAAAACAAGAAGCTTATGGATGACCTTTCTCTAGCTAAAAAGCTGCAATGCAATCTTTTACCAAAAGCACTTCCTGATAATAAGCTTAATTTTTCTTTTATTTACCAACCATGTGAGGAATTAGGCGGCGATTTCCTGGATATATTTGAAGTTGATAAGGATCATGTTGGCATTTACATTGCTGATGTGTCAGGCCATGGGCTCCCTGCTTCAATGCTTACAGTGTTTTTGCGTTCTGCTATAGATAAGAAAACTTTATCGCCATCCCATGCATTATCAAAGCTCTACAAAGACTTTAGCAGCAGTAATTTTGACCAAGATGCCTATATAACAGTTTTTTATGCAATAATCAATATGAAAGATCACAGCATAAAATACTCAAATGCCGGCCATAACGTATCACCGATCATTTTTAACCTGGAAGACCCGGATCGTTTTGAGCTTTTGATGATTCCAGGTACCCCAATAAGTAACTGGTTTGAAAAGGCTACATACAATGAAAAAGAGCTGTTACTTGTGAAGGGTGACAGATTGTTTTTATGTACTGATGGTGTAATCGAATTAAAAAACAAAAAAGGCGATCAATTCGGGGAGGACAGTATTCGAAATGTGCTATTTACTGACAAATCGGAGCCGAGCAGTGCATTAAGCAGAATCATTGAAGAAGCGATGAGTTTTGCCCAAATTGACGATTTTTCCATGATAAAGGATGATATTACAATGGCTCTAATTGAGATTAAGATATGACAAAATCACGAAGTGATTTTTCATACTTAGTCGTTGTCATGAAAATTTGTGGTGCAGCATACACTATAATTTCCTAAACATAAATATAATTTCCTAAACATAAATATAATTTACGTGACTCTCAAATAAAAAGTCACGTAAATTTTTTATATTCTATTAAAAGCGATAAATCTATTATATTTGAAAAGTTATTAACACTTTTCATATATATGAAAAGTGAATAATCTTTTACATTTGTCTATCGCAAATCCCGTAAAAGCGTTCGTTATTTGCTCTGACAAATGTAAGATTATTAATACTTTTAATATAGTAAAATTACTTATTCTATTTCCATACTCTCAATGTAAAACTCCTTGCCTGAGTCAGTCAGTATACCCATTTTACCGCAATCAGGACAATCAAACCCAATCTTGGGCTTTTCAAACTCAATTCCGCAGTCCTTGCAGCGAAACCTGGCGGATACCCTTCTAAACTCAAGCTTGGCACCATAAGCAACTGTTCCCTCGCTCAACATATCAAAATACATCTGGACTGATTCGTCAATAATTGTGGACAAGTCCCCAATTACAAGCCTGATAAGAGTAATCTTTGCGGCTCCGGCTTTTCGTGCCTCTTCCACAGCTATACCTATCAGCCCTTTGGTTACGGCATACTCATGCATTAATTAATACCTCTCTATTGACCCTCTTTTGGTGCAGGAGGCTGTGGAGCTGCCTGTGGGGCTGCCGTTTGAACCGCTTTATATTTCTCCTTTTTATAAGCAGAGGTTTTATGCTCATCTTCCATATTTATACACTTTTTAGGACATACCTCAACACATGCACCGCATATGATGCATCTGAACTGATCTATTTCCCATGACTTTTCTGCCTTGCTTACAGCTAGTGCATCTGCCGGACATTTCCTCTGGCATATTCCGCAGAAAATACATTTATCTATGTCAATCCCGCTGATTTGTCCCCTTGAGTCCTTAAAGGCCGGTCTCTTCTCAAGAGGATATTTTCTTGTAGCAGGTTTTGAACTTAGATTCTTAAATATACTGCCAATCATATCGAACATGTTTTACACCTTACCTTTCCGTACAGCTAATGCAAGGATCTATTGTTAAAATCAATATAGGAACATCTGCAAGTTGGCTTCCCGGAAGCATTTTAAGCAGTGTTGGAATGTTTGCAAAGGTTGGAGTCCTAATCCTTAGCCTGTCTAGATTTTTTGTACCGTTTGCCTTGAGGTAATACAAAACTTCTCCTCTTGGCTGCTCAACCCTTGAAATTACCTCTCCAGTAGGCATTCCCTTTACAGGAACACTTATTTCACCATCAGGTATTTTTCCAATTGCCTGCTTGATAAGATCAACTGACTGGTAAACCTCTCTAAGCCTTACCATTGTTCTTGCATAGCTGTCACCATCAGTTTCAACAACAGGCTCAAAATCCAATTCCCCATAAGCAGAATAACCTGTAGTTCTGAAATCCTGCTTGATTCCGCTGGCTCTTGCCATAGGTCCTACCGCACCAAGTTCATAAGCAATAGCAGGGTCCAAAACACCAACACCAACAAGTCTGTGCTTTACAGTGTAATCAGACATAAACACTTTTTCAAGCTGAATCATGTCTTCTTTAATTTCATCAACAATAACTGCTACCTTTCTCAGTGCCTCAGGGGACATGTCTCTCCTGGTACCTCCGATAGCGTTAACTGATATTATAACTCTGCCTCCGGCAGTCTCTTCCATAATATCCATTACCTTTTCCCTGTTTCTCCATACCTGCATGAAAAGGCTTTCGAAGCCGAATGCATCAGCTAAAAGTCCCAGCCACAACAAATGGCTGTGTAACCTGTGAAGCTCCGCCCAGATAACACGCAAATACTTAGCTCTGTCAGGAACCTGAAGATTCATCAGAGTTTCTACACCCTGACAATAAGCCATGGCATGCATCATGCTGCAAATACCGCATATTCTTTCCACAATAAAAACATTCTGTGTAAACTCTTTTGTTTCGGTCAACTTTTCAAGACCTCTATGAACATAGCCAATGGCAGGAATAGCTTCTACTATAACTTCATCCTCCATGACCAGCTTCAAGTGAATCGGTTCCGGGAGAACAGGATGCTGAGGCCCAAAAGGTATTACTGTTTTGCCCATTTTATTTATCCCCCTTCCGCTGTTCGATTACTATTTGCTGTTTAGCCATTGGGGAATTAAGCTCTTCGTCTGAAAGGAGCATATGTCCGCCGTAGTCTATAGCAATATTTTTAATGTTTATTCCAAACAATTCTTTCATTTCGTTTTCTACCAATATTGCAGAAAAATAAATATTTGATATGCTGGGAATTTCATCTTCTTTTTTTACATTTACCCTGTAATTTTTTAATTCAAGGTCCTTGTCAAAATGGTAAATAATATCAAATGTGCCATCACCCAAATCGACACAGGTCGCGGTTACAAATCTGTATCCGTTAATCTTAGAGTCCTGCACTTCAATTTGAAGCAGCTCTTTTGATATATCAAAAGCATTCTCTATCATAAAATCCTCCAAAGGCCTAATCTAGTTAAAAGCGTTAATAATTTTACTTATTTCTTCTTCGCTTTATCATTTATTTTTTCCAATGCCATAACAATACCATCCATTATTGCTTCCGGTCTTGGACAGCATCCAGGCACAAAAACGTCAACGGGTAAAACATTTTCTACTCCGCCTAAAACGTTATAACACTCCTTGAAAACTCCACCTGTACATGCACATGCACCTACTGCTACAACAGCCTTGGGATCAGGCATCTGATCGTATATGTTTCTTAATACACGGACATTCCTTTTATTTACAGAACCCGTAACAACAAGAACATCAGCATGCTTTGGGTTACCTACGTTAACTATCCCAAAACGCTCAACATCATACAGTGGTGTAAGGCACGCAAGCGTTTCTATATCGCATCCGTTGCAGCTTGTGCAATCGTAATGAATAATCCAAGGTGATTTTTTACGTGATTTTTCTATTATTCCCATTGTTCCACTCCTCTAATGGATACTCTTCCTTATTTTAAGTAAAGCCATATAATATTGGTCATTGCCGCACCGACTCCTACGACTCCAGTAAGCTTTAGCATAAACCTCCAGGTAACCCTGGCACTGATGTTATCGATAAGCATTTCAAGGAAATAGCAAACAAGTGCTATAATTATACCTACCCATAAAGGATTCGCAAAAAACAGGCTAATTAATGCAAGTAACAATACTAAATCATACCAGTGTGCTAATTCTATTATTGCCAATTGAGGCCCTGAAAATTCTGTTGTAAGACCCTTAATAAGTTCCTGATGCCCATGATGTGAAGTTGAAAAGTCAAATGGTGATTTCCTCAGCTTTATTGTCAGCACATATAAGAATGCTGCAAAAACAAGCGGTAAAGAATACAGCAACGGCTTTTCATTCTCCAATATGTTGGATATCATAAAGCTCTTATTTGTGAGGTATATACCAACAACCATAAGGAGCAATACAGGTTCATAAGCCATCATTTGCATAAGCTCTCTCTGTGCTCCGATTTTACTATATGGTGAACGAACGCTCATAGCCCCCATAATAAGGGATACACTTGAAAATGCAAGTACAAATATAATCATCAAAAGGTCCTGCTTTAATACCAGCATAACTATGCATACTATAGAAAAGAACAGGTGCCCGAGAACATATACCATCTGAGTCTGGTTAACGGTTATCCTCTCTTTACCTATGAGCTTGAAGAAGTCATAAAAGGGCTGCAGTAACGGCGGACCGTATCTGTTCTGCATCCTGGCACTTATTATCCTGTCTACACCGGATAGTATACCTCCGATTATTGGTGCCCCGATTAAGGCAACGATAATCGCTATAATGTTTTGTAAAGTAAATATTTCACTCATTAGATTACCACCCCGAACATAATCAGAATAATAGCTCCTGCAACAAGATTGACCCACAATGTAAGATTCTTTTCACCAAAGAAACCTTCCAAATAATAGTTATGAACTATAACTTGATCAATTTTATCGCCAGGGCTCATAAAATCTATACCTCTTGTATCAGTTGTGTTCTCACCGCAAAGGTAAGGTGTCTTCATGGTTTCAGGTTTTGCTCTACGCATAAATACCGGCACCAGGAACATAACCAGTAAAACTACTATAAAGAAATATACTATGCCGAAACCACCCATAGTTCCGCCATTTAACCATCCACTTTTTATATCTAAACCGCCATTTATACCCAATATAACACTGTTACCTCCTATTTGGAACATCTGTAATTGGGGCAGTACCAGATTGTTATATAACGGTGCAATTCCTATACTGCATGCCAATACTCCAACAAAAAGTATTGCCAATGAACTTCTTATCGAAAACGCCAGCTTTTCACCGACCATCTTCGCTTTATATGACATTGTAAGAACGATTCCTATCCATTTTGCCCAGAATACTACTGTAAATGCACTCCCAAGTACAACCAGTATCAGAACAATCGGTGATTTATCTACAGCTGCTTCTATTGTAAGCCACTTTGATATAAGCACACCGAAAGGCGGCAGCAGCATTGATATCATACCTATAACAGTTATAACCGCTGTGAAAGGCATTCTCTTCATAAGTCCCTGCATGTCCTCTATATCCCTGCTTCCTATACCCTGCTCTATTGTACCTACACAGAGGAACAACAAACCTTTAGATACGGCATGGAATATTATAAGGAGTATCGCAGCACCTAACGCTACCGGATTACCAAGTCCTGCACAACAAACTATAAGACCCAGGTTGGCAATTGTCGAATACGCAAGAACTCTTTTTCCATTACTCTGGCTTATGGCAATTGCAGATCCGGCAACAAATGTAAAGCCTCCAACTACAGCTATTAACTTCGCAAGGTTTGTCCCATAATAAGCAGGTGCAAGCCTTACTATCAAATATACACCAGCTTTAACCATGGTACTTGAGTGCAGCATTGCCGATACCGGAGTAGGTGCAACCATGGCCCCCAATAACCAGCTTTGGAATGGGAACTGTGCTGACTTTGTAAACCCTGCAAAGCACAGAAGTCCAAGGCCTAATGGAAGTATGGTTCCAACATCTGCCAACGACTCAACACTTGCAATTTTATCGATGGCAAGGGTATTTTTCACATGATATATTGCAATTATTCCCAAAATAAATGCAACACCGCCAGCCATATTTATAATGAGGGCTCTTGTTGCATTTTTGATTGACTGCTCGTTACCGTCGTGTGATATGAGTAGGAATGAGCAAAGAGTTGTAACTTCCCAGAAGAAGTATAACCACATGATGTTATTTGTCATTACAAGACCATTCATTGCTCCAAGGAAAACAAAAAGTATTAAAAAGAATCTATGTTGTTTTGATTTCTTAAGATGTAAATGATTCTCATGTTCCTTCATGTATCCTATAGCAAATATTGTTATAATAGGTCCTATTATCGATACAAGCAGGATCAATATTAATGAAAGATAGTCAATTACAAAGGCCTGTTCAAGCTCGTGGGGACGAACTATGAACTCAAAAATAAGAACCGGTATAAGCTGTAGGAATGTCAGCCCCACAATCAGCGGTTTTTTAAGCTTAACCCCAATATACATAATATAAATGAAAAGTAATAAATCAAGTATCTTTATAGCCAACTCGGTAGCCATTGCTGCAAATCCATGCAGATCAATTGTTATTTTGCCACCATTATCAAACAATAATTTGAAAAATCCTCCTGCAACAGCAAACATGATAAGTGCTGTAACCACTACTATAACATTCCTTATAGGAGCTTTACGAAAAAGATAACATAGTATGGCACTGATAGCAGGTAATAAAATCGCTACAGCAAGCAGTTTTGGTTCCACTGCATCCACTCCTTTCAAATTTATAACAAGAATTTATCTCAACAAAACAAACGTGCATACACATTAAGCGAATAAAATATACTTAAATGGTTATACTATTTTATAGCTTTAATGCTCGGCAGCATTTCGCATAACTGGTCCAGGCAACTACGTTCTGTCTGCCCCTTCGCATGACATTACATTTTGCCAACCTCATTGTCGGTATACTTACCAGAATCATTCCAATAAGTTAAATTATTGGTCTATTTACCGATTTCGCACAGTCTATTTTGATATAAAGTTAAGAAGCTTTTTGCACATCAAAAAAACCCCATCCTCCATTATAGTTATTAGCAGGTACTAAGTCAAATACAGATTTTATAATTTTGCTAATGTATTTCTTATTTAAAAAGGAATTTGCTATAAACCCTTTATATTTCTCACCGTAGTTACATTCTTCACAATTTACATAAGGAATGTCTATAAGAGTATTATATTTGGTTATCCCTAAATAGGCAAGCTATGATAAAATATACATATTGTATTAATATGAAATAATATGAAATATGAAAAAAATAGCTTTCGATTTTGCAATCTTAAAAATAAGTCAAATAACATAAGGAACTACGCCAGTGAAAAAAAAAGATATCTCTTGGGAAAAAACAAATCATGAAAAGTATATGAAAGAGGCTTATAAAGAGGGACTTAAAGCATATAACAAGCTTGAAACCCCAGTAGGAGCCGTTATTGTTTTCAATGGAAAAATTATTGCTCGCGGCCATAACACAAGGGAACAAAAGCAAGACCCAACACAACATGCAGAAATAATTGCCATAAAGAAGGCAGCAAAAAAGTTGGGCTCATGGCGTCTCATAGATTGTGACCTTTATGTAACCTTGGAGCCTTGCCCAATGTGTGCAGGTGCACTTATACAGTCAAGGATCAGAAATCTTTACTATGGTGCTAAGGACCCAAAAGCGGGTGCCGTTGGATCGGTTCTTGACTTACTGGCTATTGAAAAATTTAATCATAGGGTTAATGCATATAATGGTATTATGGAAAATGAATGCTCGGAAATTTTGAAGAATTTCTTCAGGGAGCTTCGGAAATCAAAAGGCAAGAAGGGCATGAGTCCCTGAGTTCATTTGCCCGCTAAGTACTTCATAATTTTATTGTTCTGTACAGGTCCAAGCCTGACAGCTTTATATCTAAGATATGCAACAATAAAAGCCATTGTAAATGAAGTCATAACAATAAAAATAAAATAGTATAATATTTGCTGCTGAGATGTATACAAATTTTTCATAAAATAAGTGTAGACCAGCTTGTCACTAACATATGAACACATATATATATCCAGAGACAATATGGATATGGTCCCTAAAACTCTACTCATACGATTATTATTAATTTTGATATCATAAAAAATAAGGAAAAACAATACAGCTTCCACCATAATAATTATTGAGCCATATTCACCAATTCCATCCAAGAACAATTTACTTCTGGAAAATGTGGTATTTATAATGGTTTCAAACATAATAATCAATACTAATAATAATGAAGCAAGCTTTTTGTTAAATTTAGGCTTGTATTCTCTGATATAAGCACCTAGAAAATAATATGTTATTGGATAAATGCTTAACCACCAGTCAGAGAATGATAGATATTTGAAGTATGTCCAATGATGCGATAAAGCTTTAAAAAATATAGGCAATCCCGTTAATACAACCAAAATCAACAGGAATAATTTATAATTCTTTGCATTATTTATATTCTTGTGTATCATATTCAAAAATGGAGTAATGAGGAATAGCCCTATATACATGTTAATATACCATGAATACTTATCTGCATTAAATATAAGTATCTCTGAAATCCATTTGAAAATGCTTTTGTGTTCGTTAAGATAACAAGCCCTAAAAAGAATTGATAAAATAGAGTAGAATAAATAAACAGCTAAAATTGGTATGATTTTTTTAAAATACTTAACTTCCGGTTTCTTTTCTATTTGAAGGTATCCGGTAAGCATTAAAAACAAAGGCACACATATCATAAATAAACTTCTTAATGCAATCTGAAGCATCATATTACTTCCTGACATTGGAACCTTATAGAAATTTGATTGTAAAAAAAAATGCACTCCTACTACAAAAAAAATTGCAAAGGTTCGTAGTAAATCTAATCCCGATTCTCTCTTCACTTTAATAAACTCCATTTTTATATATCAAATAATGGGATTTCTATTATTTTTATAATCCATGTAATGACACATTATAACATTAGTCGTTTTACATGTAAATAATAAACAGCAACAAACCCACTTTATAAATTACAAATATAGTACCGATTACCCTTTCCTTGCAATTTTCCTGGTTAAGTAGAACATAAGTATAAAAGCAGGAATTAGTAATATAGCATAAGTATTTCCCATAAAGAGCTTAACTAACCATACCCTTATAACATTTCCCCCATCAAGAAAACTGGTAAATGTGCCTGTATAATTTTCAAGCTTGTAATTAACACTGCCAGCAAGTTTGGTATACATGGAAGCCATATTGGAGGCAGTGTACAAGTGTATGGCCACAATTGGAATTCCAATTAAAAAGGAACGAATGACGTTTCCTTTTGTTGCAGCACAAACAAGTGCAACAGACCCCATTATATTGACCAAATCTCCTAAAGGAATAAATTTAACACCTGGCAGAACGAAAGATAATATCAATGCGACAGGCATTAATAGAATGGCAGTTACAACCACTGATGGGATACCCACAAGGACTGCAACATCGAGGGCAATATAGGTTCCTCCTATACCTGGAAACCGTCTTTTTATAAATTCCTTCATGCCATCAGATATGGGTATCAGTGAAGCACCTACAATATTGGCCATTTTTGGTAGAATATAAATCACAGCCGCAATACCGAAAGCCAGTTCAGCAATCTTTCTAAATTCATAACCCCCACCCAAACCAAGTAGAGCACCTATTACAAATCCGATGATCATAGGCTCTCCCGCGAGACCAATCTTTTCTTTCATTTTTTCAGGGTTTGCATCTATTTTATTAATAAACGGTACTTTATCGATAATCTTGTTTCCTAAGACACCGAAAGGAAAATATGTTGCAGCTGAAAGTGTAGGAATGGAGATGCCATCCATACCCGAAAATTTATTGACCAGTGGTGCACTCCAGTCTGCTATTTTAAGGGTTATAATGCAAATTAGAATTGTAGCCAATGAAGAAAGAAAAACGTTTTGTGTTACGTTATAAACTAAGGCACCTGCAAATATAAAATGCCAGTAATTCCAAATGTCTATATTTACCGTCTTGGTTAGCTTGGTTACCAGTAAAATTACATTTACTACCATAACAAGAAGTATGAATACAGGTGCAAGCCCGAAGGACCAGGTTATAGCCGCTAGTGGCGGCCAGCCTGCATCAAGTATATTAAGGTGGAGGCCTGTCCTCTTAATCAGAGCCTGTATCACTGGATTTATTATTGCTACGAAATAATCAAATACAATAAATATTCCTATGAATCCTATTCCTATGGTAAACGCAGATGTTACAGCAGTTTTCAGCTTTATCCTGAAGATTAATGCAAGGCTGAATATAATAATCGGCAACATCACATAAGGTTTAAAGCCAAGAAAGTACATTGCTGCTTGTTTAATAATTTCCATTTTATTCTCCAAGTCTAAAATTCTTTTTCACAACACATATTCACAACACATATATATGAAAAGTGTTAATGATCTTACATTTGTCAGAGCAAATAACGAACGGCTTTTACGGAATTTGCGATAGACAAATGTAAAAGATTATTCACTTTTCATATAGATATTTTTATAACATATATACTTTACCTATGTCCAGGAAATAATATCAGCAAAAATGTATTTAGTTGTATTGATCACTTATCAACAACAAAATATTTAGCAAATAATTATTTACGTTTTTAACATTTTTATGTTATACATGGTTGAATCAGGAGTCAATTAGATATAAAATATTATATATCAAAATAAATTCTGAAAAAGATTTTATTTATGTAAATTCATTTTTTATTAGGAGGGGTAGTAATGAGAAAAAATTTTCTATTACCAAAGTTACTTTTTGTTCTTGCTTCAATTTTTGTGTTTTCAGTAGCAATGCAAGCCAACAGTTTTGCGGTTTTGCAGGCTGAAGCAATTGGGGAAGATGAGTTTCTATTTATTTACACCCACACTTATACCGAAGGTATAGGAGATGTTGGTGAGTATAAGGTTATTGATTCTCCCACATTTTTTTATTGGGCTGATCAAAAAAAATTAACAAGCTATGAAGAAATACCCGGTTACAATGCTAATATTAAAGTTATAGTAGGTTCGGAAAGAAGAGTTGCCGGCACAGCTGGTATAGGTTCAGATTCAGAGCTCGCTGTATATGATACATTAACTGAGAAAGAAAAGTTTTCTGTAGATTATGATTTATCAGTAAACTTTTATATGAATAACGAATGGCGAAAAGTTAAACCAGGCGATACTTGGACCCAAACAGTTGAAAGTGCTCCTGAGACAGGCAACGGCAAGATTCGTACAACTTATACAATAAAAAACTTGGGTATTCACAAAAAATCAGACATTATAGCACCTGGTATTACAACCCCAACACCCCTGCCCACACCTACACCTACATCCAAACCATCTCCTAAAAATTATAGCATAAGCGGCTATTTAAGCTCTGACTCATTACAAATTGCTCAAGATTGCCGCGATAATTTTAAGATTGAAATACAAGGAACAGGACTGTCCGCATTAACAGATAAGAACGGATATTTTAATATTGATTCAGTTCCTGAAACCAGTTCACCTGGCAGCTTGTATTTGATAACAATAAGTAAAGCCGGTTATCTAAAAAGGTCATTATCAACCCAATTATCAGAGAATATTGAAATATGTTCTGCTTCGCAGCCAATATCAATGATTCCTGGTGACATAAACGCCGATAATGTTATTAACATGTCAGATATTGTTATACTGGCTAAGTCGTTTAACACCATTCCATCAGACGAAGGATTCAATTCTGCCGCGGATTTTAACTATGACAAAGTTATAAACATGGGTGATGTAGTTATAATCGCTAAAAACTTCAATGCAACTTCTGCAAATTATGTTAGTCCAACAATAATCGGAATAAATAATATAAAGCTATATAAAGATGATTACACAGCTATAATTCTTAGAGAAGGTCAAGGTTTAACATGGGATTACTCCATAAGTAATGAGGATGTAATAAAGTTCTATATAAAACAAACCGGAACTTTACAATATTCTGAAGGATTACCTGGAAGTACATGGGGATTTTATGCAATAAATGAAGGAACCGCTACTATTACTTTCACTTCTTCCGCTGGAAAAGTTCAAAAGTATAATATTACTGTAACTGATGATAAATATGATATTACTGTTAAGAAAGATGAGACCTTTGATATACCCCTTCGAGAAGGCGGAATTGCAGGCACAAAATTGAATTATGTTATTGGTGACGAAAATATAGTTAAGCTTGAATCCAAAAATGTAATATATCGCGGGATAGATTTTGCAGATATAAAATGGACTTTCAAAGGGATTTCAAAAGGAACAACTACAATAACTTTCACTGCTAATAGCGGAGAATCCATAACTTTTCCCATTACAGTAACATACGATGCTACATCATCACCAACACCGACACTTAGTGAACCACATGTCGTCAATTCAAAGGAAAGTTTACGGTAATCATAATTCCCTATTTCATGGGTTTGGGTAGACAACCCGGAAATATTAATGGCATCAACTCAGTAATTTCATATGTGGAAATAAGATAACAGCTCAACAGGTACAATTAAAAAGATGCGTCAAACTTTGGTTTTGCTGGTTTGGCACATCTTTTTTCAGTCATTTTTCAGTTATTTCTCAGCGATCCGCAATCCTGCTTAAAAGCACCGCCGCTTCTGCTCTTGTTGTAAAATCCTTAGGTGCAAGAATATCCGTTTCTTTTCCTGCAATAATTTTTTCACTGTACAGGGAGGCAATGCTGGGGACTGCATAGGATGAAACCTTTGATACATCATTAAAAACTTCCAAAACATCTGGTTTACTGCTTTTTAAAGGTTTATCCATTGCCATTAGTGTCTTGGCTATCATGACTGCCGCATCCTCCCTGGTTATGGGCTTATTGGGATAAAAATAGTTACTTGGGCTACCTGATATGATTCCAAGGTTTTTAGCGGTCATTACCTCCCCATAATACCAGTCATTTCCCTTTACATCGGCAAATGAGCCTGCAACAACCTCTTGGGGTTTAAACATCCTCATGAGAATGGAAATGAATTCAGCACGGGTTATTTTATCATTGGGATAAAAATTATTCTTAGATTTACCCTTTATTATTCCTCTTTCAGCAAGGCTTTCTATGGCTGATTTTGCCCAGCTTACACTTCCAATGTCGTTGTATATGGTACGACTTTTTGTTGATGCAGATTTGGAGCTGCTGTAACTACTGTACCCATTTTCGTTATAGGACCGTATCCTGTAGAAATACTGTTGGTTGGGATTTAGGCCTTTGTCGATATAACTGATTGTATTTGAAGGCAGTTTAACTATTTCTACAAACTCGCTGCCATTTTTCTTCCTTTCTACGGCGAATCCCATCTCAGTACCTGAGTTATCACTCCAGTCTATTCTGATCTCCGATGATGAAAGTGCAGTAACAGCAATATTTGACGGGACCTCCGGTTTTTTTAAAGAAACTGTTATTACCGTACTGTAGGAATAACTGTTATTAGTCGAGTTGAAAGCCTTTATCCTGTATGTATATGAAGTACTGATGCTTAAATTGCCTATTGTATAACTTGTAACATTCTGTGAGAGGGAAGCAATTTCAGTCCACTTTCCGCTTGTATTATCCATTCTCTCCACTTTAAAGCCACTCTCATTATTTGAGTTGTCCTTCCATGTCAGTTTGACAGAAGTGGAAGTTAATGCCACATATGTCAAGTTGTCAGGTGGTGCAGGTATGCTGGATACAACAGATGCCACAGGCGAATATGGAGAATAGATCCCATCATCTCCAAGGAACGCCCTCACCATATATGAATATTTTCTACCTTCTATTACTCCTGTATCATAAAAACTCCTTGTATTGCTTTCAACTATAACAAGAAGCTCCCACTGCGTGCTGTCGACAAGCCTCCAGACTTCAAATCCCGATTCATTCAAGGTATTATCAACCCAGCTTAATTCAATCCCCTCCGAGCCTGCAGCCTGAGCAGTAAGCCCTGTAGGTGCCTCTAAATTGGTACACATGATGCCAACCTCCTCAGAGTAATCCGATTCATTGTATGCCGTTTTAGCCTTTATCCTGTATGTGTACTTCAAATTGGGAACAAGATTTATATCAGACCATGATGTCGCGTTAACTGCAGTCTTTCCAGCTTCGTAATAATTTCCGTCCTTGGTTTTCCTTTCAATTACAAAGTATGAATCCGTTGAATTGGAATACCATGAAAGGTTGATCTGGGTGGATGAAACCGCACTTCCTGTGAGATTTGACGGAGAAATAATTTTTGTATAAACACCAGTTCCAATTTCATCATTTGGATAGGTTTGGGAATAAACATTGGAAGAATAATACACCTTAACCCTGTAAAAATACTTGATATTGCTGCTAAGCCCAATGTCCTCATAGCTTAGCTTACCTTCAAGAGAGGCAATTTCCGCCCAGGTCCCTGTTTCTCCTGTCTTTCTCTCTATGACAGTTCTGTAGGTTCCAGGTGCCGAAAGGGACCATCCAAGATTAATCTGATAGTGTGAAACCACATCAACATCCAGTGAAATTGGCTTTACTATTGTGTTTATTGTTGTGGAAACCTCATTGGAATAAACCGTTAGACTCGTTGCTGAATTCATTAGAAGAATTCTATATGTATATACGTGACTGCTTGTAACAGTAAAATCCGAATAGCTGGTCTTGTTAGCTTCAACAACGCTTATCCTCTCAAAGCTACCTGAGTCTGTCTTCCTCTCTACAGCAAATCCTACCTCTCCTGTGGCATTATCAATCCATGAAAGGTCTATTCTGGATGAATTAACAACGCTTAGGTTCAGGGTGGTAAACATTGTATATGCTTCCTTACCCGTATTACCAGCAGGATATGCGGCAGAAAAAATGTACGATCCTGATTTTGCCTTGATCCTGTAAAAGTAGCGAGTGTTTGACTGTACTGTATAATCGTAATAGCTTAAAGACCCTGCAGCAACCTCATATAATTTTGTCCATGTTCCAACTTCCCCTGTCTTTCGCTCTATAACAGTAGTATAAGTATTTGACACCGGATAGGTCCATGTAAGCTTAACGGTATTAGCAGAAATAATCCCAACATCAAGAGAATTGGGAGCCTTTACTGTATTGGGAGCAATTGTTACTTCATTGGATGATGCTGCGGAATTCCCAAAATGGCTATTTGCCCATACCCTGTATGTGTATGTATAATCGCTCGATACAGTATTGTCCTCATAGGAGACAGCATTTGCAGCAACAGTCCCTAACAAAACATAGCTTCCGGTGCCTGTCTTCCTTTCAATACTGAACCCTGTTTCATTAGTTGATCGATCAATCCAACTTAGCTTAATTTGCGTATTAGATTCAAGAGATAGTGAAAGAGAGGCAGGTGCCTGGGGCAGTACAGCAGTTATTCGGCACTCCGAACCTACATCCTTGTTGTTTTCCGAATCAAATGCAGTAATTCTATAGTAATAATTTTCATTTGAAGTAACAATAAAATTCTCTATATAAGATGTTGAATCCTTTGGAAGCAATGCAATCTCTGAATAGCTTCCGCTTCCTGTCCTTTTTTCTATTTTCAGCGGGGAATCATTCCCCTCTGCATTTGTCCAGCTCAAGCTGATACTGGTATTGCTGGAGAACTGTGCTGCCAAATTTCTGGGTGCAGCAGGTTTTGCTACAGATTCCGATATGTTGCTGTATCCAGTATATAGGCTTGTACTCTTTGCTGCCAGTCTATATCTGTAAACCCCGGCTGTTGTAAGGACATCCGTCGTTGATGTACTTCCGGCTGCAAGCTGGGTGGAAAGCGTCTGCCATTCTCCCCATGAAGTTGTGTATTTGGATCTTTGCAGCTCAAAATTGGATATGTAGCCATAGCTTCCCCACGAAATAGCTGCTGTTCCATTATTTACAGAAACAGTTATATTAGGATGGTCAATGGGAACTATGCTCACAGCATCTCCATCTAAGGAGCTATGGCCATTTGAATCAGTTGAAACCACTGTATATTGATTTTGCTGTTCCAAAATAAGATCCGGATCAGTGAAAGTACTTGTGTATTCCGATCCAGCAACCAAAACCAGGTTTCCTGTGCCACCAATCCTCTTAATACTGCTTTCCGTTAAAGCCTTCGAGTTATTTCTCCATGTAACTGTTACTTGATTTGTATTTATATTAAAGCGTGCAGCAATATTGCTGGGCTTAAGCATCCTGTCTGTTGTAACGGCAGTACTGGCAGATGCCAGTTCATTAGTCATTTCCTGGTCTGAATAAGCCTTTACAGTGTAAGTGTAACTGGTTTCTGGGACAAGCCCTGCTTCATCAGTCCCCTTATCTGAATAACTTGTAAAATACCTGTCACTGTTAATATCTATAGTTTTTATCAATAAATCTTCTTCACCACTGTTCCTGAATATCTTATAATAGATGCCTCCGTTGACCAGATCCCAGTTTAAATTGATCTCGGTATCCGGATTAGCTGCAGATACTGCCGCTCTTACACTAAAATCCGCATAGGATAGGGTAACAGAAAAAATTAAAATTACTGCTGTAAATGTGAACAGTATCCCCAGCTTCATGATATATTTTATAGAATTATTCATCATTGCATACCCCCAAATACACGTATATATAATTATTTCGGCTTTTTATCCCTAATTGATTATGGTTTATTGAAAATTAAAGCGTATATATGAACTAAATTTATAAGGAATAATTTCCCTTCCAGCATTTACTTATATTAAAAGTGTTAATAATCTTACATTTGGCGGAGCAAATAACGAACGGTTCAACATAATTAAAATCAGTATTAATCTTGCATTTGGCAGAGCAAAATAACGAACGGTTTAACGTTATTTTGTGA
>JAEYYB010000048.1 GCA_023430975.1 Bacillota bacterium | reverse complement strand
GTGTATAATGGTAATAATAACTGGAAAATTTAATAACGAATTTTACTGATTTTTAGGGGTAAAACAGAAATGTGAAGTCTTAAAAATTAGATAAATAAAGCCCTCGGAGTTTCCGAGAGCATACATTATTTAATTAGGGGGTAAAATTATGAGAAAGAAAGTTGTGATCCTTTTAACCTTACTGACAATGTTCACTTCTGTTTTTACTGTGTTACCGGTTTTTGCAGACGAAGGGTCAAATACTATTAATTATCCGGAGTTAACAATTAGTAATGCTAAATGGTATACCGAAATAAGTAATGGCTTTGGTTTGGTCCATTTAAGTATAGCAGGCCAGGTTAACGTTTCAGCCGATAAACTTACAATTTTATTACATGGAGATGGTCTCATTGACGAACAAGCAATTAAGATAGATGAGAATAAAAAATTTGATGAGACTTTTACAATTAGCTTTACACACGCACCGGACGGGACACCTTTTACATCATCTACTGAGATTAGCGTATATATCAATGAAAGCAAAACAAGCTATAAGATTGATAGTGGAGAATTAATCTATGATATAAAGAATGAGACTTACAAAATATCTGGGTATATTTCACCTGATTGTGATTTCAATAAAGACAATGAGCAGGATTTACTGCAGGGTTACAATATACAACTCTTAAGTACTGGAAAAACCGTAACTACAGGAAAAAACGGATATTTTGAAATAAGTGAGCTTGCAAATGGTACATACACTTTAAAGATCACTAAGAACGGTTGCCTTACAAAAATCATCCCAAACGTTGTTATAAAGGATGGCGATGTTAGTATTTCAGGTAAATCTTCACCTATAGAAACATATATAGGTGATGTAAATATTGATAATGTGATCAATGTGTCTGATGTAATGATAATTGCAGGAGTATTTAATTGTAAATATGGTGACAGTAAATATAATACAATATATGATTTAAATGCTGATGGTGTCATTAATATGATGGATGTAATAATTTTAGCCAAAAATTTCAGTAAATTCGGTGACCAGGATTTATCTGGTATAACACCTACACCAACTATAGCATCGACGCCTGTGCCGACACCAGTAAATGATTATTCCGTTAAACTTAAATATGCAACTATTACAAGGGATTATGTCTATACCCCTTCCGCCGGGTTTGAAAAGATCGACCAGTATGGCCCTGGTGAAGTAGGTTATTATATTATTGTATTTTCGGGTCCAATATATGATAGTATGAAAAGCGATGCTCAAAAGGCTGGAGCAAAGCTTTATTCATATCTTCCTGAATTTGGCTTTTTAGCTGCAATAAAAACAGAAGATGTTGAAAAGGTAAAAAGTCTGCCTTGCGTTCTTGATGTAATAGTATTTCAAAATGAATACAAAGTAATAGACCGTACGTTATTAGGAGAATATTCAGGCGAAGTAATTGTTGGCTTTTTTGACACATCTGAAGGTATTTACGATTTTGCACGGAAAATAGGTGGCGTAACGGTAAAAAGTGTATGGGGTTCCGGAACTTCTCAAGGTGCATTGCTTCAAATAGATAAAGGAAAAGTATATGAGCTTTGTAAATTTCCTCAAATACATTATATTCAAAAGAACTATGTGTATACCTTGGATACAGGTATCTAATTCAAATTTCAACAATTGGTTTTTATAAGTAAGTAAAAATAGCAAATGCGGCTCCCACCAAGGACCCGCATTTGTTTTATAATTAATTAAGTGATATCAATAATACTATAATTATTTACAATATAATGCAACTACATCATATCAAAAAAACTCAGTTGGTTACTTTTGGGAATACCTTTTAAGCAGCCAAACTTTTCAAGTGATTCTATAGTGGAATTTCCAATTTTAGCACGTATCTTTAAATCATCTACTGAAATGAAAGATCCTCCTTCTTTGACAGCTGAATATATTCCTTCTGCCGCAACATTTCCCATACCTGATATACTGTTCAAAGGCGGTCTTATGCTATTATCCTCTATGAGAAAATTAGTAGCATGAGATTTATACAAATCAATTGGCAGGAATTTAAAGCCTCTTTCATACATTTCCAAAACCAATTCCAAATCATCATACATATCCTTGTCTTTATTGGCAGCTTGATTACCCTGCATTTCAATTTCCTTCATCTTTTGCTTAACTACTTCTTTTCCATTTATCATAAATTCTGCATCGAAGGCTTTTGCCCTAATGGAAAAATAGGCTGCATAATAAGCCAAAGGTATATGCACCTTAAACCAGGCAATTCTGAAGGCCATCATAATATACGCTGCAGCGTGAGCCTTTGGGAACATGTATTTTATCTTTTTACAGGAATCTATATACCATTCAGGCACCTCATGCTCTCTCATCATCTCCTCATATTGAGGCCATTTTGGTTCCTTCAAGGCCTTTCCTTTACGAACTGTCTCCATTATCTTAAAGGCAGCACCTGGCGGGAGACCTTTCTTCATGAGATAAACCATGATATCATCTCTCGTACATACCGCTTCACTTAAAGTAACCGTTCCGGCATCAATCAAGTCCTTGGCATTTCCAAGCCACACATCAGTACCATGGGAAAGACCTGATATACAAATAAGGTCTGCAAATTGCTTCGGCATTGTATCTAAAAGCATTCCCCTTACAAACTTGGTACCGAATTCAGGAACGCCAAAGGTTCCAACCTTGGAATTAATCTGCTCTGGAGTCACACCTAAAGCTTCTGTAGATGAAAATAAAGACATGGTCTTCTTATCATCCATAGGTATGGTTTTAGGATCCACACCGGTAATATCCTGAAGCATTCTGATCATTGTCGGGTCATCATGCCCTAGTATATCAAGCTTCAATAGATTCTGGTCTATTGAGTGATAGTCAAAATGTGTTGTTATAATGTCTGAATCGGGATCATCCGCAGGGTGCTGTACCGGGCAAAATTCAAATATTTCCCGACCCTTGGGTACAACTATTATACCGCCGGGGTGCTGTCCTGTGGTCCTTTTTATGCCCGTACAACCTTTCGCAATTCTCTCAATCTCTGCTTTATTAATACGGATATTCCGTTCCTCAAAATACTTTTTCACATAGCCAAAGGCTGTTTTATCTGCAATTGTACCTACAGTCCCAGCCTTAAAGGTCGTACCCTTTCCAAATATAACTTCTGTATATTTATGTGCTTTTGCCTGATATTCACCGGAAAAGTTCAAATCTATATCAGGCTCTTTATCTCCATCGAAGCCTAAGAAGGTTTCAAAAGGGATATCTATCCCATCCTTTGCAAGCTTCTCACCGCATTGGGGACAAAGTTTGTCCGGCAAATCAAAGCCGTTGTTATAGCCGTAATCTGTGAAATCAGAGTATTTGCAACCTGGGCACACGTAATGGGGAGGTAATGCATTTACTTCTGTAATACCGGTCATATATGCTACTACTGAGGACCCGACAGAACCCCTGGAACCAACCAGATAACCGTCTTCATTCGATTTCCATACAAGTTTCTGAGCTATTATATACATAACGGAAAAGCCATTCTTTATGATGGAATCCAGTTCCCTATCAAGCCTTACCTGAACAATTTCAGGCAACGGATCTCCATATAGCTCATGGGCTTTACCAAATGTTATATCCTTAATAGTCTGCTCGCAGCCTTCAATATGCGGAGGACATTTCTCAGGAGAAATTGGACTTATCTGTTCGCACATATCAGCTATCTTATTGGTGTTTGTAACTACCACCTCGTAGGCCTTTTCCTCTCCTAAATAGTAAAACTCTTCAAGCATTTCATCAGTAGTTCTTAGATATAAAGGAGCCTGTTTATCTGCATCATCATAACCCTGGCCAGCCTCAAGTATACGCCTGTATATCTCATCTTCTGGGTCTAAAAAGTGAACATCTCCCGTAGCAACTACCGGCTTATTCAACTTTTCGCCTAAAGCAACAATTTTTCTGTTGATTTCCTTCAGGTAGTCCTTGTCCGGAACCTCCTCTTTTCTTACCAAATAATCATTGTTTCCCAAAGGCTGGATTTCCAGGTAATCGTAATCCTTTGCAATGGATTCAATTTCTTCATCTGATTTTCCAAGTAATATTGCCTGGTAAAGCTCACCTTCACTGCAGGCACTTCCCAAAATTAATCCTTCGGAATACTTTTTATATAAGCTCTTTAATATACGTGGTTTTTTGTAAAAATAATCTAGGTGAGAATATGATACCAACTTATACAAATTCTTTAATCCCACATAATTCTTTGCCAATATTATGGCATGATAAGTTTTAACTTTTTTATACTCTGATTTTTTAGCTTCTTCGTCAGAACTATATGTGTCTATATCCAGAAGAGTATTGACTCCTTTTTCCTTTAATTTCTCAAGCATAATATTAAATACCTTGACGGTAGTATCAACGTCATCTAAAGCCCTGTGTGCAACCTCGACCTTTATTCCAAGGTTTTTAGCAATTCTTCCTAATTTATAGGTTTTATAATCAGGAAAGAGCTCCTTGGCTAAGGATAAGGTATCTACATATGTAAAATCGAAATCATAACCTAAAACCTTGGCATTATGCTTTAAGAAACCAATATCAAAATCAGCATTATGTGCCACCAATATGCTTCCTTCAATAAACTCAAGTATTTTAGGGAAAACCTTATCAATAGTTTCTGCATCCTGTACCATGTAGTCGGTTATGCCTGTAACCTCTATGACTCTTGCCGGAATGGGTTTTTCAGGATTAACAAAGCAGCTGAATTGGTCTATTACCTTCCCATCTTTAAGCTTCATTATGCCTATTTCAGTAATCTTTTCTGTTATCGGCGAAAAACCAGTGGTTTCCAAGTCCAGCACGCAATATGTATCATCAATACTCTGTCCCTTAGGGTTTGTTACAGAAGGCTTTTTGCCTGGTGCCAAATAAGCCTCTACCCCATATATAACCTTCATATTGGGATTGTCTCTTCCCAAGAGTTTGTGAGCCTCAGGAAAGGACTGCACCACTCCATGATCAGTGATAGCAATAGATTTCATTCCCCAACTCATAGCTCTTTTGATTAAGCTGCCGGCACTTGCCATAGCATCCATTTGGCTCATCTGTGTATGCATGTGGAGTTCTACTCTCTTAACCTCTGAATTATCCTGCCTCTTAAATTTCTTAATCCCATCTGTTTCAATTATGGTATTGGCAATAAACTCAACTTCTCCGGAAAATTGGCTATTGCTTGCATTTCCGGCTAGTTTAACACCCTTGGCATTTTTGAGTCTGGATAATACCTCGCCATCCTCCCCTGGTTTAATGAAGGCCTTACAAGTCATAGAACTGGAACCATCGTATAAAGCGAAAGAAATTAAGGTCTTTCCACTTTTTAATTCCTTTGATTCAATATTGGATATTTCACCCATTATGGCTACCCTGCCTTCATCGGGTATAATGTCAGTAATTTTAATTACAGGTTCCTTAATTTTATCATTTCTACCTAATATCAAAGGCGTATTCTCTTTCTTTTCATCGTTTTCCATGTTTTTATCCTGCTTCGTTTGTGGAGCTTCTTTAGGCAATTCTACCTTAACTTGTTCCTTGGCAAGCTGCTTTTCCTTTTCACGAGTATCCTCTTGCATTTTTTTTAATTCTTCGCTGCTTACTTTATCAACAAAATTTATTTTATATTCAGTACCATATAGATTTTTTATGGCTTTACTGATTTTTTTATCACAACCCATAGATTTTAAAAGTTCCGACACCATAATTTTAAAATTAAAATTAATTATATTGTTTGACACTTCAAATTCAGTATCTTTTATTACTGCTTTCAAAATAGGATGCTTATCTGAAATAGAAAATACAATATTCCTAAGTTCCATCTCCACAGGCTTTTTATACGTTCCCTCAGCGTATTCTATGCTGATTTCAGAATCATTTAACGAAAACCTTTTCCTTAGAAAGGAATTAAAACCTACAATTTCTTTTATATCGATATATTTATCACAACTGATTTTCATCTCAAGGATTTTACTTTTTTTCTTTAGGACTGCAGCTTCTACAATTGCTGCACCTATATTGCCCTCTGCATTATAATCACTAAAAATTTCGTTTATTCTTTTCAAGTTGCTTTTCAAAGTTCTTCCCCCAAAATTTTAGTATTATCATTATTATATAAGACAAGCTCCTGTTTGTCATGTATAGAAAAAAATCATTTATTAATAAGTCTACATCCATTAATGTAGTATCTTTCCATGTTGCAACGACATAATTATTGTTTAGTTTTACCATTATTAATACGATATAAATTAATGACTATTTAGTTTGCTAATATTTCTCAAATAAGGAGGCACGACCTATGTCATTTATTAGAAATATGAAAATTGGTACTAAAATTACTCTGGCTGTTACATCTATTATGCTATTTGCTTTTATTATTATTGGTATTGTATCCTATTCCAGTTCCTCCAAAAGCATATTTGAATCTTTGGAAACTAATCTTCAGAGCAGGGCTTTAGATGGTGCAGAGATTGTTGCATCTGAAGTTAAATCTTTGATAAAGGATGTTGAGAGCATTACATATGATCATGAAATACAATCTATGAACTGGGAGGAACAAAAAAGCATACTTGTGGATACTGCAAAAAGAAAAGGCTTTCTCAGAATGGGGATAGTCGATCTAACCGGAAAGGGTAATTTCACAGATGGAAGTACTGCCGATCTTTCAAATACCGATTATATAAAGAAATCACTACAGGGAATCACCAACATTACAGATCCAATACAAAGCCAAATCGATAATACGATGGTTATTATAATATCGGTACCTATAATGGACATGAGCGGTAAAAATGTTGGGGTACTTGTAGCAACCCATGAAAACTCGGTTTTTAGTAAAATAATAGACAAAATCAAAGTAGGAAAAACGGGCTACTCATTTGTTATTAACAAACAGGGCACTACAATAGCCCATGTTAAAAATGAGTTGGTTGTAAAACGCGATAATATCTTTGAGAATGCAAAGAATGATAAGAATCTAGAGCCTCTTGCCGATATTGAAAGAAAAATGGTAAACAGTGAAAAAGGGTTTGGCAAATACTCTTACGGAGGCGTCAGTAAACTTTTAGCCTATGCACCCATCGCAAACTCTGAGTGGTCAATGGGTTTGACAGTTCCGGAGGATGAGTTTTATACAGGTCTATATGATTTAAGAACAAAAGTTATATCAATAATTATCTTCTTTATGTTGCTTGGTATCGCTGCAAGTATGCTTATTTCATGGCTTATTGTTACCAAACCTATAAGAAAACTTGTAAGTATATCCGACAAGCTAGCTGTGGGGGATACCGAAATAAGCATAAATTCTGTTAGTAATGACGAACTTGGAACTCTTATGGCTTCTTTCTCCAATATAATAAACAACACAAGAGAGCAGTCTGATAATGCACGTAAAATTGCTGAGGGAAATCTTGATATAGTAATAAACGAAAGATCGGAGAAAGATATTCTTGCGGCAAGTATGAAACAGGTTTTACATACTTTAAAAAACCTAATTGATGAAACGAGTATGCTTTCTAAAGCAGCCTCTCAAGGTGAATTGTCTGTCAGGGGCGATATTAGCAAGCTTCAGGGTGGATACGCTGAAATTGTTAAAGGCATAAATAATACATTAGATGCTGTTATTGAACCTATAAACGAAGCATCGACAGTTTTGGGTAACATGGCTGTGAATGATTATTCCATAGAAATGACCGGTAAGTATCTGGGTATGCTTAAAGAGTTTTCCGACAAAGTAAACCTGGTAAAAAGCCGCCTTTTAAGTCTACAGGATATTGCTGTTCGAGTATCTAAAGGAGACATAAGCAGGCTTGATGAATTCATAAAGATTGGCAAGAGATCTGAGAATGATAAACTTGTACCGTCGTTCACAGAAATGATGAAAGCAATACAGGAACTTATGAATGAAGTGGAACGAATTACAAATGCTGCTTCAGAAGGTAATCTTGAAGCTCGCGGTGATATATCAAAATTCGAAGGCGGCTATAAAACCATAATTGCAGGGGTTAACAATACCCTTAACGCTATTTCAGATCCACTTAATGCTGCTCTAGCTGTACTTGGGAAGATGGCTCAGAATGATTACACCAATGAAATTTCGGGGAACTACAAAGGTTCCTTTAATGAACTTGTAAGTGCAATAAATTATGTCCAGTTGACTCTAAACCATGTCTTAAATGAAATAAATGACGCAGCAAAACAGGTAGCATCCGGCTCAAGGCAAGTATCCGATTCTGCACAGGCGTTGTCTCAAGGTTCTACTGAACAGGCCAGCTCCATTGAGGAACTTACCGCTTCTTTAGAAGAAATCTCCACTCAGACAAAGCAAAATGCAGTTAGTGCTAATCAAGCAAATGAGCTGGCGTTGCAGGTAAAAGGAAATGCGATTCAGGGAAATACTCAAATGAGAGAAATGGTTCAAGCAATGGGAGATATAAATGAAGCATCAAGCAATATTTCAAAGATTATTAAAGTTATAGATGAAATTGCTTTCCAGACCAACATACTTGCACTTAATGCTGCTGTAGAGGCTGCAAGAGCAGGGCAGCACGGAAAAGGATTTGCCGTGGTGGCAGAAGAGGTAAGAAATCTAGCCGGAAGGTCAGCAAACGCAGCAAAGGAAACAACTATGCTTATTGAAGGCACTATTAAAAAAGTTGATAATGGTACCAGAATAGCAAATGATACAGCTGAAGCATTGAATAGTATAGTGGACGGTGTTACCAAGGCTGCTGAATTGGTTGGTCAGATTGCCGAAGCCTCTAATGAACAGGCGACGGGCATAACTCAGATTAATATGGGTATATCACAAGTATCCCAGGTTACACAGGTCAATTCTGCTACCTCTCAGGAAAGTGCAGCAGCAAGCGAGGAATTATCCAGCCAGGCGGATTCACTTAAAGAAATGGTGGAAAAATTCAATCTAAATAAGGTAAATGGCCGTAATATCGACATAAATTATATTAACTCTGATACAATTGAAATTCAGAATTATATTTCACCTCCTAAAAAAACTTCAAAGGGAGAAGTAAAGAATCAATATAAAGGTAAATCACGAGATTCCGGCACAAAATCTAAAATTGTATTAAGCGAAAATGAATTCGGGAAATATTAAAACGAATAACAGAAATAGTACTTTTTAGGCTGTCTCGCTTGAAAAGTACTATTTTTTTATTTTATTATTATTCATTTGACATTCGAACATGTGTTTGGTATAATAAAAATGTAATATTTACGAAAGTAGGTTGGTTTTATGAACAAAGTAGTGCTTTTAGGCAGATTAACAAATGATCCGGAGATGAGATTTACTCCATCAAACAAATCCGTTTGCAACTTCAAACTTGCAGTAAATAGAAGGTTTGCAAGGCAAGGCGAAGAGCAGCAGGCTGACTTTTTCCCCATAGTATGTTGGGAAAAAACAGCAGAGTTTTGTAATAATTATTTCAAGAAGGGCCAACAAGTTGCCTTAATAGGAAGATTGCAAACAAGGAGCTGGGATGATGCTGACGGAAAAAGGCATTACATCACTGAGGTAGTAGCAGATGAAGTATTTTTTGCAGATAGCAAAAAAGATTCAAATGCAATTCCAGGCACCGTTTATGATAATCCTTCAGGGCAGCTGAATAATGACAACTTCTATTCAGTGTCAGAGGACTTTGATTTACCATTTTAGAGGCTTTTAAATTTGCAATAATCGTTTAACTTTCGATATAGCAGTATGCACTGACCCGACAAACTTTGCATTATTAATCTTACATTTGCAAAGACAAATGCAATTTACACACAGTCAACATCCAGGTAAATGATGAACTTGGCGAACTATAAAATTTTAATCATTAATTTGTCCTCCACTTTGAGTTGTTGACTGTACATTCTTTTTTACACCTACTCATTCAGGAAATACTTCCGTCCATTTTCTACTACTCTCTTGAATCAAGGAGATGTTTCGCAATAAGTAAAAATGTAAAATGATTATTGTAAAACACATAGCATATTTCTTTTATCTCAAGAATAGAATTGTACCAGTGGACAACATCCGTTTTGGATGCGGGAGGTGCCTCCTTTGGAATTAAGCTACGAAATAATTTTAGCTTACGCTGTAGGTATTATATTTTTGTTTTTCATAGGAAGACTGTTTTTGGTTCCTTTAAAGATACTTTTGAAGCTGGTATACAATTGTATATTAGGGGCAATATTGCTCATTGTTGTCAATTATATAGGACGGAATTTTGGTTTTTCCATACCTTTAAATATTTTTTCTGCAGCTCTCGTAGGATTTCTTGGTATACCCGGAATGCTTCTATTAGTAGCTTTAAAGGTACTTTACTTCTAATGCTTTTGATAAGTTTGTTAATTTTGATTTAAAAGATTATACATGTTTAACATTCCCATATATTGACATGGTGTAAAATGTATATTAACATAGTCTATGAATTAAGGAATCAATAATTGAATTATAAACTACTCAAATGATAAATATGTTAAAGGCAGACCTATTCATAGTCAAATCAAAATTAATCGCAGCTTAGGCATGAATGAAAAATTACTTTCGCTTTTTACGCGGATGTTGACGAGCTAAGTCAACACATGAGCCAAATTTATGGCGGAAGTTATTTTATTATCATAACTTAAATATAGCTAAAATGTTTTTCTTTAACATAAAAATGTAAAAAAGGATGATCAGTATGAATAGCTTAAGCATTACAATTTTAAGAGAAGCAGTTTTTTTTCTGGAAATATGCCAGGAACAAGTTTTTAATGGAAAAATCCCAGCTAGCACCTATTTTTCCCTCTCTAAGTTAAAGCTTAAATTTATTAGAAACATCCTGGAGGACACAAATGAGTCTGCTCTTGTTGATAATGAGCTTGATTTAAGGCTTGAACATGTATTTTATAATGATAATTATATCCATAACTACATAATAAAAAACAAATTGCATATGGCCTGAATATTTTTATTAAATTCAACAAACCCTTATAATAATATTAGTAATGATCAAAATATTCTTCTGTTATAATTTTCACACATGTTGACTTAACTCATCAACACTTGTGAAGAAATAGGATGTACTATTTTAATCATTCATTAATTAAGGGGTTATTGTTAATGAAAGCTAAATTATTATGTAAGCAAAATATATGGCTGTTTCTTATCATCTGTATATCGTTTATATTAAAATTATTTCTTATATTTATATATAAAAATCGTTTAACTTTATCAAGCGATGATTTAAATTACATAAAAAGTGCCGTAGCTTTATTGAAATCAGGTATTTTTACATTTCACAATTATAATGAACCGACTGTATTTGTTATGCCACTATATCCATTTTTTCTAGCTGCTTTATTCAAGATCTTCGGTTATGGGCTTATAGGATTGCAAGCAGTAAGAGTTACTCAGGCTATCATCAGCTGTGCTTCAATACTTATGGTTTTTCTTACTGCCAAAAAGCTTCTTAATGTAAAAGCAGCCTTTATAGCAGCAGTTTTTTATGCTTTTTATATACCCAACATTGTTACTTCAGGTTATTTTCTAACAGAAACACTTTTTACGTTTCTTTTAATAACTATGATCTACCTCTCAGTTGTCTTTGTTGAATCTCCAAGCATATTAAAATTTACAGGTCTGGGTATATTATTTACAATGGCTACCTTGTGCAGGCCTACAGTAGCACTCTTTCCTGTAATTCTCCTAATTTATTGCCTCTTAAGGAAATTAAAATTTAAAGATCTTTTAGGTCCATTTGCGGCTTTTTCATTAGTTTTTGCTCTTATAATGACTCCTTGGTGGGTAAGAAATTATAAGGAATATGGTGAATTTATACCAATGACCGCTGCAAGCGGAAACCCAATGCTGCAAGGCACATATGTGGATTACAAGCAAACCCCGGAAAACACCATTTATTATAAACTTGGAAACAATGCATTTGAAACAAATAAAATAGAAGTTAGCGTGGCAAAAACACGAATGAAAACTGAATTTAAAAAAGATTTCTGGGGGTATTTAAACTGGTATACCGTTAAGAAGACAATTTATCTTTGGTATAGTGCCTTTTATTGGAAACACTTTTTTGGTATTGGAAGTATTCCAGTTCTCGGCATGCACTATATCCTTCTTTTAGGTATACCAGTTCTGATTTATTGCCTGTTTAAAAATTTTCGTTATCATTTTTTACCTGCAGCAATAATTATTTATTTTAACATTGCACATTGCTATTATATGACATTTGACAGGTACGCATTTCCTTTGATTACTATACTGTCGCTTTATTCAGCTTATCTTTTTTCAGGGTTATTCTCTAAAACACCCAAAACCAAAATACGCACTATATGATTTTCAGGACATGGTAATCAGTATATTTCACATGCCTATATATCATATTGAAGTAATTTTCTCATTCCTTTATAGCATATTGAAACATTTTTATCGCTGATTGAAAATTTTAAAATAACCATTCTACATCCATATCCCCATGCATATACTTTAGATGATAGTCCAAAAAAAACGACCTGTAAGTTAAACAATCAACGATAATCTTTTCCAAGGAGGCTGTAAACAAAATGCTGGATACTGATATAGAAAAGGAAATAGCTTCTAAATACAACCTTACAGTTAAAAATATAGCACCTTTAAGAGATGCTCATATATTAAATACATCTAAAGGCAAAAAGCTTATAAGGAAAACAAAATTACCCCCGGAAAGGATTATTTTCATTCATGCTGCAAAAGAATACCTATACAAAAATAACTTCATGTATCTTGACAGATATATTTGCACTACAGATAACCTTCCCTATTTTATATTTGACAATAGTATCTATACTATAACCGACTTATTTGACGGCAGGGAATGCAATTTTGATGATTCCAGGGATGTGGTTAATGCTGCTGTACTTTTAGCTTCAATGCATAAATCTTCAAAGGGCTTTGTAAAACCCTCCGATTGCACCCCAAGAGATGAGCTTGGCAAGCTTCCGGTTTATTTTACAAAGCGTCTGGAGGATATTAAACGGCTCAGAAATATTGCCAAAAAGGAAGGCAGCAAATTCGATTATTTGTACCTTAAACATTTTGACTTTTTCTACGACTTGGGTCAAAGCGGTTTAACACAAATTAAATCATCCAAGTATAATGAACTTGTTGATAAGGCTAGAAAAGAGGGTTCTCTATGCCATCATGATTTTACATACCACAATATAATTTGCAGCGAAAGCAAAACATACGCAATAAACTTTGATTACTGCTGTTTTGAGCTATGCATATACGATCTTGCCAACTTTTTAAGAAGAAAGATGCGAAAATGTAAATGGAATCATAATGAAGCAAGAATAATACTTGACAAGTACCGTTCAGTTAATGACTTAGATAAATCCGAGTTCGAGGTCCTAAAGATAATTTTACAGTTCCCGCAAAAATTTTGGAGAGTGGCCAATAAATATTATAACAGCAAACGCAGCTGGTCGGAAAAAAGCTATCTTTCAAAGCTACAGGAAGTAATCGATGAAATGGAATATCATAAACAATTTATTGATAAATTTGATACTTTCTATTAACTTTTTTCATATACTCATACCTTACCCTTTTATATAAGGCATGATTTAAATATTACTTCCCGTTTTGAGCATGTGTTCATGAGTTAAATTAACTTATAAAGCGAAATTATATGGGAAATTATATTTTCAACATGCCTAAAAGGCTTGCAGATAATTATGCAGGCCTTTTTTGCATTATTTCTTAGTCAACACTAATGATCTATATAATTAAAATAGTCCGACAATTTTACCACTATCATCTATATCTATTCTCTCAGCAGCAGGTACCTTCGGAAGACCCGGCATGGTCATTATTTCCCCGGTAATTGCAACAATAAATCCAGCTCCTGCAGATATCCTTACCTCTCTGACTGTTATATCAAATTCCTGAGGTCTTCCTAAAAGGGCAGGGTTGTCCGATAATGAATACTGCGTTTTTGCCATACATATGGGAAGTTTATCAAGCCCCATTTCCTCTATCTTTTTAATTGATTTTTCTGCCGCTTGGGTATAAACTACTCCCTTACCTCCGTATATCTCTCTTGTAATCACTTCTATTTTTTCCTTTATTGGAAGCTTCTCATCGTATATAGGTTTAAAATTAGATGTAGTGCTGTCTATTAGCTTAACCAACTTTTCTGCTAATTCCCGGCCGCCTTCCCCACCTTTTGAAAACACCTGCGAGAAGGCAACCTCAACATTCAGCTTCATACATTGATTTCTTACATACTCAACTTCTCTATCCGAATCAGTATCAAAATGGTTAATAGCGACCATGACAGGCACATTAAACTTCCTCAGGTTTTCAACATGCTTTTCCACGTTTACAAACCCTTTTTCAAGTGCTTCCAGATCTTCTTCCTTAAGCTGATCCTTCTTTACTCCTCCGTTATATTTCAACGCCCTGATAGTAGCAACCAGAACAATCGCATCAGGTTTTAATCCTGCGTATCTGCACTTAATATCAAGGAATTTTTCTGCACCTAAATCAGCGCCGAATCCTGCTTCAGTTATAACATAATCTCCAAGCTTCAATGCCAGCTTTGTTGCCATTATGCTGTTACATCCATGTGCAATATTTGCAAATGGTCCTCCATGCATAAGGCAAGGTGTATTTTCCAGCGTCTGTACCAGGTTGGGCTTTATAGCATCCTTTAAAAGAAGGGTCATTGCCCCGTCTACATTAAGGTCTTTTGCTGTTACAGGCTGTCCGCTGTAATTATATCCAATTATAATTCTACCAAGTCGCTCCTTAAGATCCATCAGGTCAGAAGCAAGGCATAATATAGCCATTATTTCCGAGGCAACGGTTATTACAAATCCATCTTCCCTTGGAAAACCATTCATCTTACCGCCAAGTCCTACTACAACTTCCCTAAGTGCCCTGTCATTCATATCCATAGCTCTTTTCCACACTATTTGCCTTAGATCTATTCCAAGTGAATTGCCCTGATGGATATGATTGTCTATTGCAGCCGATAAAAGGTTGTTTGCAGTTGTGATAGCATGCATGTCACCTGTAAAATGAAGATTTATATCTTCCATCGGAACTACCTGTGCATAGCCTCCTCCTGCTGCTCCGCCCTTAACCCCCATAACCGGCCCAAGGGATGGCTCCCTCAGTGCAATTATAGCTTTCTTTCCTATTTTTTTCATCGCCTGTCCAAGGCCAACTGTGGTGGTTGTCTTTCCTTCACCTGCCGGAGTAGGATTAATAGCGGTTACAAGCACAAGCTTTCCATCTTTTTTATCTTTAAGTCTCTTCCAAACATCTTCAGTAAGCTTGGCTTTATATTTACCGTACAGCTCAATTTCTTCAGCTGTTAACCCTATTTCTTCCGCAATCTTTGTTATAGGCAGCATGGAACTTTGCTGTGCTATTTCAATGTCAGTCAACATATACCTTACCTCCGTTTATAATACTGTTATATAATTATACCTTTTTAAATTTAATCATTTCAATATATTTTCACAATATAAACAATAAAACCATATTATAATACTGTAAATCTATTTTATGTTAAGTGATTTTTATGGCTACTGTAAAGATTGGTGATTTAGTTCTGCGAAAGTCTTATGGATGTGATATGTTATTTAGGGTATCAGATAGTATTATAGTTGACGGCAAAAGGATTTTTATACTTAAGGGCATCCAATATAGAATTCAAGCAGACTCACAGGAAGATGACCTTGTAATTCATAAGAAAACAAGCGATTCTGAGAATTTCCACTTTGCTGTCAACACTTAAATTTTAAGGGCCATTACGGCCCTCTAGTCTTTTTTATTTAATAGACTTTTTCATTTTTCCTTGTTTCTATGCATTATATCGTCTCTTATTTCTCTCTTCAAGAACGGTATCGAGGGCATCTGCCTCGTTTATGACAGTTTCAATTTTCTCCAGCATCTCTTCAGACTCCAGGCTGGATATTATCTGCTGCCTGTACATAGCAACCATGCTCTCCATATAGTCAAGCTTTGCATTAATTTTCTCCAACTCGAGTCTTTCGTTTTTTATTTTATCAATTATTTTTTGATCCATTTCAATAGCACGTTTTATATCTTCCGCAATACTAGTATTGGCATTGAAGGTAAGTTTTCGGTTATTTGCATTAACCCTGTTAACTATTTCTGATATATTAACATTTGAAAGCTCTTTACTTCTTATTGCAAAGTTTATCAACAGTTTTAAATAGGTAAGTAAAAGGTTTAATGTCTGCTCAACAATTTTACCCTTAAGATAACTTTTTTCTCCATTCTTATATGAATTGAGAATATCAGTTCTCTGATCCATTACCTTTTTAAGTCTTGAATAATAGGCAGAGTTCAAGTGCCTTTTTGCTTCATATGCCAGCTGAACACACTTTTCGTTTAATTCCCTGAGGAGTCTTTTTTTCTCCTGAGCACTTACCTTATCAAAAAATGTTTTACTGTTTAGACTCTGCAGCACCAACGCTATATAAACGGCTGCAGAGGCACTTAATCCGGCAGGTATAGCAATACTCTCTCCAATACCCATCAAATTATTTAATTCCCCATATCCAGCAAATGTAGCAACTGCTAAAAGTACAGGTATACTTATATTCCTAAAATTAAACAATGCCTTGGTAAATAGCTTACGTTTCATAATAATTTTATGCTTATACTCCTATCCCGGAAAATAAACTTCAAACATATTGTTTGCAAAATACAAATCTACAATTCAACATATACACATTAATTGGATGTTTTATTTTCATTCTTTTCCTTGACTTCAAATCCCTGATCCCCTGCAAGCATAGCTTCTGCTCTGGCTTTTGCCCTTTCTCTGGCAGAGTTCATATCCAATCTCTTTATCTTCATTTCTGTATTGTCAGAATTTAAAGATTCTACTGCATTAGCTCTTGCAGTCTTCTTATTAACAATTTCCCTCGCTCTATCCATGCTGTCATTAATGCTTCCAACTCTGTTATTTCTTGAAGAGTACTTTGCATTAACTGAGTTTATATTTTCTCTTAAAGTAGCCATTTTTGCCTGTGACTTCAAAGTCTTGAGCTCATTAAGCTTCGCAGACATTTCTGATTCGAATATCTTGAAATCTTCCCTAATACGAGCTACTTCAACCATCGCATTATCATAGGTAGCCTTATGTGTTTCATAGGTAGTCTGAAGCTCTTCTTCCTGTACGAGGAGTTCAACTAAAATGTCCATATCCCCTTGCCTTTGAGCTGCTTCTACCCTTGCTTTAACAGCATTAAGATTTTTCTCTGCATTTTTCATTTCTATTTTTATAAGTTCTGCATTTGTCTGAATTTCAATTATCTGTTGTTCTGCTTCTTTCCTTGCCTTATCCACCTGGTTCTTTATATCTTCAAATAGTAACTCCGGATTTCTTTCTTCCATGTTTCCTACAAACATTCCGAAAAAACCTCTAACCATAGCCCCAAGCCTACTGAACAAACCCATATTTTATTGCCTCCTTAAAATTCTTATATAATATTAATTTATAACAAATTACAGTGATTGTAAACCCTATTTAAAATACGATATTTATAGCGTTTTGTTTGATAAATTTGAAAATAATATTTATTTTTTATTTTAATCATCCCTTACCAAAGGCTATACCTTCGTCAATTGCCTCTTCATTATCCAGCATATCCTTGTATTTATCAGACAAAAGATCTTTGTCATCGCATTCCTTGATGGCTAAAAGTGTCATGAATTCAACCTGTTGAGTACTTGGCCTGCACCTATGGAGAGCCTCGAACAGTATATCACTTGTTATTACAGTGTCTTCCTTCTCATCCTCATTTGCCAGTTCATAAGCCTTTCTCACTACCGCCTCTATTTCAGCACCGGTATAGTTCTCAGCCTTCTTTGCAAAAGGAACAAAGTCCTCGATGTCTGTTTCAAACTTGTACTTCATAATCATTATCTTAAAAATCTCAGCCCGTTCGTTGTCTTCTGGAAGGAGAATCGGAATCTTTTTATCAAACCTTCCAGCCCTTTTAAGTGCAGCATCCAATAGGTCAGGCCTGTTGGTAGCAGCTATAAATATTACTTTCCCTCTATTATTTGTATTACTGGTGAACTGCAAAAATTCACTAAATATATTTCTGCTTACACCATTTTCTTCGTTATCGCCTCTGCGAAATGCGGTATCAATTTCATCCACAAATACTATAACAGGCTGCTGGGACTGTGCCCCAAGAAGGCTCTTTTTAAAGTTCTTTTCACTCTCGCCGACATATTGTCCTAAAATTCTGGACATATCAATTTTAACGCAGTTAAACCCGCTGGCCTTTGCCAATGCATTTACAAGAAGAGTCTTCCCTGTACCTGAAGGACCACACAAAAGTATTCCCATCGGAACTCTTCTTAAATCACCCTTCTTTATAGGATTTATAATATTTTTTAAAAGGTAATTCTTGGCCTTTTCCATTCCGCCAATATCCTCAAATCCTATCTCCGGATAAATAAATTCAAGAACATCTCCATATTCCTTTTTAAGAACAGAGTGCTTCTTTTCCTTGATAAACTCAAAACTTACCGGCACATCCTCTGCCTCAGCTTTAAGCTTTATATCTTTAATGGACTTCTTATTTAATCCTGATGAGAGCTTGGCAAACTCATCTATGGTAACATCACATTTAACCACATCTTCCTTCAGAAGGTACTCAATATATTCCTTTCTTTCCTGTTCTCCCGGAAGCTCCACAATAATAGGCTCAACCCTGTACGAAGACTTAAATATCTCCTTGCTCACATCTGCCAGGTTGTCTGCCATCATAAATACCGATGACCCTACACTGGAAATTTTAGAGTCTACTGACCAGCCGCTAATCCATATTAATGCTGAACGCTCTTCAAAAGAAAGGCTGCCCACATCTCCAGAAGGTATTATCTTCTCCACATGATCAATGAAAATAGCCATTTTTGTACTTTTAAGAGCTTTATCTATATAGGGAAACAACTTGGATGGCATTAGCCTGTATTGGCCTGCCAACTCGTTTGAAGTAATTTTATTAAATTCCCTTTCCATTCCCGGGTCAAAAAATGTAAGACCTCTTGAAATATCATAAAAGGCAATAATCCCAAAATTTCTCTGTTTTAAAAACTCCTCATAGAGGTACCTTTCAATATTCCTATAATTGTCTACAATATCCCTAACATTGAAATAAAAAAGGAATTCATGCGAAATTCCTGCTTTATACCTGCTCAAAAACTCTTTATACCACATAATTCTATCGGCCCCTGTAATGTAGTTTTATTTGATATTAATACTACCATATAAAAGTGTTAACTGCAATGAAATAATGGTGCAGGCTTATCCATTATTTTGCTATTATAACACCTATTACCACTACATTTCCAATCCTATATTTATTTCAACCTTACCGAATCCGGTATTCATTTCAAGGCAAATTGTTTCCACTGAGCTTATTATAAAATATATATCCTTCCCGAATATGAGAGAAGGCGGTGTCAGGTCAGTAATAAGACCATTCTCAGATAAAATGCTGCATGCTTTTCCCGTTACCATATTTGTTAATTCACTGATGGCACTTCTTGAAAGTGTATCCATAGTATCAACAGGTGCTCCCATCATCATAGCAGATGCAATTTTTTTAGCTGTTTCCTCCGAAAACGAATATGCAACATTTCCTCTTGTTCCTCCAATAAGCCCAATAACCGATGTTATGTCCATATCAACATGCATTTTTTCCTTCTTTTTGAGTTCACTCTTAGTTACATCGTTTATCCCGAATTCTCCGAGTACATTAACTAAAGCCTGCAAAAACGGATTAATATATTTTATGTCCATAACTATTTACTCCTTTCGAAGGCAATATTGAACTTAAGTTTGCCGTATTTTGTTGTACAGTTTATCGACTGGGACGAAATCTTTGGAATACATATAACAGGGTTGTTACCTGCAAAAACTATAGGCGGTGCTAATCTAAGCTTCAGGCTCATACTGTTGTTTAACTGAGTAATTCCATCCCCAGCTATAATATTGTTGAGCTCAGAGATAGTGGCAAGAACCATATCGTCCTTTGCAGATGCAAATGAATTTCCGTTTATGTTTTGTGCAATTGTAAGGGCAAGTCCAGGCTCCATATCAATAAGCAGCCTCCCTATAAATAACCCTGAAAAAGTAATTATTGAAGAAACACCATAGGAAATAATATCATCATTTTCTCCATAAAACTCACCATCATAGCTAACCGAAACATTACTCATCTGGTAAATGATATTTTTAATACTGCTTAAAAAGGGTGTACTCAATTCCGTTATATTCATGAGTCAAACCTCCTGTATTATAACTTATTTATCACAATACAATAATTATCGTCTTTTTATGTATTTTTATTTATGGTTAATGTAATGACTGTATCGTGCCTTGAAATGAATATTTTTTAATTTTTAAAGGCAAAATAAAAAGGAGATTACAAAATTCAATATTACAATTCTTTGTATACGATAAAGGAGATTATAAATGGAGACCGTTAACTTTAATGTTCCGTCATTATCATGCAGTGCATGCACCGGCAAAATAACTGAAGATTTAAAAGTCTTAAAAGGAATTAAAAATGTTGATACCGATCTTAAGTCACAGATGGTTAAAATAGATTACAATCCAGATGAAATAAAGCCACAGGATATCAAAAGTCAGATATACCAAATGGGATTTGAAGTTTTCTGAGAACAAAATCATGAAATGATTTTGTCAACTTTGATTGTTGTCGTGATAAATTATGGTGTAGAATACACCATAACTCCCAAGACATCAGCAATGAGGTGATTCCCATTATCTGAAATCACCTCATGTTTTTCATTGAATTAATGATTGCTTCTTTTTGATTATCTATGTGTTCATATGCAGCCTTTTGTGCTTTTTCTCCATCTCTCGAAGTTATAGCTTCAAATATCTCAATATGCTCTTTAACGAGGTTACCGGGGGTGCTGAAATCTTTTGTATACATAATTCTGAATCTTTGAACCTGTTCTCTTAAATTGCTCACTAACTGTATGAGCTTATCATTTCTTGAAGCCCTATAAATAGCCTCATGAAACTCCACATCTTTTTTAATAATATCTTGGAAATTGCCCTTTTCCACATTTCTGGCAAACTGGGCTTCTACAGTTTTAAGATCTTTAAGTTCATCATCTTTTATTCTCGAAGCTGCCAAAAACGCTGCTTCACCGTCCAATGCCGCCCTTACCTCCAAAACATCCATTATGTCCTTCATTGAAAGGCCGGAAACACTTGCACCTTTTCTAGCTGTCATTAGTACCCATCCTTCAAGTTCAAGCTTCCTGATTGCTTCCCTTACAGGAGTCCTGCTAACTCCCATTTTTTCTGCCAGCTGAACCTCCATGAGTCTCTCTCCCGGCCTTAATTCACCCGATATGATAGCATCTCTCAATGTATCAAAAATCACATCTCTGAGTGGCTTATAATTATTTAAATTTATTTTAGATAATTTGCCCTGCATATTATTGCATCTCCTCATTAATTGTTTGTGTAATAAAACAATCCCACCTGTTATTTTTCATAGATTCATATGCTTTCTGTGCCTTTAGCTTGTCCTCAAATATTCCAAAAACAGTAGGTCCGCTTCCGCTCATCATGCTTCCTATAGCACCATTTTTAAGAAGCCTTTCTTTAATCTCTGAGATAATATTATATCTTGCTTCAGTTACTGTTTCCAATACATTCCTCATATTGGCTGCTACAGCCTTCAAATTTTTATTTGCTACAGCTTGGATAATAAGCTCTGTATCAGGTCTATTAACAACCTTTTCAAGCTTTAAATTGTTATATACAAAGGCCGTTGATACACCAATCTTAGGTTTAACCAACATGATGTCCACACCATCAAAGGGAGAAATCCTTGTTAAAATATCTCCAATTCCTTCTGAAAGCATGGTCCCTCCGAATATGCAATATGGAACATCAGCACCTATTTTCTTACCCAGCCTGGCAAGATCATCCATAGATGCTCCCAACTCATATAACTTGTTTATGCCCTTTAGTACAGCAGCAGCATCTGAACTTCCTCCTGCCAAACCAGCTGCAACAGGGATCATTTTTTTTATATTTATTTTTATACCGGTTTTTACACCATACTCATCCATTATAACCCTGGCAGCTTTATATGCAATATTGCCTTCTCCTTCAGGTATATAAGCACTATTACATTCGATCTCTATCTGACTAGCTGTCTTTTCAATACTAACCAGATCATGAAGCCCAAGTGTCTGCATAACCATCTTCAAGTCATGATAACCATCTTCTCTTTTTCTTAAAACATCAAGAGAAAGGTTAATTTTTGCCCTAGCCTTATACTCGACTTTTTCCATTTTGACCCCAACTTAGGAACTAACCCCATTATAAAAATTTAGCAAGCAAATAATATTATATACAATATACAATCTTATTTCAACAAAAAGTGCCTGATTCAATATTTTCAGGCACTTTCATCCTTGTATTATACATAAAATATCTGAATGAGAGAATTTTTAAACGTCCTTTAATTGCAAACAATCATTTGAGGAATAACTATTTGTTGACCTGGAATTAAAGTATCCTTATCTCCGATATTATTGAATCGTTTAATTTCATCTATGGTTGTAAAATATCTTTTTGCTATTTTCCAAAGATTATCACCCTGCTGGGTATAATAGATGGTCATGCTAGGTCTGCGGCTTTTCTTGTTTTCTTCAATGCTATTTTCTGATGCTGATACCATAAAAGGTACTGTCTGCTTATTTAAGCAGGTAATATTTAAACCTATAGCCATCCTTATTTCCACTTCACTTACAGATACAACACTATAGTTATAGTGTTCAACATCCATATTCACATCACACTTCATATCAGGCTTCATGCCTTTTATATCCAGGTTCTGTCTAAAAGGTATTTCCTGCTGGAAGCATGATACAGGGTCCTCTGCATTATTTGAAACATAAAGCATATTAACCTTTATAAATCCTTCTACAACTGCCTTATCTTCCAACATTCTAAACTCACTTAAGACAGGACTACACATAACATTGAACACTTCTGATATATCTGGATTTTCCTCATTTATTCCTATAGTATCCTTTAAAATAATCTGGCTTTTATTTTCCATTACCGAATCTTCAATCTCTAACGCTTCCTTTTCAAATTCAATAAAAGTTTGAGGTGTATAAGCGTCGGAAATCACAGACATGCTTTTCCTCTCATAGCAGCGTCCGCTTACCTCCAGAGATACTTCCCCATTTAAGTACCTTAACTCGCCATCGCTGTCTTCCCCGGCTTCAAACCTATAGTCGATTATATCATAATCCACAACACAGCTTGAATTATCTCCGGCACCTTCAATATCTATTTGCTTTGAGAAGGGAATCTCATGCTCCATGGATTGGAAGCTCCTCTGCTCATCATCAGCTATGTAAAGCGTTGAAATATTAAGCTCGCCCTTTACATTTATCTTATTTTCAGATACCTTATAATCCTTATTGATTATTTTTATATCATTCCTCAAAATTTCCTTAATCGCCGGTTTTCCCGATGGAACTTCAAGACTGTCTTCCACAAGAACATCTGCTTTGTTAAACCCAACATAATTGTTAACGTTTACATTTTCCTTTAAGACCTGAATGTCATCATACCCCTTTAAATCGCATATAACCTCTTTATCTGCTTCATTAAGTATCTTTACATCAATCTTTAAAATTGATTTCAAATTGGCTTTTCTGCCGTTTAAAAGCGTATATTCGATGTGTTCAATCTCTCCCTTTACTAAAGGTATCATTCCTGCTCTTGCATTAGAAATACTAACATCACTATTAAATGGTGCATTGGTGTTTATACTCTTTATGCTGGAGTTCTCATCGTCTGAAATATACAGTATCTTGTACTTAATAGTTCCAGATATACTTATTCTCTCGTTCGATATATCTGTGCTGGTAATGGAAATTTCACCGTCTAATAACAAAATCCTCATTATATCCGGCTTTACATCGGGAACTATCACGTCATTTTCTACAACGGTTTGTATTGATTCCTCATTTACCGAATCAATAACCCTAAAAGATTCCCTTACAGTATCAAGAGACATAGTTTAATCCTCCTCAAAGCTTAATATATAATAACAGCAAACCATAAGTCACTTAGTAATGGCTAAGAAATAACATCCGATTCTCATCGTCCAAAACCCCGTTAAATCGTCGAAAATATTTTAGTCATTTCTGATTAATGTATATTAAAACTTTTGAGAATATATGATAAATTTTTTAAGAGTTGTTTTTATTAATTAGAAGAGTATTCAAGAGTATAAAAAAACCGGATTAATCCGGCCTTTTTATACTCTTGAAAGTAATTGCAATTATTTTAATACCTATAGCAACATCAACTGACCTGAATTCTCTTGTTGTCTTTGCAAACTACCAACTCAACTGCCTTTGTTAATATATCCGTATAACTGTATGATACTCTTCTGGTAGCTTCGTATTCATTTTCAAACTTTACTATGAAGATGCTGGAATAGGTGTTTTCAAGTACGCCTTCTCTTATAAACGTCTTTTTTCTTCCTTTGTTCGCTTTTAATTGAACTTTTTCGCCTATGCAGGTTTCAATATCCCTTTTAATCTGAAACAAATCACCCTTCTCAATCATTTAATCACCTCATCTTCTGTTTGATACAATTATATCACAAATAAAAAATTTTGTCAAAAAAATATATATTATAACAGGGAATTTTTATTTGTGTCAAGTACTTTTTTATTACAGAACATTTATTCTAATTATATCAAACACATTTGCAGCCTTTTGTATATTTTGCATGGATACTAATGCTGTTTATCCTATTGTTTATCCCAATGCTTTATGATAACTGTTTCCAATTCTCTCCCTTAATAAAACCAAAAAGACACCTTGAACTATTATTAACGGCAAGCCTAAAAAGTTCAAAGTGTCTTTATATTTTTCGCAGTATTAAACGAATCTCATTGATATATCAAAGGCCTTAACAGTATGTGTCAACTCTCCTACGGATATTATATCTACTCCGGTTTCTGCTATTTTTCGTATAGAATCCAGGCTTACATTACCAGATGCCTCGACAGTTGCCCTTCTGTCAATTAACACAACAGCATCCTTCATCTGATCAAGGCTCATGTTGTCAAGCATAATTATATCAGCTTTTGCATTTAAGGCTTCCTTTACCTGCTCAATCGTCTCTGTTTCAACTTCAATCTTTATGGTATGAGGAATATTTTCCCTTACCTTCTCTATAGCTTGCTTTACCCCACCAGCAGCTTTAATATGATTATCCTTTATTAAAACACCATCGGAAAGGCAGAATCTATGATTTGAGCCGCCTCCCATTTTAACAGCGTATTTCTCAAGTGCCCTAAGCCCCGGTGTGGTTTTCCTTGTATCCACTACCTTGGTATTAAGATCCTTCAACTTTTCAGCAAACATTCCTGTTTTGGTGGCTATACCTGAAAGGTGCTGTAAGTAGTTTAAAGACGTTCTTTCTGCTTTTAATAATGCAGATGTGCTGCCTTTTATTTGAGCAATTATATCCCCTTTTTTGACCCTATCACCGTCATTAACCTTTTTTACAAACTCAATTTCTTCATCTAATATTTTAAATACTCTTTCCGATACAAACAAACCTGCTATGATACCGTCATCTTTTGCTATATAAACAGCTGTAGAAGTTGATGCTTTGTCAATAAGGCTGTCAGTTGTAATATCACCTAAAGCAATGTCCTCCCTCAAGGCTGTTTTAATAAAATCATCAAGTTCAAATCTATTTAACATTTAATCACTCTCCACAATTACATAAAAATAAATTAAATTTATGATAAACTATATTAAAAGTAATAAATCTATTACATTTGTATGTCGCAAATCCCGTTGAACCGTTCGTTATTTGCTCCGCCAAATGTAAGATTATTAACACTTTTAATATAGGCAAGCCGTATTATTTTTTAACTAATATAATATTTTTTTGCCAGTTTTCATCATCTGTTTTACTATAGTCCGATCTGAAATGTGCTCCTCTGCTTTCCTTTCTTTCCAAAGCAGACTCCACTACAAGCTTTGATAAAAGCACTATATTATGCAGTTCAAAATCCTCTATGGTGCTATAGTCCATGTTCATTATCATTTCATAATAACCATTTATTAAGTTTGAAGCATTCAAAAGGCCTTTTTCATCTCTGATAATACCTACATACCTGGTCATAATTTCCTGAATTTTATTCTTTATCTCTTTTTTGTCCAGTTGGATCTTTTGCCTTGGAACAAAATAATTTATAGATAAACGGACCGTTCTTTTATCCTTATCATTCAGTTCTTCCTTTACAAGATCACTTATCTTATGTCCGAATACAAGGCCTTCCAGCAGAGAATTGCTGGCCAAACGGTTGGCTCCGTGTATGCCTGTGCAAGCTGCCTCACCACAAGAGTAAAAGCCTTTTATATTAGTCCTTCCGAATACATCAGTCCTTATACCACCCATGCAGTAATGCTCTGCTGGAGATACCGGAATTGTATCTTTGGTTATATCTATTCCATAGCTAAGGCAGGTCTTCAGAATATTTGGGAAACGGTTTTCAAGATAATCCTTGTCCTTAAAAGAAATATCAAGATACACGTTTGTAGAATCGGTTTTTGCCATTTCAGCAAAAATTGCCCTTGAAACTATATCTCTTGGGGCCAATTCACATAATTCATGATAATCAGGCATGAACCTCTTTCCTTTGTTATTTAGAAGCTTAGCCCCTTCACCTCTAACAGCTTCAGAGATAAGAAATGTTTTGTTCTCAGGATGATACAAAACGGTAGGATGAAACTGAATGAACTCCATGTCCATAAGCTCCGCTCCCGCTCTATAGGCAAGGGATATACCATCACCTGTAGCAACCTCCGGGTTAGTGGTATTTGTATAAATCTGTCCAAATCCTCCGGTTGCACATATAACGAAATTAGATAAGTATAATTTAAAGGTACCAGAATCCTCATCATATACCAAAATACCCTTGCATTCATTATTCTCTGTTATAAGGTCAATGGCAAAAACCCTTTCCTTAATAACAACATTTTTACGCGTTTTAACCTCAGCAATAAGCTTGTCACAAACTTCCTTACCTGTTGTATCGCCTGCGTGGATAATCCTGTTTTTGCTATGGGCACCCTCTCTTGTTAACGCCAAGTCATCGCCCTTTTTATCAAAGTTGACCCCATACTTGCAAATACACTCTATATTTGATGCAGCTTCTTTAACAAGTACCCAAACACTTTCCTCATCACACAAACCAGCACCCGCTACAATTGTATCTTTGAAATGAAGCTCCGGCGAATCTTCCTTATCTAGTGAAACAGCTATACCACCTTGTGCTAAAACCGAGTTGCTAATATCAATAGTCTCTTTAGTCACAATGGCAACATCAAACTCTTCCGGTATTTCAAGGGCTGTGTATACACCTGCAATCCCACTGCCTATGATAATAACATCATGATATTCTTTTTCTATTTCATCGGAATTAAAATTTATCAAATACCTTAAATCATTCAATTCAATCAGCCCTTTACAAATTTGAAATAATTTTAACTTATATAAAAAGTGAATAGTCTTTTACATTTGTCTATCGCAAATCCCGTAAAAGCGTTCATTATTTGCTCTGACAAATGTAAGATTATTAACACTTTTCATATAGTAATATTTTTGCTATTTTTTTATTCGAGCATCCTGTCAAGGGCGTTTTTAGCCCTTACTCTTATATTTTCATCAACTTTAATTTCATATTTCATATCATTAAGCGAATTATAGACACTTAGAATCGATGTTTTCTTCATGTTTGGGCATAACAGCCCTTGGGACATAAGATAGAACGTTTTATTTGGGTTTTGTTTTTTAAGTTTAAATAAAACACCCATTTCTGTACCAATAATAAACTTTTCGTGCTTTGATTCTGTAGCGTAATCAATTATTTGCTTGGTACTTCCTGCGAAATCTGCCAATTCTACTATTTCAGGCTTGCATTCCGGGTGGACAAGTAAAAGACTATCTTTGTAAAGTTCCTTAATCTTAACTACATCCTCTGCCCTTATTTTATGATGTGTGATGCAAAAACCGTTCCAAGGTATAATATTCTTATCAGGTACCTGTTTTGCAACAAAATTAGCCAGATTTTGATCCGGAGCAAAAATAATATCCTTTTCTTTAATCTTTTTGACGATATCAACTGCATTTGAAGATGTGCAGCATATATCACTCTCAGCCTTAACCTCTGCAGAGGAATTTATATAACAAACCACCACCGCATTAGGATGCTTCTTCCTCATTTCAATAAGGCCTTCTGCCGTTACCATGTCTGCCATTGGGCATCCAGCGTCAATCTCCGGTAGAAGTACTGTTTTTTCCGGGCTTAATATTTTGGCACTTTCAGCCATAAAATGTACACCGCAAAATACAATAGTATCAATATCAACAGATGCACAGTATTTGCTCAGTGCAAAGGAATCACCTACAACATCTGCTATCTCCTGCACTTCATCCACCTGATAGTTATGTGCCACAATAACTGCATTTCTTTTTTCTTTTAACTCGATTATTTTTTTCTTTAATTCATTGTTATCCATTTATTGTCCCTACCTTAAATCTTTTATAACAAAATCATATGTGATTTTGCAATTTTTGTCTTATTATTTAAGAAATCATGTTATATTCTATATATTAATTCAACTAAAAGTCATATATATTGCTAAACTTTTAACAAAATATATCATAAAATAAGGATTCATTTTAAACAAATACTTCACATATCAGTTTCGCAAAGCTGGCTGTAAACTCATAACTCTTGCGAAATGTGTGAAGTAATCTTTAAAAGAAAATCCTTCTTACATTGATAAAAAGTTTGTATAATGTCTATTTTAATACTATAATGCTTTTTTGTAAAGGAACAATTGTGGATAAACAAATATTAATCTATGCTGAGTCTAAATTGATCACTATTATATAAAATGTCTGACTAATGTATACTAAAATTTTACTTTTGTCTTTTTACCACTAATAAAACTAAAAAATTTATATCCAGCAGGGCTTATAGCAAATATCGCCAGTAGGAAGGTAAAGCATGCAGCAATAATATAAATCTTTGATGAATTTGAAAGACTTCCTGTAATATTAAGAATTGAAACAGAGAAAATTGCTAAAAGCCATAGTATGGCATATATAATTGATAGATTTCTAAACTTTTTTATCTCTTTCTCATTAGTTATAGGTCTGTTTGGAGAATCAGAGGGTGCCCATTTAAGTATCCCTGTAAAAGCTATTATAAAGGTTAATAAAACAAGTGCAATTATACTTGTACTGCTCCAATAGCTGAATGTATACTTTGAAGTTATACCTATTAAAATAAAGAAAGACAGGGATGTAAAAATGCATCTCCAATATGTATCAAGATGACTACCACCAACAATCATCCTTACCGACCCAAACATTAAAACAATAAATAAAGTCGGTAGCAACACTCCAAATAGATATGAAATAGATACAATGATTAATCCTTTTAAAATTGCCCCAAATACAACCGTAAAACCATAGTAATATACTCTTCTTTTTTCATGATTTTCTTTTAGCTGTTTCATTAACAAATTTGCACAACAAAAAGCTAAGACGCTTATAAATTTCATTTTTGCTCCCCCCTCATGAATAGAGTATTATTGGCTCGCTTTATTTAATTTACATAATTTATTATACTATTTATTTTACTGGTTTTCCATAAATATTTACATCGTTGTATTTGGTTTTTACAACAAATACTTTGTAAATGCAAACAGAGCCTTACGCTATTCGCATAAGGCTCTGATATAAATCTGGCGACTACCTATTTTACCAAGACGCAACCGTCTAAGTATCGTCGGCACTAAGAAGCTTAACTGCCGTGTTCGGGATGGGAACGGGTGTGACCTTCT